>NZ_JBFAMP010000001.1:0-1005777 GCF_040674455.1 Streptomyces sp. NPDC049837 | reverse complement strand
TTGACGAGCGCGATCTCCGCGAGGCCGCCGAAGTTGGTCTCGAAGCCCCAGATCCGCTGCTCGGGGTCGAGCATCGTGTCGTTGTGGCCGTCACTGGACTCCAGCTCGACGGACAGGCAGTGCGCGACGACCTCGTCGCCGGGCTGCCAGGCGTTGACGCCGGGGCCGGTGCGCAGGACGACGCCCGCCAGGTCGGAGCCGATGATGTGGTACGGCAGGTCGTGGCGCTTGGTGAGCTCGGAGAGCCTGCCGTACCGCTCCAGGAAGCTGAAGGTGGAGACCGGCTCGAAGATGGAGGTCCACACGGAGTTGTAGTTGACCGAGGAGGCCATCACGGCCACCAGCGCCTCACCGGGCCCGAGTTCGGGCAGCGGCACGTCGTCGACGTGCAGCGACTTGCGCGGGTCCTTCTCGCGGGTGGTGAGACCGGCGAACATCTCGGTCTCGTCCTTGTGCACGGTCACCGCGCGGTAGGACTCGGGGAGGGGCAGTGCGGCGAAGTCCGCGGACGTGGTGTCCGGCGACTGAATCGCGTCCAGGATTTCCTTCACGGTGATGCCTCCGGCGAAGAACGTCTTGAGGGAAGACGTCGAGGGGAACGTCGGGAAAGTGGTGCTGTGGAGGTGTGCCGTCGGTTCGGCCGGGGTGGTGCTGGCAGCGCTGGGTGGTGCGCGGGATTGCCTGTGACGCAGGCGTCCGGGCGCGCGAGGCGCGATGGCCTTGCGGGGACAGCCGGCGTACGAGAGATCTCTGCACGCCGGCCGCCCGGACAACATCAACGTATGACACCGCGTGCCAAGTCGCAAGACACTGAGTGCCAACAATTTCTCTCAGATGACATCGGCCGTTCACAGATGAGCGATGATCGATCGATGGGCCCTGTCAGGGGACGGAAAAAGCCCGCCCTGCCCGACGGACAGCGTCGGGCAGGGCGGGCTTCGCGCGAGGTCCCGGGTGGCGGAGGCCGCCGGGCGGCTCAGCGGGCCTTGAGGGTCCGCTCGATGGTGCGCATGATCTCCTCCAGCGGAGCGTCCGTACGGGCCACGGTGACCAGAACGTCGCCGGTGGTGCTCGCCGTCGCGGCAGGGGGCTTGGCGGGGGCCGTCGCGCCGGCGGCGCGCCCCGCGCCTATGCCCGTACCGAACGTGTCCCGGACGATCGCGAAGGCGTGGTCGAGCTGCGCCTCCACGTCCCCCTGGCCCCCGGCCCGCAGCCAGCGGCGCAGCACGTGGTTGTGTGCCGTCACGACCGCGGACGCGGCCACCTCGGCCAGCAGCGGGTCGTCGTTGCCGTCGTGGTGGTCCCGCTCATCGAAATGGCCCAGCAGATAGCGCGTGAACAGCCGCTCGTAACGGGCCACCGAGGCGATCTCGCGCTCCCGGAGGGTGGGCACCTCGCGGGTGAGGCGGTAGCGCTCCACCGACACCGCCGGGGACGCGGCGTACATCTTCATGACTTCCTTGATGCCGCGGCACACCGTGTCGAGCGGGTGCTCGTGCGCGGGGGCGGCGTTCAGCACCGCCTCCGCCCGCACCAGGGTGTCGTCGTGGTCGGGGAAGATCGCCTCTTCCTTGGAGCGGAAGTGGCGGAAGAAGGTGCGCCGGGCCACCCCGGCCGCGGCGGCGATCTCGTCGACCGTCGTCGCTTCGTACCCCTTGGTCGCGAACAGTTCCATGGCGGCGGCGGCCAGTTCGCGGCGCATTTTGAGCCGCTGGGCGGCGGCGCGGCTGCCCGCGGCACTCTCGGGGGCGTCGGGCGTGGCGGTGGCACGGGGAGGCCGGCGGGCGGAGTCAGCGGGCTGGGACATGACCTGAACGTACTGCATTTGTGCAGGAGGCCGCGCCTGTGGGGCCGTCCGGGAGGCCGGGCCGCCCGCACCGTCGAGCAGCCCGCCCCACTCCCCGTACGGCTCAGCGCCGGGCATATTCGCGGAAGCCGCGCCCCGTCTTGCGGCCGAGACAGCCCGCCGCCACCAGGTGCTCCAGGAGCGGCGCCGGGGCCAGCCCCGGGTCGCGGAACTCGCGGTGCAGGACCTTCTCGATCGCCAGCGAGACGTCCAGCCCGACCACGTCGAGGAGCTCGAAGGGCCCCATCGGGTAGCCGCCGCCGAGCTTCATCGCGGCGTCGATGTCGTCGAGCGACGCGTAGTGCTGCTCGACCATCTTGATCGCGTTGTTCAGGTACGGGAAGAGCAGCGCGTTCACGATGAAACCGGCCCGGTCGCCGCAGTCCACCGGGTGCTTGCGGATCTTCGTGGTGACCTGGCGGACGGTGGCGTGGACGTCGTCGGCGGTCAGGACCGTCCGCACGATCTCCACCAGCTTCATGGCCGGCGCCGGGTTGAAGAAGTGCATCCCGATCACGTCCTGCGGGCGCGAGGTGGCGCGGGCGCAGGCGACGACGGGCAGGGAGGAGGTCGTGGTGGCCAGGACCGCGCCGGGCTTGCAGACCTTGTCCAGGGTCGCGAAGAGCTGCTGCTTGATCTCCAGGTCCTCGGCGACCGCCTCCACCGCCAGGTCCACCTCGGCGAAGGCGTCCAGCGAGCCGGCCGGGGTGATGCGGGCCAGGGTGTCGTCGCGCGCCTCGGCGGTCATCCGGCCCTTGTCGACGGAGCGGGCCAGGGACTTGGCGATCCGCGCCGTGGCGGTCTCGGCCTTCTCCAGGGAGCGGGCGGCGAGCACCACGTCGTATCCGGCCTTCGCGAAGACCTCCGCGATGCCGCTCGCCATGGTGCCGGAGCCGGCCACGCCGACGGACCGGACCTCACGGGCCGCCGCGTCAGGGCCGCCCGTCTCCAGCGGGGTCAGCGCGTCGCGGACCACGACGCCGCTGCCCGGCGCCTCGTACGTGTAGAAACCCCGCCCCGACTTGCGGCCGGTCAGCCCCGCCTCGCTGAGCTGCTTCAGGATCGGCGCGGGGGCGTGCAGCCGGTCGCGCGACTCGGCGTACATGGCGTCCAGGACGGTACGGGCGGTGTCGATGCCGATCAGGTCGAGCAGGGCCAGCGGGCCCATCGGCAGGCCGCAGCCCAGCTTCATCGCGGCGTCGATGTCCTCGCGGGAGGCGTACTTCGCCTCGTACATCGCGGCGGCCTGGTTCAGGTAGCCGAAGAGCAGTCCGTCCGCGACGAAACCGGGCCGGTCGCCGACCGCGACGGGCTCCTTGCCGAGCTGGTGCGCCAGGTCGGTGACGGCGGCGACGGCCTGCGGGGCGGTCAGCACCGAGGAGACCACCTCGACCAGCTTCATCGCCGGGGCGGGGTTGAAGAAGTGCAGGCCGAGCACGCGCTCGGGGCGCGCGGAGTCGGCGGCGAGCCGGGTCACCGACAGGGCGTTCGTGCCGGTGGCGAGGATCGCGTCGGGGCGGACGACGGCGTCCAGCGCCCGGAAGACCTGCTGCTTGATCTCGTACGACTCGGGCACGACCTCGATGACCAGGTCGGCGTCGGCCGCCGCCTGGAGGTCGGAGAAGGTACGGAAACGAGCGAGGATGTCGCGCCGCTCCTCCTCGGTGATCCGCTCACGCGCCACGGAGCGGGCGGTGGCGGCCTCCAGGGTGGTGATGGCGCGGGCGGCGGCGGCCTCGCTGATGTCGATGCCGATGACCTCGCGGCCGGCCCGGGTCAGGACCTCGGCGATACCGGTGCCCATCGTGCCGAGACCGACGACGGCGATGGTGGAGAGAGGGGTGTCCATCACGGGACTCCAGGGATGAGTGACGACTGATGAGGGGCGCGCGCGGAGGTACCGGGGGTACGACCGGGAGGCGGCGTACGCGGGTGCGGGCGGATGGCGCGCACGGCATGGTGCTGTCGCGGTGAGGAGAACCGACGGACTCTGTCCCGGAGCCACGTCGTACAAGGTGCCGAACCGACAAGGCACTCGCGGCGGCTGCGTCACCAGGCCGCCTTGAGGGTGCGGGGGGTACCCGCTCACTTGAGATTAACTGGCGGGTAACGAGCGCGCCAGTCCTGGGAAGTGGCCGGAACATGTGATCTGGATCGCGGTGGGGCTGGATACTGACAGCCATGGACGCCACGGACGGCACGGACGGCACGGACGGCACGGACGAGGAGTTCAGGTCGCTCGCGCACCGGCTGCGCGACGAGGCCGGCGGGTCACCCGCGTACGAGCGGTTGCTCACCGTCCAGGATCACGACGAGCTCGCCGCCGTCCTGACCGGGCCCGGTCAGGCCCTGTGGGCCCGGGAGATCGCCGCCTTCCGGCTGGGCATCGCCGGTGACCGGCGCGCCTTCGAGGCGCTGGTCCTGCTCCTCAACCACCGGGACCCCGAGCGCTGCGTCTCCGCCGCCCACGCCCTGAGCAGGCTGGGCGACCCGCGCACGCCGAAGGCGGCCGCCGCGCTCGCCACCAACGAGCTGCGCGTCGCCTACGCCCTGCTGCCCGTCCGGCTGCTCGCCTGGCTGCGCGCACCGGAGTCCGTACCGGCGCTGATCACCGTCCTGGAGCGCCGCCTCGCGGTCGGCGACCCGCACTGGCGGGTGGGCGTCGCCTGCGCCGAAGGGCTCGGCGCCCTGGGCGACCCCCGCGCCCGCCCGGTCCTCGAAGCCGCCCGCGCGCATCCCCGGCTCGCCGCGGCGGCGGCGGAAGCCCTGAGGCGCCTGCCGGCCCGGGGGTGAGGGCGGGGCGCCGTCGCGGGGCGGTGTCGGTGGCCGTCGTGCGGGTCGGGCGGCGGCCCGGGACGCATGGGCGCCGGGCTGAGGGCGCCGTGCGCGGGTCGGGCGGCGGCCCGGGGCACGCGGGGGCCCGGCCGAGTAACCGGGCGTCGGTGGGGCGACTGGCGCGTGGGCGACCGGCCGAGGGCGGCGTGGGACGTGCGGGTCGGGCGGTGGCCGTCCGGTCGTGCGGGGCTTCGGGCCGAGCAACCGGGCGTCGGCGGGGCGCCGGCGCGCGGGCCGCAGCAAAGGGTGGCGGCCGGTCAGGGTGCCAGGGGGCGGGTGTAGCGGACCTCCGGCACGGCGACCCCCGCCACGTGCCACGGCTCCTCCGCTCCGTCCGGTGCGAAGCCGGCCTTCTCGTAGAACCGCCGGGCGCGGGTGTTGTCCTTCAGCACCCACAACCGCATCGCCCCGTACCCCTCCCGGGCCGCACGGGCCGCCGACTCCGCCATGAGGGCACGCCCCACGCCCGTCGAGAGCTGGTCCGGCCGCGCGTACAGCGCGTACAGCTCCGCCTCCCCGGTCGTGGCCTGCCCGTCCCGGTACGGCCCGTAGCACGCCCAGCCGACCACCGAACCCCCGCGCTCGGCGACCAGGTTGACGGCACGGGTGCCGTCCTGGGCGAAGTGCCTCCGGCGGGCCTCCGCGTCGGCCTCGACGGTCATCGCCGCCAGGTACCACCTCGGTATCAGCCCGTCGTACGCCGCCTGCCAGCCGCGCACCCGGACTTCGGCGACGGCTTCGCAGTCGGCCTCCACCATGTCCCGTACCCGGACGGCCTCCGTCATGGCCGGGGCCCCTCGGGCAGGACCGCGAACGCCTCGATCTCGACGAGCAGTTCGGGCCGGAACAGCGCCGCGACCTGGACCGCCGAGCTGGCAGGCGGACGCGCGGTGTCGATCACCTCGTCCCGGGCCGCCCGCACCGCCGGCAGGTGGGCCACGTCCGTGACGAAGTACGTCAGCTTCACCACGTCGTCGAAACCGGCGCCCGCCGCGGCCAGGCACCGCCGCAGGTTCTCGAAGACCTGGCGGGCCTGAGCGCCCGCGTCGCCCTCGCCGACCACCCGGCCGTCCGCGTCGAAGGCGCACTGACCGGATATCGCGATGAACCGGCCGCTCCCCCAGACGACATGGCTGTAACCGGAACCGGGGGCGACACCGTCAGGGGCGTGCACGTGGGTGAGGTGGTTGTTCATGCGCCTCATCCTCGCGCACGCCACTGACAATCAGCGCCTCACCCGTGCCCGAGCAGCCCGTGCAGCGCCGCGCCGCCGGTACGGGCGACAGGCTCCGCGCCACCCCGGGCCGTCTTCGCCGGCTGCGGGTCGGGCGTCGCCGCGCACACCGCGTCCGCCGCTCCGCGCCCGCCGCCCCGTGGGACCGCGCCCGTCTCCAGGTAGCGGGCCAGGTACCGGTCCAGGCACGCGTTCCCGGCCAGCGTGACCGCGTGGTTCCCGCCGCCCTGCTCGACCACCAGGCTGGAGCGGCGCAGTTGGCGGTGGACGGAGACACCGCCCTCGTACGGAGTGGCCGCGTCCTCCGTCGCCTGGAACAGCAGCACCGGCGGTAGGGCGTCGTTCGCCAGGTCCGGTACCGCCATGGAGTCGACCGGCCAGAAGGCGCAGGGCGCGTTGTACCAGGCGTTGTTCCAGGTGGAGAAGGGCGCCTTGCCGTACACCTCCCAGTTGTCGCGGTGCCACACCCCCCAGTCCTTCGGCCAGTCGGCGTCACGGCACTGCACGGCCGCGTAGACCGAGTAGCTGTTGTCGCTCGCGGCGTCCGGGGAGGACAGGGTCTTGTGGGCCGCGACGAGCGGGTCGGGGTCGTTGTCGTTCACGTACGCCGAGAACGCCTCGGCGAGCGTGGGCCAGAAGCCGTTGAAGTACCCGCCCGGCAGGAAGGTGTCCTCCAGCTCGGCCGGGCCGATCTTCTGGCCCGCCGGCTTCTTGCGCAGCGCCTCGCGCATCGCGTACCAGCGCGCCTCGACCTTCGCCGGGTCGGTGCCCAGCCGGTACGTGGTGTGGTGCTTGGCCACCCATGCCGTGAACGCCTTGTGGCGGGCGTCGAAGGCCACGTCCTGCGCGAGGTTGAGGCGGTACCAGACCGCGTGCGGATCGACCACCGAGTCCAGGACGGCCCGCCGTACCCGGTGCGGGAAGAGCTTGGCGTAGACGGTGCCGAGGTACGTCCCGTACGAGTACCCGAAGTAGTTGATCCGCTCCGCGCCGAGCGCCTGCCGGACGACGTCGAGATCCCGGGCCGCGTTCACCGTGCTCATGTGCCGCAGCAGGCCGCCGTACTTGTCGCCGCACGCCTTGGCGAACGACGCGGCCCTGGCCAGGTTCACCCGCTCGTCCCGCTGGTCGCGCGGCACCGAGTCCGGCCGTACGGGCGTGAAGTAGCCCGGCTTGCAGTCCAGCGCGGGCCGGCTCGCGCCCACGCCCCGCGGGTCGAAGCCGATGACGTCGTACTGCGCCGCCACCTTCGCCGGCAGGGACGCCGCGACGAACCCGGCCATCGTGCGCCCGCTGGCCCCCGGACCGCCCGGGTTGACGAGCAGGGGCCCCTGGAAGGTCTTGGCGGTGTGCGGGACCCGGGACAGCGCGAGGGTGATCCGCTCGCCGTCCGGATCGTCGTGGTCCAGCGGCACGTGTACCGACGCGCACTGGAGCCGGGGGTACTGCTTGGTGGCGCACCCCTTCCACACGAGCGGGCCGGAGGGTTCCCGGGCGGACGGCTCCGCCGCCGACGGCACGGCGGTGACCGCGCCCGCCAGCAGCGCCCCGGCGGCGATCAGCACTCCTGCACGTTTCTGCATACGGCCTCCCGAGCGAGCGGAACGATGGGGCTTCGAGGGCATACGGCCCTCGGCGGATCGTCCCCGTATTCCGGCCCGGACGGGCATGCCACGAGCAGACTTGACCCGATCAGAGGAGGGTGAGCTGTGTGGGTGCCGTCTCCGCCTCGGTCCGCCGCTCCGGGAGGGCGGGCGGCTCCGTGATGCGCCGGGCCGCGCCCCGCCGCGCCGGACCCATGCCGAACTCGTCCGCCAGCTCGTGCACCTGACGGGTGATCCGGCGCTGGTACCACTTCGGGGCGTAGGCGCCGTCCGCGTACAGCCGCTCGTACCGCCGCACCAGGTGCGGATGGTGCCGGTTCAGCCACGCCATGAACCATTCGCGCGCCCCGGGCCGCAGGTGCAGGACGAGCGGGGTCACCGACGTCGCCCCGGAGGCCGCGATCGCGCGCACGGTGGCGCGCAGTTGGTCGGGGTGGTCGCCGAGGAACGGGATCACCGGGGCCATCAGCACCCCGCAGCCGATGCCGTGGTCGGTCAGCGTGCGGACGACGTCGAGACGCCGCTCCGGGGCGGGGGTGCCGGGCTCGACGGTCCGCCACAGCTCGCGGTCGGTGAAGCCGACGGAGACGGAGATGCCGACGTCGGTGACCTCGGCCGCCTGGAGCAGCAGGTCCAGGTCACGGAGGATCAGCGTCCCCTTGGTGAGGATCGAGAACGGGTTCGCGTGGTCGCGCAGGGCCGAGATGATGCCCGGCATGAGCTGGTAGCGGCCCTCGGCGCGCTGGTAGCAGTCGACGTTCGTGCCCATGGCGATGTGCGCGCCGTGCCAGCGCGGCGATGCGAGCTGCTTGCGCAGCAGCTCCGGCGCGTTGATCTTCACCACGATCTGCGAGTCGAAACCGAGGCCGGTGTCGAGGTCCAGATAGCCGTGCGTCTTGCGGGCGAAGCAGTACACGCACGCGTGCGTGCAGCCGCGGTACGGGTTGACGGTCCACTCGAACGGCATGCGCGAGGCGCCGGGCACCCGGTTCACGATCGAACGCGCGCGCACCTCGTGGAACGTGATCCCCCGGAACTCCGGGGTGTCGAACGTACGCGTGGTCACGGCGTCCGTACCGAACAGCACGGTGTCCCCGGTGGCCGCGGTGGGGTGGTCGCTCAGGTTGTCCCAGCGCATGGACGCCTCCTCGGTAGCACTGGGCCACACAATAGAACACTTGTTCCCATGATCGCCTCCCCCCGGGCCTTCCCGGATTTGGGCCGCCACCGCGCAGGTGGTTGGCTTGTGCCTCCCCTTAGGAACGAGTGCTGGAGGACATGGCATGGCGCAGGTCGAGGCCACGACGGAACGGGTCATCGCGGCGGACGCGGAGACGGTGTTCGACGCGCTGGCCGACTACAAGAAGACCCGCGGGAAGCTGCTGCCCGAGCACTTCAGCGAGTACGAGGTGCGTGAGGGCGGCGACGGCGAGGGCACCCTCGTCCACTGGAAGCTCCAGGCCACCAGCAAGCGCATCCGGGACTGCCTGCTGGAGGTCACCGAGCCGTCCGACGGCCGGCTCGTCGAGAAGGACCGCAACTCCTCCATGGTCACCACCTGGACCGTCACCCCGGCCGGCGAAGGCCGGTCGAAGGTCGTCGTCACCACCGTCTGGAACGGTGCGGGCGGCATCGGTGGGTTCTTCGAGCGGACGTTCGCCCCCAAGGGGCTCGGCCGCATCTACGACCAGGTGCTCGCCAAGCTCGCCGCCGAGGTCGAGAAGTAGCGCCCGACGGTCACCGGTTCGGGTGGTCTTCCCGTCGGCTCCCCGGCGTGCCCGCGTGGCCCGGCGTGCGGGGGGCCACGGGAAAGCGCCTGATGAGCGCCGGGGCGCTCCCCGTACCCGGCGCCGGTCCGTGCCCGTGACCCCGTAATGCCCCGCTTGCTCCCCCTCGGTGCCCAATGCGAAGAATGGCGCGCCGCGTAGGCGCGACCGAGGGGAGCAGGTTCGTGGGTGGGAGCACGCTGGCGAACGACGGCCACACCACACCGCCGGCCCGCCGCCGATCGGGGCCGGGGGCCCAAGGACCGGGCGCCCAGCCACCCGCCCAAGGGCCCGGCCCCCAAGCCACCGCCATGGGACCGGGCTTCAAGGGCACCTCGGGCGCGGACGCCTCGGGCGCGGGCGCCTCGGGCCGCCTGGGCACCTCGGGGGCGGGCGCTCCTGCCGACCGGGTGCCGGTGGACCGGGTGCCGGGCGCTCCTGCCGATCGGGTGCCGGCCGATCGGGCGCCGGTGGACCGGGAGCGGCGCGACGATGTGCCGGGCGATCGGGCAGCGGGCGGCGATCGGGGGCCGTGGGACCAGGTGCCCGGCGGCGGAGTGCCGTGGGACGAGGTGCCGGCGGACCGGGTGCCGGGCGACGGGGTGCCGTGGGACCGCGTGCCGGCGGATCACGTACCGGGTGCCGAGGAGCCCTGGGACCCGGTGCCGGGCGATCGGCTGTCGGCCGATCAGATGCCGTGGGATCAAGCCGCTTCCGACCCGGTGCCGCACGACGACCCATGGCGGGGCCCCGAGACCGCCCCCTGGGAGGCCGCCGCGGGAACCGCCCCGCCGGGGGAGGACCACGCCGCTGCCGTGCCGGACCCCCGCGCGCCGGGCGTCCCAACAGCCACCCGGCACGGTGAGCCTGACGGTCCGGACGCCGCCGCCCCCGCCGGGCCCGAGGACGACCCCGTCCCGGAGACCGAGCCCCTGGGTCCGCGTCGCGTACGCGTCGTCTTCCTCGGGCTCGTCCTGGCCCTGCTGCTCGCCGTGCTGGAGCAGCTCGTCACCGCCACCGCCCTCCCGGCGATCACCGGCGACCTCCAGGGGGCGAGGACCGCTCCGGGCCGGGCGCTCGGGGTCACCACCGCCTACTTCCTCGCCACCGTCGTCACCCTGCCCGTCCACGCCAAGCTCGGCGACCTCCATGGGCGCAAAGGCCTCTTCCAGTTCGCCCTCGTCGTCTTCGTCGCAGGCTCGGCACTGGCGGGCTGGTCACGCACCATGGACCAGCTCGTCGCATTCCGTGCACTCCAGGGCGTCGGCGCCGGCGGCCTGCTGGCCGGTGCCCAGGCGATCGTCGCCGACCTCGTCCCCGCCCGCCGGCGCGGCCGCTTCCTGGGCGTGACCGGCGCCGCCCTCGGGCTCGCCACACTGGCAGGCCCGCTGCTCGGCGGGCTCGTCACCGAGCACGTCTCCTGGCGCTGGTGCTTCTGGGCCGCCGTCCCCCTGGGCCTGGTCGCGCTGCTCCTCGTCGGCGCGGCGCTCACCCCGCTCAGGCCCGCCCCCCGGGGCCGCCTGGACGTCCTCGGCGCGCTCCTGCTCGCCGCCGCCTCGACCTTCCTGGTGCTGCTGGCCAGTTGGGGCGGAACGGAGTACGCCTGGGACTCACGTGTCGTCCTCGGGCTCGCCTGCGGCGCGGCGGGCACCCTCCTGCTGTTCGTCGTCGTGGAGAACTACGCGCCCGAACCGATCGTCCCGCTCCGGCTGTTGCGCGACCCCACCTTCGTGGTCAGCGGCCTCGTCGGCACCGCCATCGGCGTCGCGCTCTTCGTCGTCGCCGCCTGCCTGCCGGTCTTCTTCCAACTGTCCGGCGGCTCCGCACCGGCCGGCGGTTCCCCACTGTCCGGCGGCGCGGACCCCGCCGAAGCCGGCCTGCTGGTGCTGCCCCTGGCGGGCGGCCTCGTCGCCGCCTGCCTCCTCTCCGGACACCTCATCAGCCGGACCGGCCGCTACACGGTCCACCCCGTCCTCGGCGGCGCCGTCGCGGTCGTCGGCATGTGGCTGCTGTCCCGGCTGGAGCCGGACACGCCACGCCTCACCCACAGTGTCTGGCAGGCGGTCCTCGGCGTCGGCATCGGCCTCGTCCTGCCCGCCCTCGTCCTCGCCGTCCAGAACGCCGCACCACCCGGCGCCCTCGGCACCGCCACCGGCGCCCACACCCTCGTCCGGTGGATCGGCGGCTGCGCCGGCGTCGCCGCACTCGGCGCCCACTTCGCCCACCGCCTCGACCACGCCCTCGCCGGCCGGCTCCCCGCCGGGGCCGCCGGCACCGACCTGCCCGGCCCTTGGTCGGTCACCCCGCACGCCGTCCGGGCCATGCCACCCGCCCTGCGCGACGCGTACCTCGGGGCCTACGCGGAGACGATGCCGCGGACCCTCCTCCACCTGGTGCCGGTCCTCGGCCTCGGCCTGCTCGTCGCCTTCTTCCTCAAGGAGAAACCGCTGGTGACCCAGAACGCCTCCACCGCCTCCGTGCCCCCGCCACGCACCGAGCCGGGACCCCGCCCGGAAGCCCGCCCGGAAGCCCGCCGGGGAGTCCCCGTCTGCGGCACCGTCCAGCACCACGACGGAACGTGCGTGCCGCGCGCCGCCCTCACCCTCATCGACGCGCACGGACAGCAGGTCGGCCGCGGCGCCACCGGCGAGGACGGGCGGTACGCCCTCAGCGTCCCGGGCGGCGGCTCGTACGTGATGATCGCGGCGGCCGGCGGCCACCAGCCCCAGGCCGTCCCCGTCACCGTCGGCGAACGGCCCGTCGAGATCGATGTGGTCCTCGGGGGTGCGGGCCGGCTCACCGGAGCCGTCCGCACCGCCGACGGCACGCCCGTCCGCGACGCCACGGTCACCCTCACCGACGTACGCGGAGAGGTCGTCGCCAACACCCGCACGGGGCGTGACGGGGACTACGTCCTCACCGCGCTCGTCGCGGGGGAGTACACGCTGGCGGCGAGCGCCCCCGCGTTCCGGCCCGCCGCCCTTCCGGTGAGCGTCCAGGCGGCCCGCGAGACGCGCCAGGACATCGAACTGGCCGGCGGAGCGGTGCTGCGCGGGACGGTACGGGCGCCCGGCGGGCGGCCCGTGGAGGACGCGCGCGTGACGCTCCTCGACGCCGCCGGCAACGTCGTCGACACGCTCACCACGGGCCCCGACGGCACATTCCGCTTCCTGGACCTCTCAGCCGGCGAGTACACCGTGATCGCGGCCGGATACCCGCCGGTCGCCACCGTGCTCCGGGTGACGGGCGGCGGACGCACCGAGCGTGATCTGCGCCTGGGGCACGAGGACTGACGCCGGGTCGGTGCCGGGCCAGTTCCCTGGATGCCCGGCGCACAACGGCGCGCGGGCCGTACGGTGGGAACACGGCCGCGGGTCCGCAGCGCGCGCGGGGAAGGAGCCTTCCAACGATGGACAGTGGCGTTCCGCGGCCGAGGGCCGCGACGGATGCGGCAGGAGCAGCGGGCCGGATTCCGCTTGCCGTGGTCGTCGTGGACGGTGGCGGCCTGGTGTCCCACTGGTCGACCGGCGCGCGCAGACTCTTCGGCCACGCCAAGGAGGCCGCCGTGGGCCAGCCCGCCGCTGAACTGCTCCCCGTCTCCGGCGCCTTGGAGCGGGTGTGCGGGACCGATGACAGCCCCGGCCCGGCGCTGGACGCCTCCCTGGGCGGGCTCACCTCCTACCCGGCGGCCGGCCGCGCCCGGCTCTCCGAACCGGGGCAGGAGCGCACCGACGTCCTGTGGTGGGCCTACCCGCTGGTCGGCCCCGGCCCCGAACGGCTGCTCGTCCTGGCGGCGGACGCCGCCCGCCTCCGCGGCGACCCGGCCGGTCAGGAGCACGTGGAGCGCATCGCGCCCGGCTTCGCCCTGCACACCGACTTCCCCGGCTCCGACGAGCTGGCCCGCCGGCTCCCCGAGATCCTGCCGAACATGAGCGTCCGGCAGTCCGCGCGGATCGTGTCCCAGGTCCTCGAACTGGGTTATCCGGTCCTCGAATTCAGCCACCACGCACGCGTGCCCGTCACCCCCGACTGGGGCGTGCCCCGGCGCGCGGAACGCGCCGCACGGGCGCGTACCACCGGAGGAGCCGGGACGGCGCCGGCCCCGGAGCGGGACGTGGAACAGGCCCTGGAGCTGGACCTGGAACGGGACTTGGCGCAGGACCTTGAATACGCCGCCGTGCGCGAGCGGCTGGAGTTCCTCAACGAGGTCAGCGGCCGCATCGGCTCGTCCCTCGACCTCGCCCGTACGATTCAGGAGGTCAGCGAGGCGGTCGTGCCCCGTTTCGGCGACTTCGCCGGCACCTACCTGCGGGAACAGGTCGTCGCGGGGGAGGACTTCCCGGACGGCACGCCGGACGCCACCACCTGGTGGCACCGGGTCGCCGTCGAGCACGTCGACGAACCGGGGCGGTGGGACGATGTCGTACCGGTCGGTGAGGCCATGCAGGTTCCCGAGCACACCCCGTTCTTCCAGTGCATGACGACCGGCGAGCCCGTCCTCGTACCGAGGATCGGCGAGGAGATGGGCACGGCCATCGCCTCGCAGTTCGACAAGCGTGACATCCGTCCGCTGGTCATCGGGCGGTCCATGCTGGTCGTGCCGTTGAAGGCGCGCAATGTGGTGCTGGGGTTCATGATCCTGCTGCGTCACCCCGGGCGGGCCCGGTTCAACGACATGGACCGGGTGACGGGCGCGGAGCTGGCCGCGCGTGCCGGGCTCGTCCTCGACAACGCCCGCATGTACCGGTACCAGGAGAGCGTCGCGGAACTGCTCCAGGATTCGATGCTGCCCCAGGTCACCCCGCGCACGGCCGGCTGTGACACCGCCACGCGTTACCTGCCGGGCACCCGGCTCGGCCGGGTCGGCGGCGACTGGTTCGACGCCGTCCAGCTCCCCGGCTCCCGCACGGCCCTCGTCGTCGGCGACGTCATGGGACACGGCCTGCACTCGGCCGCCATGATGGGCCAGTTGAGGACGGCCGTACAGACCATGGCCGGGCTCGACCTGCCGCCCGCCCGACTGCTGCGCAACCTCGACGACCTGGCCCAGCGGCTCGGCGAGCACTACCTGGCGACCTGTCTGTACGCCGTGTACGACCCGGTCGCCGGTGAGCTGCTCATGGCGAACGCCGGCCATGTGCCGCCGGTGATCGTCCGTGCCGAGGACGGGCGCAGCGACCTGCTCGACCTGCCGACGGGCGCCCCGATCGGCCTCGGAGGGGTGCCGTTCGAGACCGTACGGGTGCCGGTCTCGCCCGGCGACCGGCTCGTGATGTGCACGGACGGGCTGGTCGAGGTCCGGGGCGAGGACATCGGCGTGGGCCTCGCCGCGCTGTGCGAGTCGGCCGCCCACCCGGCCGCCTCCATGGACGACGCCTGCGACGCCATCATCAGGGCGCTGGGCGCCGGGGGCGGGCGCAAGGACGACGTCGCCCTGCTGATGGCGCGGCTGAACGGCATCGACGCCGGGGACGTCGCCCGCTGGGAGCTTGCCCCGGAGCCCGGCGAGGTCGGGCGGGCACGCCGGCTGGTGGGGGAGCGGCTGGCCGGGTGGGGCCTGGACGAGCAGGCGGACACCGCGCGGCTGCTCGTCAGCGAACTCGTCACCAACGCCGTACGGCACGCGGAAGGGGCGCGCCGGATCGAGGTGCGGCTGGTCCGGACGGACGTCCTGCTGTGCGAGGTCACGGACGACGGGCACACCCTGCCGACGCTGCTGGGCACGCGGCCCGCCGACGAGAACGGGCGTGGTCTGCGGGTGGTGAGCGCCCTGGCCGGGCAGTGGGGTGCGAGCAGGGCGGGCGACGGGACGTCGGTGTGGTTCGAGCTGCCGCTGCCGGGGGAGAGGAAGAGGCCGTGAGTGTGACCCGTCGCTACAAGGACGCCTGGGAGGGCTTCTGGAGGCAGGCGCCCGGCGAGGAGGGGGCCGTTATCTGGGACGCCGCCCCCGCGCTGACGGCCGGCCGCCACCTGGAGCTCTTCGAGCCCCACCTGACGGCACCCGGCCTGCCCCTGGTCGACCTCGGGTGCGGCAACGGCACCCAGACGCTCTTCCTCGCGGGCCGGTACGCGCGCGTGGTGGGCGTCGACGTGGCCGCCGCGGCGATCGAGCACGCCCGCCGGCGGGACGGCCGGGCAGGCGCCGCCGCCCGGTTCCGGGTGCTCGACGCCGTGGACCCGGCGGCCGTGCGGGAGCTGCACGCCGAGCTGGGCGACGCCAACGTCTACATGCGCGGGGTGCTCCACCAGACCGACCCGCAGGACCGGCAGGCCCTGGCCACCGCCATCGCGACGCTCGTGGGGGAGCGGGGCCGGGCGTTCGTCGTGGAGCTCGCCGAGGCGGCCGGGACGGCCCTCCGCGGCCTGGCCCGCAGCCCGGCGGGCCCGCCCCCGAAACTGGAACCGGTACTCCGCCACGGCATCGCACCGGCCACCGTCGTGGACGCCGACGTGCCGGAGTACTTCCGCACCGCCGGCCTCGACGTCCTCGCCTCGGGCCGGATGCCCCTGACCACCACCGAACACACCCCGGACGGCACCCCCATCGACCTGCCGTCGCTCTGGCTCGTCACGGCCCGCGCCGCCTGAGGCGCCGAGGCCCCCGACCCTCCAGGGCCCCCGGCCGCTCCCCGGCGGGGCGTCGGCGGCCCTCGGTGGCCCTCGGTACGGAGCCGGGCCGGGTCAGGAGGTCTTGCCGCGGCCCGTCATCGCGTCGCGGAGGCGGTCGACGAGGCCGACCCCGGGGGCGAGGAGCTTGTTGGCCGGGGGCTTGTCGGGGGCGGAGGGGTGGGGGCGGGTCGGGGCCGTCCGCTTCGCCTGGCGGACCTTTTCCCCGAGGTCGTCGAGCACCTCGGCGGAGCACGCGTCACGCAGGCGCGGGAAGAGGTTGTTCTCCTCGTCGGTGATGTGCGACCGGATCTCCGTCATCAGCTTGTTCATCAGCACGTCGAACTGCGGATGCCCCGCCTCGCAGCCCTCCAGCTCCTTCATGATGCGCTCGGCGGCCGCGTGATCGGCCAGCTCCTTCTCGGCGAGCGCGTCACCGCCCGGCACGTGCCGGCGTACCGCCGGGTAGAGGTAGGCCTCCTCCGCGACGGAGTGGCGGACCAGCTCCATGGTGACCTGGTCGGCGCACTCCTTGCGCCGGCTGTCACCGGGCGGCAGTTCCTCGATGGTGGTGAAGAGCTCCTCCACCTCCTCGTGGTCATTGGTCAATTCCGTGACGACGTCTCCACCGTGTGCCATGCCGACGCTCCTTCGCGCGGTATTTCCGGATTTCCCCAATGAAACGCCGCCGCGTCCGTCCCCCGCGTATTGCCGTCGGCTCAGCGTGTCGTTCCACGTGAGGTGCGTCATTTCCTCCCCGGAATTCCGGCGGTACCGTTTCCGTCCCCTCACCCCCGTGCGTTCGGATGGATCAGCCGTGCCCGCAGATTTCTCGCTCTCCCCGCTCATAGCGGCGACCGCGCAGTGGCTGACGCGCGCCTACCCGCCGGGCGGCGGCGCGCTCGACCACGCCCGGGCCGAGGCGCAGGCGCGGCAGGCCGTCACGGTCGCGGCGTGGCTGCGCTACCCGACCGCGATGGACGCCGCGCTGGTCGCCGTGGCCGGGCCGGGCGGTTCGGCCCGGCTCGACGGGGTCACCGGCGCGGACGCCGCCGAAACCGGTGCCGAGGAGCCCGACGCGTGGCGCACCTGGGTCGACGAGGTCGTCGCGAGCTGGGCGGCGTCCCTGCTCAGTACGCCCGGGCTCGCCGCGGCCGCCATGGAGGCCCTCGCCGGGTCCCCGCACCTGGAGGGGGCGCCGGTGGAGTTCCGGCGGCTGGTCGACCCCGACGAGCACGACCGGCGGGCCGCCCCGCTGCTGCGCCACCCGGACCTGCTCGCCCCGATAGCGGAGCTGCACCGGGAGCAGCTCCTCCACCGGCTCGGGGACCGGCTCGCGGGCTGAACGAGACAGAGCCGCCCCGACGCGTGATGCTGAAGCGGTGAACGGTTGGGAGAACAACGCGTGGGCGATCCACGCGCCCACGCTCGGAGTGGAGGAGGAGTACTTCCTCGTCCACCCCACGACGCGCGCCGTGGAACCCGCCGGTGCCCGGGTGGTGGCACGGGCCTCCTCGATGGTCGGGGACCTCGTCTCCGGTGAGTTCACCGAGTACCAGATCGAGGGGAAGACGCCGCCGTGCCCGGGGGCCGAGGAGCTGCGCAAGGAACTGCACCGGGTACGGGCGGCGGCCGTGGCGGCCGCGCGGGCCGAGGGCCTCCGCCTGTGCGCCTCCGGAACGCCGGTCCTGGGCGTCTCCCGCCGGGCGGACATCGGCGACCACCCGCGCTACCGCGCCGGGGCCGACCAGTACCGCGCCATGCTGGACGACTTCGCCATCAGCGCCTTCCACGTCCATGTGCACCTGCCCGACCGGGAACTCGCCGTCCTGGTGGGCAACCACCTCAGGCCCTGGCTGCCGCTCCTGGTGGCGATGAGCGCGAACTCACCGTTCCACGAGGGCCTCGACACGGGCTACGCGAGCTGGCGGTCCGTGATCAGGAGCCGTTTCCCGTGCCTGGGGCCGCCGCCGTACGCCGAGTCGCTCGCCCATCACGAGCGGCTCGCCACCGCGATGGCGGAGGCGGAGGCGATGCTGGAGCCCGGCATGCCGTTCTGGGACGTCCGGCCCAACCCGCGCCTGCCGACGCTCGAGGTGCGCTCCATGGACGTCCTGGCGGAGATCGACGACACGGTGGCCCTCACGGTACTGATCAGGGCGCTCGTCGTCACGGCGGCGAACGAGGCCGTACGCGGCGATCCGGGCCCGCGCGTCTGCGGCGAACTGCTGCGCGCCGCGTACTGGCGGGCCGCCCGGGACGGCTGGCCCGGCAGTGGCGTGGACGCCCTGAGCGGGCGCGTCCTGCCCGCGCCCGAGCAGGCGGAGCGGCTCGTGCGGCATGTGCGGCCGGTGCTGGAGGCGTACGGGGACATGGGCGAGGTGTTGGCGTTCCTGCGGCGGCTCGCGGCCCGGGGGACCGGCGCGGAACGGCAGCGCGCGTGGGCCCGGGGCGCGACCGGCCCGGCCGGGGTGGTGGACGCCCTGGTGCGTGCCACAGACTGCGTCAGCGTGCCCTGAGCGTGGTCACCAGGACGTCCCGGTGGGCGGGCCTGCCGGTGTCGAGCGGGCGGATCGGCGACACGCCGTGCAGGGTGGCGCGGTCGTCGCCCAGGAGCAGCGTGCCCGGCTCGCTCAGCGTGGTGGTCAGCAGCTCACGGCCGTCGGGATCGTAGACCGTGCTCTCGCCGCCGGTGGCGTTCTCCCTGCCGATCAGCAGCGACGTCACCAGCGTGACACCGTCGCGGTGCCTGCCTTCCGGGGTGGGCGCGCCCTGGCTGTCGGCCGAGGCGACGACCCGGAACGGGTGGACCTTCACGCTCCACTCGGCCGCGTCGTCCAGGCAGGCCGCCACGTCGCCCAGCATCCGCAGCAGCGGCGTGAGGAGCGGATCGGCCACGAAGGCGTCCGTCAGAGGCTCGAAGTTCCGGTCCACGTCGACGTACAGCGGATTGGACTGCTCGGGCTGTACGAAGGCGACGTGCGGCAGCAGCGTCAGCTCTCCGGTGCGGGTGAGGGAGAAGTGCCCGTAACGGCGCAGCCGGCGCGTTCCCCGCTCGGCCGCGTACTCATCCGGGGCCAGGTCCTCCCAGTGGGTGGCGAAGCAGGCCCAGCCGTGTTCGTCGGTCCCGAGGCACTCCGAGACGGCCGCCGGTGACATCACGTACGCGCCCGCCGACACGAGTGCCTCGCGGGCGGCGGCGACCGGGGCGGTGTGCGCCACGGTCCTCTCCTTGGCCACGTCGTCCATGCGTCCATGTTCGGGTGGCCGGCCGTCATCCGCATCCGGCACCCGGCCGCAGCGTGCGTCCGGCGTCGGACCGAAGCCCGCGTCCGGCGTCCGGCACCCGGCCGGCGCCTGGTCCGCACGTGGCCGTCCGGCGCCCGGCCGACAGTTATCCACAGGCCTGGGCAGGCGGGGCAGGACCGCGTACGGTTTCGAGGCATGAAGATCCTTGTCAGCGCCGACATGGAAGGCGCCACCGGTGTGACCTGGCCGGCCGACGTGCTGCCCGGAACCCCCCAGTGGGAGCGGTGCCGGTCCATGTTCACCTCCGATGTGAACGCGGCCGTGCTGGGTTTCTTCGACGGTGGCGCCGATGAGGTCCTCATCAATGAAGCGCACTGGAGCATGCGCAATCTGCTGCTCGAACACCTGGACGAGCGTGCCGAGATGCTCACCGGCCGGCACAAGTCCCTCTCCATGGTGGAAGGCGTCCAGCACGGCGACGTGGACGGCATCGCGTTCGTCGGCTACCACACGGGCGCGGGCACCGAAGGCGTCCTCGCGCACACCTACCTCGCCAACTCCATCACCGGCGTCTGGCTCAACGGCGTACGGGCGAGCGAGGGCATGCTCAACGCCCATGTCGTCGCCGAGTACGGCGTCCCCGTCATCCTCGTGACCGGCGACGACCTGACCTGCGAGGACGCCCTCGCGTACGCCCCGGAGGCCCGCAAGGTCGCCGTCAAGGACCACGTGTCGCGGTACGCGGCGGTGTGCCGCACCCCCACCCGGACGGCCGCCGACATCCGCGCCGCAGCCAAGGAGGCGACCGCTCTCGCCGTACGGTACGAACCGGTGCGCGGCGGGCCGTTCACCGTGGAGCTGGAGTTCGACGCGGAGCACCTCGCGGCTGCCGCCACCGTCGTCCCGGGCGTGGCCATCAGCGGGGAACGGCGCGTCGCGTACACCAGCGAGACGATGTACGAGGCCATTCGCGCCTTCAAGGCGGTCACCACGATCGTCTCGGCCGCAGTGGAGGAGCAGTATGGCTGACGTGACGCCCTTCGACACGGATTCCCAGGCTCTCGACGAGGTGGTGACCTTCACCTCCGAGCTCATCCGGATCGACACCACCAACCGCGGCAACGGCGACTGCCGGGAGCGGCCCGCCGCCGAGTACGTCGCCGAGAAGCTCGCCGAGGCCGGGCTGGAGCCGGCCGTCCTGGAGCGCACACCCGGCCGGAGCAACGTGGTGGCGAGGATCGAGGGCACCGACCCGTCCGCCGAAGCGCTCCTCGTCCACGGCCATCTGGACGTGGTGCCGGCCGACCCCGGCGACTGGGACGTGCACCCCTTCTCCGGTGAGGTCCGCGACGGGCTGGTGTGGGGCCGGGGCGCCGTCGACATGAAGAACATGGACGCGATGGTCCTGGCGGTCGTCCGCGAGTGGGCCCGCCACGGCATCCGGCCCCGGCGCGACATCGTCATCGCGTACACCGCCGACGAGGAGGCCAGCGCCGCCGACGGCGCCGCCTTCCTCGTACGCCGCCACCGGGAGCTCTTCGACGGCTGCACGGAGGGCATCGGCGAGTCCGGCGCCTACACCTTCCACGCCGGACCCGACCTGGAGATCTATCCGATCGGGGCGGGGGAGCGCGGCACCGCCTGGCTCAAGCTCACCGCGGAGGGCAGGGCGGGCCACGGCTCCAAGGTCAACCGGTCCAACGCGGTCAGCCGGCTCGCCGAGGCCGTCGCCCGCATCGGCAACCACCAGTGGCCGGTACGCCTCACCCCGACGGTGCGCGCCGCCCTCACCGAGCTGTGCGCGCTGTACGGCCTCCAGCCCGACTTCGACGCCGACGACTTCGACGCCGACATCCTGCTGGCGAAGCTCGGCCACGCCGCCGCCCTGGTCGAGCCGACCATCCGCAACAGCTCCAACCCGACCATGCTGCACGCCGGTTACAAGGTCAATGTGATCCCGGGGACCGCCTCCGCCCACATCGACGGACGCGTGCTGCCCGGCGGCGACCTGGAGTTCGCCGAGACGATGGACATGCTCACCGGCCCGGACGTGGAGTGGGAGTTCCAGCACCAGGAGATCCCCCTTCAGGCGCCGGTCGACTCACCGACGTACGCCAAGCTGCGTGCGGCCCTGGAGCACTTCGAGCCGGACGCGCACGTGGTGCCGTTCTGCATGTCCGGCGGTACCGACGCCAAGCACTTCGCCCGGCTCGGCATCGTCGGCTACGGCTTCGCACCACTGAGACTGCCCGTCGGATTCGACTACCAGGCGCTCTTCCACGGCGTCGACGAGCGCGTCCCGATCGCCGCGCTGCACTTCGGAATCCGCGTCCTCGACCACTATCTCCAGACCGCATAGAGGGGGAGCATCCGGCATGGTACCCACGGGGGCTTACGGAACCTGGCCGTCACCGATCGACGCGCACCTCGCCGCCGCGCACGAGGGGCGTCCCGAGTACGTCGGCGTGGTGGGCGACGAGGTGTGGTGGACCGAGCCGAGGCCCGCCGAGGGCGGCAGACGCGCCCTGGTGCGCAGGCACCCGGACGGCACCGAGGCGCCGGTGCTGCCCGCCCCCTGGAACGTCCGCAGCAGGGTCGTCGAGTACGGCGGCCAGCCGTGGGCCGGGGCGGTACGGGAGGAGGCCGCCGGGCCGCTCGTCGTCTTCAGCCACTTCCCCGACCAGCGGCTGTACCTGTACGAGCCGGACGGCGACGGCGAACCGCGGCCGCTCACCCCGGTGTCCGGCGTGGGCGGCGGACTGCGCTGGGTGGACCCCGTCATCCACCTGGACCGGGACGAAGTGTGGTGCGTCCTGGAGGAGTTCACCGGCCCGGGACCCGGTGACGTACGGCGCGTCATCGCGGCCGTGCCGCTCGACGGCTCGGCGGCCGAGGACCGGGGCGCCGTGCGGGAGCTGACCGACGGCCGGCACCGGTTCGTCACCGGGCCAAGGCTCTCGCCGGACGGCACACGGGCCGCGTGGCTCGCCTGGGATCATCCGCGGATGCCGTGGGACGGCACGGAGGTGATGACCGGCGACGTCACGGACGGCGGACCGTTCACCGGTGTGCGGGCGGTCGCCGGGGGCACCGAGGAGGCGGTCTGCCAGGTCGACTGGGCACCGGACGGCTCGTTGCTGTTCGTCTCCGACGCCTGCGGCTGGTGGGAGCTGCGACGGATGAGGCCGGGCGCGGGGGAGGCCGGGCTGTGCACGGGGCGGGCCGAGGAGTTCGGCGGGCCGCTGTGGAAGATCGGGCTGAAGTGGTTCCAGCCGCTGGACGACGGGACGATCGCCGTCATCCACGGCAGGGGGGCCACCAGCCTCGGCATACTCGACCCCGAGACCGGTGAGGTGGTCGACGCCCCCGGGCCGTGGACGGAATGGGCCTCCACGCTCGCCGGGCACGGCACGCGCGTCATCGGTGTGGCGGCCAGCCCGCGCAGCGGCTACGAGGTAGTGGAGCTGGACACGTGCACCGGCCGCACCCGGGTCATCGGCTCCGCCCACGCCGACTCCGTCGACCCGGCGTACTACCCGGAGCCGCAGATCCGCACGTTCACCGGCCCGGACAACCGCGAGATCCACGCCCACATCTACCCGCCGCACAACCCCGACCGGATCGCCCCCGACGACGAACTGCCGCCCTATGTGGTGTGGGCGCACGGCGGACCCACCGGGCACGCCCCGCTCGTCCTCGACCTGGCGATCGCCTACTTCACGTCGCGCGGGATCGGCGTCGCGGAGGTCAACTACGGCGGCTCCACCGGGTACGGCCGTCCCTACCGCGACCGGCTGCGGGAGCAGTGGGGCGTCGTCGATGTCGAGGACTGCGCCGCCGTCGCGGAGGCGCTCGCCGCCGAGGGCACCGCCGACCCGGCCCGCCTCGCGATCCGGGGCGGCAGCGCGGGCGGCTGGACCGCCGCGGCGTCGCTGGCCGCCACCGACGTCTACGCCTGCGGCACGCTGCTCTACCCGGTGCTCGACCTGACCGGATGGGCGGACGAGACGCACGACTTCGAGTCGTGCTACCTGGAGTCGCTGATCGGGCCGCTCACGGACGTGCCCGGCCGCTACCGGGAGCGCGCGCCCATCTCCCAGGTGGAGCGCATCGCCTCGCCATTCCTGCTGCTCCAGGGGCTGGACGACGTGATCTGTCCGCCCGCGCAGAGCGAGCGGTTCCTGGCGGCGATGGCCGGGCGCGGCATTCCGCACGCGTACATCGCCTTCGAGGGGGAGGGGCACGGCTTCCGGCGGGCCGACAGCGTGGTGCGGGCCCTGGAGGCCGAACTCTCCCTGTACGTACAGGTCTTCGGGATCACCCGCCTCGATGTCCCGCTGCTGGAGCTGAAGAAGTGACGGCCACGCCGCTGGAACGGCCCTCGCGGTTGCGGCCGGGCGACCGGGTCGCCATCGTGTCGCCCAGCGGCCCGGTGCCCGAGGACCGCCTCCGGGCGGGGGTGGACATCCTGCGCGGCTGGGGGCTCGACCCCGTGGTGATGCCGCACGTCCTGGATGTACACCCCGAGTTGCCGTACCTCGCGGGCGCCGACGAGGACCGCGCCCGCGACCTGACGGAGGCGTGGTGCGATCCGTCCGTCTCCGCGGTGATCTGCGCACGTGGCGGTTATGGCGCGCACCGCATGGCCGACCTGCTCGACTGGACGGCGATGCGGGCGGCGGGGCCCAAGGTGTTCGTCGGCTACAGCGATGTGACGGCGCTGCACGAGGCGTTCGCCGTACGGATGGGGCTGGCCACGCTGCACGGTCCGATGGCCGGGGTGCTCACGTTCCTCAAGGACGCGGCCACCCAGGAGTCGCTGCGGGCAACGCTCTTCGAGCCCGAGACGGTGCGCACCCTGGGGCTGGACGGCGCCCGGCCGATGGTGCCCGGCCGGGCCCGGGGCGTCACCATGGGCGGCTGCCTGGCCCTGCTCGCCGCCGACCTCGCCACGCCGCACGGCCGCCCGTCCGCGCGCGGCGGCCTGCTCCTGCTGGAGGACACCGGCGAGGAGGCGTACCGACTGGACCGCATCCTCACCCAACTACTCCGCGCCAACTGGCTGGACGGCGTCTCGGGCATCGCGCTCGGCTCGTGGGAGGAGTGCGGCCCCTACCCCGAGGTCCGGGCCACCCTCCTGGACCGGCTGGCGCCCCTCGGCGTACCGGTGGTCGAGCAACTGGGCTTCGGCCACAGCCCGACCAACCTGACGGTGCCCCTCGGCATCCCCGCCACCCTGGACGCGGACGCCGGCACGCTCACCCTGGACGAGCCCGCACTGCGCTGACTGCGCGCCCCGCCTGTTGGTTGAATGCGCGTCAAGAAACCCCCGCACAACCGTTGACGTGGATCTGACACGTGTCACACCATGAGCGCGGCCCGGTACTTACCGGTCGGTATGTGCCACCTCACCGTGGAGGTCCCCGTGTCGTCGCGCGCCCTGCCCAGGCTTCGGAAGTCCCTGGTTCTCGTGGCCGGTGCCGCGCTCGGGGCACCGCTGGCCACGACCGCACCGCTCGCCACGGCCGCACCGCTGGCCACGGCCGCACCGACCGCAACGGCCGCGCCGCTCGCCGTGGCCGTGCCGTCGTCGGCGGCGACCGGGGCGGATGGTCCGTTCACCGTCACGCCACTGACGTTCACCGTGGAGGCGGGGGGACGCACCTGCGCCGTGGACGCCGACCTGTACCGGCCGGCCGGGGTCGACGCCGGGCACCGGGCGCCCGCCGTGCTGGCCACCAACGGGTTCGGCGGCAGCAAGTCCGACGGGTCCACCGCGGCCATCGGCAAGGCGTTCGCCGAACGCGGCTATGTCACCCTCGTCTACTCGGGGCTCGGGTTCGGCAAGTCCGGCTGCCTGATCTCCCTCGACGACCCGCGCATCGACGGCACGGCGGCGTCCCGGCTCCTCGACTTCCTCGGCGGCGAGCGCGCCGCCGACGACGGAACCAAGGCCGACTTCGTCACCACCGACGGCCACGGCGACCCGCGCGTGGGCATGATCGGCGGCTCGTACGGCGGTGCCATCCAGCTCGCCACGGCCGCCGTCGACCACCGCGTTGACGCCCTCGTACCGATGATCACTTGGCACGACCTGGCGTACTCGCTGGATCCCAACAACGCCTCGCGTGATGTGCCGGGGGCGTTCAAATGGCAGTGGGCCAACGGCTTCTACCTGGTCGGGGAGGGGCAGCCGCTGCTCGTGCCGAGCCTCGACCCCACCCGGATCAACCGCCTGGACTGCCTGCACTTCGTCACCCGCGCCTGCGAAACCGTCCGGCTGCTCAACTCCGGCCGCTACCCGGCCGGGAAGACACGGGAGATGCTCGACTTCGCACGCAGCGTGTCCCCCGTCTCGTACCTCGGCAAGGTCAAGGCGCCGACGCTTCTCATCCAGGGGCAGGCCGACAGCCTGTTCAACCTCAACGAGGCACAGGCCAGTTACGAGCAGCTCAAGGCGCGGGGCACCGAGACCAAGATGATCTGGCAGTCATGGGGCCACAGCGGCGGGCTCACCGACCCCGCGAGCGGCGAACTCAACCTCGGCCAGGGCAACCTGGAGACGAGCTACGTCGGCCGGCGCATCCTCGCCTGGTTCGACCGCCACCTGCACAAGAGGACAGGCACGGACACCGGCCCCGCCTTCGCGTACTACCGCGACTGGCAGACCGGCTACGGCACCGCCGCCGCCGTGCCGCCGCTGTCGCGCACGCTGTACCTGTCCGGCGACGGCAAGCTCGTCGACAACCGCGCCAAGGTGGCGCGCGGCGCGCGCCAGTACCGCAACCTGCCACTTCCGACCAGCCACTCCGAGTCCTCGCTCGCCGGGCTGATCGGCCTCACCGACCCGAAGCCGTACGACACGCCCGGCACCTTCCTCGGCTGGACCAGCGAGCCCCTGAAAGCCCCCCTCGACGTGGTCGGCGCCCCCAGGGCCACCCTCCGCGTCACCTCGCCGGCGGCCGAGCGGGTGCAGCACTCCGGGGACGCCGCCGACCAACTGGTGCTCTTCGCCAAGGTGTACGACGTCGCCCCCGACGGTGCGCAGACGCTGGTCAACCGGCTCGTCGCGCCCGTGCGCGTACCGGAC
This sequence comes from Streptomyces sp. NPDC049837, assembly GCF_040674455.1. NCBI lineage: Bacteria > Bacillati > Actinomycetota > Actinomycetes > Kitasatosporales > Streptomycetaceae > Streptomyces > Streptomyces sp. NPDC049837. Next base: position 979,547 of record NZ_JBFAMP010000001.1, on the reverse strand, counting down.
GTCACCCGGCCGTTCACCGTGGAGCTGCCCGGCATCGTGCACCGGTACGAGGCAGGCCACCGCCTCCGGTTCGTGATCGCCGCGAGCGACTCCGCGTACCTCGGCAACCGCGGCATCAAGCCGGTGACCGTCACCAGCGCCCCGGAGGACACCGGTGTGCTCCGGCTGCCCGTCGTCGGCGGAGGCGTCGGCGGACCGGCCTCAGGAGGTGCCCACGGCCGGTGACCGGTGGGCCTCGCGCAGCGTCGTGTACACCGACCACACCACCGACACCAGCGGCACCGAGACCACCGCTCCGACCACGCCCGCCGCGATGGCTCCCCCGACCACCGAGACCGCCACCACCAGCGGGTGGAGCCGGACCGCCCAGCTCATGACCAGCGGATGCAGCAGGTGCCCCTCGATCTGACCGATGATCACGATCAGCGCGATCACGATGCCCGCCGTCAGCGGTCCCTTCGCCGCCAGGGCGACCACCGCCGCGACCGCCAGCGCGACCGGTGAGCCGATCAGGGGCACGAACGCGGCGAAGAATTCCAGGAGCGCCAGCGGTACGGCCAGCGGCACTCCGAGGAAGTACAGCGCCAGGCCGACCAGGATCGCGTTGGTCGCGGCCACGAGCACGATCCCGCGCGTGTAACCGGTGAACGTGCGCCAGGCCGCCGGCCCGGCGAGAGCCCACCGCGACCGCGACCCTTCCGGCAGTTGCGCGCAGAACCACGCCCACTGCCGGTCTCCGGAGTGCATGAAGAACACCGAGGCGAACAGACCGAGGGCGACGGCGGTGAGCACGTGCACCGCTTCGCTCGCGCCGCTGAGCGCCTTGCTGAGCAGCGTCGAGCGATGGCTGGAGAGGAACTGGGCGACCCGGGAGTGCAGGTCCGACAGCACATCCGGGTTCAGCCGGAACGGCGGTTCCTCCAGCCACTCCTCGATGCGGTCCACGCCGTCCCGGAACTCCCGTACCAGCGTCGTGGTCTCGCCCGCCACGGCTTCCCCGACCAGTACCAGCGCCCCCAGCACCAGCGCGATCCCGCCGATCAGCGTGACGGCGACGGCGAGCCCGCGGGGCAGCCCGCGGGCCACGACGTCGGCGACCGGCCTCAGCATCGCCGTGATGACCAGCCCCAGGAAGAGCGCCACCCCGATCTCGTGGAACCGGCCCAGCACGGCGAACACGGCGTACACCACCGCGCCGACGACCAGCAGGCGCCACGCGTGCGCCGCGGCCCGGCGGAGGAACGGGGACACCTGTGGCTCCATGCCCAGGGAGGTACCACCGGGAGCCGGCCGCCCCACGCACCCGGGCGGACGTTCGCCCGCGCGGGGGGCCGGACCGCAGCCGGCTGGTGGCTCACGCCAAGGGGCGGCCGGGCCGCCGGGCCGCTAGAGGGCCGCGTAGCCCGGGCGGATGACCTCGTCGATGATCCGGCGGCGCTCCGGCAGCGGCAGGAACGCGGCCTCGACGGCGGCGACCGTGAACTCCTCGAAGACCTCCGGGCCGTAGCCGAAGGCGTCCACCATGTGCTGGAACTCCTGGCTCATGGTGGTGCCCGAGACCAGGCGGTTGTCGGTGTTCAGCGTGATGCGGAAGCCCAGGCGGCGGAGCTGGTCGATCGGGTGCGTCGCGTAGTCCTTCGCGGCGCCCGTCTGGAGGTTGGAGGTCGGGCAGACCTCCAGCGCGATGCGGTTGTCGCGGACGTACGCGGCCAGGTGGCCGAGCGTGGCCGTGCCGTCCTCGCGCACCTGGATGTCGTCGGTGATCCGCACACCGTGACCGATCCGCTCGGCGCCGCAGACCTGCACCGCCTCGTGGATCGACTCCGCGCCGACGGCCTCGCCCGCGTGGATGGTGAAGTGGCAGTTGTGCCGCTTCAGGTGCTGGAAGGCCGGCAGGTGCCGGGAGGGCGGGTTGCCGATCTCGCCGCCCGCGATGTCGAACCCCGCCACGCCCCGCTCGCGGTGGGCGACGGTCAGCTCGGCTATCTCCAGCGAACGGTCCGTGTGACGCATGCCGGTCAGCAGCGTGCCGACGGTGATCCGCCCGCCGGTGCGGCGCTCACCCTCGCGGAAGCCGTCGTTCACGGCCTCCACGACCTCGTCCAGGGACAGGCCGCCCGCCAGGTGCTGCTCGGGGGCGTACCGGACCTCGGCGTAGACGACACCGTCCGCCGCCAGGTCCTCGGCGCACTCGGCCGCGATGCGGAACAGCGCCTCGCGGGTCTGCATCACCGCACAGGTGTGGGCGAACGTCTCCAGGTAGCGCTCCAGCGAGCCGGAGTCGGCGGCGTCGCGGAACCAGACCGCGAGCTCGGCCGGGTCCTCGGTCGGCAGGCCGGTGTAACCGCACTCGCGGGCCAGCTCGATGATCGTGGCGGGGCGCAGGCCGCCGTCCAGGTGGTCATGGAGGACCGCCTTCGGGGCGCGGCGGATCCAGTCGGCGGTGGCGGGAGCGTCGGCGGGGACGTTGTCAGACAAGTGCATGGGGCGCGAGTGTACGGCACGCCCCGGCTGGACGCCGTGACGCAGCCGACAGGGGGCGGTGGCAGGGACCAGGCGCTGGGGCCGGCGGCAGGGACTAGGCGCTGGAGCACGTGGCAGGGGCCGACGGCAGGGTCAGTTCGACTGGAGGACCGGGAGGGCCGCCGCGCCCGTCGGCAGCATGTGCTTGGCGGCCAGGACGGGGACGTCGCCGGCGCGGACGACCTGGGTGATCAGTACGGCCGGGGTGTCGGCCGGCCGGCCGAGCTGCTCTCCGCGGCGCTGCCCGACCAGCGTGGCCGTCACGCTGCTGTGGGCGCTCAGTGGCACGCCCCGTGACGAGGAGACGAGTACGGCGAGCATCGACGTACGGGCGGCGTCCGGCTGGCCGGCGACGGCCTCCAGCGCCCGCGCGAAGGCCGGGTGGGCCACCTCCAGGACCTCCTCGGCGGCCGCCCACTCCTGGCTGAGCGCCGCCGCCGTACCGTCCGCGGCCAGCAGCGACTCCCAGAACCGCAGCCGGGCCCGGGCGGCCGCGAGCAGGTGCTGGGCGGTGAAGTCGGTCGGCTCCTCGACCGCCCGCAGCAGGGCCCGTACGCGCACGGGGGCGCCCGCGCCGATCAGCTCCTCCAGCGGCTGGATGTGCTCGAAGCCGCGCCGGGGCGGCCGGTCGGCGACGGTCCGGCCGACTCCACGGCGCACCGACAGCAGCCCGTCCTCCTGGAGCAGCAGCAGCGCCTCGCGCAGGGCGGGGCGGCTCACGCCCAGCTCGGCGGCGAGCTTGGGCTCGGAGGGGAGGGTCGAGCCGGGCGGGTAGGTGCCGGCGTGGATGGCGTCCACGATCCGCTCGTACAGCACCACCACCGGTCTCCGCTGCTCAGCGCTGCTGACCACCACTGCCCCTCCTCGGCTCACTTGTCTGCAAGTTATGCCCCGACGGCCGGGCTCGGCAATGGTGTTCGGTCTCGATTCAGCGCCACTGAGCTGCGGCAATTCGAAAAATTGGCCGCAGGGTATTGACGTTTACGCGCGTAGATCCCAATCTGGCTCAGCAGCACTTGTCAGACAAGGCAAGCGGCGTGCCGTTTCACCGATCCCGACATGACATCCAAGGCAAAGGGGCCGACATGTCCATCTCGCTCGGCCGGACGCGTTCCGGAGCCGAATCCGACCTCGCGGGCCGTGGCCCCATGCTGCTGGCGATGGTCATGGCCGTGCTCGGCTACCAGATCAACGCGACCATGCTCAGCCCCGCGCTGCCCGACGTCATCGAGCGCCTCGGTACCACCACGGCCGCCGCCGGCCTGTCGCAGACCCTGTTCTTCCTGATGGCCGCCATCGGCCAGGTCACGCTCGCCCGCCTCAGCGACCAGCGCGGCCGCAAGCCGATGATGATCGTCTGCGCGATCGTCCTGATCATCGGCAACCTGCTGTGCGTCTTCGCGCCGAACATCGAGATCTTCATCGCCGGCCGTGTCCTCCAGGGCATCTCCGCCGCGATGTTCACCCTCGCCTTCCTCACCCTGAACCAGCTCCTCACCCCGGCCGGCTTCGGCAAGGCCGCGGGCATCATCACCGCCGTCAACGGCGGCCTCGCCGGTGTGGACGCCATCGCCGGCGGCCAGATCGCCGACACCATCGGCTTCCGCGGCATCTTCGTCTGCTCGACCCTGATCGCCGTCGCCGGCCTGATCGGCGTACGCCGGTACGTCCCCGACGTCCCGCCCACCACCGACGCCGACGCCCGCTTCGACTCCCGTGGCATCGCCGCCCTCGCCCTCGGCCTCACCGGCATCCTCGTCGGCCTCGCCCAGGGCGGCGCCTGGGGCTGGACCTCCGCGCTCACCCTCGGCTTCCTGCTCGGCGGCGTCGCCTCCCTCGTCTTCTTCCTCGTCTCGCAGAAGAGCGCCCCCAACCCGGTCATCGACCTCGATGTCCTGGCCTCCCGCCGCGCCTGGCCGCTGCTGCTCACCACCGTGTGCACCCTCGGCGGCGCGTTCGGCGCCATCGCGCTGACGATCCCCCTCTTCTCCCAGGACGCCCGGGTCGGCCTCGGCCTGAGCGCGGTGACCGCCGCGATCCTCTTCCTCACCCCCATCCAGCTCATCGGCGTGATCTCCGCCCCGCTGACCGGCCGCCTCGGCCCGAAGATCGGCTGGCGCACGGTCGTGGTCACCGGTGCCGTCGCCAACTTCGCGATCTTCGTCTTCGCCACGCTGTTCCTGCACAGCGAGTGGATCCTGGTCGCCGCGCTCGCCGCGCTCGGCGTCACGTACGGCGGTTTCATGCTCACCGGGCTCAACGGCCTCGCCGTCACCACCGCCCCCAAGGACAAGCCCGGCTCCCTCTCCGGTCTCAACGGGGCCTGCTTCGGCATCGGCGCCTCGCTCGGCATCGCCCTCGCCTCCGCCATGATCAGCGCGGGCAGCGACGCCCAGGGCGTCACCGAGGCCGGCTACCAGCACGCCATGTACGCCGCGCTCGCCCTGCTCGGCATCGGCGTCGTCACCGCGTTGCTCATCCAGCGCCCCGACCCGGCCGACACCGCCGACGCCGACGAGCCGCAGCTCGTCGTCACCCACCACTGATCGCCCACCCTGGGGCACCCAGCCCTGATCACCCGTACGGCCCGCTCCACCGCCCCCGGCGACCAGGATCCGCACATCCTGGTTGCCGGGGGCGGCGGCGTTCTTCCACCCGGAGGCGAAAATGCGGCGTGCGGTCACGGTGACGGCGGGGCTGGCCCTCGCCCTGACAGCGACGGGCGCGACGGGCGCGACGAGCGCGGCGGCAGCCGCCCCGCCGCTGCCCGACTTCACCGGCAAGGGGCTCATGACCGTCTTCACCACGATGGACTACCGCACCAGGGTCGAGGTGCGCGACGCCAGCGGCTACGACCGTACGGTGCTGTGGCCGTCCAACTGGAAGGTCTGCTCCCAGCACCCCGCCCCCGGCACCGACCTCGGCGGCCGCACCCTCTCCGTCGACGTGATGAAGAAGGGCGAGAAGTGCCCGCCCCGCAACGCGGCGACCCGCCCGAAGCGCGACCGCTGACGCCCTCGTACCCTGACCGGATGTCCGCGAACGGCCCCCACACCCCGTACCTGGCCCAAGGCCCGCGCGTCGGCATCCGGCACTTCACCCACGAGGACGCCGAGGAGTTCACCGCACGGGCCCGCGAGAGCAGGGACCTGCACCGGCCGTGGCTCTTCCCGCCGGACACCCCCGAGGCGTACGCCGGTTACGCGCGCGCCCGCATCGAGAGCCCGGCCGCCGAGCCGCTCCTGGTCTGCGAGCGGGAGGCGGGCGGCGCCATCGCCGGGTTCATCAACATCAACAACATCGTCCGGGGCGGCTTCCTCAGCGGCACCCTCGGCTACGGCGCCTTCGCCCACGCGGCCGGCCGGGGCCTGATGGGCGAAGGGCTGGCCCTGGTCCTCCGGTACGCCTTCGGGCCGCTCGGCCTGCACCGGCTGGAGGCCAACATCCAGCCGCTGAACGAGGCGTCGATCGCGCTCGTGCGCCGCGCCGGGTTCCGGCTGGAGGGCTTCTCCCCGGCGTTCATCTTCATCGACGGCGCCTGGCGCGACCACGAACGCTGGGCGATCACGGCCGACAAGGTGACGGCCGACAAGGTGACGGCCGACAAACCATTGCCGCCCCGCCCGTACTGAGCCGGGACCCCCTGGCCGGTACGGCGTCCACCGTGTTCCATGGTCGTCATGACGACGAACGCCGGGACGACCGTGCGCCGTACCGTACTGACCCTGCCGGCCGCCCCGTTGGGACCCGAGAACCCGCTCCCCGCACTCCGCCTCCTCGACCGGCCCCGCACCGTCGACGACGCCACCCGGCGGGCCATGCCCCGCGACATGGCCCGCCAGACCGGCCACGCGCCGCTGCGCACCCCGCTGCCCGCCCGCATCCTCGACGGGTACGGGCGCGAGCGCACCGCCACCGCGTTCGACGCCATCGTGATCGAGAACGACCGGCTGCGCGTCACCGTGCTGCCCGGGCTCGGCGGCCGCGTCCACTCGCTCCACCACAAGCCCACCGGCCGTGAACTCCTCCACCGCAACCCGGTGTTCCAGCCCGCCGCCTTCGCCCTCAACGGCGCCTGGTTCTCCGGCGGCATCGAGTGGAACATCGGCGCCACCGGCCACACCGCCCTCACCTGCGCCCCGCTGCACGCCGCCGTCGTCCCGGCGCCCGACGGCGGCGACATGGTGCGGCTGTGGGAGTGGGAGCGGCTGCGTGACCTGCCCTTCCAGGTCGACCTGTGGCTGCCGGCCGGCTCCGACTTCCTCTACGCGGGCGTACGCGTCCGCAACCCGCACGAGCGGCCCGCCCCCGTCTACTGGTGGACCAACATCGCGGTCCCCGAGGACCGTCGGGTCCTGGCACCCGCCGACGAGGCCTGGCACCACGGCCACGCCCACACCCTGCGCCGCGTCCCGGTGCCGTACCAGGACGGAGAGGACCGTACGTACCCGCTGAACAGCGCCTACTCGGGCGACTGGTTCTACGAGGTGCCGGACGGCTCCCGGAAGTGGATCGCCGCACTGGACGCGGAAGGCGAGGGGTTCGTGCACACCTCCACCGACCTGCTGCGCGGCCGCAAGCTGTTCGTGTGGGGACACGGCAGGGGCGGGCGGCGCTGGCAGGAGTGGCTCACCGAACCGGAAACGCCCGGAGCGCCCGGTTACGCCGAGATCCAGGCCGGGCTCGCCCGCACCCAGCTCGAACACGTGCGGCTGGACGCGGAGGGGGAGCTGAACTGGCTGGAGGCGTACGGGCCGCTGGCCGCCGACCCGCGCGCCGTGCACGGCGCGGACTGGGGCGCGGCGCGCGCGGAGGTCGCGAAGCGGCTGGAGGAGCAACTGCCCCGGACGGACGTCGAGGCCGCCTGCGCGGCGTGGCGCCGGTGCGCCGACACCGAGCCCGGCACGCTCCTGGCCACCGGCTCGGGGTGGGGCGCGCTGGAGGTGCTGCGCGGGCGCTTCACGCTGCCCGGCACGCCCTTCGCGGAGTCGGCGCTCGGTGAACAGCAGGAGCCGTGGCGGGAGTTGCTGCGCACGGGCGTGCTGCCCGCGCCGCCGCCGGGGGCGCCGCCGGGCCCGTCGCTGGTCGCGCCGCACTGGCGGGACATGCTGGAGACGGCGCCGGCGGACTGGCACACCGAGTACCACCTGGGCGTCGCCCAGTGGCACGCGGGCGACCGCGCGCAGGCCGTCCGCAGTTGGGAGCGCGGCCTGGGGGGTGCCGGGGCGGCCCGGTGGCCGCTGCTGCGCTGCCTGGCCGTCGCCGACCGCGAGGGCGGCCACCGCGAACGGGCCGCCGACCGGTACGCGGAGGCGTTCGACGGCCTGTGCGCCGCCTCGGGTACGGACGACACCCCCGCCCTGGTCGCGCTGGCCCGCGAGGCGCTCGACGCCCTGCTGGCGGCGGGCCGCCCCGGTGCCGCCCGGGCCGTGCTGGACAGGCTGCCCCCGGCGGTGCGGCAGCGTGGCGCGTTCCGGTTGGCGGAGGTGCGCGTGCTGCTCGCCGAGGGCGACCGGGCGGGCGCGCGGGCCGTGTTCGACGCGGGTTTCGACGTGCCGGACCTTCGGGAGGGCGCCGAGACGCTGGGGGAGCTGTGGTCGGCGGCGACGGACGAGCCGCTCCCGGCGCGCTACGACTTCCGGATGCGGCCCGGCCCGGAGGGCGACGGCCCCAAGAGCTCCGGCCCGGATGGCGACGGTCCCAAGACCACCGGCCCGAAGAGCTCCGGCCCGAAGGGCTAACGCCTCCGGTCGACGTACTCGAAGACCGACCCGTCCGGGTGGACCGCGATCAGATTCCGGCCCACCGGAGTCGGCACCGGACCCGCCACGATTTTCGCCCCGACCTCGGTGAGCGTGGCGTGCGCGGCGTCCACGTCCTCGACCGCGATGGTCGCCGCCACCTTGCGCAGGACCTCCAGCTCGGCCTCCGGGCCGCTCATCAGCAGGAAGCACCCCACCGCCGCCACCGAGACGCCGCCGCGCTCGAAGCGCTGGGCGCGGCTGCCGGTGAGCCGCTCGTAGAAGGCCACCGAACTCTCCAGGTCATGGACGCAGACGCGTAGCGTGGTGCCGAGGATCTCCATACGCCCAAGGGTAGTTGGCGACGCGGAGCCGCGTGATCCGTTCGGGACCGTGTGATACGCGCGGGCCTTACGCCCGGCACAGCACCTCGCCGTGCGGCACCAGGAACCAGCCGTCGTCCTGGCGTCCCCACTCGCGCCAGCCCTCGGCGATGGCGGCCAGCTCCGGCTCGGTCGCGTGTCCGCCGTCGACCGCGAGCCTCGCGTACACCGATGCGGTCGTGCGGTCCGCCCACAGCCCGCTCCACCAGGCGCGCTCCCCGGCTGTGGCGTAGCACCAGGTGCCGGCGGTGGCGGTGATGTCGCTGAACCCGGCCTGCCGGGCCCAGGACAGCAGCCGGCGGCCCGCGTTCGGCTCGCCGCCGTTGGAGCGGGCGACCCGCTGGTACAGCTCCTGCCACTCGTCCAGCACCGGCAGCTCGGGGTACCAGACGAAGGCCGCGTAGTCGCTGTCACGTGCGGCGACGACACCGCCGGGCCGGCACACCCGTCGCATCTCGCGCAGCGCCAGGACGGGGTCGCCCACGTGCTGGAGCACCTGGTGGGCGTGGACGATGTCGAAGGAGTCGTCGGGGAAGTCCAGTGCGTGGACGTCGGCGACCGCGAAGCGGACATTGTCCAGGCCGCGCTCGTCCGCCGTGGCGCGGGCCTGCTCCAGGATGTCACCCGCCGCGTCCACCGCCGTCACGCTGCCGCCCGGGGCGACGAGCGCCGCCAGGTCCGCCGTGATGGTGCCGGGACCGCAGCCCACGTCCAGCACGTCCAGCCCCGGCCGCACCTCGCCGAGCAGGTACGCCGCCGAGTTGGCGGCCGTCCGCCACCGGTGCGAGCGCAGTACCGACTCGTGGTGCCCATGCGTGTAGACAACGTCGGCCATCGCCGTACTCCCTCTGGTTGCCGGGTGGTTGGTACGGCCACCGTACGCCGTTGTGTCGCATGGTGATACGCGCATCTCACACTCTGGTACGCGTGGTGGCTCGTTAGGCCCCGGACCGGCCGGGGTACCCGCCGCCGCATGGATGCGAACCTGCCGCAGCCGCGCACCGTCGTGATCACCGGCGCCGGCGGAGGCGTCGGCAGGGCGACCGCTCGCGCCTTCGCCGCCCGCGGCGACCGTGTGGCCCTGCTCGGGCGCGGCGAGAAGGGCCTGGCGGGCGCGGCCGCCGAGGTGCGCGCGGCGGGCGGCGAGGCCCTCACCGTGCCGGTCGACGTGGCCTCCCACGAGGCCGTCGAGGAGGCGGCCGAGCGGGTCGAGACGGAACTCGGCCCCATCGACGTCTGGGTCAACAACGCCTTCGCCGGCGTGTTCGCGCCCTTCACCGAGATCGGCCCCGACGAGTTCCGACGCGTCACCGAGGTCACCTACCTGGGGTACGTGAACGGCACCAGGGCCGCCCTGCGCCGCATGGTCCCCCGCGACCGGGGAACCGTCGTCCAGGTCGGCTCCGCCCTCGCCTACCGGGGCATCCCGCTCCAGTCCGCGTACTGCGGCGCGAAGCACGCCATCCAGGGCTGGAACGAGTCCGTGCGCTGCGAGTTGCTGCACGCCGGGAGCAAGGTGCGCACCACCATGGTCCAACTGCCGGCCGTCAACACCCCGCAGTTCGACTGGGCGCTCTCCCGGATGCCCGGCCGCGCCCGGCCCGTCGCCCCCGTCTACCAGCCGGAGGTCGCCGCCCGCGCGGTCGTCCACGCCGCCGGTCACCCGGGCCGCCGCGAGTACAGGGTCGGCGCCTCCACCGTCGCCACCCTGCTCGCCAACGCCCTCGCGCCCGGCCTCCTCGACCGCTACCTCGCCCGGACCATGTACGAGGCCCAGCAGGACCCCGGCGAGCCGCCGGCCGGGCACGCCGACGAACCGGCACCCAGCAACCTCTGGGCGCCCGTCGACGGCGCGCTCGGCCGCGACTTCGGCGCCCACGGCCGGTTCGACGCCACCTCCCACGCCCTGTACGCCGACACCGTCCTGCTGCGCCACCCCGCCGCCCTGGCCGCCGGAGCCCTGGCAGCCGCCGCGGCCGCCGCGACGGCACTGCGCCGCCGCCGCTGACCCGCCGCCGCCCGGAGGGGGCGTCCCCCCGCGGCCGGGTCCGGGATCGTCCGGCTGCGGCCCCGGGCCGCCGGGCGGGCCCGGCCGGGGGGCCGTCCCGGGGCCGCCCCGCGACCGGTATGCCGCGTTTGGGAGGCAGGCTCCGGGGCACCGGGAAGGTCCGTCCGCTTCACGAAGCTGTGCACGCAGACATGACGCTGGAGGCCCTGTGACCCCGTCCGTCAGCCCGTCCGGCCCGCTTCCCGGCCCCTCCGGCCGGCCCGGCCACCCCGACGGCTCCCGCGCCCGCGCCCTGCCGCGCGTCGTGATCGTCGGAGCCGGCTTCGCCGGATACCAGACCGCCCGGCACCTCTCCCGCAGCCTGCGTGGGCGCGCCGAGATCGTGCTGCTGAACCCGACCGACTACTTCCTCTACCTCCCGCTGCTGCCCCAGGTCACCGCCGGTGTCCTGGAACCGCGCCGGATCACCGTGTCCCTGCCCGGCACCCTGCGCCACGTACGGCTGGTGCTCGGCCAGGCCGACCACGTCGACCTCGACGGGCGCGCGGTCCACTACACCGACCCCGAAGGCACCGAGGGCACCCTCACCTACGACCGGCTCGTCCTGGCCGTCGGCAGCGTCAGCAAACTCCTGCCGATCCCGGGCGTCGCCGAGAACGCCACCGGCTTCCGCGGCCTGCCCGAGGCGCTGTACCTGCGCGACCACATCACCCGGCAGATAGAGCTGGCCTCGGCCTCCGGGAACCCCGCCGAATGCACCTCGCGCTGCACCTTCGTGGTCGTCGGCGCGGGCTACACCGGTACGGAACTGGCCGCGCACGGCAAGATGTTCACCGACGCCCTCGTCCGCAAACAGCCCTCCTGGCCCGCCGGCGTCCGGCCCCGCTGGATGCTCCTCGACGTCGCCGACCGCGTCCTGCCCGGCCTCGACGAGAAGCTCTCCCGCACCGCCGACGAGGTGCTGCGCAGCCGGGGCGTGGACGTGCGGACCAAGACGTCGGTCAAGGAGTCCAGGGCGGACGGGGTCCTGCTGGACGACGGCGAGTTCGTGGAGACCCGGTCGCTGATCTGGTGCGTCGGCGTACGCCCCGACCCGCTCGTCTCCGAGCTGGGCCTGCCCGTCGAGCGCGGCCGGCTCGTCGTCACCCCGCAGCTCGGCGTGCCCGGCCACCCGGACGTCTTCGCGTGCGGCGACGCCGCCGCCGTACCGGACCTGACCCGGCCCGGCGAGTTCACGCCCATGACGGCACAGCACGCCTCCCGGCAGGGCAAGGTCGCCGCCCGCAACGTCGCCGCGTCGCTCGGGTACGGCGAGGCCGTCCCGTACAAGCACAGCGACCTGGGCTTCGCCGTCGACCTCGGCGGGGTAAAGGCGGCCGCCAACCCGATGGGCGTCAAACTGTCCGGCCCCGTCGCCGGTGCCGTCACGCGCGGCTACCACCTGGCCGCCATGCCCGGGAACCGGGTGCGGGTCGCCGCCGACTGGCTGCTGGACGCCGCCCTGCCGCGCCAGGCCGTCCAGCTCGGCCTGCTCCGCTCCTGGCAGGTGCCCCTCGACACCGCCTCGCCCGAACTCGCCCGCATCCCGGGCGGACCCGGACACGGAGACGCACACGGCAAGGAGTGACATGCACCACGAAGAACTGGCCACCCTCGGACAGCAGTTGCGTGTCGACGCGGTACGCGCCGCCGACGCCGCCGGCTCCGGGCACCCCACCTCGTCCATGTCGGCGGCCGACATCGCGGCCGTCCTCCTCGCCCACCACCTCCGCTTCGACTTCGACCACCCCGAGCACCCCGGCAACGACCGGTTCGTGCTCTCCAAGGGGCACGCCTCACCGCTGCTGTACGCCATGTACAAGGCCGCCGGGGCGGTCGGTGACGACGAACTGCTCACCTTCCGCAAGCTCGGCAGCCGCCTCGAAGGGCACCCCACGCCCCGGCTGCCGTGGGTGGACGTCGCCACCGGCTCCCTCGGGCAGGGCCTGCCCGTGGGCGTCGGAATCGCGCTGGCCGGCAAGCGCCTCGACGAGATCCCGTACCGCGTCTACGTCCTGTCCGGCGACAGCGAGATGGCGGAGGGCTCGGTGTGGGAGGCGGTCGAACACGCCGCGTACAACCACCTCGACAACCTCACCCTGATCGTCGACGTCAACCGGCTGGGGCAGCGCGGACCGACCCGGCACGAACACAACCTGGCAGCCTACGAGCGGCGGCTGCACGCCTTCGGCTGGCACACCATCGAGGTCGACGGCCATGACGTGCAAGCCCTCGACCGGGCGTTCGCCGAGGCCCGCTCCACGATCCGGCAGCCGACCGTGATCCTCGCCGCCACCCACAAGGGCCGGGGCGTCGCCGCCGTCGAGGACCTGGAGGGCTTCCACGGCAAGCCCCTCAAGGACGCCGAGGCCGCGATCGCGGAGCTGGGCGGCCCCCGGTCCGTCCACGTCGACGTCCAGAAGCCACCGGAGGCGACCGGCCGGAAGACCCTCGCCAACGGCGCCAACGGCGAGGGCGAGCCGCCGGAGCCCGAGCTGCCGCGCTTCGACGTCGGCGACTCGGTCGCCACCCGCACCGCCTACGGGCACGCCCTGGAGGCGCTCGGCTCGGCGCGCGCCGACGTCGTCGCGCTGGACGCGGAGGTCAGCGACTCCACCCGTACCGAGTTCTTCGCCAAGGCCCACCCCGACCGGTACTTCGAGTGCTACATCGCCGAACAGCAGCTCGTGGCCGCCGCCGTGGGGCTCCAGACGCGCGGCTACGTGCCGTACGCCTCGACCTTCGCGGCCTTCCTGACCCGGGCGTACGACTTCGTCCGGATGGCCTCCGTCGGCCGTGCCGGGATCAACCTCGTCGGCTCCCACGCGGGCGTCGCCATCGGCCAGGACGGGCCGTCCCAGATGGGCCTGGAGGACCTCGCCATGTTCCGCTCGGTGCACGACAGCACCGTGCTGTACCCGTGCGACGCCAACCAGACCGCGAGGCTCGTGGCCACGATGGCCGACCTCAAGGGCGTCCGCTACCTGCGCACCTCACGCGGCGACATGCCCGTCCTGTACGGGCCCGACGAGACCTTCCCGGTCGGCGGCTCCAAGGTGCTGCGCACCCACGGCGACGACGACAGGGCGACGATCGTCGCCGCCGGGGTCACGGTCCACGAGGCGCTCAAGGCCGCCGACCTGCTCGACGACTACGGCATCCCGGTCCGGGTGATCGACCTGTACTCCGTCAAGCCCGTCGACGCCGACACGCTCGACGAAGCGGCCGGTGCCACGGGGTGCATCCTCACCGTGGAGGACCACCACCCGGAGGGCGGCATCGGCGACGCGGTCGCGGACGCCTTCTCCGACGGCCGGCCCGCCCCGCGCATGGCCCGCCTCGCGGTACGGAACATGCCCGCGTCGGCGACCCCGGACGAGCAGCTCCACAAGGCGGGCATCGACGCCGAGGCCATCGTGGCGGCCGTACAACTGCTGGTGGAGCGTGTCGTGGCACCGTGACCGAGGGCGTACGGGCGAGCCGGCCGCGCCCGTACGTTCTTGGGGCGTTCAGGCCCGGTCCGCCAGCCAGTCCTCGCGTGTGAGGGCGTACTCCACATCGCCCTGCTCGGAGCCCTCGATCACGTCAGGCCACTCCTCGAAGAACGTCCGGACGTAACGGAGTCCGCACTTCTCCAGCACGCGCCGCGACCCCGCGTTGACCGTCATCGTCTGCGCGCTGACCCGCCGCACGCCCAGTTCCGCGAACCCCTTGTCGAGCAGCGCCCGGGCGCCCTCGGTCGCGTACCCCAGGCCCCATGCCGCCCGGCGCAGCCGGTAGCCGAGCTCCACCTCGCCCTCCCGGGCCAGCGGTTCCAGCGAGAACCAGCCCAGCCACTCGCCCGTGCCGCGCGTCTCGGCGGCCCAGAAACCGCGCCCCATCAGCCGCCGCAGCGCCTCCGTCCGCACCTCGTCGCGCGACGCGGGCCGGCCGCCGTTGAGGTACCGCATGACCTCGGGGTCGTTGTCGAGCGCGACCACCTCGTCCAGATCGTCCTCGGTGACCGTGCGCAGCCGCAGCCGGGGCGTTTCCAGGAAGACACTCATGCCACCGGATGCTGCGCCCGCGCGGCGCCGCCCGCAACGGGTTTCCGGCGTGTGGCGGGCGGTGGCCCGGGTACGCGCACACGATGAGTACGAGCAGCACCAGGGCCGTACGCGCCGGCCGCCGCACCGTCGACATCCACCGCCCCGACAAGGTCCTCTTCCCCGGCGACGGGATCACCAAGGCCGGACTCGCCGACTACTACCACTCCGTCGCGCCCTTCATGCTGCCGCACCTGCGCGGGCGGCCACTGATGCTCGAAAGGCACCCCGACGGCATCGACGGCCCCCGCTTCATGCAGAAGGACACGCCCGACAGCTACCCGGACTGGGTGCACCGCGTGACCGTCCCCAAGGAGGGCGGCACCGTCACCCACACCGTGTGCGACGACACCGCCACGCTCCTCCACCTCGCCGACCAGGCGTGCGTCACCCTGCACCGCTGGCAGTCCAAGGCCGACCGGCTCCAGTGCCCGGACCGCATGGTGTTCGACCTCGACCCTCCGAAGGACGACTTCGACGCCGTACGCCGCGCGGCCCACCTCCTCGGCGAACTCCTCGACGCGCTCAGGCTGCCCTCCGCCCTGATGACCACCGGCTCCAGGGGACTGCACGTCATCGTGCCGCTCGACGGGCACAGCGCGTTCGACGACGTGCGCGCGTTCGCCCGCGACGTCGCCGGCACCCTCGCCGCCGCCCACCCCGGCGAACTCACCACGGCCGCGCGCAAACAGGCCCGCGGCGACCGCCTCTACCTGGACGTCCAGCGCAACGGCTACGCGCAGACCGCCGTCGTGCCCTACTCCGTACGCGCCCGGCCGGGCGCCCCCGTCGCCACGCCCCTGCGCTGGGACCAGCTCGACGACCCGGCCACGCACGCCCGCCGCTGGACCGTCGCCACCGCACTCGAACAGGCCCGCAGCGCACCCTGGGACGGCCCGGCGCTCCGCCCCCGCGCCCTCGGCCCGGCCCGCCGGCGCCTCGACGCACTGCGCTGAGCCGCGCACCGAGCCAGGGCCAAGGGTTTGCGGGCCCGAGTCACGGCAACCCGAAGAGCGAGGCATTCATGGCGAACCAACCCGAGAACACCCAGAACCACACGAACGCCCGGGCGAAGAGCGCCCGGGCACAACAACAGCCCCGGGAACAGTCACCCGGCCCCATGCAGGTGCTGCGCGGCGCATGCGCCCAGCTCGCCGAACTGACCGGCATGGAAGCCGAGTCGGTGTCGTCGTTCGAACGCACCGAGGACGGCTGGAGCCTGACCGTCGAGGTCCTCGAACTGGCCCGTGTCCCCGACACGATGAGCCTGCTCGCCTCGTACGACGTCGAACTCGACGCCCACGGCGAGCTCAGTGGCTACCGGCGCGTCCGCCGCTACGAACGCGGCAGGGCCGACCGTTCCTGAGGGAGGGAGGCACCCCACCATGACCGTTGTCCCGGCACAGCAAGGCGGAGGCGGCGCCCGCGGCACCAGCGGCCTGTACGACGTCCTCGAACTCGTCCTCGACCGCGGACTCGTCATCGACGCGTTCGTCCGCGTGTCCCTGGTCGGCATCGAGATCCTGAAGATCGACGTCCGGGTCGTCGTCGCCAGCGTCGACACCTACCTCCGCTTCGCCGAGGCATGCAACCGCCTCGACCTGGAGGCGGGCCCCCGCAAGGACCCCGGACTGCCCGACCTGGTCGGTGAGATGACCGAGTCCGGCGCCCGCGGCAAGTCCAAGGGGGCGCTCTCCGGAGCCGCCGAAACCATCTCGGACGCCCTGAAGGGCTCGTCCGGCGGCTCGTCCAGCGGCTCGTCCGGCCGCTCGTCGTCGACCCGCAAGAAGGAGGAGCAGGAGTGAGCACGTACGTCTACGGAATCGCACGCAGCTCACACCCGAGCCTGCCCGAGAAGATGGGCGGCGTCGGCGAACCGCCCCAGCCCGTCCGCGTCCTCACCCACGGCGCCCTCGCCGCGCTCGTCAGCGACGCGCCCGAGGACCTCAGGCCCAAGCGGCGCGACCTGCTCGCCCACCAGAACGTGCTCGCCGAGGCGGGCGCGGGCGGCGCCGTCCTGCCCATGCGGTTCGGCGGCATCTCGCCCGACGACGACGCGGTCGTCGCCGTCCTCGGCGAGCGCGAGGAGCACTACCTGGAACGGCTGCGGGCCCTGGACGACAAGGTCGAGTACAACGTCAAGGCCAGCCACGACGAAGAGGCCGTCCTGCACCGGGTGCTCGCCGACAACCCCGAGCTGCGCGAGCTCAGCGAGGCCAACCGCGCGGCCGGCGGCGGCACGTACGAACAGAAGCTGGCCCTCGGCGAACGCGTCGCGGCCGCCGTCCAGCAGCGCGAGGCGGGCGACGCGGTGCTCATCCAGCAGGCGCTGGAGGCCGAGGCCGCCGACGTCCGCCCCGGCCCGGAGAGCGGCGGCTGGCTCACCAACATCTCGTTCCTGGTGGAGCGGGACCGCGCCGGCGCCCTCATCGCCGCGATCGACAAGCTCCGACGGACGCACAACCACCTCGTGCTCCAGGTGAACGGACCGCTGCCGCCGTACAGCTTCGTGGAGTGAGAGGGAAGGACCCGAGCGATGGGCCTGCTGGGAGAGCTGCTGCTCCTGCCGGCCGCCCCCCTGCGCGGCACCGCCTGGGTGCTGCGCCAGGTGGTGGCGGAGGCCGAGCGGCAGTACTACGACCCCGCCGCCGTACAGCGCGAACTCGCCCGCCTCAACGAACTGCTGGAGGCGGGCGAGATCGACGAGGCGGAATTCGACCGCCGCGAGGACGAGCTCCTCGACCGACTGGAGAAGGGCCCGAGACAGCCATGACCACCCCACGCCCCGCACGCCCCGGCGGCGGCCTGCCCAGCCCGTACGCCTCGGACGGCAGCAGCGCCAACCTCGCCGACATCCTGGAACGCGTCCTCGACAAGGGCGTCGTCATCGCCGGTGACATCAAGATCAACCTGCTCGACATCGAGCTGCTGACCATCAAGCTGCGCCTCGTCGTCGCCTCCGTCGACCGCGCCAAGGAGATGGGCATCGACTGGTGGGAGAGCGACCCCGCGCTCTCCTCCCGCGCCCGCCACAGCGAACTCTCCCGCGAGAACGCCGACTTGCAGCGCCGCATCGCCGAACTGGAGGGACGCACCGCATGAGCACCGACCGGCTGCGTTACGTGTACGCCGTCACGCGCCCCTTCGACGGCGTCCTGCCCGAGGGGGCACGCGGCATCGACGGCGAACCGCCCAGGCTGCTGCGCCACGGCGACCTGGTCGCCGTCACCAGCGGCGTCCCGGCCGAGGAGTTCGACGAGGCGCCGCTGCGGGCCCGCCTGGAGGACCTCGACTGGCTGGCCGGCACCGCGCGCGCCCACGACGCGGTGATCTCCGCCCTGTCGACCGTGACCTGCCCCCTCCCGCTGCGCCTCGCGACCGTCTGCCGCGACGACAGCGGCGTACGGCGCCTGCTGGAGGAGGGGCACGACCGGTTCGTCCGGGCGCTGAAGCGGCTGGACGGCCGGGTCGAATGGGGCGTCAAGGTGTACGCGGAGCCAGGCGCCGCCGCCGAGAGCGAGGAAGCGGCGGCCCCCGGGCGCGAGGCGAGCGGCCGCGACTACCTGCGCCGCCGCCTGCACGCCCGCCGCAGCCGCGAGGGCGACTGGCAGCGGGCCGACGCCCTGTGCCGCCGGCTGCACGCCGAGCTGTCCCGGTACGCGGAGGCCGGCACCGTCCACCGGCCCCAGGACGCCCGGCTCTCCGGCGCCGCCGGGGTCAACGTGCTCAACGCCGCCTACCTGGTGGACCGGGCGCGCAGCCAGCGGTTCGTCGAGCTGGTCGACGGGGCGTCCGAGCCGGGCGTACGCGTCGAACTCACGGGGCCGTGGGCGCCGTACTCCTTCGCCGGCATAGCGGACGAAGAGGTCCAGGAGGCCGGCCGATGAGCACGGTGAGCCCGATGAGCACGACGAGCACGGTGGAGCCGCTGGGCGAGCGCCGTATCGCCCTGGTCGACCTGCTGGACCGGCTGCTGGCGGGCGGGGTCGTGCTGACGGGCGACCTCACCCTGCGGATCGCCGACGTCGACCTCGTACGCGTCGACCTGAAGGCCCTCATCAGCTCGGTCAGCGAGGACGTGCCGTCTCCCTGGGAAGCCCTCCGGGAGGTGCGCCCGTGACCGCGTCGCGTCGCCGCACGGTGGAGCTCGACCCCGACACCGTCGAACGGGACCTGGCCGCGCTCGTCCTGACGGTCGTGGAGCTGCTGCGGCAGCTCATGGAGCGTCAGGCGCTGCGGCGTGTGGAGAGCGGGGACCTCACCGAGGAGCAGGAGGAGCGCATCGGGCTGACGCTGATGCTGCTGGAGGACCGGATGGAGGTCCTCCGGACGCGGTTCGGACTCGCGCCGGAGGACCTCGACATCGACCTGGGGCCGCTCGGGCCCCTTCTCTGATCCCGCTACCAGCGGTACCAGCGCGACCGTCCGGCGTCCGTCGTCGTGCGCATCAGGAAACCGAGCAGCCAGATCACCAGGACCGCCAACGCGATCCACCACAGCACCTTCACCGCGAAGCCGAAGCCGAACAGCACCAGCGCCAGCAGCAGAACGAGCAGGATGGGAACCATAATCTGCACCTCCGCCCTCCGGGTGCCCCGGATTCGAACTCGTACACGGAACGCGCCCGGTGCGGGGTGGCGCTTAGGTGGACCGGGGGAACTTCGTGCGCGTCGCCCCGTCACCACCGCGCCGGGGCGGCCGGATCAGCACATCATCATCCCTGTGGCCGCAGTCCACGAAGGGAAAGGCTCCGACATGCCCCTCGTCACCAGCGCAGGACGTCTCGTGCTCACCGCCGCGGTGTGCGCCGGACTGCTCGTGGGATGTGCGGGAGAGCCACGGACAGCCCAGGGCCCCCAGGTCCCGGTGAAGAAGACGGCGGCGGCCCCGGCACCCGGAGCGCCCGCGCGGCCCGCGCCCGCCGAGATCCCCGGCCTGGGCCCCGGCACCCGCTCGCACATCCCCGCCACCAGCACCCAGGCGCTCGTCGTCAAGGGCGACGGACCGCACTCCCACCAGTCGACCGCCGTGCTGTACGAGCGCGATCCGGCGACCGGGTGGAAGGCCGTCAGCCAGCCGTGGCCCGCGCACAACGCGCTGCGCGGCTGGACGGCCAACCACCGCGCCGGCGACCTGCGGACGCCCATCGGGGTGTTCGCCCTGGGCGACGCCGGGGGAGCCCTGCCCGACCCGGGCACCCTGCTGCCCTACGACCAGGACGCGGAGTTCAACCTGTCCGGCACGGGCTTCCTGGGCGAACCCCTGGAGGGCTCCTTCGACCACGTCGTGGCCATCGACTACAACCGGATCCCCGGCACGTCCCCCCTCAACAAGGTCCGCCCCCTCGGGCTCGGCAAGGGCGGCGGCGTCTGGATCCACGTCGACCACGGCGGGCCCACGCGCGCGTGCATCTCCCTCCAGCGGGACGACATGCGGCAGTTGCTGCTCGCCCTGGACCCGGCGAAGAAGCCGGTGATCGTGATGGGGGACGCGGGGACGCTCGGGCGGTGACCGCCGGGCGCCGGAGGGCCTTCCGGGTCCGGCGTCACAGAGCCTTACGAGGGCGGTAGACCGTCAGTGCCTCGTCGGCCTTGTCGACGAACAACTCCGGCGGGGCCTCGGTCACTTCGCCGTCGTACGCCAGCGGCGTCCCCGGCACCAGGCCCGAGACCCGCACCCGCCGCACCTGCTCGGCCGCGTGCACCGGCGACCGGCTGAGCGGCCCCGCCAGCGCCGCCGCCAGCAGCCGCAGCCCCGGCAGCCGCCCGGCGTGTACCACCCGGACGTCCAGCAGGCCGTCGGCCAGGTCGTGGCGGCGGCCGGGCGTCGGGCCCATGCGCCGGTAGACGCCGTTCCCCGCGAACAGCAGCCACAGCGGGCGCCGGCGGCCGTGCAGCTCGGCCTCCAGCGGATGCTCGCCGCGCAGCACGTGCCACGCGGCCAGGACACCGGCGGGCCAGCCGCCGATCCGGGGCGACCAGCGCTCCCGAAGCCGTACCAGCTCCGGATACACGCCCAGGCTGAAGGTGTTGAGGAAGTACCCGTACGGCGAGCCGTCCGGCCCCGGGGCGAACCGGCCCAGGTCGACGCGGACCGCGTCCCCCGAGGCGAGCGCGCGGCAGGTGTCGTGGACCGACTCGACGCCCAGGTCGTACGCGAAGTGGTTCAGGGTGCCGCCCGGGAACACCGCGAGCGGCAGGCCGTACCGGGCGGCCACCTCGGCGGCCCGGTTGACCGTGCCGTCGCCGCCGAGCACCCCCAGGGCACGGCACCGCCCGGACACGGCGGCCTTCTCCAGCACGTGCGGTATGTCGTCCGGGTCGCACTCCAGCACCTCGGCACGCGGCAGCGCGTCCCGTACGAGCGCGGCCGTGTCCCCGGAGCCGGAGCCCCGGTTGGCGACGACGACCAGGTCGGCGCCGCCGGGCAGGGCGGGCGCGTCGGCGTGCGGGCGGCCCGGGGCGGGCAACTGCGACCGGGTCGGCACGATCCCGCGCACGGCGAACGCGGCGCCCACACCGAGCGCCGCGCCGACGAGCACGTCACTCGGATAGTGGACGCCCGTGTAGACGCGGGACAGCGCCACGGCGGCGGCGACCGGCGCCACGGCCGCGCCCCAGCCCCTGGACTCCAGCAGGACGCCCGTCGCGAAGGCGGCGGCGGAGGCCGAGTGCCCGGACGGGAACGACGTGGTGAACGGCTGCTTCTTCAGTTGGCGCACCAGCGGCACCGCGTCCAGCACCGGCCGGGCGCGGCGCACGGACCGCTTGCCGACCGTGTTGATGGCCGCGGACGCCAGTGCCAGGGACGCCACGCCGCGCACGGCGGCCCGCCGCGACCGCGCGTCGCGCCCGACGACGGCCATACCGGCCGCCGCGCCGAACCACAGCAGCCCGTGGTTCGCCGCACGACTCAACCGGGGCAGCACCCGGTCGCCACCCGGCCAGTGGCGGGTGGCGACCCGGTGGAAGACCTCACGGTCCCAGGCGCTGAGCCGGGCGGTCACCCGGTCACGGACGGTCTCGGCCGGCTGCACGCCGTGGGAATCGGACATGCCCCGCGCGTACCCCGTCCCTCACGTGCCCACGCGTCAGGCGGGTGCCGCCTCCCGCTCGCGTTCCTTCTCCGCGTACGGCCAGCGCAGCAGCGCGCCGAGGCCGCCGACCGGGACGTCGTCCTCGACCTCGGGGCGGACCCGCAGCACCTCCGCGCCCGTCATGACCGCCGAGCGGAGCAGCGCGTCGTCGGCGCGGGCGGGCAGCGGCTCGCGCTCGCCCAGGTAGTGCGTGTCACTGCGGCGCACCGCGATCTGGTCGGGTTCGGCGCCCACCCACACCTCGCGGTGCGTGTCGGGCCCCTCGGGCCGGATGAGCAGCTCGGCGATCCGGTGCTCGCGGGCCGCCTCGATCAGCGCGGGCACACCCTCGGCCGCGGCCGGCGCGCCGCCGCCGCTGGAGCGCGCCGCCCGGAAGCGGTCCAGCTCCTCCTCGGCCTGCCGCCGCAGGTGCTCCTGCCGGGCCGCTTCCACGTCCTCGTCCAGCAGCCGCACGCTCTTGCCGGCGCCAGGCGCCCGGCTCCCGTGCTCGCTCTCCACGGCCAGCGGGCTGAACTCGGCGGGCAGCCGCTCGTGCACGGAGTGCCGCTCACGGACGTCACCGGTCAGCACGATCAGATCCGCGCCGGTCTCCTCCTCGCACTCGGCGACGGCCTCGGCGATCCGCTCCGCGTTCTCGTCCCAGGTGTTCTCCACGCTGAGCTGGAAGTGACGCTCGGACCAGTCGGCCGAGCCGGTGCGGTGGATCGGCCAGTCACGGCCCTCCACATGACCGGCGGGGCGGCCCCCGAGCGGACTGCGCAGCTCCAGGTCCGCGCCGGTGCGGTCGATGTAGGCGACCAGGCAGACCGGCTCCTGCGCCGCCAGGTCCAGCAGCGGCGTCAGCCTGGGCAGCGCGGCCCACGTCACGTCGGCGGGGGCGATGGGGCGGCGCGTCAGCGGCGGGTCGAGGACGACCTCGCCGTGCGCCGCGAACACCGCCCGCCCGGCCTCGCCCGGCGGGCGGCGCCCGCTCGTCAGCGCCTCGTACACGGCACGCTCGGTGGCCGGGTCACACCCTTGGGCGGCGAGCGCCCGGCAGGCGTCCCGGGCTTGCAGTTCCCGCCGCTCCTGCGTGGACTCGTCGATCCGGGACGTGTCCAGATACACGCTGGCCCACGGCCCGGGACGGTCGAAGAGGGGGGTGAGAAAGGCGAGTTGCATGGCTCCCTCCCGGAGGCCGGATTGTGCGTCCCCGACGGGTACCCGACAGACCACGGGCCACACAGGTCACGCTTCGCGTCCGACCATCGCCAGCAGCCTCGTCTGCTCGTCGGCGTCCGGCGGAGTCTTGAGCCGGGGGGCGAACAGGCCGCTCCCGGCCAGGCTGTCCGCGTACGGGGACACCTCCCGCACGGTGAACTCGACCAGGTCGTGCGGCAGCCGCTCGTCGGCGCCGATCGCCCGCGACAGGTCCCAGGCGTGGATGACCAGGTCCGAAGTCATCTGCGAGCAGTACGCGGTGGCCTGCGTCGGCCCGTAGGAGAGGTGGACCGTCCGGTCCATGGCGCCCTTCTCCAGGAACGCCTCCCGGCACTCCGCCGCCGCCCGGTCCCAGACGGCGACCGGGTCGTCGCCCAGGACGTCGCCCTCGAAGGCGTCGCCGACGTCCGCGACGGTGCGCCGCTCCCGCAGCAGCGGGACCACCCACAACTGCTCGGCGGTCAGGTGGTTGACCAGGTCGCGGACCGTCCAGTCGGTGCAGGGCGTCGGGGCGTCCCACTGGTCCGGGCGCACGGCGTGCACCCGTTCGCCGAACAGGTCGAGCGCCTCACCGTGCCGGGCGAGGAGCGAGCTGGGCACATGGGGGTTCGGCATCCGGGGTCACCTCCGTGGGTCCGTATGACGTCACCGACGCCACCCCGTCCACTCTTCCCCCGCGCGGTACGCGGCGCGAGGCGGGGTGGCCCGGCGGGGGGGGCACGACGGGTCACGACGAGGCTCCTCGTCCGCCGCGCGGGACGAGGAGCCGGCCTGGCGTGGGAACCGTGATCAGCCACTCGCGGACACCTTGGCCGCCTTGGCGAACTCGGCCGTGAACGCCTCGCAGAACGCCTTGAGGTCGTCCGGCTTGCGGCTGGTGATCAGTGTGCTGGGCTGTGCCTCGCACACCTCGACCCGCTCGTCGACCCACTCACCGCCGGCGTTGCGGATGTCGGTCCGCAGGCTCGGCCAGGACGTGAGCCGCCGGCCGCGCACCACATCAGCCTCCACCAGCGTCCACGGCCCGTGACAGATCGCCGCGACCGGCTTGCCCGCCTCGAAGAACTCCCGGATGAAGGAGACGGCCTTCTCGTCCATCCGCAGGAAGTCCGGGTTGGCGACGCCGCCGGGCAGCACCAGGCCGCCGAAGTCCCCGGCCGAGGTGCCGGCGACGGTCCGGTCGACGGGGAAGGTGTCCGCCTTGTCGAGGTGGTTGTACGCCTGGATCTCGCCCGGCTTGGTCGAGACGAGGACGGGCGTGTCTCCGGCGTCCTTCACCGCCTGCCAGGGGTCGGTGAGCTCTATCTGTTCGACGCCTTCGGGCGCCACGAGAAACGCGATCTGCACAGTGGTTCCTTTCTGGCTCTGTCAGGTGCCGGTGTTGGGCTCGGCCCGGCTGATGTCGGCGAGGGCGGAGTGCGGGTCCTGCGACACGGCCAGGTCCCCGATGCTGACCATGCCGAGCGGGCGGCCGTCCTCCACGACGGGCAGCCGGCGGATGGCATAACGCCGCATGAGGTCCACGGCGGACGCCACCTCGTCGTCGGGGGCGACGCACACCGGGTCCGGTGTGCACACCGACACGGCGTTCACCGTGAGGGGGTCGGCGCCGTCGGCGACCGCGCGGAGCGCGATGTCGCGGTCGGTGACCACGCCCAGCAGCCGGTCGCCGTCCGCCACCAGCACATCCCCGATGTCCTGGGCGCGCATGAGCTGGGCCGCCTCGACGAGCGACGCGTCGGGGCGCACCGCCGCCACCCCGGGCGTCATGACGTCCCTCACGAGCTGTGCCATGGCTGTCCGCCCTCCTGCCTCTTCCCTCTCGCCTCTTCCCTTCGGATGACGCCGCCCGGGGTACCCGCCCCGGGTCCCTTCATGCCCGATCAGGCCGGGTGCGGTGGTCGCACCAGTGCCACGGCCACGTCCTGCACGCTGCGGTAGGTGCGGTCGCCGGGCAGCGACGCCACCCGCTCCATGAGCGGGTCGGGCGCGTGGCGCTCCCGCAGGATGCGCAGGAGGTCGCCGCGGTGCGCCGGGAACGGCGTACGTGCCAGATGCCGGCCCAGCTCCAGGCGCAGCGCCTCGAACGGGTCGGTGTGCACCCGGGGCGGTGCCAGTTCCGGGTCGTCCTCGGCGACCGGCTCCGGGTCGTGCCACTCCTCGGTCCTGGTCGGGTGCCCGGACCTGAGCAGCCCCTTGAGCTGGTGCTTCATCTCATCGTCCTGGCGGCGGCTGAGCCGGTCGCTGCCTCGCTGCATGGCGCCCTCCACGATCTTCCGTGTGCGGTCGCCGGGCGGGTACCCGGCCCGGCGGAGGCAAACCCGGGTTTGGGACCGGGGGAGTGGGGGACTCGCCGGTGCGGCCGAGCGGCCATGGGTGACAGGGAAGAAAAAGGTCTCGGGCGCGGACGGCGGTCCGCGCCCGAAGGCTGTTCCGGCCCCCGCGCGTTGCGGCGTTCCGGCCCTCGCGCGTTCCGCCCGCCTGCGTCACCGAGGGTTTGTCTTCCGTCACGGGGGAGACCCGGCCCTTGACGGAAGGACCGGGTCATGGGACTGCTATCCGTACTGGTTCCCCTGCTGCTGCCGCCCGTGATGCTCGGCGTGATCATGGCGATGGGGCGTTACGAGGAACTCATGCTGCCGGAACCGGAACCGGGGCCGGGGACCACGGGGGAGGAGGCCCGCACGGTCACGGCTTCCCGCCCGGCAGGAACTCCTGCATCTTCGCCTTCAGCCCCTGCCTCACGACCGCGCCACGCTCGGCGTCGCCCTTCACGAGGGCCGCGACGGTCGACTCGAGCTGCTGCCAGGTCGCATGCGGCGGGATCGGCGGTACGGACGGGTCGGTGACGAACTCGACGACCGCCGGGCCGTCCGCCGCCAGCGCCATCCGCCAGGCGCTCTCCACCTCGTCCGGCTTCTCCACCCGCAGACCGGTCAGCCCTATCGACTCGGCGAACAGCGCGTAGGGCACGTCCGGCAGCTCCTGGGACGGCAGGAACGACGGCGCGTTGCCCATGGCACGCAGCTCCCACGTCACCTGGTTGAGGTCCCGGTTGTTCCACACGCCGATCACCAGCCGCGGATCGTCCCACTGGTGCCGGTACTTGGCCGCCGTGATCAGCTCCGCCAGCCCGTTCATCTGCATGGCCCCGTCCCCGACCAGCGCCACCACCGGCCGGTCCGGGTGCGCGAACTTCGCGCCGATCGCGTACGGCACCCCGCACCCCATCGTGGCGAGGGTCCCGGACAGCGAGCCGCGCATGTCGCCGCGCATCGTGATGTGCCGCGCGTACCAGTTCGCCACCGAGCCGGAGTCGGAGGTCAGCAGCGTACGGTCGGGCAGGAGCGGCGACAGCGCCCGCGCCACGTACTCGGGGTTCACAAGATCGGTGCTCAGGGAGGCCCTTCGCGCCATGACCTCCTCCCAGCGCCGGACCGACTTCTCGGTCTTCTCCTGCCAGCCGCGCTTCCTGTTCCGCCGCAGCAGCGGGATCAGGCGGCGCAGCGTGGCGCGGGCGTCGCCGATGAGGTTCACCTCGTACGGGTAGCGCATCCCCGCCATGTGCGGGTCGAGGTCGATCTGCACCGCCCGCGCCTGCCCGAACTCCGGCAGGAACTGGCTGTAGGGGAAGCTGGAGCCGACCGTCAGCAGCGTGTCGCAGCCCTGCATCAGCTCCCAGGAGGGCCGGGTGCCCAGCAGCCCGATCGACCCGGTGACGTAGGGCAGTTCGTCGGACAGCGCGTCCTTGCCGAGCAGCGCCTTGGCGACCCCCGCGCCCAGCAGGTCGGCGACCTCCTCGACCTCCGCGCGGGCCGCCGCCGCGCCCTGGCCGATCAGGATGGCCGGCTTCTCGCCGGAGTTCAGCACCTCGGCGGCCCGCTCCAGGGCGTCGTCGGCGGGTACGGCCGTCCAGGCGCTGCGGTCCAGGCTGGAGGGCACCATCTTGAACTCGTGGGTCGGCGGCGTGTATTCGAGCTCCTGCACGTCGCCCGGCACGATCACCACGGTCGGGCAGCGGCGCGCGTACGCGGTGCGGATCGCCCGGTCCAGGACGTTCGGGAGCTGCTCCGGGACGTTCACCGTGGCGATGAAGTCGGAGGCGACGTCCTTGAAAAGGGAGTGGAGGTCGACCTCCTGCTGGTACGAGCCGCCCATCGCGCTGCGGGCGGTCTGGCCCACGATCGCCACCACCGGCACGTGGTCGAGCTTGGCGTCGTACAGGCCGTTCAGCAGGTGGATCGCGCCCGGCCCCGAGGTCGCCACGCACACTCCGAGCCGGTGCCCGAACTTGGCGTACCCGACCGCCTGGAACGCGGCCATCTCCTCGTGCCGGGCCTGGATGAACCGGGGCTGGTTCTCGGCGCGGCCCCAGGCGGCGATCAGTCCGTTGATCCCGTCACCCGGATAGCCGAACACATACTCGACGTTCCAGTCGCGCAGCCGCGCGAGAATCAGGTCGGCGACATCCTTGCTCATCAGCGCTCCTCCTGGCCTCTTGGGTCCCTTATTACTCAGCGGTAACAGCCGTTGTGCCGCAGCGGCACAGGCCCGGGTACCGGGCCCCGAAGAGCGGAAACGCGCGGGGGCGGCCAGCATGGAAAGAGGAGTTTGCCTGGGTCGGCCCCGGGCATGCGCATCTCGTGCTTCGGACCGGAGGCACGTCCGTAGGAGCGGCGATCCGCTCCGGGCGTGTCCCCCTGCCCGGAGAAAGGAGCTCTCCTCGGGGTGACAGCCAACCGTCAGCACCGTTCAGGGAGCTGAAAAGCATCATGCCTACCCTCGCTCAGACGAAGCATCCGCACGACGACGCCCCCGACACCGCCGAGGCGTTCCAGCGCCTGGCCACCCTGCCAGAGGGCGAGGAACGGGAAGCAGTCCGGCAGGACATCGTCCGCGCCTGGCTCCCCATGGCGGACCGGCTCGCCGGCCGGTTCCGCAACCGCGGCGAGTCCCTGGAGGACCTCAAGCAGGTCGCCGCCCTCGGCCTGGTGAAGGCCGTGGACCGGTACGACCCCGAACGCGGCGCGGCCTTCGAGAGTTTCGCCGTACCCACCATCACGGGCGAGATCAAGCGCCACTTCCGCGACCACATGTGGACCCTCCACGTCCCGCGCCGCGTCCAGGACCTGCGGGGCCGGGTCCGCACCGCCTACCAGGAGCTCTCGCACTCGGTCGGAGGCCGCGCTCCCACCGTGTCCGAGATCGCCAAGAAGGCCGGTATGACCGAGGAGGAGGCCGTCGCCGGGCTGGAGGCCCTGGACAGCTTCACCGCCCTGTCCCTGGACGCGGAGCTGCCCGGCACCGAGGACGGATACACCCTCGTCGACGCGCTCGGCGGCCCCGACCCGGCCCTCGACGTCGTCATCGACCGCGAATCGGTCAAGCCGCGCCTGCGCAACCTGCCCGAACGCGAACAGAAGATCCTCTACATGCGGTTCTTCCGCGACATGACCCAGAGCCGCATCGCCGAGGACCTCGGCATCTCCCAGATGCACGTCTCCCGGCTGATCAGCCGCTGCTGCACCCAGATGCGGGAGGACATCATGCGGGACGTCGCCGCATAGCGAGCGCGATGTGGCGGGACATCACATCGGCGGCCTGCCCCTCGGCCATCGAGAAGGCCCGTCTCGCACCCGTACGGAACAGGGTCAGCACGCCCAGCACGCCGCCGTCCTCCAGCGGCAGCGGCAGGCACAACAGCGAGCTCACCTCGGCCCGCACCAGCACCGCCGCGCCCGAGGCGTCCTCGCCGAACGCGAGGATGTCCTCGGGCCGCACCTGCAACGAGGCCGACCCGCCCCGGGCCACCTCCACCACCAGCGGGCAGCCCGCCGGGTCCTGCGCCGCGACCGTCCTCACCAGCGGCGCGTACGCCTCCTCCGCCGGCCCCAGCGCAACGGCCCGGCGCAGCGGCCGCGCCCCGGCCGTGTCGGCCACCACCCAGTCCGCGAACCGGCCGTGCAGCACCCGTGCGGCCGCACTCAGCGCCGCGTCCGCGTCCCCCGGCGGACAGGTCAGCAGCGCGCACGCCATCGCGTCCACCAGGTCCATCATCCCGGCGCGCTGCGTGGCCTCCGCCAGATCGGGCGGCAGCAGCCGGCGCCCCGCCGCCCCGCCGGCCGCCGGCGCCGCCGGCCCCGACACGCCCGGCTGGAGTACCACCAGCACCGTGGGCTGCGGCTCGCCCGGCAGCGGCAGGGCGACCAGGGAGGCCCGCACCGGCTCGTCCGGCCGCTGCTGGAGCCGTACGGTCAGGCTGCGGGCGCCCTCGCCGCGCGCCGTGGCCGCCACCTGCGTCCGCAGCGGGCCCCGGTCGCCGGAGACCAGCAGCCCGGCCAGCGGGCGGCCCGTGGCGTAGCCCGCGCGGACCCCGGTCAGACCCGTCGCGGCGAAGTTCATCCGGCGCACCACCGTGTCCCGGTCGACCAGCGCGACCGGCAGCGGCAACCGCTGGAACAGCGTCTTCAGCAACTGCCGCTCCTGCCGGTCGGCCGACGTGCCGTCCGGGGCACGGGCCGCCAGCCGCTCGTAGCGCGGCCAGAGCGACTCTGCCGCATGCTGGAGTTCGAAGAGCGCCGCGTCCAGGACGCCCTGCTGTTCGCCGGGCGGAAGAGCGCGGGCGGAGCGCAGCTCGGCGACCCGTCGTACAAAATCCGTGAGGTCCTCGCCGAACTCGTCCGTCTGCGTCATGGAAGCACCGTAACCGGACCGGGGAGCGGGCGGTACGGGCCGTTTCGCGCTGCGGGCACGGGGCAGCCGCAGCCTGAGAGGAGAGCGCGCCATGTTTCCCGAGCAGGAGTACGAAGGCCTGGAACCGGCGTCCACCGTACGGAAACTCCAGCGACTCGCCGAACACTGCGTACGCTCCGTACCCGCCTGCTGCGGGGCCGTCGCCACTCTCAGCGACGGCGGCGGCGACGGCGACGGTGACGGCGAACGCCGCACCAGCGCCACCCACCCCGACCTCGCGGCCCTCGTGGCCGTCCAGCTCGACTCCGGCGACGGCCCCATACGCGCCGCCCTCGACAGCGGCGAACCGGTCGACGCGGAGGACCTCCTGACGGACGAACGCTGGCCCGACTACCGCGCGATGGCGCTCGGCTCCGGCGTACGGGCCAGCGTCACGCTCCCCTTCCACCGGGCCGGCATGGACATCACGCTCAACCTGTACGGCTTCCGGCCCGGCTCCCTGGGACACGCCGCGCACGGCTGCGCCGCGATACTCGGCGAGGAGATCACGGCGGGCCTCGCCCGCGACCGGCGCTACCGCGCCGCCCTCACCGAGGTCGGCCAGCTCTCCACGGCCCTCCGCTCCCGCCCCGTGATCGACCAGGCCGGCGGCATCGTGATGCACGTCCTGGGCTGCGACGCCGACGAGGCGTACCGGGTGCTGCGGCACGTCTCGCAGCTCACCAACCGCAAGCTCGCGGACGTGGCGGCGGGCGTCGTCCGCACCCGGGGGCGCGGCCTGGAGAAGGAACTGGCCCGCCTGGCACCGGACGCCCCGCGCCGGTGACGGGGAGCCCGGACGCCTCGGAGCGGCGATTTGCGAGGAACCTCCGTATAAAGGGCTGTGGGGCTGGGCACATGTCCCCGGACCACCAGCGGCGGAGACCCAGCGGCGGAGGTAAGGACATGCGGCAGCCGGACACGCGGGGGCGCGGCCCCGTCCGCTACGGGCCGCCCGCGCCCGAGCCCGGCCTGCCCGTCCTGCCCGAGCTGGCCGCCGTCCTCGCGGCCGCCGCCGGCCGCACCGAACCCGAACCGCCCGGCGGCGGCGTCGTCCTGCGCGACGCGGCAGCCGGCTACTGGTGGCGGCGCGGACTGCGCTGCCACCCCGAGGACCTCGCCGCCGCGCCCGGCGCCCAGCCGCTGCTGTCGGCGCTCATGGCCGCCCACGGCGGCGACATCCTGATGCCCCGGCCCTGCCCCGCCTGGTGGACCCCGCAGGCCCGGCTCCTGGGGCGGCCCGCCTACCACGTGCCGACCCCCGCCGAGTGCGGCGGCGTGCCCGACCCGTTCGCGCTCCTGGAGACCGTACGGCGCGTCCGCGCCGAAGGCGGCCACCCGGCAGTCCTGCTGCTCTCCGTGGCCGACGACCCCACCGCCACCGTCGCCCCGCCCGAGGTGGTGCGCGAGGCGTGCGAGGCGGCCGTCGCCGAGGGCCTGCACATCATCAGCGACGAGACCTGGCGCGACACCCTGCACGACCCCCACGACACCGTGCTCGTCAGCCCCGCCGAGATGTGCCCCGACGACGTCACCGTCCTGTGCGACCTGGCCGGCTCCCTCACCCCCGCCGGCTGGCCCGCCGCCATCGCCCGCTTCCCGCACACAGGGCGGGGCCCGGCCCGCCGCGCCCGCACCCTCGACCGGCTCACCGCGCTCGGCGCGCAGGTCGCCGCCCCCGTCGCCGCGGCCGCCGCCCACGCGCTCGGCGAACCCGAACCGGTCACCACCCGCGCGGCGGCCACCGCCGCCCTGCACGCGCGCGTGGCCGCCGCCGCGCACCACGCCGTGCTGACCGCCGGGGCGCTCGCCCTCCCGCCCCGGGCGGGGCGGCACCTCTACGCGGACCTGGGCCCGCTGCGCGGCCGGCTCGCCGAGCGCGGCGTGACCGACTCCATGGAACTGGAGGCGTACCTGACGGACCGCCTGGGCGTGCCCGCACCCGGCGGCCACCGGTTCGGCGACGAGCTCGGCGCGCTGCGCGTACGCCTGCCCACCTGGCCCCTGCTCGGAGCAACCCCCGAGGAGCGCACGGAGTCCCTCACGGCGGCGGAGCCGCTGGAATCGCCGCACGTGGCGGAAGCGTTGGACAGGTTCGGTTCTGCTTTCCACGAACTTGGAGAACCACGGTGAACGGAGCTGGCAGATGACGGAACAGACGGCACCCACCGAGCAGCCCCCTCTTGAGCACCCATCGGCGGAGCACACCCAGGGCGGCGGCCCACGGCCCCTCGGCCAGATCCGCACCTGGCCCAGATCCTTCACCGACCGGCTCACCGCGCCCCTCCCCGGTGTCCGCGCCATGGCCAGACTCGCCCGCGAAGGGGCCGTGCGCCCCAGCGCCGAAGGACTCCGCGACATCCCGCACCTGCCGTTCCGGCCCGAGCCCCTGCCCGCCGTGGAGCCCGGCTCCGTCTCCGTCACCTGGGCCGGGCACGCGAGCTGGATCGTCCGCATCGGCGGCCTCACCGTCCTGACCGACCCCGTCTGGTCCCGCCGCATCCTCGGCACGCCCGCCCGCATCACCCCCGTCGGCGTGCGCTGGGAGGACCTCCCGCCCGTCGACGCCGTCGTCATCAGCCACAACCACTACGACCACCTGGACGCCCCCACCGTAAGAAGACTGCCCCGCGACACCGCCGTCTTCGTCCCCGCCGGTCTCGGCCGCTGGTTCCGCCGCCGCCGCTTCACCCGCGTCACCGAACTCGACTGGTGGGAGCACGCCGAACTGCGTCCAAGGGGCGGCGCCGAAGGCGCCTCGGCTGAGGGTGGTGGCGGGCGACGGGTGGGCGTCCGCTTCGACTTCGTACCGTCCCACCACTGGTCCAAGCGCACCCTCACCGACACCTGCCGCTCCCTGTGGGGCGGCTGGGTCATCGGCGACCCCCACGGGCACCGCGTGTACTTCGCGGGCGACACCGGCTACGGCCACTGGTTCAAGGAGATCGGCCGCCGCCACCCCGGCATCGACCTCGCCCTCCTCCCCATCGGCGCCTACGCCCCCCGCTGGTGGCTCCGCGACGTCCACACCGACCCGGAGGAGGCCGTCCAGGCCCACCAGGACCTCGGCGCCCGCATCATGGCCCCCATGCACTGGGCCACGTTCGTCCTGTCCTCCGAACCGGTCATGGAACCCCTCACCCGCGTCCGCGCCGCCTGGGAACAGGCCGGCCTGCCCCGCGACCACCTCTGGGACCTCCCAGTCGGCGCCTCACGCGTGCTGTCTTGTTAGGGCTCGGTTCTCCTCCGGGGCGCTTCAGCCTGTGTCGACGGTCGACCGTGCTCGGTCGCTCGTTCCTCACGACCTCCGCGCGTTCTCCCTCTCGACACAGTCGCGCCCCTTCGGCTCACTCGCCGATCCGCCCGCTCAGGAATGGCGCCACCGCCGCCACACCGACGGCACCGCGCTGATCAGCACCGTCAGCGCCACCGCCGCCAGGACGCCCTCCCAGGGGCGGGCGAAGAGGGAGCCGCCCAGGATGCCGATGAGCTGGTACGTCACCGCCCAGGCCAGGCACGCCGGGATGTTGCCGCGCACGAAGCGGCGCAGCGGCATCCCGGCCAGCAGGCACGCCAGCATCACCGGGATGCGGCCCGCCGGGACCAGCCGGGACAGCACCAGCACCGACACCCGGTGCTCCCGCAGCTTTGCCTGCGCCTGCTCCAGCCGGTCCGGCGCCGCCCGCTCCCGCAGCGCCACCAGCCAGCGCGAACCGTTCTTCGACCGCACCCCGCGCCGGCCCAGCCAGTACAGCGTCACATCGCCCAGGAACGCCGCGCCCGCCGCCAGCAGGAACACCACCAGCAGCGCGACCGGCGACGTCTGATGGAACGCCACCACCGCGGCCGAGCTGACGATGGCCCCCGTCGGCACCACCGGCACCAGCGCCCCCAGCGCCACCAGGAGGAACAGCGCCGGATAGCCGAGCGCCTGCTGGGTCGACTCGGGCGGGAGCTGGGCCACCGCCGCGATCACCCGGACACCTCCGGCCGCACGCTCTCGCCGTGCCCCAGCAGGTGCACCGCCACGTCCGGCGCCAGACGCGCCGCGTGCCGCACGAACTCGTCGCCCGGCGCGTGGAACTCGTGCGGCCGCACCCCGTCCAGCCCGATCGGCCAGTACGTGCCGTAGTGCACCGGAACGGCCGCCCGGGGCGCCAGCGCCGCCAGCGCCTCGGCCGCCCGGGTCGCGTTCAGATGCCCGGGCCCCAGGAACGGCCCCCACCCGCCGACCGGCAGCAGCGCCACGTCCACCTCGCCCACGGCCGCCGCCATCCCGTCGAACAGCCCGGTGTCCCCGGCGAAGTAGGTGCGCGCCGCACCGCGGATCACGTATCCGAGCGCGGGGGACAGGTGCGGCCCCACCGGCAGCCGCCGCCCGTCGTGCCGCGCCGGCACCGCCCGGACGACCAGCTCCGCCACCTTCACCTCGTCACCGGGGGCCACCTCGGTGATCCGCAGCCCGCCCGCCGCGCCCAGCCTCCGCAGCCCCGGCACCGCACGCGTCGCGCCCCTCGGCACGATCAGCCGCGTACCGGGCGCGAGCCGGGCCAGCGACGGCAGGTGCAGGTGGTCGGAGTGGAGGTGCGAGACCAGCACCGCCTCCGCCCGCGCGGCCGCCGGCGGCGGCAGCTCACCGCGCCGCCGCCGCAGATGCGCGAGCCGGCGCACGAACAGCGGGTCGGTCAGCACCCGCACCCCCGAGTCCTGGACCGTACAGGTGGCATGACCCCACCAGGTGACCTCCACCGGCACCGCCCGCCCTCCTCGCTCCCGCGTTGCTCCTACGAGCGTAAATGCGCTCCTCCTCGCCCGGAGGCGATCGGAGTAGGGTCGGCGGCATGGACGACGTACGCGTGGCGGCGATCGCCAGCCTGACGCCGCTCGAGGAGCTCGACAGCGACCCCTTCCTGGTCGACACCCGCAGCCAGCACGCCATGTGCGAGCGGTGGGCGGCCGACAAGGGCTATGTCGTCAGCCGCCAACTGCTGTTCTACGGGATGCGGCCCGACCACCGGATGCTGTGGGCCGACGTCGAGGCGGGCGCGGTCGACCTGTTCGTCGCGCCCAACCAGCGGGTCCTCGACCGGGCGCTGACCTCCGCGCGGGACTTCACGGCCGAGTGCGAGCGCCGGGGCGTACGGCTGGAGACGGCCGGGCTCGACGAACCGGCGTACGACGCGGCCATGAAGGCCCATGTGCACCGCCGGCTCTCCATGCCGACGGCGGGCTACGACGGCTGCTGAGCCGGACCGAGGAGCGAGCGGCGTGGCCGAGGGACACTGGCGTACGGCAGGGGGCGCCCTGCTGCGGGTCGTCGTGGTGTGGGCGGTGTCCACCCTCACGATGCTCGCGCTCGCCGGTCTCCTGCCCGACTTCCAGCTCCAGTCCGACGACGGCGACAGCATCACCCGCACCGCCGTCACCGCCGCCTGGGGCGCGGGGGCGTTCGGCCTGCTGAGCGCCCTGGTGTGGCCGCTGGTCGTCCGCGCCCTGCTGCTCGTGCCCGCCCTGGTCCTCGGGCTCCTCGCCTTCTTCCTCAACGGCTCCCTGCTGCTGGTCGCGCTCTGGCTCATCCCCGACGGGCGCGGCGAGGCCGACCCCGAGAACGCCGTCGTGGTGGCCGCCGTGATGTCGGCCGTCGCGTCCGCCACCTCCACCGCCCTCGCCGTACGCGACGACAACGCCTACCGCCGCCGCCTCTACCGGCTCGCCGGCCGCCGCCGGTCGGGCCGGCCCGGAATAGGCCCCGACAGCCCGCCCGGCACGGTGTTCCTCCAGCTCGACGGCGTCGGCCACCAGGTGCTGCGGGACGCCGTCGCCGGCGGGGTCATGCCGACCGTCGCCGCCTGGCTGGGCTCCACCCACCGCCTCACGCCCTGGCGCACCGACTGGTCCAGCCAGACCGGCGCCAGCCAGCTCGCCATCCTGCACGGCACCAACCACGACGTACCCGCCTTCCGCTGGTACGAGAAGGACACCGGCCGGCTCATGGTCAGCAACCGGCCCGCCAGCGCCGTCGAACTCCAGCGCCGCGCCATAACGCGCACCGGCGACGGCGGGCTGCTGACCCTGGACGGCGCCAGCCGCGGCAACCTCTTCAGCGGCGGCGCCGACCAGCTCGCCCTCGTGCTCTCCGTCTCGGCCCGCCGGGGCCGCCGCAACCGCTCCCGGGCCGGGTACTTCGCCTACTTCCGCGACCCCGCCAACGCCGTCCGCACCGCCATCTCCTTCGTCGCCGAGGTCTGCCGGGAGATCGGCCAGTCCACCCGGTCCCGTCTCAGGAAGGACACCCCCAGGGTCGGCCGGGGCGGGCTGTACCCCTTCATCCGCGCCTTCGCCACCGTCGTCGAGCGGGACGTGGTCGTCGCCGCCGTCATGGGCGACCTGCTCGCCGGCCGCACCGCCGTGTACGCCGACCTCGTCGCCTACGACGAGGTCGCCCACCACTCGGGGCCGCACAGCCGCGACGCGCTCAAGGTCCTGGAACGCCTCGACCGGTCCATCGCCCTGATCGCCAAGGTCGCCGAGCACGCCCCCCGCCCCTACCGCATCGTGCTCCTCTCCGACCACGGCCAGAGCCCGGGCGAGACCTTCGAGTCCGCGTACGGGCTGACGCTGCGCGACCTGGTCCGGGCCGGCTGCGGGCTGCCCGTACCGCGCCGCGCCCAGCACACCCCGAGCGGCGCCGAGGCGCGCAACGCGCTGCGCAGCGCGGTGCACCTGCCGGTCGAGGAGGGCCGCGAGGAGCGCCCGGCCCGCACCTCCGGCCCGATCGTGCTGGCCTCCGGCAACCTGGGCCTGATCTCCTTCCCGGACGTGACCCACCGGATGTGCCGCGAGGAGATCGAGCGCCGTCACCCCGCCCTCCTGCGCACCCTCGCGGGCCACCCCGGCATCGGTTTCGTGCTCGTGCGCAGCGAGGAGCACGGCTCGGTGCTGCTGGGCCCCGCCGGCCGGGAAATCCCCGTGGACGACCTCACCGACGACGGCCCGCTCGCGGTGTTCGGCCCCGGCGCGGCCGACCTGATCCGCCGCACCGACTCCTTCCCGCACGTCGCCGACATCATGGTCAACTCCATGTACGACCCGGAGACCGGCACCGTGCACGCCTTCGAGGAACAGATCGGCTCGCACGGCGGACTCGGCGGCGAGCAGTCGGAGGCGTTCCTGCTGTCGCCGCGCACCCTGTCCGCGCCGGTCGCCGACGGCAGCCGCCTGACGGGCGCCGAAGAGGTCCACCGGGTGCTGCGGCGCTGGCTGCGCGAGGCCGGGGGCCCGCAGGTGCCGCTGGAGGAATCCCCGTCACGCCCCCGACCGGAAGAAGCATTTCCGGTTGCCGACCCCGTCGTGCCGGACAAACACCACTGATTTGGTGCAGCGTTCGCCGTACCCGAACATGTTCGGGTTTGTACGGCGAAAGGCGCACCACCCCCCATGATCACCGACCCCACCCCCGACGAGCGGTCCAAGCACGCCCGCAGCTTCGGACTGCCCATCGCCACCGCCCTGGTCATGGGCAACATCATCGGCGGCGGGATCTTCCTCCTCCCCGCCTCCGTCGCCCCCTACGGCACCATCAGCCTCGTCGCCTTCGCCGTCCTCACCGCCGGTGCCATCGCCCTCGCGCTCGTCTTCGGCCGCCTCGCCCAGCGGCACCCCCTCACCGGCGGCCCCTACATCTACGCCCGCGAGGCCTTCGGCGACTTCGCCGGATTCCTCGCCGCCTGGTCGTACTGGATCACCACCTGGGTCTCCAACGCGGCGCTCGCCGTCGCGGCCGTCGGCTACCTCGACGTCCTCGTCCCCGTACACGACTCCAAGGCCGCGACGATCGCGGCGGCCCTCGCCCTCCAGTGGCTGCCCGCCCTCGCCAACCTCGCCGGCACGCGGTACGTCGGCGCCGTCCAACTCGTCGCCACGGTCCTGAAGTTCGTGCCGCTCCTCCTGGTGGCCGTCGGCGGCCTGTTCTTCTTCGACCCCGCCAACCTCGGCCCCTTCCAGGCGAGCGACTCCGGCGCCGTCGGCGCGGTCTCCGCGTCCGCCGCCATCCTGCTCTTCAGCTACCTGGGCGTGGAGTCCGCGGCCGTCAGCGCCGGCGAGGTCCGCGACCCCCGGCGCAACGTCGGCCGCGCCACCATCCTCGGCACGCTCGGCGCCGCCGCCATCTACCTGCTGGGCACCCTCTCCGTCTTCGGCCTCGTCGCCCACGACCGGCTCGTCGAGTCCAGTGCGCCCTTCTCCGCCGCCGTCAACACCATGTTCGGCGGCACCTGGGGCGGCACCGCCGTCGCCTGCATGGCCCTCGTCTCCATGGTCGGTGCCCTCAACGGCTGGACCCTGCTCAGCGCCCAGACCCCGTACGCGGCGGCCAAGGACGGCCTCTTCCCGAAGGCGTTCACCCACAAGCGGCGCGGCGTCCCCACCTACGGCGTCCTCGTCACCGTCGTCCTCGCCTCCCTGCTGACCGTCTACAACTACACGGCCGGCTCCGAAGGCGTCTTCGAGATCCTCGTCCTGGTCACCACCTTCACCGCCACGGTGCCCTACCTCCTGTCGACCGCCGCGCAGATCTACTTCCTCGCCTCCGGCCAGTCCTCGCGCGTCCACCGCCCCCGCCTCGTCCGCGACGCCGTCCTCTCGCTGATCGCCTTCGCCTTCTCCATGTGGCTCGTCGCCGGCTCCGGCTACGCGGCGGTCTACCAGGGCGTGCTGTTCCTCTTCGCAGGCGTCCTGGTCTACGCCTGGATGTCAGCCCGCCGCGCGTAACGCCGGGCCCCGCACCCCACGATCCGCAGTCGGCGTCCGGCCGGGTGGGGCCGTGCAGGGTCGCCCCCGCAGAGGTTGGCGGCGAAGCTTGGGCTCCCAACCTCGTAACCCAAGGCCGCCGGCCTCGAGGAGGTGAGCCCGGAGGGGCCCCGCCCCCACCCACCGGACAGGCACCGCAACCGGGGTCACCGGGAACAGGCACCGCCCCGTCCCGTTGTGCCCACCCTCCCCCAAGCTCTCGGCTTCGCTCGAGCAGGGGGGACCCCCATCGCCCTGCGGAACGACTGCCCACCACGGTTGGCGGACCGACCGCCCAAATATTCGGCTGCGCCGCACAACGTGCCGCGCACACACTGGGCGGGCACCGAACCCTGACCCTCCAGGAGTGAGCCCGCTTGCAGGCCGCCGTCACCGTCACGCCCGCCCGTATCCCCGAGCTGCTGCTCGGCCTCGCGACCGTACGCCCCGTGTTCCTCTGGGGCGCGCCCGGCATCGGGAAGTCGTCGCTCGTACGGAACTTCGCGGAGTCCCTCGGGCTCGAGTGCGTGAGCCTGCTCGGCACCCAGCTCGCGCCCGAGGACCTCATCGGCGTACCGCGGATCCGGGACGGCAAGTCCGTGTTCTGCCCGCCCGAGGCCATCGCGCGCGACGAGCCGTACTGCCTCTTCCTCGACGAGCTGAACGCCGCCACCCCCGACGTACAGAAGGCCTTCTACTCCCTCATCCTCGACCGGCGCATCGGCAGCTACGAACTGCCCGCCGGGTCCATCGTCATCGGCGCCGGCAACCGCGCCACCGACAACGCCCTCGCGCGCCCCATCGCCTCCGCGCTCGTCAACCGCCTCACCCATGTCCACCTGCGCGCCTCCGCCACGGACTGGCTGGTGTGGGCGGGCGAGCACGGCATCCACCCGTGGGTCACCGACTACCTCACCGACCGCCCCGACCACCTCTGGTCCCAGCCGCCCAAGACCGAGGAGCCGTTCTCCACGCCCCGCTCCTGGCACATGCTCTCCGACGCGCTGCACTCCTTCGGGCCCACGCTCGACGAGGAGACGCTCAAGATCCTGGCGCACGGCACCCTCACGCCCGCGCACGCCGTCTCCTTCTGCGGGTACGCCAAGATCGTGCGGCACGCGTACGGCATCGACGCCATCATCAAGGGCGACGCCTCCTGGCCGCACCGCGTCGAGGACCGCGACCTGCTCTACTACCTCGCCGACGCGTTCCGCGGCCGGCTCATCAAGGAGCTGCCCGCCACCAAGGACCGCGTGCCGCCCGCGGTGCGGCAGGCCGCGCACCGCGCCAAGTCGCTGTTGGTGCAGCTCGCCGAGATCTCCGTCGAGGTCGCCCAGACCGTCATCGCCGACGACGCCGACGGACAGCCCGTGCTGCCCGCCTGGTTCCTGGTCGAGGCGGCGCGCGACCTGCCGCGGCTGGTCGAGGCCCGCCGGTGACCCCCGCGCCGCGCGCCAAGAACAAGGGCAACGACCCCGCCGCCGAGGCGTTCCTCGCCGGGCTCGCCCTCGTCAAGCGCCACCCGGCCCTCGCCGCGCTGGAGTCCGACGTCTGCCGCAGCCGCGACTGCGAGAGCACCCCGCGCCACGGACTGGCCGCCATCGACTCCAACGGCCGGATCCACGTCCACCCCGACCGCCGCGCCGAACCCGCCGACTGGGCCTGGGCGCTCGCCCACTGCCTCATCCACCTCGGCTTCGGCCACGTACCCGCCGACCGGGCCATGCGGCGCGAACAGCCCGACCGCTTCCACCTCGCCGCCCGCTGCGCCGTCGTCAACCGCTTCCTGCTCACCCTCCACGTCGGCCGCGCACCCGAGGAACTGCCCACCAGCTACCCCGACGGCGAGGAGGAGCAGCTCGCCAACCGCTGGCGCAAGAGCGGCGTCCCCGCCCCGTACGCGCACTGCGGGACGGCGGGCGACGCACCGGACCAGCTCCTCGTCCCGTGGTCGACCTGGCACACCCCGCCCGACTGGCAGCTCGCCTTCGCGCACGCCCTGACCCGCACCGTCTCCGCCGCCATGGACGTCGCCGGCGGCCGGCGCGACTCCCTCACCGGCGAGGTCCGGCCGAAGCAGCCCTGGGACCGGGCGCTGAGCTGGTTCATCTCCTCCTACCCGCTCCTCGGCGGCATCGCGGCCGGCATGACGCTGGTCGCCGACGCCGAACTCGCCCGCGCGCACGGCATCTCCATCGCCGCCGTCGACGCCACGCTCGGCGAGATCTACCTCAACCCGCTGCGCCGCTACGACGACGAGCAGTGGCGCTTCGTCCTCGCCCACGAGATGCTGCACGCCGCGCTGCGCCACGGCGACCGGCGCGGCGCCCGCGACCCGTACCTGTTCAACGTCGCCGCCGACTACGTCATCAACGGCTGGCTCGTCGAGATGGGCGTGGGCACCATGCCCGAAGGGCTGCTGCACGACCCCGACCTCAAGGGGCTGTCGGCGGAGGAGGTGTACGACCGGATCGTCACCGACGCCCGCCGGACGCGGCGCCTGGCCACCCTGCGCGGCAAGGGCACCGGCGACATCCTCGGCGAACCGCTCGGCGGGCGCCCCCACGACTACGTGGATCTCGACGAGTTCTACCGGCGCGGCCTGGTCCAGGGTTTCGACCTGCACGTGAGCGGGGAGCGCGGGCTGCTGCCCGCCGGGCTCGTCGAGGAGATCCGGGCGCTGGCGCACCCGCCGGTGCCGTGGGACGCCCGACTGGCGCGCTGGTTCGACGAGTTCGTGCCCCGCCCGGAGCCGGTGCGCAGCTACGCCCGGCCGGCCCGCCGCCAGGCGTCCACGCCGGACATCCCGCGCGCCGGACGGTACTTCCCGCCCGAGGAGGTCGCCCGGTGCACCTTCGGCGTCGTCCTGGACACGTCGGGCTCCATGGACCGCCGGCTGCTCGGCAAGGCGCTCGGCGCCATCGCCTCGTACGCCGAGGCCCGCGACGTCCCGGCGGCGCGCGTGGTGTTCTGCGACGCGGCCCCGCACGACGCCGGGTACCTGCCGCCGACGGAGATCGCCGGGCGGGTACGGGTCCGGGGCCGTGGCGGCACGGTCCTCCAGCCGGGCGTGGACCTCCTCCAGCGCGCCCAGGACTTCCCGCCGACGGCGCCCGTCCTGATCATCACGGACGGGTACTGCGACGTGCTCCGCGTCCGCCGCGAGCACGCCTACCTGATCCCGCACGGGGCGTCGCTGCCGTTCACCGCGCGGGGCCCGGTGTTCAGGCTCCGCTGAGGGCTCCGCTGAACGAGCGGTTCTCGCGCCGGAGTGGCACAACACGTCCGGTCACGGGCAAAGGAACGCCCATGACCAGCATGACCGGGCTCACCGTCGCCGCACGCCGGGCCGTGCTGGTCACCCTCCTCGTGCTGGCCGCCCTCCTGGGCGTCACGGCCGGGACCGGGCCGGCCACGGGCGCCGAGCCGCGCCCGGCCGCCTCCGCCGCGCCCGACCCGGACCTGACCGAGGCGGAGACGGCCGCCCCGCACCGCGCGGACCGCCGCCACCGGCGCGCCGTCCGCCCCCGGCCCCCGCGCCCGTCCCGGCCGCCCACGGTGACCCGGCCCACGGCTCCGTCCCGCGACGGCCACCCGGCGCTCCGCACCGTCCGGTGCGTGGTCCTCCGCTGCTGAGCGGTACGCCCCGCAGCTCACCGCAGCCCGACCACGTACCGAACAGGGAGCACCACCATGCCCGTCGACCCCTTCGCGGCCCTCAACGCCCTGATCCGCGCGGAAGCCACCCGCACCGCCGACCACGAGGCCCCGTCACCCACCGAGCCGGACCCCGCGCCCCAGCCGCCCGAGGAGGACGAGGAGTAACCCGCACCACGGAAGGGTGGGGGCACCGGCCCCCACCTGCCGGGTCACCCTTCCAGCGTCGAAAGCCCCCGCGCCGCCCCCGCCAGCGCGTCCAGCACCGGCCGGATCAGCGGGTGGTCCTCCGCCCCGCGCCGTACCGCCGCGAACACGCGCCGGAACGCCGCCGGCCCCGCGACCGGGCGGACCACCACGTCCTTCAGCTCGATGCCCCGCAGGGCCGAGCGCGGCACCAGCGCCACCCCCGCGCCCGCGCCCGCCAGGGCGACCACCGCGCGGAAGTCGTCCGAGGAGTGGACCACCCGCGGATCGAACCCGGCCAGCTCGCAGGCGAGGAGCACCATGTCGTGGCACGGGTTGCCGGGGTAGGGGGCGATCCAGTCGGCGTCCGCGAGCGAGGCCAGCGCGACCTCCGGTTCCTGCCCCAGCGGATGCCCCGCGTGCAGCACCGCGTCGAACGGCTCCGCGTACAGCGGTACGCGCGCCAGGCGCCGGTCGCCCTCGCGCGGCGCGCCCCGGTACTCCACCGCGACCGCCACGTCCGCCTCGCCGTCCAGGACCAGCGGCAGCGACTCGTCGCCCTCCGCGTCCCGCACCCGCACCCGGATGCCGGGGTGCGTCTCGCCGAGCCGCCCGATCGCGGGCGCCAGCACCTCGGCGATCCCGGTCGCGAACGCGGCGACCGTCACCTCGCCCGCCGTGCCGCCCGCGTACGCCGCGAGCTCCGCCTCCGCCCGCTCCAACTGCGCCAGCACCTCGTTGGCGTGCTCCAGCAGGATCTCACCGGCCGCCGTGAGCCGTACGCCCTTGCCGCTGCGGGTCAGCAGCACGTGCCCGGTCTCCTGCTCCAGCGCGGCGAGCTGCTGCGAGACGGCGGACGGGGTCAGGTACAGCGCCGCGGCCGCGGCGGTCACCGTACGGTGGTCCGCCGCGGCCCGCAGGACGCGCAGTCGCCGGGGGTCGATCACCCACCCATTGTCACCCAGCCATGGCGGCCCTGGCGTCG
This sequence comes from Streptomyces sp. NPDC049837, assembly GCF_040674455.1. NCBI lineage: Bacteria > Bacillati > Actinomycetota > Actinomycetes > Kitasatosporales > Streptomycetaceae > Streptomyces > Streptomyces sp. NPDC049837. The sequence goes on along the minus strand of NZ_JBFAMP010000001.1, from coordinate 936,125 downwards.
ATGAACGCCGCCACGGCCCGCTCCACGTCCGCCGTCGAGTGCGCCGCCGACAACTGCACCCGGATGCGCGCCTGGCCCATCGGCACCACCGGGTACGAGAAGCCGATCACGTACACGCCGCGCTCCAGCAGCAGCTCCGCCATCCGGGCCGCCTCCGCCGCGTCGCCGATCATCACGGGCGCGATCGCGTGGTCGCCGGGCAGGATCTCGAAGCCCGCCTCCGTCATCCTCGTACGGAACAGCTTGGTGTTGGCCTCCAGCTTCTGGCGCAGGTCACCGGCCGACTCCAGCAGGTCGAGGACCTTCAGGGACGCGGCCGCGATCACCGGGGCGAGCGAGTTGGAGAAAAGGTACGGGCGCGAACGCTGGCGCAGCAGCGCGACGATCTCCGCGCGCGCCGCCACGTACCCGCCGGACGCGCCGCCGAGCGCTTTGCCGAGCGTGCCGGTGATGATGTCGACGCGGTCCATCACGCCGTGCAGCTCGGGCGTGCCGCGCCCGCCGGGGCCGACGAACCCGACGGCGTGCGAGTCGTCGACCATCACCATGGCGTCGTACCGGTCGGCGAGGTCGCAGATCTCCGGCAGCGGCGCCACGTACCCGTCCATCGAGAACACGCCGTCGGTGACGATGAGGCGCCGCCGGGCGTCCTGCGTCTCCTTGAGCTGCTTCTCCAGGTCGGCCATGTCGCGGTTGGCGTACCGGTGGCGGCGCGCCTTGGACAGCCGGATGCCGTCGATGATGGAGGCGTGGTTGAGGGCGTCGGAGATCACCGCGTCCTCGGGGCCGAGGAGGGTCTCGAAGACGCCGCCGTTCGCGTCGAAACAGGAGGAGTACAGGATGGTGTCCTCCTGCCCCAGGAACGCCGACAGCCGCCGCTCCAGCTCCTTGTGGACGTCCTGCGTGCCGCAGATGAAGCGCACGGACGCCATGCCGTAGCCCCAGCGGTCCAGCGCCTCCTTGGCGGCGGCGACCACCTCGGGGTGGTCGGCGAGACCGAGGTAGTTGTTGGCGCAGAAGTTCAGCACCTCACCGGAGGGGACGGACACCTTCGCGCTCTGCGGGGTGCCGATGACCCGCTCGGGCTTGTAGAGACCGGCGTCGCGGATCTCGTCGAGGGTGGCGCGCAGCTCGTCGCGGACGGACGCGTACATGAAAGGGATCTCCTAAAGGGGAAGGTCAGACGGTCCAGTCGAGGATGATCTTGCCGCTGCGGGCGGTGGCCGCCTCGTCGAAGGCGGCGTCGAAGTCCTGGTAGCCGTAACTGCCGGTGATCACCGGGCTGAGGTCGAGACCGCCCTCCAGCAGCACGGTCATCGCGTACCACGTCTCGAACATCTCGCGGCCGTAGATGCCCTTGACCGTGATCATCGAGGTGACGATCTTCGACCAGTCGACGGCGAACTCCTCGGCGGGCAGGCCCAGCATCGCGATCCGGCCGCCGTGCGTCATGTTCGCGACCATGTCGCGCATGGCCTCGGGCCGCCCGGACATCTCCAGCCCGATGTCGAAGCCCTCGCGCAGCCCCAACTGCCGCTGCGCCTCGCCGATGCTGCTCCCGGCCACGTTCACGGCGAGCGTGGCGCCCACCTTGCGGGCCAGCTCCAGCCGCGACTCGCTCACATCGGTGATCACCACATTGCGCGCACCCGCGTGCCGGGCGACCGCCGCCGCCATGATCCCGATCGGGCCCGCCCCGGTGATCAGCACGTCCTCGCCGACGAGCGGGAAGGACAGCGCGGTGTGCACGGCGTTGCCGAACGGGTCGAAGATCGCGGCCACGTCCAGGTCCACCTTGGTCCGGTGCACCCACACGTTGGACGCGGGCAGCGCCACGTACTCGGCGAACGCCCCGTCCCGCCCGACGCCCAGCCCGATCGTGGCCCGGCACAGGTGCCGGCGGCCCGCCAGACAGTTGCGGCACTTGCCGCACACCAGATGGCCCTCGCCGCTGACCAGGTCGCCCACCGCGATGTCGGTCACGTCGGCACCGACGTGCGCGACCTCGCCGACGAACTCGTGCCCCAGCACCAGCGGCGTCGACACCGCCTGCCGCGCCCAGCCGTCCCAGGAGCGGATGTGCAGGTCCGTACCGCAGATGCCGGTGCGCAGCACCCGGATCAGCACGTCGCCGGGCCCGGTCTCGGGCTCGGGGACGTCCATGAGCCAGAGGCCGGGCTCGGCCTTCTGCTTGACGAGTGCCTTCATGGGTGCGGCTCCAGGCAGAGGGGGAGAGATCGTGAACGCGCACCAATCTGCCGACCCGCGCCCGCCGCGTCCATCGAGGTTTTCTTAAGCGGGTCAACAGCGCAGCTTCACGCGCCACGCCCCGCTACGTTCGACGCATGACGACGGAGGTCTGGTACACGTCCTACGGCTCCAACACCCACGTCGACCGCCTGGCCCACTACATCGTCGGCGGTACGCCCCCGGGCGGGGCCCGCGCCTACCCCGGCTGCCGCGACCCCCGCCTGCCGACCGCCTCCGTCCCGGTGGAGCTGGAGGGCGCCCTCTACTTCGCCACCGAGTCCCCGGTGTGGACCGGCGGCCGGGCGTTCTACGACCCGCACGCCGAGGGCCGCGTCCTGGCCCGGGCGCACCGCGTCACCGCCGAGCAGTTCTCCGACATCGCCGCCCAGGAGATGTACCGCGAGCCCGGCCCGGACACCGACCTCGACCTGACGGACGTCCTCCGCGACGGCAGGGCCGTGCTCGGCGACGGCCGTTACGAGACGCTCGTCCGCCCCGGCACCCTCGACGGCCTGCCCATGCTCACCTTCACGGCCCCCTGGCGCATGCAGGACGTCGACTGGAACGCTCCCTCAGCCGGCTACCTCCGCTACCTCGCCGCCGGCCTCCTCGCGGCGGGCGCCTGGGACGCGGACACCGTCGCCGCCTACCTCGCCTCCTGCCCGGGCGCGGCCGGCCACTGGACCGAGCAGCGCGTCCGCGACCTGATCGCGCCCTGACCGGCTCCATTACCTCAGCGGTAATCGACCCCGGCGGCGGCGCCCGGCATCGTTCTCGGTACCGGAACCCGGGCGGTCTCGCACTCCGTCCGGGCTCCGGGCCCCTACGACACGATGGAGGATGGTCCGCCATGTCCCAGGCCCTGCTCGCCGGCATCTCCCGCACCACCGAGCCGCAGACCATGCTGCGCCGCTTCCTCGCCCTCGACGCCGTCGTCACCGGGGCCAACGGGCTGGCGTACGCGCTCGCCTCCGCCCCCCTCGGGCGGCTCCTCGGCGTCGACGCGACGCTCCTGTTCGAACTCGGCCTCTTCCTCACCGCGTTCGCCGCCGGAGTCGGCTACCTCGCCTCCCGGCCGCAGCCGCCCGCCACTCCGGTCAAGCTGGTGGTGGACGCCAACGTGATCTGGGCCGTGCTGAGTGTCGTCGCGCTCGCCGCCTGGCTGTCGCCCACCACCGCCGGAACGCTGTGGATCCCGATGCAGGCCGCGACCGTGGCCGGCTTCGCCGCCCTCCAGTTCTCGGCCCTCCGGGCGGTGGGGCGCTAGGGAAAGGCCCTAGAGCGACTGGAGGTACTTGACCGTCGCCGGGTCGGCCGGGAGCAGCGTCTCGATGGCCAGCTCGGCGACCGTCACGTCCATCGGCGTGTTGAACGTCGAGATCGACGACACGAACGACAGCACATGGCCGTCGTGCTCGATCCGCAGCGGCAGCGCGAAGTACGGGTACGGATGCGGATCCTCCCGGTCCTCCCCGGCGGCGTCCGCCGGCTCCGGCAGCGGGTACGCCGCGACCTCCTCGTACACCCGGCGCAGCGGCTCCGAGCGGGCCACCGCCATCTGGCGCTCCATCTGGGCCAGCAGGTGCCCGCGCCACTCGCGGAGGTTGCGGATCCGCGGCGCCAGGCCCTCCGGGTGCAGGGTGATCCGCATGGCGTTCAGCGGCGGCGTCAGCAGGTGCTCGGGCAGCCCGTCCAGCAGCCTCGCGATGCCCTGGTTCGCGGCCACCACCGTGTACGAGCCGTCCACGACGATCGCCGGATACGGGTCGTACCCGGCCAGCAACTGCTCGATGCCCGCCCGCAGCGTGCCCAGCGCCGGGTCGTCCAGGGACGTCTCCGCGTACCGGGGGGCGTAACCCGCCGCCAGCAGCAGGGCGTTGCGCTCCCGCACCGGCACCTCCAGGTGCTCGGCCAGGCGGAGGATCATCTCCTCGCTCGGCCGGGACCGGCCCGTCTCGATGAACGAGATGTGACGGGCCGACGAGTCGGCGCGCAGCGCCAGCTCCAACTGGCTCAGCCGCCGCCGCTCGCGCCAGCCGCGCAGCAGCGGCCCTACTCCGGTAGCCGTCGCGACAGTTGTCATACCGCAGACGGTAACCCACGTGTTGACCACGGAGGGCGGCCGTCGGACCGTAATCTCACGGTCACGCCGACATTGTCCGCACCGACCCGGAGGGAGCCCGGACATGCCCACTGAGCCACTGTCGCAGAAGGAGATCGAGGACCGGCTGCGCGAACTTCCCGGCTGGTCCCAGGAGGGCGACCGGATCGCCCGCACCTACCGCCTCGGCACGCACTTCGCCGCGACCGCCATGGTCGTCCACGTCGCCCAGATCCAGGAGGAGCTCAACCACCACTCCGACCTCACCCTCGGCTACAACACGGTCAACCTGACCGTGAACACCCACGACGCGGGTGGCGCGATCACGGAGAAGGACTTCACGCTCGCCTCCCGCGTCGAGGAGATCGCGCCCACCCACGGCGCGAACTGACGGTGTCTGCGCGCGGGCGTCTACGCGCGCGTGCCCCCCGTCCGCGGCGTGCGCAGCGAGTCGGCCATGTACGCGTCGAGATCGGGGCGGTCCGGCGCGAGTATGTGCCGTACCCACGCGTCCCGTTCGTGCGCGAGCGGCGGCAGCTCCCAGACGCAGCCGATCCACGGCCGCTCCAGGGGGACGAAATGCGTCGGGTCCCGGTCCGGGCAGCCCAGCGACGGCTGGCCCGCCACGGCGATGGAGCAGTGCAGGACGTTGTCCCACACCCAGCTATAGGTGTTGAGGTACGCACCGTCGTCACCGCCCCGGTGCAGGACGGTGAACGACGCCGGCGGGGTGGTCCCGTCCGGCTCGGGGAGCAGCTCGGGGAGGACCTCGTACGCCGCCTTTTCGACGTCCGGTGCGATGCCGGACGGGTCGGCGGTGACGTGGTAGCGCTTGACGCGGCGGCCGTCCACCTCGACCGGCGGCGGCGTGAAGAGGAATTTCTCTGCGAAAGCCATGGCTGGACGGTATGAGCGCTTCACTGACACCCTGTGTCAGTGAAGTCCAGCCGGCTCCTGTCGATCCTGCTCCTGCTCCAGACCAGGGGCCGCATGACCGCCGCCCAGCTCGCCGCCGAGCTGGAGGTCTCGGTCCGCACCGTCTACCGGGACATCGAGGCGCTGCACACGGCGGGCATCCCGCTGTACGGGGACGCCGGTCACCGCGGCGGCTACGAGCTGCTCGCCGGCTTCCGCACCCGCCTGACCGGCCTGTCCGCAGGGGAGGCCGAGGCGCTGTTCCTGACCGCGCTCCCCGGCCCGGCCGCCGACCTGGGCCTCGGCCCCGCCGTCTCCGGCGCCCGGCTCAAGCTGCGCGCCGCCCTGCCGCCCCAACTGCGGGCGCAGGCCGACCGGATGAGCCGCCGGTTCCACCTGGACGCGCCCGGTTGGTACGCCGAGGACGAGGACGTACCGTTCCTGCCGGCCGTCGCGGACGCCGTGTGGCGGGGCAGGGTCCTCGTCGTCCGGTACCGCCGCTGGGCCGAGCCGACCGACGTCGAACGGCGCCTGGAGCCGTACGGGCTCGTCCTGAAGGCGGGCCGGTGGTACGTCGTGGCGGCGCGCCCGGGCGGGTCGGGGCCGCGCACGTACCGGGTCGACCAGATCCTGGAACTCACCGTCACGGACGACGAGTTCGACGTACCGGACGACTTCGGGCTGGCCGCGTACTGGCAGGCGCACCAGCGTGACTTCCACGCCCGGCTGTACCGGGACGAGGTCCTCGTCCGCCTCTCGCCGCGCGGCCTCGCCCGGCTCACGGGCGCCGCCGCCCGGGCCGCCGCCACCACCGGCACCCGCGAACCGGACGGCTGGACGCGCGCCCGGGTGCCCGTCGAGTCACCGGACCACGCCCACGACCAGTTCCTGGCGCTCGGCGCGGACGTGGAGGTCCTCGCCCCGACGGAGCTGCGCACCCGGCTGGCCGCAACGGCCCGGCTGCTGGCCGAGCGGTACGCCGCCGCGCCCGGCGTACCGCCGCCGGCGTTGCGGAAGCGGCAACAAAGCTCGCCGTGACCGCACCCCGCCGCCACCCTGTCCGCATGAGCCAACACCACCACGGTCATCACCACGGCCACGACGACACCCACATGGACTGGAACGAGATGCTCCCGCTGCTGGAGCACGGCGCGGAGCTCCAGAGCCCGCTGTACCGGCAGGCGGCGGCCTGGCTCGGCGAGCTGGCACCGGTCGCGGGCGTGCGCCGCGTCCTCGACGTCGGCAGCGGACCGGGCGTGCAGTCGTGCCTGCTCGCCGAGGCGTTCCCGTACGCGGAGGTCGTCGCCGTCGACGCCACGCCCGAGCTCCTGGAGCGCACCCGGCAGCGCGCCCGTGCCGAGTCGCTCGGCGAGCGGGTCACCACGCACCACGCCGAACTCCCGGACGGCATCGCCGGGCTGGGCGGCGCCGACCTGATCTGGGCGGCCGACTCCCTGCACCACCTGGGCGACCAGCGCGGCGCGCTCGCCGAGCTGGCGGGGCTGCTGCGGCCGGGCGGCCTGCTCGCGGTCGTCGAGGGCGGGCTGCCGACGCGGCGCCTGCCGCACAGCTTCGGCATCGGCCGCCCGGGCCTGGAGGCCAGGATCGACGCCGTGCACGCCGACTGGTTCGCCGAGATGCGGGCGGGGCTGCCCGGCGCCAAGGAGGACGTCGACGACTGGCGGGCCCTCCTGGCGGACGCGGGCCTCGTGCCGAGCGGTACGCGCTCGTTCCTCCACGACCTGCCGGCCCCGGTCACCGACGCCGTGCGGGAGCAGATCGTGACCACCTTCACCCGGACCCGTGACGCGCTCGGCGAGCGGCTCGCGCCCGAGGACCGGGCCACGCTGGACCGGCTGCTGGACCCGGAGGACCCGCTGGGCCTGCACCAGCGGCCGGACCTGTTCATGCTGACCGCCCGCACGGTGCACACGGCCCGCCGCGGCTGACCTCAGGGCAGCGGGGGCGCGGTGTCCTGGTACGGGTCGACCGGCTCGGGCACTCGTTCCACGGTCCGGGCGTCCAGCGCCACCGCGGCGGCCGCCGTGCCGAGCTCGCCGCCGCCACCGGGGTGCCAGGTTCCGGTCACGGTCACCCAGGTGTCGGCGGGGGGCGCGGGCCTGCCGTGGACGCGGATGCGCAGCGACCGGGAGTCGGCCGCGCAGCAGCTCACCACGAGCCGGGTGAGGTACCAGGTGCCGGTGCCGTCCTTGGCGGGCGTCACGAACCCGGTCATCAGGACCGTGCGGCCGGCCAGGCTCCGGTCGCGGTCCTGCTGGACCCGCGCGATGAACCCGGACAGGGCGAGCGGCGCCGGGTCGGCGTTCGGCAACGGTTCGAACTCCGACACCGGGGCGACCGCGTTGTCCGTCTCGCGCGCCGCCGTGTAGGAGCCGAGCGCGGGCGGGGCGTACAGCAGCAGGGCCAGGACGGGCAGGAGGAGCACCCAGGCGACACGCGGCCCGCCGTCATGCCCGTGCCCGTGCCCGTCGTCCGCCTCCGCGTCCGTCTCGCGGCGGGGCGCGAACGGCAGCCCGTCGCGTACGGCACTGACGACGCCCAGCACGAGCAGCAGCACGGCGGACGCGATCAGGAAGGGCCGCAGGCTCTCCTTCACGTACCGCAGATAGACCTGGCTCAGCAGCGAGATGTGCAGGACGGCGGAGCCGGTGAGCAGCAGCAGGGCCGCCTGGATGTGCCGTCTCACAGCAGCCACCACCCCGTCAGGCAGGCGCACGCCACGGCCACCACGGCGGTCGCCGCCGAGAAGCGCATCGCGAAGGCCCGGCCAAAGGTTCCGGCCTGAAGGGCGATCAGCTTCACGTCGACCATGGGGCCCACCACCATGAAGGTCAGCCGTGCGGTGGGGGAGAAGCCGGTGAGCGACGCGGCGACGAAGGCGTCGGCCTCCGAGCACACGGCGAGGACGATCGCGAGTGCGGCGAGGAACAGCACCGACAGCCAGGGGGAGCCGGCGAAGACGTCCAGCACGGAGCGCGGTACGAGCACGTTGAAGGTGGCCGCCGCCATCGCGCCGACGACGAGGAAGCCGCCCGCGTGCAGGAAGTCGTGCTGGAAACCCACCCGGAACTCCTCCCAGCGGCTGTGCCCGGCCCGGTGGCCGGTGTGCCGCGCGGGCATCCTCAGCCACTCGGAGCGGCCCCACTTCAGCCACAGCCAGCCCATGGTCGCCGCCGTCGCGAGGGAGGCGACGAGCCGGGCGGCGACCATGCCCGGCTGGCCGGGGAAGGCGACGGCGGTGGACACGAGGACGACGGGGTTGACCGCGGGAGCGGAGAGCAGGAACGCGAACGCCGCCGCCGGGGTGACCCCGCGCCGGATCAGGCTCCCCGCGACCGGCACGGAGGCGCACTCGCAGCCCGGCAGCACCACGCCGGCCGCACCGGCGACGGGCACGGCGAGTGCGGGGTTGCGGGGGAGCGCCCTGCTGAGGATCCGGGCCGGGACGAAGGCGTTGACGGCGCCCGAGACGACCGTGCCGAAGAGCAGGAAGGGCAGCGCCTGCACGGTGAGCGCCACGCAGACGGTCTGCCATGCCCGGAAGCCGGGGTGGTTCAGCACCGGCAGCGCGAGGGCGCCGATCAGCAGCAGCGATACGGCGCCGGTGACGGCGACGGACGGCGGTATCGCGCCGGGCGGGCGTTCCCGCACGGGGGCGGCTCGGTTCATGGAGCGACACATTAGCCGTAGCGGCTAATGACAATCATTTCGCCCTAGGGGCAGCACCTCGCCCGCGGCCGTTTCGGCGACAGAGTGTCGGCGATACCCTGAATGGGGCAAATCGGACATGAGTGAGGGGGTCGGTCCCATGTCGACAGGAACCCTCCTGGCGATCGTCATTCCCGTCGCGCTGATCCTGGCCGCCCTGGCCGTGGTGGCCTTCCTCGGCTTCCGCAGCCGGCGCCTGCGCGAGCGCTTCGGACCGGAGTACGACAGGACGGTCGAGGACACCGGAAGCCGGATCGCCGCCGAGCGCGATCTGAGCGCCCGCGAGAAACGCCACGACGAGCTGGACATCAAGCCGCTGCCGGGTGACGTCCGGGACCGCTACAGCCGCAACTGGGCCGACGTCCAGGGCGAGTTCGTGGACCGCCCGGAGGACGCCGTGCAGGACGCGGACCTCCTGGTGACCTCCCTGATGAGGGAGCGCGGCTACCCGACCGAGGGCCTGGAGCAGCGGCTGAAGGACCTCTCGGTCGAGCACGGCCGCACGATCGAGCACTACCGGGCCGCGCACGAGATCAACAGGCTGAGCATGAAGCACCAGGCCACGACCGAGCAGTTGCGCGGGGCCATGGTGCACTACCGCGCCCTCTTCGACGAGCTGCTGTCCGACGGGGGCCAGTCCCACCGGGCCCCGGCCTGACCCGGCGAGCCCCGGTGGAACTCAGTGGAGGAGGAGAGATGCAACGCGAGGACATACCAGGACCCGGCGAGAGCGGCCTGTCCACCGAGGACATCGCCCAGCCGGGCGGCGCGGGTGAAGCCACCGAGGGGCCGCCGGACGCCCCCGCCTACCCGCTCGAAAGCACCGCCGAGCCGGCCGGGGCGGCCGAGGCGGAACCGTCCACGACCCCGGACGTGGCCGTCCCGAGCGAGGACGAGACACCGCGGCTCCTGGACGAGGGGGACGAGGAGGGCTTCCGGGACCGCTGGCAGGAGATCCAGACCCAGTTCGTCGACGACCCTCGTGAGGCCGTGCACAAGGCCGACGCGCTCGTCGCGGACGTCATGCAGCAGTTGGCCTCGACGTTCGCCGACCACAAGAAGGACCTGGAGGGTCAGTGGAACCGCGGGGAGGAGGTCGACACCGAGGACCTCCGCAAGGCGCTGCGCCAGTACCGGTCGTTCTTCAACCGCCTGCTGACCACCTGACCCCACCCGTGACCCGGCCGGCGCGGCCGCCCGCAGGCGGCTGCGCCGTCCGCGCGACCGGCGCTCAGCCCTGGCCGAACGTGGCCGGGTCCGGGCCCAGCCGCTTGCCCTCGTCGAGGGCGGCGAAGGCCGCCAGGTCGTCGGCGTCCAGCTCGAAGTCGAAGACGTCGATGTTCTCCCGGATCCGGGAGGGGGTCACGGACTTGGGGATCACGATGTTGCCGAGCTGGAGGTGCCAGCGCAGCACCACCTGGGCGGGCGTGCGCTCGTGCTTCCGGGCGACCGCCACGATCGTCGGGACCTCCAGCAGGCCCCTGCCCTGGCCCAGCGGGGACCAGGCCTCGGTCCGGATGCCGTGGCGGGCGTGGAAGGCCCGGGACTCGCTCTGCTGGAGCCGGGGGTGGAGCTCGATCTGGTTGAGCACCGGTACGACGGAGGTCTCGTCGAGGAGGCGCTCCAGGTGCCCGGGCAGGAAGTTGGAGACGCCGATCGCCTTGGCGCGGCCGTCCGCGTGGATCTTTTCGAGCGCCTTGTACGTGTCGACGTACGCGTCCCGCGAGGGCACCGGCCAGTGGATCAGGTACAGGTCGACGTAATCGAGCCCCAGCCTGGCCAGGGATTCGTCGAACGCGCGCAGCGTCGCGTCGTGGCCGTGCTCGCTGTTCCAGACCTTGGTGGTGACGAAGAGCTCGTCGCGGGCGATGCCGGAGGCGGCGATGGCCTCGCCGGTGCCCTTCTCGTTCCCGTAGATCGCCGCGGTGTCGATGCTGCGGTATCCGGCTTCGAGGGCCGTGCCCACCGCGTTCGCCGCCTCGTCGTCGGGCACCTGCCAGACACCGAAACCGAGCTGCGGCATGGCGACGCCGTTGTTGAGGGTGATGGAGGGGACCTTGGTCACGAGCGGTCGATCCTAACGTCGTCGGTTGGTACTAACAGGTTCGGTACTCCCAGGGACAACGATCACATCCTGGAACGTGTTCCCGCCGTACTCCCGGCGCGTTCCCATAACCGTGCCATTGACCGCGTCCCGTCAACGCGCGACTCTATTGCACGTCGCTGAACGCGATGCAGCCATCTGAACGGTTGAATAGCCGCGTTCGGCACTCCTGAACCCCCACCTCTCAGGAAAGCAGGTCCGGCCATGCAGGAATCCTTCACGCCCCACGAGAACGCCGAGGAGACGGCCGCCACCCCGGCCGCCTGGCAGACCCCCGAGTACACGGTCGTGGAGACCGGCCTCGAAGTCACCGCCTATTTCCTCGCCGACCGGTAGACCCACCGCCATGCTGCTCCAGGTGCTCGGCACCGCGGCGGGCGGCGGGCTGCCCCAGTGGAACTGCGCGTGTCCCGGCTGCGCCGGGGCACGCGCCCACCCCGAGCGGCGCCGCCGCCACGCCTCGCTCGCCCTCCGCGCGGACGAGGGCTCCTGGTACCTCGTCAACGCCACCCCCGACCTCGGCGAACAGATCGAGGACAGCTCCGGACTGCGGCCGGGGCCCGGCCCCCGCGACACGCCCCTCGCGGGCGTCGTCCTCACCGACGCCGAACTCGACCACACCCTCGGCATCGCCCGCCTCCGCGAGGCCGACGGCTTCGAGATCCTCGCCACCCCGCCCGTTCGCACCGCGCTCACCGACCGCCTCCGCCTCGGCGACACCCTCGCCCCCTACACCCGCGTCGAGTGGCGCGAGCTGGGCGCCAGGCCGCAGCCGCTCAACCCCGGCGGGACGATCGAGATCGACGCCGTGCCGGTCTCCGCCAAACGCCCCCGGTACGCCGCCGCCGGCGCCGGGCCCGACGACCCCACCTGGGTCGTCGCCCTCCGGCTGCGCGACACGGACACCGGCCGGGCCCTCGTCTACGCACCCGCGCTCGCCGCCTGGACCGACGCGTTCCAGGACGCCGTCGAGGAGGCCGACTGCGTCATCGTCGACGGCACCTTCTGGGACGACGACGAACCCGTACGCACCGGCATCTCCACCAGGACCGCCACCGGCATGGGGCACCTGCCCATCGACGGACCGCACGGCACCGCCCGCCGGCTGGCCGCCCTGGGCACCCGCTGCCTCTACACCCACCTCAACAACACCAACCCCCTCGCCGACCCCGCCGCCCCGCAGCACGCGCTGCTCGCGGACCAGGGCATCGGCGTCGCCGCCGACCGGATGGTGATCGAGCTGTGAGCCAACAGCCCCTGACACCCGAGGAGTTCACGGCCCGGCTGCGCGCCGTCGCCGCCGACCGCTACCACGACCGCCACCCCTTCAACGTCCGCATGCACGACGGCACCCTCACCCCCGCCGAGGTGCGCCGGTGGATCCTCAACCGCTTCCACTACCAGCGCCACATCCCCGTCAAGGACGCCCTGATCCTCGCCAAGTTCGACACACCCGCGCTGCGCCGCGCCTGGCTGCGGCGCATCCAGGACCACGACGGCGAGAAGGAGGGCGACGGGGGGATCGAGCGCTGGCTGCGGCTCGGCGAGGCCGCCGGCATCGACCGGGCCCGCCTCCAATCGGGCGACGAGGTGCTGCCCGGCGTACGGCTCGCCGTCGACGGCTACGTCAACTTCTGCCGGCTGCGCCCCCGGCTCGAAGCCGTCGCCGCCTCCCTCACCGAACTGTCCGCGCCCAGCATCATGCGCACCCGCATCCAGGCGTTCGAGACGCACTACCCGTGGATCGAAGCGGACGGGCTGGCCTATTTCCAGAACCGGATCGGACAGGGCAGCCGCGACAGCGCCGAAGCGCTCGCCCTGGTCCTCGACTGGGCCCGCACCCGCGAGGAACAGGAACGGGCGGTGGCCGCGCTCGCCTTCAAATGCGACGTGCTGTGGTCGCTGCTGGACGCCGTCGAAGCCGGGGGGCGGGCATGAGCGCGAGCGACAGCGGTACGTGGCGACCGGCACTGCGCCGGTCGGTGATGCTCCGGCACGACCATGTGCGCGGCACCGACCTGCTGGTGCTGCCCGAACGCGTGGTCGTCCTGCACGGCAACGCCGGGTCCGTCGTACGGCTCTGCGACGGCGAATGGGACGTCGACGGCATCGTCGCCGCACTCCGGGCCCGCCACCCGGACGCGCCCGTCGCCGAGGAGGTGCCCGCCTTCCTCGGGCGGCTACGGGAGGAGGGCTGGCTCACATGACACAGCCGCCCCAACCGCCCTGGGCCCTGCTCGCCGAACTCACCCACGCCTGCCCGCTGCGCTGCGCCTACTGCTCCAACCCGCTCGAACTGCTGCCCAGAAGCACCGAGTTGACGGCCGGGCAGTGGGCGGACGTCTTCCGGCAGGCCGCCGCGCTCGGCGTCGTCCAGACCCACCTGTCGGGCGGCGAGCCGCTGCTGCGCCGCGACCTGGACGCCATCGTGGCCGCCGCCGACGGCACCGGCATCCACACCCAGCTCGTCACCAGCGGCGTCGGGCTCACCGCGACACGGCTGCGCGGCCTGGTGGCGGCCGGGCTGCGCAGCGTCCAACTGTCCGTGCAGCACACCGACGCCGGCGCCGCCGAACGCATCGCCGGAGCCAGGGCGTTCACCGCCAAGGAGCGCGCCGCCAGGCTCGTACGCGAGGCACGGCTGCCGCTGGGCCTCAACGTCGTCCTGCACCGGGCCAGCCTCGACGCGCTGGACGACCTCGTGGAGCTGGCCCTCGCCTGGGGCGCCGAGCGCGTCGAGCTGGCCAACACCCAGTTCTACGGCTGGGCGCTGCGCAACCGCGCGGCACTGCTGCCCGGCCGGGCACAGGTGGCCCGGGCGCGGGACGCCGTCGCCCGGTGGCGCGAGCGGCTGGCCGGGCGCCTGGACCTGGTGTGGGTCGTGCCCGACTACGTGGACGGCACCGCCAAGCCCTGCATGGGCGGCTGGGGCGCCCTGTCGCTGACCGTCCACCCCGACGGCACGGTCCTGCCCTGCCCGGCCGCCGCCGCCCTGCCCGGGCTCGGCGCGCCGAACGTCAAGGACCACGCCCTGGACTGGATCTGGCGCGAGTCCCCGGCGTTCACGGCGTACCGGGGCGAGGAGTGGATGGCCGAACCGTGCCGGAGCTGCGAGCTGCGCACCACCGACTTCGGCGGCTGCCGCTGCCAGGCGTACGCCCTGACCGGCGACGCCACCCGCACCGACCCCGTCTGCCGCAAGTCCCCCGACCACGGGCTGGTCACCGCCCTCGTCGACGCGGCCGGCGTGAGCACCGACTCCGGATACTCCTACCGCACGGAAGGACCCCGATGACCCCCACGCGCCCCACCCTGCTCGCGGCCGCCCTCGGCGCCGCCGCGCTGCTCGCCGGCCTCATAACGCCGTCCTCCGCCGCGACCGCCCCCGCGAGCCAACCCACCGGCGTCACCACCCTGTCCACCGGCTGGACCATCCCCTGGGGCACCCACTGGCTGCCCGACGGCTCCGCCGCCCTCGTCACCGAACGCGACACCTTCACGGTCTGGAAGGTGACTCCCTCCGGCGCCCGCACCCGGATCGGCACCGTCCCCAACTCCCAGACCACCGGCGGCGAAGGCGGCCTCATGGGCGTGGCCGTCGACCCCGACTGGGCCACCACCAGGCACGTCTACTTCATGCACACGTCGTCGGAGGGCAACCGGATCGCCCGCATGACCTACGACGGGACCACGCTCACCGGCTACACCACGCTCGTGCAGGGCATCCGCAAGGCCCGCTACCACAACGGCGGACGGCTCGCCTTCGGCCCCGACGGATACCTGTACGCCTCCACCGGCGACGCCCAGGTCACCTCGCTCGCCCAGGACCGGAACTCCCTCAACGGCAAGATCCTCCGCATGACCAAGGACGGCAGGCCCGCCCCCGGCAACCCCTTCGGCACCCTCGTGTACAGCATGGGCCACCGCAACCCGCAGGGCCTCGCCTTCGACGCGCAGGGGCGGCTGTGGGAGGCCGAACTCGGCCAGAACTCCCGCGACGAGCTCAACCTCATCAAGCCCGGCGCCAACTACGGCTGGCCCACCTGCGAAGGCACCTGCAATGTGGCCGGCATGACCAACCCCAAGAAGACCTGGGGCGTCGCCGAAGCGTCCCCCAGCGGCATCGCCGTCGCCGACGGCGCCGTCTACATGGCGTCCCTGCGCGGCCAACGGCTCTGGCGCATCCCCATCAACGCCGGCAACGAGAACGTCGGCACGGCGACGGCGTACTACGTCGGCACCTACGGCAGGCTGCGCACTGTCACCACGGTGCCCGGCGGCAGGGACCTGTGGCTGTCCACGACCAACGCGGACGGTAACGGCGGGCAGCCGGCGGGCTCGGACCGGATCCTCAAGGTGACGATCGGCTGACGCCCCTCACCGGTGAGGCTCATCACCGGTACAGGGCGTCGACCTCCGCCGCGTACGCCGCCTCGATAGCCCTCCGCTTCAGCTTCAGCGACGGCGTCAGCAGGCCGTGCTCCTCCGAGAACGGATGCGCCAGGATGCGGAACGTACGGATCGACTCCGCCTGCGACACCAGCGTGTTCGCCGCCACCACCGCCCGCCGGATCTCCGTCTCCAGCGCGGGGTCCCGCACCAGTTCGGCGGGCGGCAGGGGCGCCCGGTTCTGCATGGCGAGCCAGTGCTCCACGGCTTCCTGGTCGATGGTGACCAGGGCGGCGATGTACGGGCGGTCGTTGCCGACCACGATGCACTGCGCCACCAGCGGATGGGACCGTACCCGCTCCTCCAGGGCGGCCGGCGACACGCTCTTGCCGCCCGACGTCACCAGGATCTCCTTCTTCCGCCCGGTGATGGTCAGATAGCCGTCCTCGTCGAGCGCCCCCAGATCACCGGTCGCCAGCCAGCCGTCCCGGAGCACGGCGGCGGTCGCGGCCGGGTCGCCCAGGTAGCCCGAGAAGACGTGCGGGCCGCGCAGCCACACCTCGCCGTCCTCCGCGATGTGCACCGTCGTCCCCGGGATGGGCGGCCCGACCGTGCCGTACTTCGTCCGCTCGGGCGGGTTCGCGGTGGCCGCCGACGCCGACTCCGTCAGCCCGTACCCCTCGTACACGGTCACGCCCGCGCCCTCGAAGAACAGCCCCAGCCGCCGGGCCATCCCCGACCCGCCCGACATCGCGTGCCGCACCCGGCCGCCCAGCGCGTCGCGGACCTTGCCGTACACCACCTTGTCGAAGAACTGGTGCTGCACCCGCAGCGCCGCCGACGGGCCGGGCCCCAGCCCGAACGCCTTGTTCTCCAGCGCCTCCGCGTACCGCACCGCCACCTCGACGGCCTTGTCGAAGGGACCCAGCCGCCCGTCCGCCTCCGCTCGGCGCCGCGCCGCCTGGTAGACCTTCTCGAAGATGTACGGGACGGCCAGCACGAACGTCGGCCGGAACGCCGCCAGATCGGCCAGCAGGGGCCCGGCCGCGAGCTGCGGCTGGTGGCCGAACTTCACCCGCTTGCGGACCGCCGCCACCTCCACCATCCGCCCGAAGACGTGCGCGAGCGGCAGGAACAGCAGCGTCGACGCCTCGTCGCCGGGCTTGGAGTGGAACACCTGCTCCCACCGGCTGACCAGGGTGTCCGCCTCGAACATGAAGTTGGCGTGGGTCAGCACGCACCCCTTGGGGCGGCCCGTCGTCCCGGATGTGTAGATGATCGTGGCGATCGACTCGGGCGTCACCGCCCGCCGGTGCCGCTGCACCACTTCCTCGTCGATGCGCGCGCCCGCCTCCACCAGTTCGGCGACCGCCCCGGCGTCGAGCTGCCACAGCCGCTTCAGCCGGGGCAGCCGGTCGACCACCGAGCCGACGGTCATGGCGTGGTCCTCGTGCTCCACCACGCACGCGGTCACCTCGGCGTCGTGCAGCATCCAGTGGACCTGGTCGGCGGAGGAGGTGGGGTAGACGGGCACGGACTGCGCACCGACCGTCCACAACGCGAAGTCGAACAGCGTCCACTCGTAGCGCGTCCGCGCCATGATGGCGACCCGGTCGCCGAACCGTACGCCGTCCGCGAGCAGCCCCTTGGCGAGCGCCAGCACCTCGTCCCGGAACCGCGCGGCCGTGACGTCGACCCAGCGGCCGTCCGCGTCCTTGCGGCCCAGTGCGACCCGGTCCGGGTCGTCCACGGCGTGCTCGAATACGGAATCAGCAAGTCCGCCGACCAGGGGAGCCGTCGCCACGGGTGGGACAGTGAACTCGCGCAATGGCCTGCTCCTTGGGGGGTGCTCCGCACGGCGGAGGGTGACGGTACCCCACGCCGGACCCGCGCGGGAGGGCCTTCGTGAACCCTGTCCGTACGACATCGCCACAGGTCAGGAGCTAAGTGCCCGGCCACGGGGGTGGGTGTGGGCACGCTACTGACCACCGGGTAAGTAGCGGGTCCCGGAATCTCCACGGAATCTGTACGCCACGCTCACGCGGCACGCCGCGCTCACGCGCCATCACGTACGGCGGCTACCGGTGCAGCCGGTCGCCGCCCGCGAGGATCGCTGCCGCCAGGGCGTCCGCCGCCTCCTGGGCCGTGCCCCTGGGGCGGCCGTGCAGGAGGACGAAGTCCACGTCGCCCAGTTCCGGCAGGCCCGCCCGGGCCGGGAGCGGGGTCAGGCCCGGCGGGATCAGGCCACGGGTGTGGGCCATCACGCCCAGGCCCGCGCGGGCGGCCGCGATCAGGCCGCTCAGGCTCGTGCTCGTGCAGACGATCCGCCACGGGCGGCCGTGCGCCTCCAGCGCCTCCAGGGCGCGCGCCCGGGTGATGCCCGGCGGCGGGAAGACGATCAGCGGAACCGGGCGCTCCGGGTCCAGGCGCAGTTGGGGCGAGCCGATCCACGTCAGCGTGGAGTGCCAGACCAGCCGGCCGTGCGTGTCGCCGCCGCGCCGCTTGGCGAGGGCCAGGTCCAGCCGGCCGGCGGCCAGTTGCTCGTGCAGCGTGCCGGACAGGCCCACCGTCAGCTCCAGGTCCACCT
The DNA here is from genome assembly GCF_040674455.1 of Streptomyces sp. NPDC049837. Classification (NCBI taxonomy): domain Bacteria; kingdom Bacillati; phylum Actinomycetota; class Actinomycetes; order Kitasatosporales; family Streptomycetaceae; genus Streptomyces; species Streptomyces sp. NPDC049837. The sequence continues at coordinate 918,050 of NZ_JBFAMP010000001.1, read as the reverse complement.
CGGGGTGCTCGCGCCGGAACGACTCCAGGATCTCGGGCAGCCGGGTCAGCACGAAGTCCTCCGACACCCCGAAACGCAGCCGCCCGCGCAGCCGCGTACCGGTGAAGAACGCCGCCGCCCGCTCGTGGGCCGCCAGGATCGTCCGGGCGAAGCCGAGCATCGCCTCGCCGTCCTCCGTGAGCTCCACGCTGTGGGTGTCCCGGGTGAACAGCGCGCGCCCCGCCGCCTCCTCCAGCTTCCGCACGTGCTGGCTGACCGTCGACTGGCGCAGCCCGAGGCGGCGGGCGGCCTGGGTGAAGCTCAGGGTCTGAGCCACGGCCAGGAAGGTGCGCAGTTGCGTCGGCTCGTACACGTCTCCAGGCTAGCGCGGTCATCGCGGAACGTGATGACAGTCAGAGCGGTGTACGGGATTCCCGATCGGCTCGATCGCATGGACGATGGAGAGGGCACGACCTGAACCGAGAGCACGTGGAGCACATGACCCGCCGCCGACCCCTGGCCCCGCGCCTCCGTCTGCCGATCGACCCGTACATCCTGGCGCTGGTCGCGACGGTGGCCCTCGCGGCGCTGCTCCCCGCCTCCGGCGCGGCCGCCGACGCCGTCGGCGGGATCTCCACCGGCGCGATCGCGCTGCTGTTCTTCCTGTACGGGGCGCGGCTGTCCACCCGCGAGGCGCTGGACGGACTGCGGCACTGGCGCCTCCACGTGACCGTGCTGGCGGCGACCTTCGTGGTCTTCCCGCTGCTGGGCCTGGCCGCCAGGGGCCTGGTCCCGGCCGTACTGACGCCCGCCCTGTACGGCGGGCTGCTCTTCCTGTGCCTGGTGCCGTCCACGATCCAGTCGTCGATCGCCTTCACGTCGATGGCGCGCGGCAACGTGCCCGCCGCGATCTGCGCGGGCTCCTTCTCGTCGCTGGCCGGGATCGTCCTCACGCCCCTGCTGGCGGCCCTGCTGCTGGGCGGCACCGCCGGCGGCTTCTCGGCGGACTCGCTGCTGCGGATCGTCGCGCAGCTCCTGGTGCCGTTCCTGGCGGGGCAGGCGCTGCGCCGCTGGGTGGCGGGTTTTCTCACCCGGCACAAGAAGGTGCTGGGGTACGTCGACCGGGGCTCGATCCTGCTCGTCGTCTACACCGCGTTCAGCGAGGGCATGGTCCAGGGCGTCTGGCACCAGGTAACCCCGGCCCGGCTCGCGGCCCTGCTCGGTGTCGAGGCGGTGCTGCTCGCCGTGATGCTGGCGCTCACCTGGTACGGGGCCGGGCGGCTCGGGTTCGGCCGGGAGGACCGGATCGCGATCCAGTTCGCCGGGTCGAAGAAGAGCCTGGCGGCGGGCCTGCCGATGGCGAGCGTCCTGTTCGGTGCGCACGCCTCGCTCGCCGTCCTGCCGCTGATGCTCTTCCATCAGATGCAGTTGATGGTCTGCGCGGTCATCGCCAAGCGCCGTGCGAACGACCCGGCGTCCGCCTCGCCGGAGCCGCTCGCGGTGGACATGTGCCGGGCGGAGTCCGCCCGCCGCTGAGGGCTGCCGTCACGGGACCAGCACCACCTTGCCCTGGTTGGCGCGGGACTCGATGAGCGCGTGGGCCTCGGCGGCCTCGGCCAGCGGGAGTTCCGCGTGCACACGGGCGCGGAGGCGGCCGGTGGCGTGGAGGTGCCACAGCTCGTCCCGCCAGGCGGCGTACGCGCCGGGCCGGGTGCGGACCAGGTGGGCCATCTGGAAGCCGATCACCGACTTGGCGCCGGCGAGCAGGTCGTACGCCTCGACCGTGCCGCCGCCGGAGCTGTACGCCACCAGCCGCCCGCCCGGAGCGAGAGCGGCGATCGCGGGCGTGAGCAGCGCTCCGCCCACGGCGTCCAGCACGATGTCGACCGGCTCGCCCCATGAGGAGTCCCGGTACGTCACCACCTGATCCGCGCCGAGCCCGTACAGGAACTCCGCCTTGGCGGCCGACCCCGCTGCCGCGACCACCCGCGAGGCCCCCGCCAGCCGGGCGAGCTGCACCGTGAGCTGCCCCACGCCGCTCGCCGCGCCCGTCACCAGCACCGACTCGCCCGCCACCGGGCGCGCCGCCTCCCACGCCCCCCGCGCGACCAGCCCGCCGCGCACCAGCGCCACCGCGTCGACCGCCGTCGCGCCGTCCGGGACGAGCGAGGCCATCGAGGCGTGGACGACGGCGAGTTCGGCGTACCCGTGCGCGAAGCAGACGCCCGTCACCCGGTCCCCGGCCGCGAAGCCGGTCACCCCGTCGCCGACCGCCTCCACCGTCCCGGCCACCTCGCCGCCCAGCGGCAGCGGCCCGGCCGCCTCCCGCACCCGCTTCACGGCGGGCAGGCTCACTCCGATCGCTTCCACCCGCACCAGCAGCTCGCCCGGACCGGCCACGGGTTCCGGGACGTGCTCCAGGAACAGCACCTCGGGGCCGCCGTTGACCTCGTACCGCACACGCCGCATGGCGCGACACCTCGCCCTCTGATCGTTGGGATGACCAACGATACGGAGAGATCGTTGGTGAGCCCAACGGTTTATGGATAGGCTGGCGGCATGGCCGACACCCCGCCCGCCCCCGCCCGCATCGCCACCCTCCCGAGCTGGCTCCTCGGCCGTGCCGCCACCCGCGGCCGGGCGCTGGTCGCCGAGGCCCTCGCCGAGGAGGGCATGAAGATGTGGCACCACGCCGTGCTGGCCGCCGTCGCCGAACGCGGCCCGGTCGCCCAGGCCGAACTCGGGCGCAGCCTCGCCATCGACCCCAAGGACATGGTGGGCATCCTCAACGACCTCCAGGGCGACGGCCTGGTCACGCGCACCCCGGACCCCACGGACCGCCGCAAGAACGCCATCACCGTCACCGCCGACGGCACCCGCCGCCTCCGCCGCTGCCAAGCCGCCGCCGACCGGGCCAACGCCGAACTGCTGGCGCCCCTCGACCCCGCCGACCGCGAACGGTTCACCGCCCTGCTGGAGCGGATCGTGCACCCCACCGGCCCATGATGATCACGTAGGTCGATAACGTGAGGTCATGCCCTCATTCGACGCCCGGGGCGCGGCCCGGTGAACCGCACCTGGATACGGCCCGGCGCCACCCGCCCCTGCTCCCTGGTCGTCTGCCGCGGCTGCTGCTGCGGCGACGCCCGTAAACGCCCCGGCACCGACCACGCCGGCCAGCTCGCCAGGCTGCGCGCGGCCGCCGCGGCCTCCGGCGGCAGGCTCGCCGTCCGCACCAGCGACTGCCTCGGCCCGTGCGGCCAGGCCAACGTGGTGGTCGTCCAGCCCTCCACCGAGGGCCGGCGGCGGGGCGCCCGCGCCGCCTGGATCGGCTGGGCCCTCGACGACGACTGCCTGGACGACATCCTCACCTGGGTGGAGGCGGGCGGGCCGGGCATCGCGGAGCCCCCGGACACGCTCACGCTCCAGATGATCGACCCGCCGAGGAAGTAGGGGCGCGGAACCGGCCGGCGCAGGGGGCGCACCCCGCCGGCCGGCGCCGGCCCGTGCAGCGGGCGGACCGTCAGCCCCGGGAGGGTCAGCCCCGGGAGGCCGGCTCGGCCAGGGCGATCCGGTCCTCACCCGCGTACACGTTCATGTTCCGGCCGCGCAGGAAGCCGACCAGCGTCAGGCCCGCCCCGGCGGCCAGGTCCACGGCGAGCGACGACGGCGCCGACACCGCCGCCAGCACCGGGATACCCGCCATCACCGCCTTCTGCGCCAGCTCGAACGACGCCCGCCCCGACACCAGCAGGATCGCCCGGTCCAGCGGCAGCAGGTCCTCCCGCAGCGCGCGGCCGACCAGCTTGTCCACCGCGTTGTGCCGGCCGACGTCCTCCCGTACGTCGAGCAGCTCGCCGCCTTCCGAGAACAGCGCCGCCGCGTGCAGCCCGCCCGTCCGGTCGAAGACCTTCTGCGCTTCCCGCAGCCGGTCGGGGAGGGCGGCGAGCAGCTCGGGATCGACGCGGACCGGGGGAGTGTCGGCGAGCGGGAAGCGGGCGGTGGTGCGGACGGCGTCCAGGCTGGCCTTGCCGCACAGGCCGCACGAGGACGTGGTGTAGACGTTCCGCTCCAGCGTGATGTCCGGGACGGCCACGCCGGGGGCGAGCTGGACGTCCACCACGTTGTACGTGTTGGTCCCGTCGTCCTTGGCGCCGGCGCAGTACACGATGTTCCGGACGTCCTGCGCCGACCCGAGGACGCCCTCGCTGACGAGGAAGCCGGCCGCCAGCGCGAAGTCGTCCCCCGGTGTGCGCATGGTGATGGCGAGCGGCTTGCCGTTGAGCCGGATCTCCAGCGGCTCCTCGGCGACCAGGGTGTCCGGACGGGTCGAGACGGCTCCGTCCCGGATGCGGATGACGCGGCGGCGCTCGGTGACCCGTCCCATGCTGATCAGTCCCGGTTCTGAACGTGTTGGTAGCCGAAACGGCCCTTGATGCAGAGGTTGCCGTGGGTCACCGGGTTGTCGTGCGGCGAGGTGACCTTGACGATCTCATTGTCCTGCACGTGAAGGGTGAGGTTGCAGCCGACTCCGCAGTACGCGCAGACCGTCGTCGTCTCGGTCTGCCGCGACTCGTCCCACGTACCGGCCGCCCGCATGTCGAACTCGCTCTTGAAGCTGAGCGCGCCCGTCGGGCACACCTCGACGCAGTTGCCGCAGTACACGCAAGCGGAGTCGGTGAGCGGCGCGTCGTGCTCGACGGCGATACGGGCGTCGAATCCCCGGCCCACGACGGAGATGGCGAAGGTGTTCTGCCACTGCTCGCCGCACGCGTCGACGCACTTGTAACAGAGAACGCACTTGTCGTAGTCGCGGACGTACAGGTCGTTGTCGATCCTCGGGTCCTCGTTGAGGCGGGCAGCGTCCGGGCCGAAACGGTCCGGCTTCGCCTCGTACTCCTTGATCCACTCCTGGACCCGGGGTGTCGTCGACAGGTCCACGGAGGAGGCCAGCAGCTCCAGCACGACCTTCCGGCTGTGCCGGGCCCGCTCGGTGTCCGTGCGGACGGTCATCCCGGGCTCGGCGCGGCGCGAGCAGGCGGGGGCGAGCGTGCGGGCGCCCTCGACCTCGACGACGCAGACCCGGCAGGCGTTCTTGGGTGTGAGCGTGTCGCCGTGGCACAGGGTCGGTACGTCCTTGCCGGCGGCCCGGCAGGCGTCCAGGACGGTGGCCCCCTCCGGGACGCGCACGGGCTCGCCGTCGAGGGTGAACTCGACGAGACGGCGCGGGAAGTGGAGCGGTACGGCGGTCATTCGAAGGCCCCCAGGCGGTCGATGGCGGACTCGACGGCGTTCCAGGCGGTCTGCCCGAGACCGCAGATCGAGGCGTCCCGCATGGCCTGGCCGACCTCGCGCAGCAGGGCGATGTCGTCGGCCGCCGCGGCGCCGGTACGGTCCTTGATCCGGTGCAGCGCCTCCTCCTGCCGTACCGTGCCGACCCGGCAGGGCACGCACTGGCCGCACGACTCGTCCCGGAAGAACTCGGCGATACGGAGCAGGACGCGCGGCAGGTCGACGGTGTCGTCCAGGACGAGGACGACGCCCGAGCCCAGGGTGGTGCCGGCGGCCCGGGTGCCCTCGAAGGTGAGCGGGATGTCCAGCTCGTCGGGGCGTACGAAGCCGCCCGCCGCCCCGCCCAGCAGGATCGCCCGCATCCGCTCCGGCCTGCCCGCGACTTCCAGCAGTTCGCCCAGCGTGGCCCCGAACGGCAGCTCGTACACCCCCGGCCGGGCCACGTTCCCCGACACGCAGAACAGCTTGGTCTCGGCGAACTCCGTGCCGCCCGTGAGGATCGGCAGGACGTTGACGAGCGTCTCGACGTTGTTGGCGGCGGTCGGCTTGCCGAACAGGCCCTTCTCCACGGGGAACGGCGGCTTGGAGCGCGGTTCGCCCCGGTGGCCCTCGATGGAGTTGAACAGGGCGGTCTCCTCACCGCAGATGTACGCGCCGGCGCCCCGCCGGACCTCGATGTCGAAGGCGTAGCCGTGCCCGAGCACGTCGTCGCCCAGCAGCCCCCGCTCCCGGGCCCGTGCGATGGCGTTCTCCAGGCGCTCCGTGGCCCTCGGGTACTCCCCGCGGATGTACAGGTAGCCCCGGTGGGCGCCCACCGCGTACCCGGCGATGGTCATGGCCTCGATCAGCGCGTACGGGTCGCCCTCCATGATCACCCGGTCCTTGAAGGTGCCGGGCTCCGACTCGTCGGCGTTGCAGACGAGGTAGTGCGGCCGGTCGGGCTGGGCGGCGGTCGCCTGCCACTTGCGGCCCGTCGGGAAGGCCGCCCCGCCGCGCCCGAGGAGACCCGCCTCGGTCACCTCCCGGATGACCCCGGCCGGCCCCAGCGCGAACGCCCGGCGCAGCGCGGCGTACCCGCCGTGCGCCCGGTAGTCGTCCAGGCTGTACGGGTCGACGACCCCGACGCGCCGCAGCAGCGACAGGCCCTCCTGCCCCGCCTGCGGCACGGCCATGAGCGCGCTCGGTTCGGCGGGGGCGCCCCCCGGCGCCCGTACGGCCTCCTGGAGCGCGTCCGCCGAGGCGGGCGCGACCACCGCCGCCGCGCGCCGGGCACCCGCCCGCAGCAGGAGCGCCGCCGGGGCCCGTTCGCACAGGCCCAGGCAGGGGCTCGGCTGCCACACGGCACCGTCCGAGGGCGTGCCGGGCGGACCCAGGCGCGACTCCAGGGCCGTTGTGAGCCCGGCGGAGCCGCGCGCCGCGCACGCCAGGTCCGTGCAGACGTGGAGCACCGCCGCCGGGCGCGGCCGCACCGAGAACAGGGAGTAGAACGTGGCGACCCCGTACGCCTCCGCCGGCGGCACCGTCAACCGCCGGCACAGGTAGTCGAGGCCGCCGTCGCTGATCCAGCCCACCCGGTCGTTCAGGGCGTGCAGCCCCGGCAACAGTTGGTCGCGCCGCTCCCGGGCCCCGCGGCCGCCGCGCGCCCAGCGCAGGTCCGCGTCCGCGCGGTCGTCGCCGCCCTCCCAGGCCGAGGCCGGCGGGCCCAGCAGCGCGTCGACCGCCTCCCGTTCCTCGTCGGTCGGCTTGCTGTCACCGAAGCGCAGGTCCACCTGAGTTCCTCTCGATGCGATCGGTGTGATCGATGCGTTCGATGCGTTCGATGCGGATGGCCGACGCCTTGAACTCCGCCGTCCCCGCGATCGGGCAGTTCGCCTCGATCGTCAGTTGGTTGGTGTCCACCTCGTCCGGAAAGTGCATGGTCATGAACGCCAGCCCCGGCCGCAGCGCCGGGTCCACCCACACCGGCGCCGTCACCGACCCCCGCCGGGACGTCACCCGCACCTGTTCGCCGACCACGACCCCGTACCGCTCCGCGTCCTCGGGGCACAGCTCGACGTACTCCCCGCGCCGCAGCGGCGAGGCGAAACTCCCGCTCTGCACACCCGTGTTGTACGAGTCGAGCCGCCGCCCCGTCGTCAGCCGGATCGGGTAGTGGTCGTCCGTCAGGTCGACGGGCGGGTCATGCCGCACGATCCCGAAGGGCGCCGGCCGGCCCCGCCGGGCCGGGTCCGCCTCCCACAGGCGGCCGTGCAGGAAGGACGGCTCCAGCCGTTCGGTGTCCGGGCACGGCCACTGGATGCCCTGGTGCTTCTCCAGCCGCTCGTACGTCATGCCCCAGTGGTCCGGCGACAGCGCCCGCAGCTCGTTCCAGACGGCTTCGGCGTCCTGGTACTTCCAGTCGTGGCCGAGCCGCCGCGCCAGGTCGCAGATGACGTCGATGTCCTCGCGCGCCTCACCGGGCGGGTCGAGCGCCTTGCGCACGCGCTGCACGCGCCGCTCGCTGTTGGTCGTCGTGCCGTCCGTCTCACACCAGGCGGCCGTCGCGGGCAGTACCACGTCCGCGAACTCGGCGGTCCTCGTCAGGAAGATGTCCTGCACGACCAGGCAGTCGAGCCGCGCCAGCCGCCGCATCGCCTGCTCGCTGTCGGCCTCGGACTGCGCCGGGTTCTCCCCGATGCAGTACACCGCCCGCAGCTCGCCGGTCTCCATCGCCTCGAACATCTCGGTGAGCGTGCGCCCGTAGGACGGCCGGATCTCCGTGCCCCAGAAGGACGCGAACTTCCGCCGTACGCCGTCGTCGAGGATGTCCTGGAAGCCGGGCAGCCGGTTGGGGATGGCCCCCATGTCGCCGCCGCCCTGCACGTTGTTCTGCCCGCGCAGCGGCTGCACGCCGCAGCCGTACCGCCCGACATGGCCGGTCAGCAGCGCCAGGTTGATCAGCGCGCGGACGTTGTCGGTGCCGTTGTGGTGCTCGGTGATGCCCAGCGTCCAGCACAGTTGCGCCCGTTCGGCCCGGGCGTAGGCGTGGGCCAGCTCCCGGATCGCCGCGGCCGGCACGCCCGTGACCTTCTCGGCCAGGACCGGGGTCCACGGCTCGACCAGCTCGGCGTACTCCTCGAAACCGGTCGTCGCCCGCTCGACGAACGCGCGGTTGTGCAGGCCCGCGTGGATGATCTCGCGCCCGACGGCGTGGGCGAGCGGGATGTCGGTGCCGACGTTGAGGCCCAGCCAGCCCTCCGCCCACTCGGCCGTGGAGGTGCGGCGCGGGTCGACGGCGTACATCCGTGCCCCGTTCCGTATCCCCTTCAGGACGTGCTGGAAGAAGATCGGGTGCGCGAAGCGGGCGTTGGAGCCCCACATCACGATGACGTCGGTGTGCTCGACCTCCTCGTACGACGACGTCCCGCCGCCCGAGCCGAAGACGGCCGACAGGCCCGCGACGCTCGGCGCGTGACACGTGCGGTTGCAGGAGTCGACGTCGTTGGTGCCCATGACCACGCGGGCGAACTTCTGTGCCACGTAGTTCATCTCGTTGGTGGCGCGGGCGCAGGAGAACATCCCGAAGGCGCCCCGGGCCGCGCGGAATCCGGCCGCGGCCCGGTCCAGCGCCTCGTCCCACGTGGCCCGCCGCAGCGGCCCGCCCTTGACGTCGCGTACGAGCGGATGGGTCAGGCGGGTGTAGTTCCTCTTCATGCCGCGTTCCTCGTCTGTATCTGCGTGGCCAGCAGGTCCGACAGCGCGTGCACCGTGCGCAGCGTCGGCACCGGGACGTTCCCGGCGTCCGCCAGCTCGACGACCGCCGCGAGCAGCACATCGAGCTCCAGCGGCTTGCCCTTCTCCAGGTCCTGGAGCGTGGAGGTGCGGTGGTCGCCGACCCGTTCGGCGCCGGCGATGCGGCGTTCCACGGAGATGCCGGGGCGGCAGCCGAGGGCGGCGGCGACGGCCAGGGTCTCGGCCATCATCAGCTCGATGACCCGCCGCGTACCACCGTGCAGGCACATCTGGCGCATGGTGGCCCGGGCGAGGGCGCTGATCGGGTTGAAGGAGATGTTGCCGAGCAGCTTGATCCAGATGTCCTCGCGCAGCTCCGGCTCCACCGGGCACTTCAGGCCACCGGCCCGCATGGCCTCGCTGAACCGCACACACCGCTCGGACACCGACCGGTCCGGCTCGCCGATCGAGAAGCGGGTGCCCTCCAGGTGCCGTACGACGCCGGGCCCGGCCAGCTCGGTCGCGGCGTAGACGACGCACCCGATGGCCCGTTCCGGCGCGAGCACCGCGCTGACCGACCCGCCCGGGTCGACGCTCTCGACGCGCCGCCCGTCGTGGGGCCCGCCGTGCCGGTGGAAGTACCACCAGGGGATGCCGTTCTGGGCGGCGATCACCGCGGTGGTGTCGTGGAGCAGTGGCCGGATCAGCGGCCCGCACGCCGCGTACGAGTTGGCCTTGAGCCCCAGGAACACATAGTCGGCCGGGCCGACGTCCGCCGGGTCGTCGGTGGCGTGGACGCGGGCGGTGAAGTCGCCGCGCGGGCTGTGGACCCGCACGCCGTGCTGCCTCATGGCCGCCAGGTGCGGCCCACGGGCGATCAGGTGGACGTCGGCGCCCGCGCGGTCCAGCGCGGCTCCGACGTAGGCGCCGATCGCTCCGGCGCCGAGGACTGCGACTTTCACGTGGGGGTCTCCGTTCGGTTGAGGGACCGAGGCAAGGGACCGGAAGGGTGTGTTGTCGACGAAATATTGTCTACAGTATGGAAGGACGGTCGACAAGGGTTCCGACTTCCACGGGATGCCCGCCAGGACCGGCGATGTTGCGGACTCTCCAAGAGGCGGGCGTGAATCCTGTTGGTTCACCCGACCGGTTACTCACCAGTCGCTGACGAAACTGGGTGCCTCCTGCACCCGCACGAAGCACACCGCACCTTCGTGCACACCGCACACCGCACACCGCACACCAAGGGGGTCCCGGGCATGACTGGCACTCGTATCGCCGCGCTCGGGCACTACCAGCCCGCCAAGGTCCTGACCAACGCCGACCTGACCGCCCTGGTGGACACCAGCGACGAGTGGATCACCAGCCGGGTCGGCATCAGGACCCGCCATGTCGCGGGCCCCGACGAGACGGTCGACGAGATGGCCGCCCACGCGGGCGCCAAGGCGCTGGCCGCCGCCGGGCTCACCCCCGCCGACGTCGACCTGGTCCTGGTCGCCACCTCCACGGCGATCGACCGCTCCCCGAACACCGCGGCCCGGGTCGCGGCCCGGCTCGGCATGGGCTCGCCCGCGACGCTGGACCTCAACGTGGTGTGCGCCGGCTTCACCCACGCGCTGGCGACCGCCGACCACGCCGTACGGGCGGGCTCGGCGACCCGCGCGCTGGTGATCGGCGCCGACAAGATGACCGAGGTCACCGACTGGACCGACCGGACCACCTGCGTCCTGGTCGGCGACGGGGCGGGCGCGGCGGTCGTCGAGGCGGCGCCCGGCGAGGCCGGCATCGGCCCGGTGCTGTGGGGCTCCGTCCCGGAGATGGGCCACGCCGTCCGCATCGAGGGCACCCCGCCGCGCTTCGCCCAGGAGGGCCAGGCGGTCTACCGCTGGGCCACCACCCAACTGCCGCCCATCGCCCGGAAGGTGTGCGAGCGGGCGGGCGTCGCGCCCGAGGAGCTGGCGGCGGTCGTGCTGCACCAGGCGAACCTGCGCATCATCGAGCCGGTCGCGCAGAAGATCGGCGCGGTCAACGCGGTGATCGCCCGCGATGTCACCGAGTCCGGCAACACCTCGGCCGCCTCCATCCCGATGGCGCTCAGCAAGCTGGTCGAGCGCGGCGAGGTCGCCTCCGGCGCGCCCGCCCTGCTCTTCGGCTTCGGCGGCAACCTGTCGTACGCGGGCCAGGTCGTCCGCGTTCCGTGAGTCCTCGTTCCGCGGTCGGCGTTCCGTTGGTCCGCGTTCCGTGACGGGGCGGTGTCGGTCGGTAGACTGTAGACAATAGACAGCCGTTGCAGACGAGGGGGCCGGATGTTGTCCGCAGGACTGCCGCAAGGTGCCGTACCGAGGCTGGAGAGGCCCGGCCCGCTGCGCGAGCGCGTCTACGAGGCGCTGCTCGAACTGATCACCACCCGCGCCCTGCGGCCCGGCCAGCACCTCGTCGAGAGCGAGCTGGCCGGCCACCTCGGGGTCTCCCGCCAGCCGGTGCGCGAGGCGCTCCAGCGGCTCAACACCGAGGGGTGGGTCGATCTGCGCCCCGCCCAGGGTGCGTTCGTCCACGAACCGACGGAGGAGGAGGCGGACCAGCTCCTCTCGGTGCGCACGCTCCTGGAGGCGGAGGCCGCGCGGCTGGCCGCCGCCAACTCCGGTACGGCCGGCATCGCCGCCCTGGAGGAGCTGTGCGCGCGGGGCGAGCGGGCGGTGGCGGACGACGACGTGGACCAGGCGGTGGCCACGAACGCCGCGTTCCACGCCAAGGTGATGGAGCTCGCGGGCAATGTCGTCCTCGCCGAGCTGGCCGCCCAGGTGGACCGCCGGGTCCGCTGGTACTACACGCCGGTCGCCCGGCAGCGGGGCAAGCAGTCCTGGATCGAGCACCGCGAACTGATCGCCGCGATCGCCGCCCGTGACGAGCAGCGCGCCACGGAAGTCATGCGCGCCCACACCGAGCACACCCGCGCCACGTACCACCACCGCGACACGGCCTGACGGTGCCGGTCAGGCCTTTTCACGCCCGACCGCGACGCGCCTGACCGCGACGCGCCCGACCGCGACGCGCCTGACCGCGACGCGCCTGACCGCGACGCGCCTGACCGCGACGCGCCTGACCACGACGCGCCTGACCGCGACGCGCCTGACCGCGACGCGCCTGGTGCGGTCGCGCACCTCGGGGACACGCACGCGTGGGGCTTTGTCCTGGCTGTGGAGAAAGTTGGTACGGATTGCCGCGCAACTTCTTCCCCCTACGGGAAAGCGCTGCTACGTTCCCCCTCGAAAGCAGCACACCAAGGCCGGACACGACGGCGGGGAGGGGCGCGTGAGACGCATGACGGCTCGACCCGCCAACGCGCACCAGGCACGACTGCTGCGGCTGCTGCGCGACGGCGGCCCCAACTCCCGTGCGCAGTTGGGCGACCAGGTCGACCTGTCCCGCTCCAAGCTGGCCGTCGAGGTCGACCGGCTCCTGGAGACCGGGCTCGTGGTGGCGGACGGACTCGCCGCGTCCCGCGGCGGGCGGCGGTCGCACAACATCCGCCTCGCACCCGAACTGCGCTTCCTCGGCGTCGACATCGGCGCCACCTCCATCGATGTCGCCGTCACCAACGCCGAGTTGGAGGTGCTGGGCCACCTCAACCACCCCATGGACGTACGCGACGGACCGGTCGCCGTGTTCGAGCAGGTCCTCGCGATGGCGGCCAAGCTCAGGGCGTCCGGCCTCGCCGAGGGCTTCGACGGCGCCGGGATCGGCGTACCCGGCCCGGTCCGCTTCCCCGAGGGCGTACCGGTCGCGCCGCCGATCATGCCCGGCTGGGACGGGTTCCCCGTCCGGGAGGCGCTCAGCCAGGAGCTGGGCTGCCCGGTCATGGTGGACAACGACGTGAACCTGATGGCGATGGGGGAGCAGCACGCGGGCGTCGCCCGCTCCGTGGGCGACTACCTCTGCGTCAAGATCGGTACGGGTATCGGCTGCGGCATCGTCGTGGGCGGCGAGGTCTACCGGGGTACGACGGGCAGCGCCGGCGACATCGGCCACATCCAGGTCGTACCCGAAGGCCGCGCCTGCGCGTGCGGCAACCGGGGCTGCCTGGAGGCCCACTTCAGCGGTGCCGCGCTCGCCCGGGACGCCGAGGACGCGGCGCGGGCCGGCCGGTCCGACGAGCTCGCCCGGCGCCTGGAGGCGGCGGGGCGGCTCACCGCCGTGGACGTCGCCGCGGGCGCGGCCGCCGGTGACGCCACCTCGCTCGCCCTGATCCGCGAGGGCGGCAACCGCGTCGGTCAGGTCATCGCGGGGCTCGTCAGCTTCTTCAACCCGGGCCTGGTGGTGATCGGCGGCGGGGTGACCGGTCTCGGTCACAACCTGCTCGCCGCCGTCCGCACCCAGGTCTACCGCACCTCCCTGCCCCTGGCCACCGGCAACCTCCCCATCGTCCTGGGGGAGTTGGGCGCCACCGCCGGAGTCATCGGCGCAGCCCGCCTCATCAGCGACCACCTGTTCTCACCGGCCTGACGCACCCGGCCGCACCGGAACCACGGCACCACCCGCACGCGCCCGCATCCGCGAGGGGATTGTCATGGCACCAGAACCACCCCTGCTCACCATGTCCGGCATCACCAAGTCGTTCCCCGGCGTACGCGCCCTCGACGGCGTCGACCTGGAGGTCAGGGCCGGCGAAGTCCACTGCCTCCTCGGCCAGAACGGCGCCGGCAAGTCCACCCTCATCAAGGTCCTCGCCGGCGCCCACCAGCCCGACGACGGCACCATCACCTGGCGCGGCGAGCACGTCACGCTCAAGTCGCCCATCGCCGCCATGCGCCTCGGCATCGCCACCATCTACCAGGAACTGGACCTGGTGGAAGGCCTGTCCGTCGCCGAGAACGTCTTCCTCGGCCACGAGCCCACCACCGCCGGGTTCGTCGTGCGCGGCCGCAGCGCACGCGCCACCACCGCCGCCCTGCTGCGCCGCCTCGGCCACCCGGAGATCGATCCCGCCCGGGCGGTGGGCGACCTGTCCGCCGCCCAGCAGCAGATCGTCTCCATGGCCCGCGCGCTCTCCCACGACGTACGCCTCATCGTGATGGACGAGCCGTCCGCCGCCCTCGACCCCGACGAGACCACCAACCTCTTCCGGATAGTCGCCGACCTCACCGCCGACGGGGTCGCCGTCGTGTATATCTCCCACCGCCTGGAGGAGATCCGCCGCATCGGCGACCGCGTCACCGTCCTCAAGGACGGCCGGGCCGTCGCCGGGGGACTGCCCGCCAAGGACACACCGACGCGCGACATCGTTGCCATGATGACCGGTCGGAATGTCGAGTACGTCTTCCCCGAGCGCCCCTCGGCCGCGCCGCTGGCCGGGGAGCCCGTCCTGAAGGTCGAAGGGCTCGCCCGCGAAGGGGAGTTCGCACCGGTCGACCTGGAACTGCGGCCCGGCGAGATCGTCGGCCTCGCCGGGCTCGTCGGCTCCGGGCGCTCCGAGATCCTGGAGACCGTCTACGGCGCCCGCCGCCCCACCGCCGGACGCGTCCTCGTCGACGGCCGCCCCCTGCGCCCCGGCAGCGTCCGCGCCGCCGTCCGCGCCGGACTCGGCCTCGCCCCGGAGGAACGCAAGGCGCAGGGCCTGCTGATGCTCGAATCCGTCACCCGCAACGTCTCCGTGTCGTCCCTGCCCCGCTTCGCGCGCGGCGGCTGGATCGACCGCGCGGCCGAACGCACCGCCGCCCGCGCCGCCACCCGCGACCTGTCGCTGCGCCCCGACAACCCCGACGCCCGCATCCGCACCCTGTCCGGCGGCAACCAGCAGAAGGCCGTCCTCGCCCGCTGGCTGCTGCGCGGATGCCGCGTCCTCCTCCTCGACGAGCCGACCCGCGGCGTCGACGTCGGCGCCCGCGCCGAGCTGTACGCCGTGATCCGCCGCCTCGCCGACGACGGGCTCGCCGTCCTGCTCGTGTCCAGCGAGGTCCCCGAAGTGCTGGGCCTCGCCGACCGGGTGCTGGTCCTCCGGGAGGGCCGCGTCGTGCACACCGCGCCCGCCCGGGAGCTCGACGAACACCGCGTACTCGACCTTGTGATGGAAGCCCTCTGATGGAAGCCCTGTGATGGAAGGGAGCCCGACGTCATGACGCAGCCCGCTCCGGTCACGACCGCCGAACCACCCGTCGGCAAAGCCGGTGGCCGACCGCCCCTGGGGCTGCGGGCCGACGTCCGCAACCTCTCCCTGCTCGGTGTCCTCGCCGTACTGATCGCGGTCGGCGGCATCACCAAGCCCGACCAGTTCCTCGACACCAACAACCTCCAGCTCGTCCTCACCCAGGCGTCCGTCATCGGTGTCGTCACCGTCGGCATGACGTTCGTCATCACCAGCGGCGGCATCGACCTCTCGGTCGGCGCGATCGTCGCCCTCGCGTCCGTCTGGGCGACCACCGTCGCCACCCAGGAGTACGGCTTCGCGGGCATCCTCTTCACGGCCGTGGTGGTCGGGCTCGGCTGCGGCCTGGTGAACGGCGTGCTCATCGCGTACGGAGGGATGGTCCCCTTCATCGCGACACTCGCCATGCTCGCCTCGGCGCGCGGACTCGCCCTCCAGATCACCGACGGCAAGACCCAGATCGTCACCGTCCAGTCGGTCCTCGACCTCGGCGTCCCGGACGCGTACATCCTCGGCATACCGCCGCTGGTGCTGGTCTTCGCC
Source organism: Streptomyces sp. NPDC049837 (assembly GCF_040674455.1). Lineage (NCBI taxonomy): Bacteria > Bacillati > Actinomycetota > Actinomycetes > Kitasatosporales > Streptomycetaceae > Streptomyces > Streptomyces sp. NPDC049837. The sequence goes on along the minus strand of NZ_JBFAMP010000001.1, from coordinate 902,383 downwards.
GCCGTCACCGTCATCGGCTGGCTGCTGCTGAACCGCACCACCTTCGGCCGGCGCACCGTCGCCGTCGGCGGCAACGCGGAGGCGGCCCGGCTCGCCGGGATCGACGTACGCCGCCAGCGCCTCTACCTCTACCTGCTGTCCGGGCTGTGCTGCGGCATCGCGGCCTTCCTGCTGATCGTCCTGGCGGGCTCCGGCCAGAACACCAACGGCAACCTGTACGAACTCGACGCCATCGCCGCCGCCATCATCGGCGGCACCCTGCTCAGCGGCGGTCGCGGCACCATCGCCGGCTCCGTGCTCGGCGTCCTCGTCTTCACCACCATCACCAACATCTTCGCCCTCAACAACCTCCAGAGCGACGTCCAGCAGATCGCCAAGGGCGCGATCATCGTCGCCGCCGTCCTGGTCCAGCGCCGCACCGCGCGCGGCTCCGGCGAGGCCTGACACCCCGCACTCCCCTTGTGTGTCCCGACCCGAAGGGTTCCCCCGCCATGCCACAAACCAGCCGCAGAGGCCTGCTGTTCGGCACCGCCGCCGTCTCCGCCGGTGCCCTGCTGACCGCCTGCACCAGCAACGAACCCAAGAACTCCGCCCCCGCCACCAACAACGTCCCGGCCGCCGACGACAAGCCCGGCACGCCCGTCACCATCGGATTCGCCGGACCGCAGGCAGACCACGGCTGGCTCAACGCCATCAACGTCAACGCCAAGCAGCGGGCCGAGAAGTACTCCGAGGTGACCCTGGAGATCACCGAGGGGTCCAACGACACCGCCACCCAGATCGGCCAGATCCAGACGCTCATCAACAAGAAGGTCGACGTCCTGGTTATCCTGCCGGCCGACGGCAAGGCCCTCACCCAGGTCGGCCTCCAGGCCATGAAGGCCGGCATCCCGGTGATCAACCTCGACCGGATCTTCGCCTCCCCGCAGGCGTACCGCTGCTGGATCGGCGGCGACAACTACGGCATGGGCCTCAACGCCGGCCGCTACATCGGCGAACAGCTCAAGGACAAGCCGAACGCCAAGGTCGTCGAGCTCGCCGGACTGGACAACTTGGAACTGACCAAGCAGCGCACCCAGGGCTTCGACGACGCCCTGAAGAACTACCCCAACATCAAGAAGGTGGCGCGGCAGGCCGCCGAGTTCACCGTCGAGTCCGGCCAGGCCAAGATGGCCCAACTGCTCCAGGCCCAGCAGCAGTTCGACGCCCTGTGGAACCACGACGACGACCAGGGCGTGGGCGCGCTGCGCGCCATCCAGCAGGCCGGCCGGGACGACTTCCTGATGGTCGGCGGGGCGGGCGCCAAGTCGGCGATGGACGCCATCAAAGCCGACAACAGCGTGCTGAAGGCGACCGTCCTCTACCCGCCGACCATGGCCGCCTCCGCCATCGACCTGGCCCGCGCGCTCGGTCAGAAGAAGGGCATCGGAGGCATGTCGGAGCTGGAGATCCCGGCCTCGATCACCCTCTACTCGGCCGTGGTGACCAAGGACAACGTCGACGAGTACCTGCCGACGGGCTTCAGTTGATCCGGCTCTGCCCGCCCCCACCGAGCAACCGACGAGGAGGAATCCGTATGGCGCAGCAGGAACGGACGATCGGCATCGGCATGGTCGGGTACGCGTTCATGGGCGCCGCCCACTCACAGGGCTGGCGCACCGTGGGCCGCGTCTTCGACCTGCCGCTGCGGCCCGTGCTCGCCGCCGTCTGCGGACGTGACGCCGCGGCCGTGCGGGCCGCCGCGGACAAACACGGCTGGGCCGCCGCCGAGACCGACTGGCGCGACCTCGTCGTACGCGACGACGTGGACGTCGTGGACATCTGCACCCCGGGCGACAGCCACGCCGAGATCGCCGTCGCCGCCCTGGAGGCGGGCAAGCACGTGCTGTGCGAGAAGCCCCTCGCCAACACCGTCGCGGAGGCGGAAGCCATGGTCGCGGCCGCCGAACGGGCCCGGACGCGCGGCCAGGTCGCCATGGTCGGCTTCAACTACCGCCGTGTGCCCGCCATGGCGTACGCGCGCGGTCTGATCGCCGACGGCCGTCTGGGCGCGCTGCGCCACGTACGGGTGACATACCTCCAGGACTGGCTGGTCGACCCCGACTTCCCGCTGACGTGGCGGCTGGAGCGCAAGCACGCCGGCTCCGGGGCGCTCGGCGACCTCGGCGCGCACATCGTGGACCTCGCGCAGTACCTGGCGGGGGAGCCGCTCGTGGGGGTGTCGGCGCTCACCGAGACCTTCGTACGCGAGCGGCCGCTGCTCGCCGGGGCGCCGGCCGGGCTCTCGGCGTCGGGGGGCGCCGAGCGCGGGGCCGTCACGGTGGACGACGCGGCCGTGTTCACGGGGCGGCTGGCGTCGGGGGCGCTGGTGTCGTTCGAGGCGACCCGGATGGCGGCGGGCCGCAAGAACGCGCTGCGGCTGGAGATCAACGGGGAGCGCGGATCCCTCGCCTTCGACCTGGAGCGGCTGAACGAGCTGTCGTTCTACGACGGGAGCGACCCCGCGCAGTCGGCCGGCTTCCGGCGCATCCTCGTCACCGAACCGGACCACCCCTACCTGGAGGCGTGGTGGCCGCCCGGCCACGCCCTCGGCTACGAGCACACCTTCGCCCACCAGGCGCGCGATCTCGTCCACGCCATCGCCTCCGGCACCGATCCGGCGCCGTCCTTCGCGGACGGGCTGCGGGTGCAGCGCGTGCTGGCCGCCGTGGAGGAGAGCGCGGAGAAGAACGCCGTCTACACCCCCGTACCGCTGTAGGAGGTCCGCCGTGCCACGTCCCTTCACCCTCTTCACCGGCCAGTGGGCCGACCTGCCGCTGGAGGAGGTCTGCCGCCTCGCCCGTGACTTCGGCTACGACGGTCTCGAACTCGCCTGCTGGGGCGATCACTTCGAGGTCGACAAGGCGCTGGCCGACCCCTCGTACCTGGACGGGCGGCGGGCACTGCTCGACAAGTACGGGCTGAAGTGCTGGGCCATCTCCAACCACCTGGTCGGCCAGGCCGTCTGCGACCACCCCATCGACGAGCGCCACCAGGCGATCGTGCCGGGGCGGATCTGGGGCGACGGCGACCCCGAGGGCGTGCGGCAGCGGGCCGCGCGGGAGCTGGCCGACACCGCGCGGGCGGCCGCCGCGTTCGGGGTGCGCACCGTCATCGGCTTCACCGGGTCGTCCATCTGGCACCTGGTGGCGATGTTCCCGCCGGTGCCGGAGCGGATGATCGAGCGCGGTTACGAGGACTTCGCCGAGCGCTGGAACCCGATCCTGGACGTCTTCGACGCGGAGGGCGTGCGGTTCGCCCACGAGGTCCACCCCAGCGAGATCGCCTACGACTACTGGACCACGCAGCGGGCCCTGGAGGTGGTGGACCGGCGCCCGGCCTTCGGGCTCAACTTCGACCCGAGCCACTTCGTGTGGCAGGACCTGGACCCGGTCGGGTTCCTGTACGACTTCCGGGACCGGATCTACCACGTGGACTGCAAGGAGGCCCGGCGGCGGCTGGACGGCCGCAACGGCCGGCTCGGCTCGCACCTGCCGTGGGGCGACCCCCGGCGCGGCTGGGACTTCGTGTCGGCCGGGCACGGGGACGTGCCGTGGGAGGACGTCTTCCGGATGCTGCGCTCGATCGGTTACGACGGGCCGGTGTCGGTGGAGTGGGAGGACGCCGGGATGGACCGGCTGACCGGCGCGCCGGAAGCGCTTGCCACGCTGAAGCGGTACGACTTCGACCCGCCGGCCGCCTCCTTCGACGCCGCGTTCGGCGGCGCCGACTAGGGAAGAGGGCCAGGTCGGCAGCCCGGTGGTGGTCACCGCCACCGGGCGGCCGGGGCTGCCCTCCCCCCGCTTTGTCCAGCGCCGGGAAAAAGTGCAACTCACGTTCCGCACAAGGGCTTTCGGCTCAGGAGCAACCCGGCTAACGTCCCCTTGCACACCACCCAGGCCTGGACCCGACCAGCGTGACGGCGCACGCCGGTCCCCGGACAACCCGGCGCGGCACCCCCGGGGAGCACCACCTCGAAGCACCACCCGGGAGCCGCCCGATCGAGGCAACACGCCCGTACCCGCGTATCCGGCCTTCTCCGGAGGACATTCGTGCACAGAAAACGGCTCGGAGCGCGCAACGCGCTCGCACTCCTCACCGGCGGCCTGCTCGCCGTGACGTCGTTCGCCCTCGGCGCCCCGCCGGTCGTCGCGGCCGGCGCCCCGGCACCGTCCGCGGCCGATTCCGCCGAGGAGCAGTTCCAGCAGGTCACCCTCGCCAAGGGCGGCGAGGAGGTCGGCGAACCGATGTCGCTGGCCGTGCTGCCCGACCGCAGCGTGCTGCACACCTCGCGCAACGGTGAACTGCGGCGTACCGACGCCGCCGGCAACACCAAGGTCATCGGCTCCGTCCCGGTCTACTCCCACGACGAGGAGGGCCTCCAGGGCGTCGCCCTCGACCCGGACTTCGCACGGAACCGGGCGATATTCCTCTACTACGCGCCCCCGCTCGACACCCCGGCCGGGGACGCGCCCAACGACGGCACGGCAGCCGACTTCGCCAAGTACGAAGGCGTCAACCGCCTTTCCCGGTTCGTACTGAAGGCCGACGGCACCCTCGACAACGCGAGCGAGAAGAAGGTCATCGACATCCCGGCGACGCGCGGCATCTGCTGCCACGTCGGCGGTGACATCGACTTCGACGCGCAGGGCAACCTGTACCTGTCGACGGGCGACGACTCCAACCCCTTCGCCTCCGACGGCTTCACCCCCATCGACGAGCGGCCCACCCGCAACCCCGCGTACGACGCCCGCCGCACCTCGGGCAACACCAACGACCTGCGCGGCAAGATCCTCCGCATCAAGGTCGCCGACGACGGCTCGTACACCGTCCCCGACGGCAACCTCTTCGCGCCCGGCACCGCCAAGACGCGGCCGGAGATCTACGCGATGGGCTTCCGCAACCCGTTCCGCTTCAGCGTCGACAAGAAGACGGGCGTGCTGTACGTCGGCGACTACGGCCCCGACGCGGGCGCGGCCGACCCCAAACGCGGCCCGGCCGGACAGGTCGAGTTCGCCCGCGTGACCAAGCCGGGCAACTTCGGCTGGCCGTTCTGCACCGGCGACAACGACCCGTACGTCGACTACGACTTCGCCACCAAGACCTCCGGCGCCACCTTCGACTGCGCGGCGCCCAAGAACGACTCGCCGCACAACACGGGCCTGGCCGACCTGCCGCCGGCCGAGCCCGCGTGGATCCCGTACGACGGCGGGTCCGTGCCCGAGTTCGGCTCCGGGTCGGAGTCGCCGATGGGCGGGCCGGTGTACCGGTACGACGCCGCTAACCCCTCTCCCGTCAAGTTCCCGGAGGCGTACGACGGCGATTTCTTCGCCGGCGAGTTCGGGCGGCGCTGGATCAAGCGCATCGAACACGGCTCCGACGGGGCGGTGCAGTCCATCAACCCCGTGCCGTGGACGGGCACGCAGGTGATGGACATGGCCTTCGGCCCCGACGGTGCGCTGTACGTCCTGGACTACGGCACCGCCTGGTTCGGCGGCGACGAGAACTCCGGCCTCTACCGGATCGAGAACGCCACCGGGGGCTTCTCGCCGGTCGCCGAGGCGTCGGCGAACAAGACCTCCGGCCAGGCGCCGCTGCGGGTCGCCTTCTCGTCGGCGGGCACGACGGACGCCGACGGCGACGCCCTGACGTACCACTGGGACTTCGGCGACGGCACGGGTACGTCGACGGCCGCAAACCCGACGTACACCTACCGCAAGAACGGCACCTACACCGCGACCGTCACCGCGCGCGACGCATCGGGCCGCACCGGCTCGGCCAGTGTGCACGTCGTCGTCGGCAACACGGCACCCAAGGTGACGCTCGACCTGCCGAAGGACGGCGCGCTGTTCAGCTTCGGCGACGAGATCCCGTTCAAGGTGACCGTCACCGACCCGGAGGACGGCACGATCGACTGCGCCAAGGTCAAGGTCACCTACATCCTCGGCCATGACAGCCACGGCCACCCGGTGACCTCGGCGAACGGCTGCTCGGGCACCATCAAGACGTCGGCCGACGGCGGCCACGACCCGAACGCCAACATCTTCGGGGTCTTCGACGCCGAGTACACCGACGGCGGTGGCGGCGGACAGGCCGCGCTGACCGGCCACGACCAGGCGCAGCTCCAGCCGCGCCACCGGCAGGCCGAGCACTTCTCCGCGCAGTCGGGCATCCGTACGTACGACAAGGCCACCGCGCACGGCGGCAAGACCGTGGGCGACATCGACAACGGTGACTGGATCTCCTTCACGCCCTACAACCTGACCGGCTCCACCAAGCTCACCGCCCGGATCTCGTCGGGTGGCGCGGGCGGCTTCCTGGAGGTACGCACCGGCTCGGCGACCGGCACACTGCTCGGCTCCGCCCCGGTGCCGGTGACCGGCGGCTGGGAGACCTTCCAGGACGTCGACGTCCCGCTGCGGGCCGTCCCGAAGCGGACCACCCAACTGTTCCTGGTGTTCAAGGGCGGGACGGGCGCGCTGTACGACGTGGACGACTTCGAACTGTCGAACACACCGGTCGACCGGACCGCCAAGCGGGTGCTGGTCTTCTCCAAGACCGCCGGCTTCCGGCACGACTCCATCCCGGCCGGCATCGCGGCCCTGAAGGAACTGGGCGCCGCCGGCAGCATCACGGTCGACGCGACGGAGACCGCCGCGCAGTTCACCACGAACAACCTGGCCCGCTACGACGCGGTCGTCTTCCTGTCGACCACCGGTGACGTGCTGAACGCCGAACAGCAGAAGGCGTTCGAGAACTACGTCGCCACGGGCGGCGGCTACGTCGGCGTCCACGCGGCCGCCGACACCGAGTACGACTGGGAGTTCTACGGCGGGCTCGTCGGCGCCCACTTCGCCTCGCATCCGCACATCCAGCCCGCCACGGTCCGGGTGGAGGACCACGAGCACCCGGCCACGTCCCACCTGCCGACGGCCGGCTGGGAGCGTACGGACGAGTGGTACAACTACCGCACCAACCCGCGCGGCCAGGCCCGCATCCTCGCCACCCTCGACGAAACCACCTATCAGGGCGGCACCATGAAGGGCGACCACCCGATCGCCTGGTGCCAGACCTACGAGGGCGGGCGGGCCTTCTACACCGGCGGCGGCCACACGGCGGCCTCCTACGCCGAGCCCGCGTTCCGGCAGCACCTGCTGGGCGGCCTCCGCTACGCCACCGGCCAGGTGAAGGCCGACTGCACGCCACGGACCGGCTACCGCTTCCTCTTCAACGGACACACCCTGGAGGGCTGGAAGCAGGCCGGGCCGGGGAAGTTCACCGTCGTGGACGGTGAGCTGCGCACCGAGGGCGGCATGGGGATGCTCTGGTACCAGGCGAAGGAGCTCTCGTCGTACTCGCTGAAGCTGGACTGGAAGATGGCGGGCGACGACAACTCCGGTGTCTTCGTCGGCTTCCCGGCCTCCGACGACCCCTGGTCGGCCGTGAACAACGGCTACGAGATCCAGATCGACGCGACGGACGCCCCCGAGCGCACCACCGGTGCGGTGTACGGCTTCAAGTCGGCGAACCTCAAGCTCCGTGACCAGGTCCTCCGGCCGCCCGGCCAGTGGAACAGCTACGAGATCAAGGTCCAGGGGGAGCGCCTCCAGGTCTTCCTCAACGGTGTGAAGATCAACGACTTCACCAACACCGACCGTGTCCGCAGCCTGAAGGACGGCTACATCGGCATCCAGAACCACGGCGCCGACGACCAGGTGTCCTTCCGGAACATCCAGCTCAAGGAGCTGCCCTCGTCCTCGTAGGGGGTCGCTCCCGTACAAGCCGGCGGCGGGCGGGGAGGCGCCGTACCCCCCGCCCGCCGCCTCCAACGCACCACACCCAGGGAGGCTGGCCATGTTCGATGAACACCGAGTCGGAGACGCCGGGAGCGCAGGGGCCGCCGGAGACCCGGAGGCCGCCGGAGCCCCCGAGGCGGCCGGAGAGCCCCAGGCCTCCGGGGCCGCCGGCGCCGTCGGCGTCTGGTTCGTCGGGGCGCGCGGCTCCGTCGCCACGACCGCGGTGGCGGGGTGCGCGGCCGTCGCCGCCGGGCTGCACCCGCCGACGGGCATGGTCACCGAAACCCCGCCGTTCGCCGCGTCCGGCCTCCCCTCCCTCTCCTCGCTCGTCTTCGGCGGGCACGACACGGCGGCGTGCCCGCTGCCCAAACGGGCGGAGGAACTGACGGCGGCGGGCGTCCTGCCGCACGGGCTGGCCGCCGCCGTACGCGGTGAACTCGCCGCGGCCGACGCCGAGATCCGCCCCGGTGGCCCCGCCCCCGGCGACACCCGCACCGACGACGAACTCATCATGTCCTTCACCTCCGACATCACCGACTTCACCCGCCGCCACCACCTGGCCCGTACGGTCGTGATCAACGTCGCCTCCACGGAACCCGCCCCGGGCCCGGACGACCCGGGCCTCGCGCCCAGCTCCCTCTACGCGGCCGCCGCACTACGGGCCGGCTGCTCCTACGTCAACTTCACCCCCTCCACCGGGCTGCGCACCGCGGCCCTCGCCGACGCCGTGGCCTCCTGCGGACTTCCCCACGCGGGCCGGGACGGCAAGACCGGCCAGACGCTGCTCCGCTCCGTGCTCGCCCCGATGTTCGTGCAACGCGCCCTGTCCGTACGGGCATGGTCCGGCACCAATCTCCTGGGCGGCGGGGACGGGGCGGCGCTGGCCGACCCCGCCGCGGCGGCCGCGAAGAACGCCGGCAAGGAACGCGTCCTCGCCGATGTGCTCGGCGGTGCCCCGGAGGGCGAGGTCCACATCGACGACGTACCGGCCCTCGGTGACTGGAAGACCGCCTGGGACCACATCGCCTTCGACGGCTTCCTCGGCTCCCGGATGATCCTCCAGACCATCTGGCAGGGCTGCGACTCGGCGCTCGCCGCCCCCTTGGTGCTGGACCTCGCCCGCCTCGTCTCCCGCGCCCACGAGGCCGGCCTCTGGGGGCCCCTGCCCGAGCTCGCCTTCTACTTCAAGGACCCCGACCCGGGCGGCCCGGCGGCCCTCTCCGACCAGTACGCCACGCTCCTCTCCTTCGCCGCCCGCCTCCGGGACTCCGTATGACGCCGCGCCTGCGCGCATGGGCGGAACTCCTCCGCGTCTCCGCGCTGTTCTCCGTGCCGGGCGACGCCCTCGCGGGCGCGGCGGCCGTGGGCGCGCGCCCCAACCGGCGCACCGTGCTGGCCATCGGTTCCTCCCTCTGCCTGTACGAGGCGGGCATGGCGCTCAACGACTGGTCGGACCGCGCCGAGGACGCCGTCGACCGCCCACACCGCCCCATCCCGTCGGGCCGCGTCGCACCGCCCGCCGCCCTGGCCGCCTCCGCCGCGCTGACGGCAACCGGCCTCGCTCTCGCCGCCCGCGCGGGCCGTGCGCCCCTGGTCGTGGCGACCGCCCTGGCGGCGACGGTCTGGGCGTACGACCTGCGCCTGAAGCACACCCGCGCGGCCCCCGCCGCCATGGCCACCGCCCGCGCCCTGGACCTCCTCCTCGGCGCCACGGCCACGGCGACCCGGGCGACCCCGGGGGCGTCGGGCTCGCGGGCGCGGCGGGAGCGCGTCGGTCACGGCGCGCGCCGCGTGGCAGGCGCCGCGACACCGGCCGGAGCCGTCCGGCCGGCAGCGCGAACGGCGTTGGCCGCCCTGCCGTCCGCCGCCGCGCTCGGGGCGCACACCTACGCGGTGACCGCGATCTCCCGTCACGAAGCCCACGGCGGCTCGACGGCCGCCCCGCTCGCGGCCCTCGCGGCCACCGCGACCCTGGCCGCCCTGCTGAGCCGCAGCGGCCACGCGCCGCCGGCCGAGCGCCCCGGCCGGGCAGCCGTGGAGCCCACCCCTCGGGGTTCAAGGAGCGCGGCCCCGGTTTCGGGGCGTGGAGGCCGCCCCACGCCCCTGGGCGCGGGGAGAAGCACCGGGAAGAACCTCGCGGCCCCCGCCCGCCACGCCGCCACGGGCCCGCCGCCCACGCCCCTGACCCTGCCGGGGCGGCAGCCAGTCACCGCCCTCACCGCGGCGGCCTACCTCCGCACCGCCGCCGTCCCCTTCCTGCACGCCGCGCTCAACCCCTCACCACCCCTCACCCAGCGCGCCGTCGGCGGCGGCATCCGCGCCATGATCCCGCTCCAGGCCGCACTCGCCGCCCGGGGTGGAGCCACCGGCACCGGGCTCGCCCTCATGGGGCTCGTCCCCCTCGCCCGCGCACTCGCACGGAAGGTGAGCCCCACATGAGCGCCCCCCACCACACCTCCGCCCGCGACCAGGCCCGCGCCACGGCCCACACCGCCTCCCTCCGCTTCGGCTACGGCACCAACGGCCTCACCGACCTCCGTCTCGACGACGCCCTCACCCTCCTCGCCGACCTCGGGTACGACGGGGTCGGCCTGACGCTGGACCACATGCACCTCGACCCCCTCGCCCCCGACCTGGCCGCCCGCACCGCCCGCGTCGCCCGCCGCCTCGGCGACCTGGGCCTGGGCGTCACCGTCGAGACCGGCGCCCGCTACGTACTCGACCCGCGCCGCAAACACGGCCCCTCCCTCCTCGACCCCGACCCGGACGGCCGCGCCGCCCGCACCCGGCTCCTCATCCGCGCCGTTCAGGTCGCCGCCGACCTGGGCGCGCACGCCGTGCACTGCTTCAGCGGCACCACCCCCGGCGACCTGCCCACCACCGACACCACCGCCGTCTGGAAGCGGCTCGAAGAGTCACTCACCCCCGTCCTGGACGCCGCGGCCACCGCCCGCGTCCCGCTCGCCATCGAACCCGAACCAGGTCACCTCCTCGCCACCCTCGCCGACTTCCACCACCTCCGCCGCCTCCTCGGCGACCCCGGCCCCCACCTCCTCGGCCTCACCCTCGACATCGGCCACTGCCAGTGCCTGGAGCCGGCACCGCCGGCCGACTGCGTACGCGACGCCGCGCCCTGGCTGCGCCACGTCCAGATCGAGGACATGCGGCGCGGCGTCCACGAACACCTGCCGTTCGGCGACGGAGAGATCGACTTCCCGCCCGCCCTGGAAACCCTCGCTGCCACCGGCTACCAGGGCCTGACGGTCGTCGAACTGCCCCGCCACTCCCACGCGGGCCCCGAACTCGCCCGCTCCTCCATCGAGTTCCTCCGCAGCCGGACCGGCACGAAGGGAGAACCGGCACCGTGACGACGCCCCACGAGGAACCGCGCAAGGAACTACACCCGGACCTGCGCAAGGAACTACGCACGGAACTGGACGACCGGCTCGGAGGCGCCGCCCGCGCCTGGCTGCACGAGGCCCTCGCCGAGGCCGCCCACGCCGCCGGCGCCCCACCCGGGCCGCCGAGCCCCTACGTGTCCGCCTCCTGGGAGCTGCGGTTCGCCTCCGCGGGCCGCCACTGCGGCCAGGAACACGCCGACTCCGTACGCACCCTCCTCCTCCACGAGGCCCGCGCCGACACCGACACCCTCACCCGCCTCTACCACCACGGCACCGCCGCCGAGCGCCGCGCCGTCCTGCTCGCCCTCCCATCCCTCGTACCGGGCCCCGAGGCCCTGCCCCTGGTCGAGGACGCCCTGCGCACCAACGACACCCGACTGGTCGCCGCCGCCGTCGGCCCCTACGCCGCCGCCCACCTCGACCCGCACTCCTGGCGGCACGCCGTCCTCAAGTGCCTCTTCACCGGCGTCCCGGTCGACGCCGTCGCCGACCTGCCCCGGCGGGCCCGGGGCGACGCCGAACTGGCCCGGATGCTCGCCGACTACGCCGCCGAACGCACCGCCGCCGGCCGCCCCGTCCCCGCCGGCCTCCACCACGTCCTCGCCCTGACCGTCCCCCCGGAGGAGTCCTGATGCGCATCTTCGACCCGCACATCCACATGACCTCCCGCACCACGGACGACTACCAGGCGATGTACGACGCCGGGGTCCGCGCCCTCGTCGAACCCTCCTTCTGGCTCGGCCAGCCCCGCACCTCGCCCGCCAGCTTCTTCGACTACTTCGACTCCCTCCTCGGCTGGGAACCCTTCCGCGCCGCCCAGTACGGCATCGCCCACCACTGCACCCTCGCCCTCAACCCCAAGGAGGCCAACGACCCCCGCTGCACCCCCGTCCTCGACGCCCTGCCCCGCTATCTCGTCAAGGACTCCGTCGTCGCCGTCGGCGAGATCGGCTACGACTCCATGACCCCCGCCGAGGACACCGCGCTGGCCGCCCAGCTCCAGCTCGCCGCCGACCACGGCCTGCCCGCCCTCGTCCATACCCCGCACCGCGACAAGCTCGCCGGGCTGCGCCGCACCATCGACGTCATCCGCGAATCCCACCTCCCCCCGGAGCGGGTCCTGCTCGATCACCTCAATGAGACAACGGTAAAGGAGGCCACTGACAGCGGCGCCTGGCTCGGCTTCTCCATCTACCCCGACACCAAGATGGACGAGGAGCGCATGGTCGCCATCCTCAAGGAGTACGGGACGGGGCGCGTGCTGGTGAACTCGGCCGCTGACTGGGGCCGGAGCGACCCGCTCAAGACCCGCAAGGTCGGCGACGCCATGCTCGCCGCCGGTTTCACCGACGACGACGTCGACCAGGTCCTGTGGCGCAACCCCGTCGCCTTCTACGGCCTCAGCGGCCGCCTCCACCTCGACCTCCCCTCCCCGGGCACCCTCCACGAGGGCAACTCCATCCTCCGCGGCGGGGAATGAGAGGAGCCGGCCATGCGCTTCCGCCACCCGGACGGCTCCACCATCCACCTCGCCTACTGCACCAACGTCCACCCCGCCGAAACCCTCGACGGCGTCCTCGCCCAACTGCGCGACCACTGCGAACCGGTCCGCAAGCGCCTCGGACGCGACCGCCTCGGCATCGGCCTCTGGCTCGCCAAGAACGCCGCCCACGCCCTCACCACCGACCCCGCCGCCCTGCGCGGCCTCCGCGCCGAGCTCGACCGCCGCGGCCTTGAAGTCGTCACCCTCAACGGCTTCCCCTACGAAGGCTTCGGCTCCGACGAGGTCAAGTACCGCGTCTACCAGCCCGACTGGACCCGGCCCGAACGCCTGGCCCACACCACCGACCTGGCCCGCCTCCTCGCCGCGCTCCTGCCCGACGACGTCACCGAAGGCTCCATTTCCACCCTGCCCCTCGCCTGGCGCACCTCCTTCGGCACCGCCGCCGCCAACACCGCCCGCACCGCGCTGATCACCCTCGCCGAGCGCCTGGACGCCCTCGAAGACCTCACCGGCATGTCCATCCGCATCGGCCTCGAACCCGAGCCCGGCTGCGTGATCGAGACCACCGCCGACGCGATCGGCCCGATCACCGACGTATCAAGCCCGCGCATCGGCATCTGTGTCGACACCTGTCATCTCGCCACCTCCTTCGAAAGTCCCCACACCGCCCTGGACGCCCTCCTCGCGGCCCACGTCCCGATCCCCAAGGCCCAGCTCTCCGCGGCCCTCCACGCCGAACACCCTCACCTCCCCGAGGTACGCGAAGCCCTCGCCGCCTTCGCCGAACCGCGCTTCCTCCACCAGACCCGCACCAGCACCGCCGCCGGCCTGCGCGGCACCGACGACCTCGCCGAGGCCCTCGGCGGCGAAACCCTCCCCGACGGCGCCCCCTGGCGCGCCCACTTCCACGTCCCCCTGCACAGCGCCCCGGCCGCGCCCCTCACCTCCACCCTTCCCGTGCTCCAGGACACCCTGGCCCGGCTCGTCGGCGGCCCGGTCCCGCACACCCGCCACCTCGAAGTCGAGACCTACACCTGGCAGGCCCTCCCGCCCGACCTCCGCCCCCGCACCCGGAGCCGGCTCGCCGACGGCATCGCCGCCGAACTCACCCTCGCCCGCGACCTCCTCACCGACCTCGGCCTCAAGGAACTGCCATGACCCAGCCCACCCCCCTCCTGGTCCTGGACGTCGTCGGCCTCACCCCCCAGCTCCTCGACCACATGCCCCACCTCAAGCGGCTCGCCCAGTCCGGCTCCCACGCCCCGCTCGGCACCGTCCTGCCCGCCGTCACCTGCACCGCCCAGTCCACCTTCCTCACCGGCACCCTCCCCTCCGAACACGGCATCGTCGGCAACGGCTGGTACTTCCGCGAACTCGGCGACGTCCTGCTGTGGCGCCAGCACAACGGACTCGTCTCCGGCGACAAACTCTGGGACGCCGCCCGCCGCGCCCACCCCGGCTACACCGTCGCCAACATCTGCTGGTGGTACGCCATGGGCGCCGACACCGACATCACCGTCACCCCCCGTCCCGTCTACTACGCCGACGGCCGCAAGGAACCCGACTGCTACACCCGGCCCCCGGCCCTGCACGACGAACTCACCAGCAAGTTCGGCACCTTCCCCCTCTTCCACTTCTGGGGCCCCGGCGCCGACATCGTCTCCAGCCAGTGGATCGTCGACGCCACCCGCCACATCATCCGCACCCGCACCCCCGACCTCGCCCTGTGCTACCTGCCACACCTCGACTACGACCTCCAGCGCTACGGCCCCGACGATCCGCGCGCCCACCGCGCCGCCGCCGACCTCGACGCGGTGATGGCCCCCCTCCTCGACGACGCGAGGGCCGAAGGCCGCACCGTCGTCGCCCTCTCCGAATACGGCATCACCCGGGTGAACCGGCACGTCGACATCAACCGCGCCCTGCGCCGCGCCGGCCTGCTCGAGGTCCACACCCAGGACGGCATGGAGTACCTCGACCCCATGGCCTCCCGGGCGTTCGCCGTCGCCGACCACCAGATCGCCCACGTCTACGTACGACACCCCGAGAACCCCGAGAACCTGACCGCCGCCCGTGACGCCCTCGCCGGCGTACCCGGCATCGAGACGCTCCTCGACGACGAGGGCAAGAAGGCCCACGGACTGGACCACCCCCGCTCGGGCGAGCTCGTCGCCCTCGCCGAGCCCGACGCCTGGTTCACGTACTACTACTGGCTCGACGACGCCCGCGCGCCCGACTTCGCCCAGCTCGTCGAGATCCACCGCAAGCCCGGCTACGACCCCGTCGAGCTGTTCATGGACCCCCTCGACCCCTACGTACGGCTCAAGGCGGCCACGGCGATCGCCCGCAAGAAGCTGGGCATGCGCTACCGCATGGCGGTCGTGCCCCTCGACCCCTCACCTATTCGCGGCAGCCATGGCCGCCTCCCCACGAGTGACGACAGTGACACCGGGCCACTCATCCTGTGCTCCACCCCCCGCGCGCTACCGGGCCGCGTCGCGGCCACCGATGTGAAGTCCCTGCTGCTTCAACTCGCGGGTCTCCACTGACCTGATCCCAGTGAAGCAGACGCCACCGACAACGAGGAGTTATCCACATGCCGCGCACGACCAGGACCACCGACCCCGAGCTCGCGCACAGGCTCAGCAGACGCAACATGCTCGGTGTCGCCGCCGGCGCCACCGCCGCCGCCCTCCTCGGCGGCACCACGACCGCCGCCTCGGCCGCCGAGGCCACCGCCCCGAGCAGCGGCCACGGCCGCCCCGTTCTGCCTCCCGGCCGCCTCGGCATCCAGCTCTACTCACTGCGCGACAAGGTCTCCACCCTCGGCTTCGCCAAGGTCTTCGAGGAACTGCGGCGCTTCGGCTACGACGAGGTCGAGTACGCCGGATACTCCCAGGGCTCCGCCGGCCCCATCACCCTCGCCCAGCTCAGGCGGCTCACCCGCGACCACGGCCTGCGCGCCATCGGCAGCCACGTCGGCTACTACTCCTCCGACCCCAAGGCGTACACCTTCGCCCAGAACCTGACGAAGGTCCTCGACGACGCCCAGGCCCTCGGCCTGAAGCACATCGGCACCGCCTCCGGCCCCTGGCGCTACGGCGCCACCGTCGACGGCTGGAAGCGCTGCGCCGAGGAGTTCAACCACTACGGCGCCGAGGCGAAGAAGCGCGGCATGAAGTTCTACCAGCACAACCACGCCGAGGAGTTCTCCTTCGCCACCGACCGGCCCGACGTCCGCCTCTACGACGTGCTGCTCGCCGAGACCGACCCCGACCTCGTCTACCTGGAGATGGACATCTACTGGGCGTACGCCGGTCAGTTCCGGTTCGGCAAGCGCGCCGACGGCACGCCCGCGCCCTTCGACCCCCTCGCCTACGTACTGAAGCAGCCCGACCGCTACCCGCTCTTCCACGTCAAGGACGGTGAAC
Source organism: Streptomyces sp. NPDC049837 (assembly GCF_040674455.1). Taxonomy (NCBI): domain Bacteria; kingdom Bacillati; phylum Actinomycetota; class Actinomycetes; order Kitasatosporales; family Streptomycetaceae; genus Streptomyces; species Streptomyces sp. NPDC049837. The sequence goes on along the minus strand of NZ_JBFAMP010000001.1, from coordinate 886,212 downwards.
GCGACGACTCCGCCCGCGACGGCTACCGGATGGTGGACGTCGGGGACGGAGACATCGACTACCAGCGTTTCATCTCGGCGGTCACCCGGACCCACGGCGGCCGGCGCGATCACCACTGGCAGGCCGAACACGACAACCCGGCCGAGTCCTTCGCCTTCGCCCGCAAGTCGAGCGCGCACCTGCACTCGCTGCGCGAAAAAGACTGTTAGGGCCTAGATATCCCGGCTGATCGGTCGCGGGTTCGCCCTGATGTGGCGTGCCCGCGGCCGCCCCGGGGGGTGCAGGAACAGCGCCACGCAGCCGGCGAACAGCGAGATCGAACCCGCCAGGACGAAGGCGCCGCCGTAGCCCCAGGCGCCCACCACCACGGCGCCCATGCCGGAGCCGAGGAGCCCGGACACCAGCTTCGAGCTGTAGACCAGCCCGTAGTTGGAGGCGTTGTTGTTCTCCCCGAAGTAGTCCGCCGTCATCGCCGCGAACATCGGGAAGATCGCCCCGCCGCCGAACCCGGAAATGCTGGAGAACAGCAGGAACAGCGGCAGATTGCCGATGTTGCCGGCGAGCAGGATGCCGTACTGCGACAGCCCCAGCACGATGCAGACGAAGATCAGGCACTGTTTGCGCCCGTACCGGTCCGACAGCCAGCCGATGACCCCGCGCCCCGTGCCGTTCACGATCGCCTTCAGGGACATCGCCGTCGCCACGATGCCTCCGGCGAACCCGGCCTCGTCACCGAACGGCACCTGGAAGGCGATACCGAAGATGTTCACCCCGGACGTGCACAGCAGGCAGAACCACATCAGGGCCACCCGGCCGGTCTGCCAGGCCTCCTTGGGGGTGTACTGCTTCACGGCGGGCGGATTCTTCTCCAGCGCGCGCCGCGCCCTCGGGTCGTCGGGCTTCTTCAGCGGGTCGACCTCGGCAGGCCACCAGTTCTTCGGCGGGTCCTGGAAGAAGTACCCGGCGACCGCCACCGTCGCCGCCAGGAACAGCCCGACCGACACCAGCACCCAGCGGAAGTTCGTCAGGTCCATGTACCCGGTGAAGATGAAGACGAAGGGCACCGAGCCATAGGCGAAGCCGCCGTTGACGAAGCCCGTCTTGCCGCCCTTGCGCTCCGGGTACCACTTGCCGACCATGTTCACGCAGGTCGCGTAGACCATGCCCGCGCCCATGCCGCTGAACATGCCGAAACCGACGTACGCCACGATGACGTGCGGCGCGTACGCGAGCGAGAGGTAGCCGAGCAGAGTGCCCAGCGCGCCCAGCATCATCGCCCACCGCGCCGGCAGCTTCCCGCTCTCACGCAGCTTGCCGGCCGGGAAGGCCACCGCGGCCTGGAAGAAGACCCACACCCCGAGCATCCAGAAGATGTGCTGACTGCTCCAACTGTGCGCCGTGTGCAGGGTCTCCTCGGCGGACGCGAACGCGTACTCCGCCGAGCTGATGCCCATCATGCCGACCCACGGCAGGATGACCATCCATTTGCGCTTGCGGCCCATGATGTCGACATCGGACTCGCCGATGCGGTACACGCGGCCGTTGGCGTCCGTCACCTCCCTGTAGGGGACGGGTGTGGAGATGTGTGTTGTCGCCATGTCGATCGAACCCCTTGCGTCGAAGAAGCCAGGCCAGCGCCCCCTGTCCGTACTTCTCGTGCGGGGGCCCGCGACGAGCGGTGTCCGCGGGCCCCGTCGGGTCGAGCCGTCACTCAGCCCATCGACCACCGCCCCGCCCGCCGCGCGCCGCCCGCCCGGGGCACCCGGCCCGCGACCCCGGCCGTCACAGCAGCCCCGCGGCCCGGGCCCAGCGGTACTTGGCGCCCAGGACCGCGACGGGCTTCTCCGTGGTGTAGGGGTACGCCACGACACCCCGTTCGAAGAGGTACTGGCACGCCTCCTCGACCTCGACGTCGCCCGCGAGCGACGCCACGACCGGCTTCTCGATGCCCTTCGCCCGGAAATCCGCCACCACGCGCGCGGTGAGCTCCGCGAACACCATCGGGGGAGTGACGATGGTGTGCCAGTAACCCAGCACCAGCGCATGGATGCGCGGGTCCTCCAGGCCCAGCCGGATCGTCGCCTCGTACGTCGAAGGGGGCTCCCCTCCCGTGATGTCGATCGGGTTGCCGGCCGCCCCGAAGGGCGGGATGAACGCCTTGAAGGCGGCGTCCAGGTCGTCCGGGATCTCCATCAGGGACAGCCCGTTGTCGACGATGGCGTCGGACAGCAGCACCCCTGAACCGCCCGCCCCGGTGATGATGACGACGTTGTCCCCCTTGGGCGCCGGCAGGACGGGCAGCGCCCGCGCGTACTCCAGCATCTCGTTCAGCCCCGGCGCCCGGATGACGCCCGCCTGCCGCAGGATGTCGTCGTACACCGCGTCGTCGCCCGCCAGGGCTCCCGTGTGCGAGCCGGCCGCCTTGGCGCCCGCGCTCGTACGGCCCGCCTTCAGCATCACCACCGGCTTCCTGGGCACCGTCTCCCGGGCGGCCTCCACAAAGGCGCGGCCGTCCTTGAGGTCCTCCAGGTGCATGGCGATGCACTCGGTGTTCGGGTCCTCGCCGAACCAGGTGAGCAGGTCGTCCTCGTCGATGTCCGACTTGTTGCCGAGCCCGACGATCGCCGACACACCCGTGCGCGTGGTGCGGGCGAACCCGAGGATCGCCATCCCGATGCCACCGGACTGGGAGGTGAGCGCCACGCCGCCCTTCACGTCGTACGGCGTGCAGAACGTGGCGCACAGGTCCTGCCAGGTCGAGTAGTAGCCGTAGATGTTCGGCCCCAGCAGCCGGATGCCGTGCCGCTGCGCGATCGCCACGATCTCGGCCTGCAACGCGTGTTCACCGGTCTCGGCGAACCCCGATGGGATCAGTACGGCGTTGGGCACGCCCTTACGCCCCACCTCCTCCAGCGCCGCGGCGACAAAACGTGCGGGGATCGCGAAGACCGCCACATCCACCTCACCGGGAACGTCCGTGACACTCTTGTACGCCTTGCGGCCCTGAATGTCATCGGCCTTGGGGTTCACCGGATGGATCTCGCCCGGGAAGCCGCCGTCGATGAGGTTGCGCATCACCGAATTGCCGATCTTCCCCTGCTCGTTGGACGCACCGATCACCGCCACCGCACGCGGCTGCATCAGCCGCCGCATCGAGCGGAGGATCTCCTCCCGGCCGTAACGGCGCCGCGGCTCCGGCGCGCCGCCCTCGGCGAGGATAACCCGGACGTCCGCCGCCACCGCCCCCTCCGGTGTGGCGATCACCGGGTTCAGGTCCACCTCGGCGATCTCGGGGAAGTCCGTCACCAGCCGGGACACCCGGCGGATCTGCTCGGCGACCGCCCACCGGTCCACCGGCGCGGCGCCCCGCACGCCGCGCAGCACCTCCGCCGCGCGGATCGAGTCGAGCATCGAGGCCGCCTCGTCCGCGTCCACCGGCGCCAGCCGGAAGGTCACGTCCTTGAGCACCTCCACCAGCACCCCGCCCAGCCCGAAGGCGACGACCTTCCCGAACGTCGGGTCCGTCACCGCCCCGACGATGACCTCCTGGCCCGGCGGCAGCATCTGCTGCACCTGGACGCCGTCGACGCGGGCGTCCGGCGCGTACGCCTTCGCGTTCCCGACGATCCGGCGGAACGCCGCCCGGACCTCGGCCGCGCCCTCGACCCCGGCGATCACCCCGCCCGCATCGGTTTTGTGGAGGATGTCGGGGGAAACAATCTTGAGGACGACCTTGCCGCCGAGCCGCCCGGCCGCCGCCACCGCCGCCTCCACGTCCCGCGCCAGCACCTCACCGGGCACGGCGATCCCGTACGCGTCGGCCACCGCCTTGCCCTCGGGCGCCGTCAGCGCGGTGCGCCCCTCGCCCCGTACGGCGTCCAGCACGGCCCGTACGGCATCCTTGTCGAACACCTCAGTCACTCAGATCACCCCGGTCGTCTTCAGCAGCCGCAGCTCCTCGTCGCCGAGACCGAGCTCACCGACGTACACCTCTTCGTTGTGTTCGCCGAGCAGCGGTGAGGTGACCACCTCGACCGGAGAGTCGGAGAGCTTGAGCGGCGATCCGACCGTCGTGAACGTGCCGCGCTGCGGGTGCGGGACCTCGACGACCATCTCGTTGGCGACCAGCGAGGCGTCCTCGATGATCTCCCTGGTGGAAAGGATGGGCCCGCACGGGATGTTGTGGGCGTTGAGCTTCTCCAGCACCTCCCACTTGGGGAGCGTGGCGGACCACTCCTCGATCAACTGGAACATCTTGCCCAGCTTCGGCAGCCGCGCCTCGGGCGTCGCCCACTCGGGGTCCTCGGCCAGCTCGGACCGGCCGATCAGCCCGCAGATCGGGGCCCACCCGACCGGCTGGACGATGACGTACACGTAGTCGTTGGGCCCGCCGGGCGCGCACTTGACCGCCCAGCCCGGCTGGCCGCCACCGGAAGCGTTTCCCGACCGGGGAACTTCCCCGCCGAAGTCCTCGTTGGGATATTCAGCCAGCGGGCCGTGCGCCAGGCGCTGCTGGTCCCGCAGCTTCACCCGGCACAGATTCAGTACGGCGTGCTGCATCGCCACCTGCACACGCTGCCCGCGCCCCGTGTTCTCGCGCTGGAACAACGCGGCGAGGATGCCCGCCACCGCGTGGACGCCCGTGCCCGAGTCCCCGATCTGGGCGCCCGTCGCCAGCGGCGGGCCGTCCTCGAAACCGGTGGTGGACATCGAGCCACCCATGGCCTGTGCGACGACCTCGTACGCCTTGAAGTTGGTGTACGGGCCTTCGCCGAACCCTTTGATGGAGGCATAGACGATACGCGGATTGATCTCCTGGATGTGGTCCCAGGTGAAGCCCATGCGGTCCACCGCGCCCGGGCCGAAGTTCTCCACCATCACATCGGACCGGCGGATCAGCTCGGTGAGCAGCTCCTTGCCGCGCTCGGTCTTGGTGTTGAGGGTGATGCTCCGCTTGTTGCAGTTGAGCATCGTGAAGTAGAGCGAGTCGACGTCCGGGATGTCACGCAGTTGCCTGCGCGTGATGTCACCGCTCGGCGCCTCCAGCTTCACCACGTCCGCACCCAGCCACGCCAGCAACTGTGTGGCGGACGGGCCGGACTGCACATGTGTCATGTCGAGGACGCGGATGCCCTCAAGAGCCTTGGTCATGACCGGCTCGCTCCTCACTTGTACATGGTCTGGTTCATGGTTCCGGGGGCGTACGCGTCCGGGTCGACCCAGACGTTGATCAGCGAGGGCTTCCCGGACTCGCGGGCGCGCCGCAGTGCCGGGCCGATGTCGGCGGGGTCGCGCACCTCCTCGCCGTAACCGCCCAGCATCTGGGCGAACTTGTCGTAGTGGACGTCGCCGAGGGTGTTGCCGACCCGCTCGCGCTCCGGGCCGTACTTCCGGGCCTGGCCGTAACGGATCTGGTTCATGGAGGAGTTGTTGCCGACGATGCCGACGAAGGGGAGGTTGTAGCGGACGAGCGTTTCGAAGTCCCAGCCGGTGAGGGAGAACGCGCCGTCGCCGAAGAGCGCCACGACCTCCTTGTCGGGCCGTGCCTGCTTGGCGGCCAGGACGAAGGGGATGCCGACGCCGAGCGTGCCGAGCGGTCCCGGGTCCATCCAGTGCCCGGGGGACTTGGGCTGCACGACCTGCCCGGAGAAGGTGACGATGTCGCCGCCGTCGCCGATGTAGACCGAGTCCTCGGTGAGGAAGTCGTTGATCTCGCTGACCAGCCGGTACGGGTGGATGGGGGAGGCGTCGGACCTGAGCTGAGGCAGCCGCTTCTCCAGGGCGGTCTGCTCGGCGGCCCGCAGCTCCTCCAGCCACGCCTTGCGCCGCACGGCGCCGCCGTTGAGCCGGCCGGACGCCGCCTGGCCGGCGGCGGCGAGGATCAGCCCGGGGTCGCCGACGATTCCCAGGTCGATGTCCCGGTTCTTGCCCACCGTCCGGTAGTCCAGGTCGATCTGCACCACCGTCGCGTCCGGCGACAGCCGCTTGCCGTATCCCATCCGGAAGTCGAACGGCGTCCCGACGATGACGATGACGTCGGCGTTGGAGAAGGCGTAACGCCGCGAGAGCTGGAAGTGGTGCGGGTCACCGGGCGGCAGCGTGCCGCGCCCGGCGCCGTTCATGTACGCGGGGACGTTCAGGACTCGGACGAGGTCGACGGCCGCGTCCGTCGCGCGGGTCGTCCACACCTGGCTGCCCAGCAGGATCGCCGGCTTCTCGGCGTGCACCAGCAGGTCGGCCAGCTTCTCGACCGCCTCCGGGTCGCCGGCGCTTCGCGTGGAGGCCCGGTAGTGGCCGGGCTTGGGCACGCGCGCCCTGTCGACGGGGACGGTCGCGTCCAGCACATCGCGCGGGATCTCCAGGAACGACGGCCCGGGTGCCCCGTGGTAGCACTCGCGGAAGGCCATCGACACCATGTCGGCGGCCCGCGCCGTGTCCGGTACGGTCGCGGCGAACTTGGTGATGGGCGTCATCATGTCGACGTGCGGCAGGTCCTGGAGCGAGCCCATCTTGTGCTGGGTGTGCGCGCCCTGGCCGCCGATCAGCAGCATGGGTGACTCGGCGCGGAAGGCGTTGGCGACACCGGTCACCGCGTCGGTCGTTCCGGGCCCGGCGGTGACCACGGCGCACCCCGGCTTGCCGGTGATGCGGGCGTACCCGTCGGCGGCGTGGGCGGCCACCTGCTCATGGCGTACGTCGACGACCTCGATGCCCTCGTCGACGCAACCGTCGTAGATGTCGATGATGTGGCCGCCGCACAGCGTGTAGATGACGTCGACCCCCTCCGCCTTGAGGGCCTTGGCGACCAGATGTCCACCGGAGATGCGGTCCTGGCTGCGGTCCTGGCTTTCGTCGGGCATGGCGAAGTCCTGTCCCTTCGTAGGGGATTGAGGGGGGTGGAGGCAGATTGCATACAGTCGACGAATACTGTATGAACCTTGTTATCCCGCATCCGGTGGGAGGTGTCCAGGGGGCGTACGGCACTTTCATCGACGCGATCGACAGGAGTCCGCAATGGACCTGTACGAGCACCAGGCAAGGGAACTCTTCAAGGACCACGGCATCCCCGTGCCCGACGCGGCCGTCGTCGACCACCCGCGCGAGGCCCGCCGCGCCGCCGAACTCCTCGGCGGACGCGTGGTCGTCAAGGCCCAGGTCAAGACCGGTGGCCGCGGCAAGGCGGGCGGCGTCAAGCTCGCCACGGACCCCGCGGCAGCGGAGCTGACCACACGTCAGATGCTCGGCATGGACATCAAGGGCCACACCGTACGCAGCGTCATGCTCGCCCGGCCCGTGGACATCGCCGCCGAGTTCTACGTCGGCTACGTCCTCGACCGCGCCGCCGGCCGCTTCCTCGCCATCGCCTCCGCCGAAGGGGGCATGGACATCGAGGAGGTCGCCGCCACCCGCCCCGAGGCCGTCGTCCGCGTCCCCGTCGACCCGGCCGAAGGCGTCACCCACACCAAGGCCGCCGAGATCGCCGCCGCGGCCCGCCTCCCCGCCGAAGCCGCCGGCATCCTCCAGGGACTCTGGCAGGTCCTCGTCCGCGAGGACGCCCTGCTCGTCGAGGTCAACCCGCTCGTCCGCACCACCGACGGCCGGCTCCTCGCCCTCGACGGCAAGGTCACCCTCGACGACAACGCCCGCTTCCGCCACAGCCGCTGGGGCGACGCCCCCGCCGACCCGGCCACCGACCCCCTGGAAGAGGCCGCGGCCGCCAAGGGCCTCAACTACGTCAAGCTCGACGGGCGGGTGGGCGTCATCGGCAACGGCGCCGGGCTCGTCATGTCGACCCTCGACGTCGTCGCCGGCTGCGGCGCCCGCCCCGCCAACTTCCTCGACATCGGCGGCGGCGCCTCCGCCCAGGTCATGGCCGACGGCCTGAACCTCATTCTGGCCGACACGGACGTACGCAGCGTCCTCGTCAACGTCTTCGGCGGCATCACCGCCTGCGACGCCGTCGCCGACGGCATCGTTCAGGCTCTCGAAAGCGTCCGCCTCACCAGACCGCTCGTCGTCCGCCTCGACGGCAACAACGCCGCCCGGGGCCGCGCCATCCTCGACGCCCGGGCGCACCCCCTCGTCGAACAGGCCACCACCATGGACGCCGCCGCCCGCCGCGCCGCCGAACTGTCCATCACCTGAAGGGACCCGACATGGCCATCTTCCTCACCGAGGAGAGCAAGGTCCTCGTCCAGGGCATGACCGGCGCCGAGGGCATGAAGCACACCCGCCGCATGCTCGCCGCCGGCACCGACGTCGTCGGCGGCGTCAACCCGCGCAAAGCGGGCCGGTCCGTCGACCTCGACACCCGTACCGTCCCCGTCTTCGGCTCCGTACGCGAGGCCATGGCCGCCACCGGCGCCGACGTCACCGTCGTCTTCGTCCCACCTCCGTTCGCCAAGGCGGCCGTCACCGAAGCGGCCGACGCCGGGATCGGCCTCGCCGTCGTGATCACCGAGGGCATCCCCGTCCACGACGCGGTCGCCTTCCAGGCGCACGCGAACCGGCGCGGTACCCGCGTCATCGGCCCCAACTGCCCCGGCCTCATCAGCCCCGGCCAGTCCAACGCCGGCATCATCCCGGCCGACATCGGCCCCAAACCCGGGCCCATCGGCCTGGTCTCCAAGTCCGGCACGCTCACCTACCAACTCATGCACGAGCTGCGGGACACCGGCTTCTCCTCGGCCGTCGGCATCGGTGGCGACCCGGTGATCGGCACCACCCACATCGACTGCCTCACCGCGTACGAAGAGGACCCCGACACCGAACTCATCGTCCTCATCGGCGAGATCGGCGGGGACGCCGAGGAGCGCGCCGCGGCCCACATCGCCGCGCACATCACCAAACCCGTCATCGCCTACATCGCGGGCTTCACCGCCCCGGAAGGCAAGACCATGGGCCACGCGGGCGCCATCGTCTCCGGCTCCACCGGCACCGCCCAGGCGAAGAAGAAGGCGCTCGAAGCCGCCGGCGTCCACGTCGGCGCCACTCCGACCGAAACGGCCCGCCTCGTCCTCAAGCACCTGCCCGGCTGACCCGGGCCCCGCCGCCGAAGCGCCCCGCGCACCCCCCGCTTCAGCACCGGCCCGGTCCCACGCGCGCGTGCGGTCCCACGCGTGTCCGGCCCTACGCGCGCGTCCGGTCCCTCGCGCGTCCGGGCCCACGCGCGCGTGCGGGCGCCCTCCGGCCCTACGCGCCCCACGCGCCCCACGCGCCCTCCGGCCCTACGCGCCCTCCGGCCCTACGCGCCCTCCGGCCCTACGCGCCCTACGCGCCCCACGCGCGCGTGACGGCGCCCGCCCCGCGCAGCGATCCCGAGAGCGGAGACACCCCATGGCACGCACCACCCCAGCCAATCCCGCCCACCCCAGCCACCTCACCCTCAAACCAGGCACCGCCTGGTCCGACACGTGGCGCCGCTGCCTCACCACCGCCCCCGAGGCCTTCCGGGACGACGACCGCGTCCTCAACCTCTGGAACGGGGCCTGGCGGTCCGACGGCCGGGCCCTCCCCGCCACCAGTCCGGTCGACGGCACTCCCATCGCCGGCCCGCCGCGCCTCGACGCGGCCACCGCGCACCGGGCCGTCCGGGCGGCCCTCGACGAGCACCGCGCCTGGCGGCACATTCCGCTGCCCGAGCGCCGTGCCCGCGTCAGCGCCACGCTCGACGCACTCACCGAGCACCGGGAACTGCTCGCCCTCCTCCTCGTCTGGGAGATCGGCAAGCCGTGGCGGCTCGCGCAGGCCGACGTCGACCGGGCCGTCGACGGCGTCAGGTGGTACGTGGACGGCATCGAACCCATGCTGGAGGGCCGCGCCCCGCTGGACGGCCCCGTCTCCAACATCGCGAGCTGGAACTACCCGATGTCCGTCCTGGTCCACGCCATGCTCGTCCAGGCGCTGGCCGGCAACGCGGTGATCGCCAAGACCCCCACCGACGGCGGCCTGGCCTGCCTGACCCTCGCCTCGGCGCTCGCCGCCCGCGAGGGCATCCCGGTCACCCTCCTCAGCGGCAGCGGCGGCGAGCTGTCCGACCCGCTCGTCCGTGCCCCCGAGATCGGCTGCGTCTCCTTCGTCGGAGGCCGTGACACCGGCGCCCGGATCGCCACCGCCGTCACAGACCTCGGCAAACGGCACATCCTCGAACAGGAGGGCCTCAACACCTGGGGCATTTGGAACTACAGCGACTGGCCCGCCCTCACCGCCGTCGTCCCCAAGCTCTTCGACTACGGCAAGCAACGCTGCACCGCCTACCCGCGCTTCGTCGTCCAGCGGGACCTGTTCGCCGACTTCCTCGCCGTCTACCTGCCCGCCGTCCGCTCCCTCCGCATCGGCCACCCGCTCGCCGTCGAGCACCCCGGCGACCCGCTCCCCGCCCTGGACTTCGGCCCGCTCATCAACGCGGCCAAGGCCAAGGAACTCGCCGACCAGGTGGCCGAGGCCATCGACCGGGGCGCCGTCCCCCTCCACCGGGGCTCCCTCGCGGACGGCCGGTTCCTCCCGGGCCAGGGCACCGCCGCGTACCTCCCCCCGGTCACCCTCCTGAACCCGCCCCCGTCCTCCCCGCTCCACCACGCGGAACCCTTCGGCCCGGTCGACACGATCGTCCTCGTCGATACGGAGGCCGAACTGCTCGCCGCGATGAACGCCTCCAACGGCGCCCTCGTCGCCAGCCTCTCCACCGACGACGACGCCACCTACGCCCGGCTGGCCCCCCAGATCCGCGCCTTCAAAACCGGCCACGGCGTCCCCCGCTCCCGTGGTGACCGCGACGAACTGTTCGGCGGCTTCGGCGCCTCCTGGCGCGGCGCCTTCGTCGGCGGTGAACTCCTCGTCAAGGCCGTCACCCAGGGCCCGCCGGGCGAACGCCCGCCCGGAAACTTCCCCGACTACCGCCTGATGCCCTGAGTCCCGGACCGGCCGATGCCCTGCCGGTCGGGCTCCAGCGCGAACACCCGGTCGGCGGGCTGCGCCACCGCACGCTCCACGGCCTGTTCCAGGAGCGCGCGGTGGCGCAGCAGCGGTTCCCGCCGCCCCTCCGGCGCGAGCAGCAGCAGGTCGTCGATCCCGGCCAGCATCCGCCGCGTGACCTGGGCGCTGTCCACCGCGTGCGCCCTCAGTTCGGCGAACCCGAGATCGACCAGGTCGTCCCAGCCCGGCACGTCCTGGACCAGCCGCACCGCGCCCCGCCGGTCGCGGTGGAGCACGGTACCCAGGGGACGTGGGGCCACGGCCGCCAGGAACTGCACGATCCGGTCGAGGCACTGCACCGCCGTCGTCGGATCGTTCACCGCCGACGACATGGCGCGCAGCGCGATGTCCACCAACTGCCGCAGCCCGAGCGCCACGTCCTGATGGAACGTCCGGTCCATCCCCACCGAAACCGAAGCCGACATCGCCGACCACACCCCGCCCGGCCCCGGCGCCCGGCCGCCGTGCACGGCCAGCACCGGCGTACCCGGCACCACGTAGTCCCCGATGCGCGGCATCAGCCGGAGCACCACGTCCTGCCGCCGCGCCAGCCGCACCAGCCGCGACACGTTCACATCGCGCAGCACCCCGGACCGGCCCCGGTGCACCACCCGCCCGGTCTCGGGCGGCAGCACCGCCGCCTCCGGCCCACCGGCCGACTGCCGCCGCAGCACCGTCAACGCCTCCCGGGTGATCCGGTCCACGACCGGCCCGACCTGCATCAGCCGCAGCGTGGTCGTCACATAGGCGATGAACAGCAGCAGACTCAGCCCCACCAGCAGCAGCGTGACCACCGACTGCACCAGAGGCACGGCCGTGATCCGCTCCGGGTCCGTCTCGCTCTCGTACGACGTCATCACCAGCAGCGAGAACAGGAACGTCGACAGGAACACCGTCAGCGTCAGCTTGCTGATCCGGCTCCGCACGAAGATCCGCACCACCCGCGGGGTGAGCTGCCCGCTGGCCATCTGCACCGCCACCAGCGAGATGCTGAAGACGACACCGATGAACGTCATCATCGCCTGGCTGACCGTCGTGACGATCGTCTTGGCGTCCTCGGCGATCGCGGTGAGATCGCCGATCTCGTCGTACGCCCGCCGCTCCCTCAGGTAGTCGACGATCGCGGCATCGACCGTCGCGGCCGCCCCCCACAGCACGATCACGCACACCAGCCCGGCGGTCGGCGCGAACCAGAAGGTGTCCCGCAGGTGCTCCCGCAGCGGGGACAGCACCCGGGGCCTGCGGTATTCCGGCACAAAACTCACGCCCGCACGCTACCTTCACGCTCCGTACACCCGTGGAGACGCCGCGTGTGTGTCGCGGCGCGGACCTGCCGGCGGCCCGCCCCGGCCGCCTGACCACGGGATATGCGGGTGAAGGGCACCTCGAACCCCTGGTAGAGTTATCCATGTCGCCTCGGGGAACACCCCGCGAACGGCAGACACCTTGTCCGGGTGGCGGAATGGCAGACGCGCTAGCTTGAGGTGCTAGTGCCCTTTATCGGGCGTGGGGGTTCAAGTCCCCCCTCGGACACCACGGAAATGCCGGTCGGGATTCGTCCCGGCCGGCATTTTGCGTTGCGCCGAAGTCGACGCCCCTCACCGATCACGATCCGGTCTCACCCCCCGCCCCACCCCTTGTCATCTAGCCGTGTAATCGATTCCAATCCTTCCTGTAATCGTTTCCACGGCTCCATAAGGCCCACGAGGAGGTGGTCCGGCGTGGCGAGCATCAAGGACGTCGCGGCCCGGGCGGGGGTGTCCGTCGCGACGGTGTCGCGGGTCGTCAACGGGCATCCGTCCGTCAGCCCCGACGCCCGGAGCCGTGTTCTCACGGCCGTCGAGGAGCTCGGGTACCGGCCCAACGCCGTCGCGCGGTCACTGCGGACCGATCAGACGCGGACCCTGGGGCTGGTCATCGGTGACGTGCTCAACCCGTACTTCACCGAGCTGGCCCGGTTCGTCGAGGAGGAGGCCCGGGCGCTCGGCTACAGCGTGATCATCGGGAACGCCGACGAGCGGCCGGACCTCCAGGACCACCACATCCGCACGCTCCTCGACCGCCGGATCGACGGGCTGCTGGTGTCGCCCGCCGACGGGCGTTCGACACCCACGCTGGACGCCGCGCGCTCCGGGACGCCCATGGTGTTCGTGGACCGGTGGGTTCCGGGCGTCGACGTCCCCGTCGTACGCGCCGACGGGCGGCGGGCCGTACGGGACCTGGTCGCGCACCTGCACGGGCTGGGGCATCGTCGGCTCGCCATCATCGCCGGGCCCGCCGCCACCACCACCGGGCACGAGCGCGTCGAGGCGTTCCGGGAGGCCCTGGCCGAGCACGGGACGGCGCTGCCCGACGCGTACATCGGGCAGGGCGACTTCCAGGCGGCCAGCGGGCGCCGCGCCACCGAGCGGTTCCTGGACCTGCCCGAGCCGCCCGACGTCGTCTTCGCCGCCGACAACCTGATGGCCCTCGGCGCGCTGGACGCCATCCGCGCACGCGGCCTGCGCGTCCCGCACGACATCGGGCTCGCCGCGTTCGACGACATCCCGTGGTTCGTGCACACCGACCCGCCGATCACCGCGATCGTCCAGCCGGCCGGCGAACTGGCCCGGGCCGCCGTACGCGCGCTGGCCGACCTCATCGAAGGCCGGCCGCCGCAGTCCGTCACCCTGCCCGCCCGCCTCGTCGTACGCCGCTCGTGTGGCGAAGACGGCGAGGACCTCAGGAGGAGAGACGCGTGAAGGACACCGACGAACTGCTGCGCGTGGAGGGCGTACGCAAGGCGTTCCCCGGCGTGGTCGCGCTCGACGGCGTCGACTTCGAGCTGCGCCCCGGCGAGGTGCACGTCCTGCTCGGCGAGAACGGGGCGGGCAAGAGCACCCTGATCAAGGTGCTCTCCGGCGCCCACCGGCCCGACAGCGGACGCGTCCTCGTCGACGGCCGGGAAGTGCGCATCCACACAGCCCAGGACGCCGAGCGGTTGGGCATCGCCACGATCCACCAGGAGTTCAACCTGGTGCCCGACCTGACGGTCGCGGAGAACATCTTCCTGGGCCGCCAGCCCCGGCGCTTCGGGCTCATCGACCGGCGGAGGATGGAGGCGGAGGCCGGGGAGCTGCTGCGCCGGGTCGGGGTACGTGTCCCGCCGAAGGCGCGGGTGCGGGAACTGGGCATCGCGCACCGCCAGATGGTGGAGATCGCCAAGGCGCTGAGCCTGGAAGCCCGCGTGCTCATCATGGACGAGCCGACCGCCGTGCTCACCTCCGACGAGGTGGACAAGCTCTTCGGGATCGTCCGGCAACTGCGCGAGGACGGCGTCGGAATCGTCTTCATCACCCACCACCTCGACGAGATCGCCGCCCTCGGGGACCGCGTCACCGTGCTCCGCGACGGCCGCAGCGTCGGCCGGGTGGCGGCGTCGGGGCCCGAGGACGAACTCGTACGGCTCATGGTCGGCCGCGCCATCGGCCGGCAGTACCCGCGCGAACGGCCCGAGCCGGGGCCGCCCCTGCTCTCCGTACGCGGGCTGACCCGCGACGGGGTCTTCCACGACGTCGGCTTCGACGTGCACGCGGGCGAGGTCGTCGGGCTCGCCGGCCTCGTCGGCGCCGGGCGCACCGAGGTCGCCCGCGCCGTCTTCGGCGCCGATCCCTACGACGCGGGCGCCGTCCACGTGCGCGGCGAGCGGCTGGCGGCGGGCGACGTCGTGGCCGCGATGGGCGCCGGCCTCGGCCTCGTACCCGAGGACCGCAAGGGCCAGGGCCTGGTCCTCGACGCCTCCGTACAGGAGAACCTCGGCCTGGTGACGCTGCGTTCCATGACCCGCGCGGGGCTCGTGGACCGCGCGGCGCAGCGCACGGCCGCCGCCCGGATCGCCGAGCGGCTGGGCGTACGGATGGCCGGGCTGGACCAGCACGTACGCACCCTGTCCGGCGGCAACCAGCAGAAGGTCGTCATCGGCAAGTGGCTGCTCGCCGGCACCAGGGTGCTGATCCTCGACGAGCCGACGCGCGGCATCGACGTCGGCGCCAAGGTCGAGATCTACCGGCTGATCAACGAACTCACCGCCGCCGGGCACGCCGTCCTGATGATCTCCAGCGACCTGCCCGAGGTGCTCGGCATGAGCGACCGGGTCCTCGTCATGGCCCAGGGCCGGATCGCCGGTGAACTCCCGGCGCACGAGGCGACCCAGGACGCCGTCATGGCGCTCGCCGTCAGCACACCGCACAACGAAGTGGAGGGCTCCCGTGGCCACTGACACGCTCGACCGTACGGCGGTTCGCCGTGTCCTGCTCGACAACGGCGCCCTCACCGCCCTGGTGGTGCTGCTGGTGGCGATGTCGCTGCTGTCCGGCGACTTCCTGACCACCCAGAACCTCCTCAACGTCGGCGTGCAGGCGGCCGTCACCGCGATCCTCGCGTTCGGCGTAACCTTCGTCATCGTCTCGGCGGGCATCGACCTGTCGGTCGGCTCGGTCGCCGCGCTCTCCGCCACCGTCCTGGCCTGGACGGCGACGAACGAGGGCGTACCGGTCTGGCTCGCGGTCCTGCTCGCGATCGGGACCGGCATCGCGTGCGGTCTCGTCAACGGCGCCCTCGTCTCGTACGGGAAGCTCCCGCCGTTCATCGCCACGCTCGCCATGCTGTCGGTCGGCCGGGGCCTGGCCCTCGTCATCTCGCAGGGCAGCCCGATCGCCGTCCCCCAGCCGGTGGCCGTCCTCGGTGACACGCTCGGCGGATGGCTGCCCGTGCCGGTCCTGGTGATGATCGCGGCCGGGCTCGTCACGGCGCTCGTGCTGTCCCGTACGTACCTCGGCCGCGCGATGTACGCGATCGGTGGCAACGAGGAGGCCGCCCGGCTGTCCGGACTGCGCGTCAAGCGCCAGAAACTGGCCGTCTACGCGCTCTCCGGCCTCTTCGCCGCCGTCGCGGGCGTCGTCCTCGCCGCCCGTCTGGTCTCCGCCCAGCCGCAGGCCGCGCAGGGGTACGAGCTCGACGCGATCGCCGCCGTCGTCATCGGCGGCGCCAGCCTGGCCGGCGGCGTCGGCAAGGCGTCCGGCACGCTGATCGGCGCGCTCATACTCGCGGTGCTGCGCAACGGCCTGAACCTGCTGTCGGTCTCGGCGTTCTGGCAGCAGGTCGTCATCGGTGTCGTCATCGCGCTCGCCGTGCTGCTGGACTCGCTGCGCCGCAAGGCCGGTACGTCGGCGACGGCCCCCGGCACGGGCCCGGTCGGCTCCGGGCACCGGAAGGCGGGACAACTCGCCGTCGTGGCGGTGTGCGTGGCGGCGGTCGTGGGTGCCGTGTCCTTCCTCAACCCCGGATCGTCCGGTACGACGACCAGGCTCGGCATGTCGCTGTCGACCCTCAACAACCCGTTCTTCGTGCAGATGAAGGCGGGCGCCCAGGCGGAGGCCGAGGCCGCCGGGGTGGACCTGACCGTCACCGACGCGCAGAACGACGCCTCCCAGCAGGCCAACCAGCTCCAGAACTTCACCGGCTCGGGCGTCACCTCCGTCATCGTCAACCCGGTCGACTCGGACGCCGTGGGCCCGGCGGTACGGGCCGCCAACGCGGCGGACATCCCGGTCGTCGCGGCCGACCGGGGCGTCAACAAGGCGGCGACCGCGGCGCTCGTCACCTCCGACAACGTCGCGGGCGGCCGGCTCGCCGCCAGGACGCTGGCCGAACGGCTCGGCGGCAAGGGCACGATCGTCGTCCTCCGGGGCACGGCCGGCACGTCCGCCAGCCGGGAGCGCGGGGCGGGCTTCGCTGAGGGGCTCACGGCGTACCCGGGCATCCGGGTCGTCGCCGAGCAGCCCGCCGACTTCGACCGCACCAAGGGCCTGGACGTGATGACGAACCTGCTCCAGGCCCACCCGGACATCACCGGAGTCTTCGCCGAGAACGACGAGATGGCCCTCGGCGCGGCCAAGGCCCTCGGCGCCAGGGCCGGCCGCTCCGTCGCCGTCGTCGGCTTCGACGGCACCCCCGACGGCCTGAAGGCGGTCGAGGCGGGCACGCTCCACGCGTCCATCGCCCAGCAGCCGGAGGAGATCGGCCGCATCGCGGTACGGAACGCCCTCCGCGCCGGGCAGGGCAAGAAGGTCGCCGGTGTGGTGAAGGTGCCGGTCAAGGTCGTCACCAAGGACAACGTCGCCGACTTCTCCCGAGGGGATCAACGGAATGCGGAACAGTGACTCCTACGACCTGGTGGTCGTGGGCTCCGCCAACGCCGACCTGGTCGTCGGGGTCGACCGCCGCCCGGCGCCCGGCGAGACCGTGCTCGGCTCCGACCTGGCCGTCCACCCCGGCGGCAAGGGCGCCAACCAGGCCGTCGCCGCCGCGCGCCTCGGCGCCCGGACGGCCCTGCTCGCCCGGGTCGGCGACGACGCCCACGGGCGGTTGCTGCTGGACGCGCAGCGCGCCGCCGGTGTCGACACGGCCGCGGTGCTGGTCGGCGGGGCGCCCACCGGGGTCGCGCTGATCACGGTGGACCCGTCGGGCGACAACAGCATCGTCGTCTCGCCCGGCGCCAACGCCCGGCTGACCCCGGACGACATCCGCGCGGCCGGGGAGCTGCTGGCCCGCGCGCGGGTCGTCTCGGTGCAACTGGAGATCCCCCTGGAGACGGTGGCGACGGTCGCCGAGCTCGTCCGTACGCGACCGGACGGCCCCCGGCTGGTCCTCAACCCCTCGCCGCCCGCACCGCTGCCGGCCGGCGTACTCGCCGCCTGCGACCCCCTGGTCCTCAACGAGCACGAGGCCGCGTTCCTCCTCGGCGGCGCCGAAGGAACCCCGGAGGACTGGGCGCGGGCACTGCTCGCCCTGGGCCCCCGGTCGGTGGTGATCACCCTCGGCGCGGCGGGCGCACTCGTCGCGGACACCCGCACGGACACCGTCGTACGCGTACCGAGCCCCCGGGTCGACGCCGTCGACACGACCGGCGCCGGCGACGCCTTCACGGCCGCCCTGGCCTGGCGTACCGGCCTCGGCGACGACCTCGCGCGGGCGGCCGGTTACGCGGTACGGGTGGGCGCGGCGGCCGTCACCCGGAGGGGGGCGCAGGAGTCGTTCCCGGCTGCCGACGAGGTGCCGGGGCCGTGAAGCAGGGCGGCCGCCGGGCGACGGTTGTCGTCCCGGCGGCCGTCGATCGCGACGGGGCGGCCGTTACCACTCGGCGTGCATCGCCCCGCCCTGGTGGAACCCGCCGGCGGAGATCTTCGAACCGCCGGCCGATTCCAGCGCGGCGAACTTGCCCTTGTTCCACTCGGCGGCGTGGAAGCTGCCGTGGTCGTCCCTGTCCTTGTCTCCGTGAGCGGCGGCCGGGGCGGTGCCGACCGCCATGGCGGCGGCGACGAGGGCCGTGCACGCAAAGGCCTTCCTGAGCATCTGTTCCTCCGTGGACGCGCCGCCCGGTCCGTCCGGGCGGGGTTCGGAGGGAGAGGTTCCCGGGTTCGCGGGTACCGGCGCGCCCCGGAGGGCGGATCCCACCCTTTCGAGGGGTGTCCGGTCAGCGCATTTGGCGGCGTACCAGTTCGTACAGATGACCGTTCGGGTCGGCGAGGAGCGCGGCCGGGGGGCCCTGTTCGACGACGCGGCCGGCCGACATGACGATCACCCGGTCGGCGTCCATCACCGTCGACAGGCGGTGGGCGATCACCAGACGGGTGGCGTTGAGGCGGCGCGTGGAGTCGATGACGATCCGCTGGGCCTCGTTGTCGAGGGCGCTCGTCGCCTCGTCCAGGAACAGGATGCGGGGGCGGCGGATCAGGGCCTGGGCGATCATCAGGCGCTGGCGCTGGCCGCCGGAGATGGCCCCGCCGCCCGCGATCATGGTGTGCAGGCCCATCGGCATGCGCTTGATGTCCTCCGCCAGGCCCGCCATCTCCGCGGCCGCCCACACCTCCTCCTGGGAGAAGGACTCGGCGCCGCTGATGCAGTCCAGGATCGAGCCGGTGAGCGGCTGGGCGTTCTGGAGGACGACCCCGCACTGGCGGCGCACCGCCGCCTGGTCGAGGGCGGTCAGGTCCTGGCCGTCGTACAGGACACTGCCCGACACCGGCCGGTCGAAGCCGATGAGCAGGCGCAGCAGGGTCGACTTGCCGCAGCCGCTCGGGCCCACCACCGCCACGAACTCGCCCGGCCGGATGTCGAGCGACACGTCGTCGAGGACGAGGGGCGCGTCGTCGGAGTACCGGAAGGACAGGTTGCGGGCCTCGATGGCGCCGGACAGGACGCCGGGCCGGGTGGTGGATCCCCGGACCTCGGGGGCCTCGTCCAGGACCGGCTTGATCTGCTCGTACATCGGCAGCGCCGCGGCGGCCGAGACGAGCGCCCCGGTGATCTGGGTGACCGACGTCAGCAGCATGGTCACCGACGTACTGAACGTCAGGAACTCACCGGCCGTCATGCTGCCGCGCGCCGGGCCCGCCAGGAGCATGAACATGATGAGCGAGCAGAGCGGGAGGTAGACCGCGTCCAGCACGGTGGTCACGTTGCGGATGCGGCCCGCCCGCTGCTGGAGCTCCCGCGAACGGGCGAACTCCCGCGCCCACGCCGCGTACGCGAAGCTCTCCGCCGCCGCGACGCGCAGCTTCGGCAGCCCGCGCAGGGTCTGGAACGCCTGGTTGTTGAGCTTGTTGTTCAGCTCCACCAGCCGCCGCTGCCAGCGCACCTGCCACAGCCCGAGCCCGAGGAAGACGACCGCGATGACCAGGAGCATCGCCATCGCCGCCAGCGCCAGCGGCACGCTGTAGCACAGCAGCAGCACCAGGTTCACCGCACCGACGGTGCTCGCCTGCACGGCCACCGGGCCGACACCGGTCAGGACGCGGCGGATCGCGCTGATCCCCATGGCCGCGCTCGCCAGCTCCCCGGTGGAGCGCTCGGCGAAGAACCGCGTCGGCAGCCGCAGCAGCCGGTCCCACACGGCCGGCTGGAGGACGCTCTCGATGCGCCCCTCCATCCGCAGCACCGTCAGGTTCTGCATCAGCATGAACGCCGCCGACACCACGCCCGCGATCATCACGGCCACGGCCACCTGTGTGATCAGGCTCGTCTGCGCGGTCGGCACGTACACGCCGAGGATGCGGCCGGTCGCGATCGGCACCAGCGCGCCCAGACCGACCGTCACCAGTCCGGCCAGGGCCAGGTTCCGTACGTCGCTCCCGGCGCCGCGCAGGCTGAACGCCAGCAGCCGCAGCGGTGTCATCGGGCGCTCCGGCAGCGGGCGGTAGAACATCACCGCGCGCGGCTCCAGCTCGGCGGCCTTCTCCTCGCCGATCCGTATCCGCAGCCCCGACGCCGGGTTCACCGCCTCGTACCGGCCGCGCCGCCACAGCAGCGCCACCGGGGCACCCGACTTCGCCCAGTGGCCCACCAGGGGCCCGGAGTCCGTGCGCCACCAGCGCCCCTCCAGCCGCACCGCGCGGGTGCGCACGCGCGAGGCGACCGCGATGCGCTCCACCGCGCCGGTCCGCTCGTCGGCCACGCCGCTCGCCGACGGCTCGGCCAGCGTGATCCCGGCCGCCCGGGCGACCTGCCGGCACACCGCGTACGTGGCGTCGTCGTCCGCCGCCGAACTCTGCTTCCGGCCCGCCCGGTCGGTCCGGCCGATGGACGCGAGCAGCGCCTGGTCCGCCCGGGCGCGGACGGCCTCGCCC
Source organism: Streptomyces sp. NPDC049837 (assembly GCF_040674455.1). Taxonomy (NCBI): domain Bacteria; kingdom Bacillati; phylum Actinomycetota; class Actinomycetes; order Kitasatosporales; family Streptomycetaceae; genus Streptomyces; species Streptomyces sp. NPDC049837. The sequence goes on along the minus strand of NZ_JBFAMP010000001.1, from coordinate 865,573 downwards.
GCCTTCATGCCGGCCGCCGCCCGGTCCTCGTGGGCGCGCTCCAACTGCTCGATCCAGCGGTCCACGGCGGACAGCAGCCGGTACTGCTGGTTGACCATCCGCTGCCACAGCGCGCCGTCGACCAGCAGGTCGGCGGCCGCCTCCGCGGCGCCGTACCGGACGCTGCCGGGCGGCACCGGCATCCACAGCATGTCGTCGTCGGCCACCGCCTCGTCCGCGGGCCGCCCGTCGAGCGGCGCCTCGAACAGGACGCCCAGGCTGCGGGCGGTGCCCAGCGCGAAGGCCTGCTCCAGGGGCGAGGCGTACCCCGCGTACGGGTCGTATCCGGCGTACGGGTCGTACCCTCCGTACAGGTCCTGCCCGGCGTACGTGTCGCCCTGCCCCGGATACAGCTCCCGCAGCGCGATGCGGCGCAGCGCGCAGTCCTGCGTCGGCCGGCCCACCAGGGTGTGCTGCGGGCCCTCGACGGGGCCGAGGAGCAGGCTGCCGGCCTCCAGGCGGCCCAGGAAGTGCCAGTGGCCCTGCTGGGCGGCGTCGACCGCGAACAGGTCCAGCCCGCCCGCCATGACCAGCCACAGCACGTGCGGGCCCTCCAGCGGGACGTTGCGCAGCCCCGCGCAGTCGACGGGGTGGCCCAGGGCGCCGAGGGCGTGGAGCACCGGATCGGCGGCGGCGGCCACCGCGGGGTGGACCTCCTGGTGGACCTCCTGGTGGACCTCCTGGTGGGCCTCCGGGTGGACGGACATGTCAGCGCTCCTTGACCAGCTCGGCGTACGCGCCGGAGGCGGCGAGCAGTTCCTCGTGGCGGCCCCGTTCGACGACCGTGCCGTGGTCCAGGACCACGATCTCGTCGCTGTCGCGGACCGTGGACAGCCGGTGGGCGATGACGACGCACGCGCAGCCGCGCCGCCGCAGGTTGTCGATGATGACCTGCTCGGTGCGGGCATCCAGCGCGCTCGTCACCTCGTCCAGCACGAGGATGCTCGGCCGCCGCACCAGGGCGCGGGCGATCTCCAGGCGCTGGCGCTGCCCGCCGGAGAAGTTGCGGCCGTCCTGTTCGACGCGGCTGTGGATGCCGCCGGGGCGGCGCGCGATGACGTCGTCGTACACGGCGGCGTCCCTGAGCGCGGCGACGACGGCGTCGTCCGGGATGGAGGGGTCCCACAGGGCCACGTTGTCCCGGACGGTCCCCTCGAACAGGAACACGTCCTGGTCGACGAACGACACGGAGGCGGCGAGCGCGCCGCGCGGGATGTCCTCCAGGCGCTGCCCGTCGATGCGGATCGTCCCCTCCCAGGGGGCGTACAGGCCCGAGATCAGCCGCGAGACGGTCGACTTGCCGCTGCCGGAGCCGCCGACCAGCGCCACCTGCTGCCCGGGGCCGACGGTCAGGGAGAACCCGCTCAGCAGCGGCTTGTCGAGGGGGCTGTAGCCGAAGGTGATGTTCTCCAGCTCCACATGGCCCTTGAGGCGGCGGGTGCTCGTTTCCGGCTCCACGCGCGCGTAGAGGGCGTCGATGGGGAAGCTCTCGACGTCCTTCAGCCGGGCCACGTCGGCGGCGAAGTCCTGGATACGGCCCGCCACCCCGTTCAGCCGGGTGATGGGCGCGGTGAAGCGCGTCACCAGGGCCTGGAAGGCGACGAGCAGGCCGATGGAGATGTGGCCCTCCACCGCCCGCAGGCCGCCGATCCACAGGATCAGCGCGCTGTTGAGCGTGGCGAGGGTGGGCGCGACGACGGCCAGGGCCGCGCTCGGAACACCGAGGCGCTGCTGCACCTCCAGGGTCGTCGCGTGCTGGCCCGCCCAGCGGCGGAAATAGCCGTTCTCGCCGCCCGTCGCCTTCATGGTCTCGATGAGCTGGAGACCGGTGTAGGAGGTGTTCGTCAGCCGTGCGCTGTCGGCCCGCAGCTTCTGCGTGTGCGTCGCCCGCAACCGGATCACTATCCGCATGGCGACGATGTTGAGGAGCGCTATCAGCACTCCCACCACGGTCAGTTGGGGGTCGTACGTCCACAGCAGCAGCGCGTAGAGGACGACGACGATGCCGTCCACCCCGGCCGCGGCCAGGTCGCGTGCCAGCGTCTCGGCGACCGCGTCGTTGGACTGGAGCCGCTGCACCAGGTCGGCCGGGCTGCGCTGGGCGAAGAACGTGACCGGCAGCCGCATCAGATGTCTGAGGAAGCGGGCGCTGCTGAGCGTGGAGGAGATGATCCGCCCGCGCAGCAGGTTCGCCTGTTGCAGCCCGGTCAGCACGGCGGTCAGGGCGACCAGCGTCGCCATCGCCGCGAACAGCGGGCCCAGCACCGAGGTCTGGTTCCCGATCAGGAACATGTCGATGTACGTACGGCTCAGCGCGGGCAGCGCCGCGCCGACCGCCACCAGCAGGAGGCTGGCGAGCAGCGCCGCCAGCAGCGTGCCCGTCGTGCCGCGCAGCCGCGCGGGGACGGCGCTCAGCACACCCGGTCTGCGGCCGCCCCGGCGGAAGTCCGGGCCGGGTTCGAAGACCAGGGCGACACCGGTGAAGCTGGTGTCGAACTCCTCCGGGGAGACGAAACGACGGCCCTTGTCGGGGTCGTTGATGTGCACGCCCCGGCGGCCGAAGCGGCGCCCCATCCCGTCGTAGACGACGTAGTGGTTGAACTCCCAGAACAGGATGGCCGGGCCCTGCACCTCGGCGAGCGCGGTCGGCTCCATCTGCATGCCCTTGGCCTGGAGGCCGTAACTGCGCGCGGCCTTCAGGACGTTGCTGGCGCGTGAACCGTCGCGGGAGACGCCGCACGCGATGCGCAGCTCCTCCAGCGGCACGTGGCGCCCGTGGTGGGCGAGCACCATGGCGAGGCAGGCGGCGCCGCACTCCACGGCCTCCATCTGGAGCACGGTGGGCGTGCGGACGGCCCTGGGCCGTTTCCCCTTGGGCCTCTTGGGCGCGGATCGCGTGGGAGCGCGGCGCCGGCCGCCCGGCGCGCTCACGGCAGCAGCCAATCGACGGGGCGCTGGGAGGCCAGGTGCACGGAGGCGCTCACCAGGGTCATGGAGTCCAGGGCGTACGCGGGGCCGTCGGACGTCGACCAGGCGTAGCCCGTCTTCGTCGCGGACGACCGCTTGAGCTCCACGAGGACCGCGACCGGCTGGCCGGCGCGCGAGAACTGCTCGCCGAGCTGGCTGCTGCCGAGGAACGCGGTGATGCGCTGGCGGGTCTGCGCGGTCCGCCCGACGGCCTTCACCCGGCCGCGCAGGACGCCGTACTGCTGCGTCGGCACGGACTGGACGGTGAGGTCGACGGAGGCGCCGACGGGTACGGTCGCACCGCGGTCGGCCGGCACGTAGACCACCGCCATCAGGGGCGCGTCCTCGCTGTCGACGCGCTCGACGGCGGCCACGTCCGCGCCGGTCGTGACCACGGAGCCGATCGTCGCGACGAGGGTGGTCACGCGGCCCGCGGCCATGGTTTTCACGACGGAACTGCCCTCGGCGGTACGGACCTTGAGCAGGGGCGCGTCGGCCGGCAGGTGGTCGCCCTCTTCGGCGAGCACGCCGGTGACCTGTCCGGCGACGGGGCTCTGGAGGATGTAACTGCCCTTGCCGTGGTTGAGGATTCCGGGCGCGGTGAGCGTGGACGACACCGATCCGGTGACGGCCCAGACCGTGGCGGCGGCCATGGCGAGGACGGTGACGGTCAGGACGAGAAGGCCCTGTGGCCGGGCGAAACGCACCGGCAGGTCTATTTCCTCGGGGGATTGCAGCTTGGAAAGGGCCTTTTGGCGGAACTGCACGTAACTCTTCCCTCGACTGCAAATGTCCGGTTCAGGAAGCGAACAGCGAGGCGAGCCCCGGAACAGGCAACGTTCCGGGGCTCACGCATGCCGTCTCAGAGGCCGGCGACGAAGCCGGTGAGGGCCGAGGAGTTCAGGCCGGCGAAGGACTCGACGGCGGCGACGCCCGAGGTGGCGACGGTGGAGACCGGCGCGACCGAGTCGAGGGTGGCCGTCGCGCTGCCGATGGCGCTGTTGGCAACGGCGCTGTGCAGGCCACCGGACACGGCGTCCAGGTCGGCGTCGGAGATCTCCTGGGTCTGGATCTGCGGGTTCATGTTGTTCCCTTCGCGCGAATAACTCGAAATGACTACGGAGCGAGCCTTTGTGCGGCCGCCGCAGTGCGAAGGATCAAAGCACGGGGGTGCGTTGCTCAGCCAATCCTGTGGGGGTCGGCAACCATGCTTCCCCGCCACGGAATTACGCCGATGTGCAGGTACCTCCATGGCATGGTGCCGGGTTCTTCACATGCCCGGCCGACGCCCTTTCGGAAGGCAGCCCTCCGGGCGTTTCGGAAGGGGACATTCCGGCATCAAGGGCCGGGGTGTCCCGCCCGGTTCATGGGCGCCTGTGGGAGGCGGTGTGACGCCTGTACATTCGGTGTGCAGATTCGCTGGCATTGCGTCATAACGGATGTGCGTGCCAGGTGGGGAATTGGACGTTTTCCTGGCGTTGACCGACTTTGTCGGAGCCTGTCCGCGCACCGGGGGTTCCCAGGCGGCGACACACCGGGGTTCCCAGGAGGCGACGCCCCGGGGTGCACGCGAGGCGACGCCCCGGGGTTCACACGACGCGGCCCACCACGTACGGCAGCAGCGCCAGCAGCTCGGCGGCAGGCCCCGGCACCAGCTCCACCCCGAGCAGGGAGGCCCTCGCCCGGTCCAGGCGCTCCCGCGCCTCGGCCATGGCCGCCTCCCGGCCGCCCGCCTCCTCCACCAGCCCGGCCGCCCGCCGCAGCCCGGCCTCGTCCAGCGGCCCCGGCGCGGACAGCAGCGCGGCGAGCCGCCCGGACGCGGGCGTGCCCGCCGCCAGGGCGGCCAGCACCGGCAGGGTCTTCTTGCGGCGCCGCAGGTCACCGTGGACCGGCTTGCCCGTCGTCGCGGGGTCGCCCCAGAGCCCCAGCACGTCGTCGACCGCCTGGAAGGCGACGCCCAGCTCCCGCCCCGCCGCCGACAGGGCGTCCACCGTCACCGCCGGCGCACCCGCCAGCAGGGCACCCAGCGCCGCCGCGCAGCCCAGCAGGGCCCCCGTCTTGTGCTCGGCCATGCGGAGGTACGCGCCGACCGGGACGGCACCGGGGCCGGTCCACGGCCGCCCCTCGAACAGCAGGTCCTCCGCCTGCCCGTCCACCAGGTCCGCCAGGTCCCTCGACAGGCGCCGCACCGCCGCCGCGCCGTGCGGGCCCGGCGAGCCCGCGAGGACCTCGAAGGCCAGCGCGAACAGCGCGTCCCCGGCGAGGACGGCGGGCCCCGTCCCGTACGCCTTCCACGCCGCCGGGCGCTGCCTGCGGGTCTCGTCGCCGTCCATGATGTCGTCGTGGAGCAGGGAGAACGTGTGGATCAGCTCCACCGCCACGGCCCCCTCGACGGCGGTCTCCGCCCGCGCGCCCGCCGCCTCGGCGCACAGCACGGCCAGCGCCTGCCGCACCCCCTTCCCGGACGACCCGGCCCGGGGCTCGCCACCGGCCTCGCACCACCCGAAGGCGTACCCGGCCATCTCGGCCGGCCACGCGTGCATCCCCGCGACCCGCGCCCGCAGCACCGGCTCCACCATGCCCCGGCACCGCGCCAGCACGGCCTCCGCGTCGAGGCCCCGCGCGGGCGCGTGGTGCGGGGCCGTCGGCGGCGTCACCGGCGGGGCCCCTCGACGGACGCGACGGACTCGGCAGACGCATCGGACGCGACGGACTCGGCAGGCGCGACGGACTCGACCGGCAGGCCGAGCTCGGCGTGGGCCTTGTCGACCATGGCGCGGGCGTGGCGCAGACCCATGCGGTCCAGGACGCCCCGGAGGTCCGCGAGTTCGGCGGCCGTGCCCTCCGGGTCCGCCCCGAGGCGGGCGCGGGCCTTGACGGCGCCGAGGCGGGACAGGGCCTCGCCCCGGGGTTCGTCCATCTCGCGGAACTCGGCCAGCGCCCGCTCGTAGGTCTCCAGAGCCTCCGCGTACCGCCCCGCCCGGTACAGCACGTTGCCGCGCATCTTGTGGTTGTAGGCCAGCGCGCTCGACAGGTCCATCGCGCGGCAGTCCGCCTCCGCCCGGCCGAGCAGCTCCAGCGCGCGGTCGGCGTCACCGTCGCGTACGGAGACGATGTCGGCCAGCCCGCGCAGCGCCCAGGCGTGACCGCGCCGGTCGTCGGCGGCGGCCGCTATCCCGGCGGCCTCCTCGAACAGCTCGTACGCCGTGTCGTACCGGCCGCTGTTGCGGTGCATCTGGGCGATGCCCTCCAGCGCCCACACGGTGTGCCGGGCCTCGCCCCGCTTGCGCGCCTCCGCGAGCAGCTCGTCGTGCAGGGCGCCGACCGCCTCGTAGTCGCCCTGGATGCGGCCGGTCTCCGCGAGCCCGGCCAGCGAGTAGCCGTGGGCCACCACGTCACCGCCGCGTTTGCCGAGGTCGGCCGCGTACCGCAGCAGCCGGAAGGCGAGCGCCAGCGCCCCGCGCTGCCGGGCCAGCGTGCCGCCGCTCCACAGCGCCCACGCCATGGCCGGTACGTCCCCGGCCGAGCGGGCCGTGCGGTAGCTCGCCTTCCACGCCCGGTCGGCCGCCTCGACGTGGCCCAGCCGGCGGTGCGCCTCCGCCACCGCGAGCCCGGCGCGTGCCGTCTCGTGCGCGTCCCCCGCACGCCGGGCGGCGGTCATCTGCTCGGTCGCCGCGGCGAGCACGTCCGTGAGGGACGCGTTGACCGACAGCGCGCTGAGCGCGCCCTGGTACTCCGGCGCGAGAGCCTTGCTGAACATGAGTGCCCTTCCCCGAGGGGCGGCCGCGGACCGTACGGCAGCGTCTGGGCCATCACGCGGCGCCCCCTTCTCTCTCGTTCTCCTGGGCTCGTTCTCCTGAGCCGTCGACTGCGCGCGCTTCGGGAGGGAAGAGGATCAAGAGACGGAAGAGGTTCCACTTTCGCGTGAAGGTTCGACTGAAAGTTCGAGTGAAGGTTCGAGTGGAGGGCGGACGGAGGGTGACGGCTCGCGGCGTACGCCGGCCGTAGCCGGGAACCCGCGAGGAGTCAGGAGGGGTCATGAGGACGACCCGGAAGGACCCGCCCATGACCGCACAGGCCGCCGACCGGCTGCGGGCGGTGCGTGCCGTCGTGTTCGACACCGACGGCGTGCTCACCGACTCGGCCCGGGCGCACGCCATGGCCTGGAAGGCGGCCTTCGACGCCCGGCTGCGCGCCCACCCGCCGGAGGACCCGGCGCAGCGCCGGCCGTTCGACGCCACCGAGGACTACCTCCGGTACGTCGACGGAAAGCCCCGCCTCGACGGAGCGGCCGCCTTCCTCGCCTCGCGGGGGCTGCGCCCCTCACCCGCCACCGTCGAGGCGGTCGCCGCCGAGAAGGAACGGCTGTTCACCGAACGGCTCCGGGAGCGGGGCGTCGACGCCTTCCCCGACGCCGTGCGGCTGCTGCACGCCCTCCGGCGCGCCCGCACCCCGCTCGCCGCCGCCTCCGCCTCCCGCCACGCCCGCGAGGTCCTCGCCGCCGCGCGGGTCCTGGACCTCTTCGACGCGCTGGTCGACGGCGTCGAGGCGGCCCGCCTCGGGCTGCCCGGCAAGCCCGACCCCGCCCTCTTCCTGGAGGCCGCCCGGAGACTCGCCGCCCCGCCCGCCGACTGCGCGGTCGTCGAGGACGCCCTGGCCGGCGCCGAAGCGGGCCGGCGCGGCGGCTTCGGGCTGGTCGTCGGCGTGAACCGCACGGGAGTCCCCGGGGCGGGCGGCGCGCTGCACCGCGCGGGCGCCGACATCGTCGTACACGACCTGGCGGAGCTGCTCGACGCTCCCTGTGAAGGAGTGCCGTCGTGACGGACTGGACCTGGGAGTGGGAGGGCTACACGCCCGCCAAGGAGAGCCTCCGCGAGTCCCTGTGCACCCTCGGCAACGGCTACTTCGCCACCCGTGGTGCCGCCACCGAGTGCGCCGCCGACGGCGTCCACTACCCGGGTACGTACGTGGCGGGCTGCTACAACCGGCTCACCTCCGACGTGGCGGGCCGCACCGTCGAGAACGAGGACATGGTCAACCTTCCCAACTGGCTGCCGCTGCGCTACCGCATCGACGACACGGACGCCGAGACGCCCGCCGCATGGCTCGGACCCGACAGCGAGGAGCTCATCGACCACCGCCAGACCCTCGACCTGCGCGCCGGCACCCTGGAGCGCCTGATCCGCTACGAGGACGACGACGGCCGGCGGCTGGCCGTGCGGCAGACCCGGGTCGTGCACATGGGCGACCCGCACCTCGCCGCGCTGCGCACCGAGTTCACGGCCGAGAACTGGGCGGGGACCCTGGACGTCGAGGCCGGCCTCGACGGCGACGTCACCAACGGCGGGGTCGCCCGCTACCGGCAGCTCGCCTCCCGCCACCTCACCCACGTGCACACCGGCGACGCCGCCGCCGACACCGTGTGGCTGCGCTGCCGCACGAGCACCTCCGACATCCGGATCGGCATGGCCGCCCGCACGACCGCCACCGGCGCCGAGGACACCGAACTCACGGTCCACCACGGCGAGTGCCGCGTCACCCAGTGCTTCCGGTTCGCGGTCCGGCCGGGCAGCCCCGTCGTCGTCGACAAGACCGTCGCCCTGCACACCTCCCGCGACGCGGCGATCAGCGACCCCCTGCACGCCGCCGTCGACCGGGTGCGCCGCGCCCCCGGCTTCGACGCCCTGCTGGTCTCCCACCGCACCGCCTGGCGGCAGCTCTGGCGGCGGGCCGCGCTGGAGGTGCCGGAACAGGCGGGCCGCATCCTGCGCCTGCACCTGTTCCACGTCCTCCAGACCCTCTCCCCGCACACCGCCGACCTCGACGTCGGCGTCCCGGCCCGGGGCCTGCACGGCGAGTCCTACCGCGGACACATCTTCTGGGACGAACTCTTCGTCCTGCCCTATCTGAACCTGCACTTCCCCGAGGTGTCCCGGGCGCTGCTCACCTACCGCCACCGGCGGCTGGAACGCGCCCGCTTCACCGCCCGCGACGCGGGCTGCATCGGCGCGATGTACCCCTGGCAGAGCGGCAGCGACGGCCGCGAGGAGACCCAGCGGCTCCACCTCAACCCGCGCTCGGGACGCTGGCTGCCCGACCACTCCCACCTCCAGCACCACGTCGGCTCGGCCATCGCGTACAACGTGTGGAAGTACTGCGAGGCGAGCGGCGACACCGAGTTCCTGCACACCAAGGGCGCGGAGATGCTGCTCCAGATCGCCCGCTTCTGGGCCTGCCGCGCCACCTGGGACCGCGACCTGGCCCGCTACCGCATCCGGGGCGTCCTCGGCCCCGACGAGTACCACGACGCCTACCCGGACGCCGTCACCCCGGGGCTCGACGACAACGCGTACACCAACGTCACCGCCGCCTGGGTGCTCGCCCGCACCCTGGAGCTGCTGCGCGACCTGCCCGAACCGCGCCGGCGCGAGCTCGTCGAGCGCACGGAGCTGGACCACAGCGAGCTGGAGCTGTGGGAGGACGTCTCACGCGGGCTGCACGTGCCGTTCCACAAGGGCGTCATCAGCCAGTTCGAGGGCTTCGGCGACCTGGCCGAACTCGACTGGGAAGGGTGGCGCGCCCGCTTCGGAGACATCCGCCGGCTCGACCGGATCCTGGAGGCCGAGGGCGACTCCGTCAACCGCTACCAGGCGTCCAAGCAGGCCGACGTGCTGATGCTCGGCTACCTCTTCTCGCCCGCCGAGCTGGCGGCGCTGATGAGCCGCCTCGGCTACTCCCTGGACGACGCCACCTGGCACCGGACCGTGGACTACTACCTGCACCGCACCAGCCACGGCTCGACACTGAGCGGCCTGGTGCACGGCTGGGTGCTGGCCCGGGTGCGGCGCTCGGAGGCGTGGCGGTTCTGCCAGGAGGCCCTCGAAGGGGACATCGCCGACGTCCAGGGCGGCACCACCGGCGAGGGCATCCACCTGGGCGCGATGGCGGGCACCCTCGACCTCGTACAGCGCGGCCTGACCGGCCTGGAGACGCGCGGTGGCATGCTGCGGCTCGATCCGGTACCGCTGCCCGAGCTGTCCGAGTACGACTTCACCCTCCGCTACCGGGGCCACTGGGGCGTACGGTTGCGCATGACGCCGGGCCACCTGCACATCGCCGTGCCGGGCTCCGGCAGCGAGCCGATCGGCATCGAGCTGGCCGACGGTGTCACCGTCACGGTCGAGCCGGGTGAGGTCTGCGTGCTGCCGCTGCCCCCGTGAACCCCACGCGGGGGAGTCACGCGTGCGTGTACGGCACGTTGATCCGCCGGCCGCTGACCCGGTCGGGCGTGACGGCCACCCAGCACACCTGCTCGCCCTCGGCCCACGGCGTGCCGTACGCCTGGTCGTCCAGCCTGTGCACGGCCTCGGGATCGGTGACGGTGTGCGGGGTGCCGACGACCAGAACGCTCCAGCCCCGTCCCAGCGCGTCGTCCATGTGGTCCACCTCGAACGCCATCCGGCCGCCCTCCGACAGGGGCGGCAGCGCGTCCGGTGCCACCCGGAAGGCGACCTCGCCCTCGTCGACCAGGTAGTTCACCGGCAGGATGGCGGGGCCCTCGCGCGTCGTCACGGCCACGTGCCCCACCCCGTGTGTGCCGAGCAGCGAGCGGCACTCGTCGAGGCCGAGGTCCACCAGCTCCGGGTGGAGCGGGGAGTGGCCGGTGCCGGGCGGCAGGTCCGCGGTACCGCCGGTGAGCTCCACCACGCTGGTCTCCAGCGCGTCCGCCAGCCGCAGCAGGAAGCCGATCCCGGGCGTGGCGGGCTGCTCCTCCAGGTACTGGATGTACCCGGGCGCCGACCCGGCCCGCACGGCCACCTCCTCGCGGCTCAGACCGAGCTGCTCCCGGCGCGCGGCCACACGCCGGCCGATGTCCCCCCGGCAGGAGCCGTGGGCGTGCGCACCTGCGGCTCGTCCCTGCAACAGCGATTTGTCGGGCATGGGAGGCACCCCTTCCAAGCACGCGGGCGGCAGGCTGCCTACCAGCCCACGGTACGCCTCGGCGCGCTCCCACACCCGTGGGAGCCTCCCCGCCCCGTCAGGCCCGGTCCGCCGCGATCAGCAGGTAGTGGAAGCTGCCCTCCTTGTAGGCGGTGAGGAAGGGCTCCTCGATGCCCGTGGCCAGGGCGGACTTGGCGCGCAGCTCCCAGTACGGGATCGTCCGGGCAGTCAGGTCGACGACGTTGATCGGCACCAGGCCGTTGGCCGCCATGGCCTTGAAGTACTCGCTGCGCGGGTGGATGTTGCAGGTGTAGTGCTCGTCGATGCGGCTGACGGCCTTGGAACGACCACCGGTGAGGTCGTTGTAACAGCCGGTGACGCAGACGTAGCGCCCCCCGTGCCGCAGTACGCGGGACATCTCGGCGTACAGCTCGAAGAGGTCCACGTACATGGTCGTCTCGTTGGTCCAGGCGGCCCGGCGGGAGCCGGTCTCCAGACGGGTGTCCAGCATGTTGCGGAAGTGGAACTTCACGCGGTCCGAGACGCCGCGCTCCTCGGCCTGGGTGTTGGCGAACCCGACCTGGTACTCCGAGATCGACACCCCGTCGACGTAGCAGCCGAAGCGCTGGTTGGCCATGAAGCTGGTGCCGCCGCGCCCCGAGCCGGCGTCGAGCAGCCGGTCCTCGGCGGTGACGGGCCCCAGGTGGTCCAGCAGCACCTCCGCCTGCGCGGTCTCCAGCCGGTGCAGCTCCCTCGTGATCCGCTCCTGGCGGGTGTCCTCGGGGCCCTGGAGGACGGCCGGGTCGTACTCGCCGAGCCCGTAGTGGTGGTGGTAGAGACCGTCGACCTCACCCAGCCGCAGGTTGACGGGGTCCTGCTGGTTGGTGTTCCAGTACGCGGCGACGGACCTCTGGAAGTCGGTGCGCAGCACCTCGTCGGAGGAGGTGGTCATGGTCATACGGGGGTGGCTCCTTGCGATGTGTGGGGGGAGGGAGGGGTGCGGGGCCGGGCGGCGCTCGCGTCGTCGTCGCGGGCGCCGCCCGCGCGCCCCGAGCACTCCTCCCCGGCCGCGATCAGCACGGCCCCGTCGGCCCCGTGGCGAGCGGGGAGGCCGCCGGGGCGGGCGGCTGCGCGGGTCCCGCAGGCCCGGCGAGCAGGACGCCCACCGGACCCGCGAGCTCATGGACGGCCGGCGGCGCGGCCGTGCGGTGGTGCGTGGCGAGCCGGCTATTCGGCACGCGAACGAACCTCGACGTTCTCGAGGATGCCGATCGCGTCCGGGACCAGGATCGCGGCCGAGTAGTAGGTGCTGACCAGGTACGAGATGATCGCCTTCTCGTCGATGCCCATGAAGCGGACGTTGAGACCGGGCTCGTACTCGTCGGGCAGGCCGGTCTGGAACAGGCCGATGACGCCCTCGTTGTCCTCGCCGGTACGCATCGCGATGATCGACGACGTGTGGTGCTCGGTGATCGGGATCTTGCCGCACGGGAGGATCGGGATGCCGCGCCAGGCGGGGATCTGGTGGCCGCTGACGTCCACGCTGCCCATGTACAGGCCCCGCTTGTTGCACTCCTTGCCGAACGCGGCGATCGTGCGCGGGTGCGCGAACAGGTACTGCGTGTTGCGCCGCATGCTGATCAGGTCGTCGAGGTCGTCCGGGGTGGGTGCGCCGGAGTGGGCCTGGATGCGCTGGTTGTAGTCCGTGTTGTTCAGCAGCCCGAAGTCGGGGTTGTTGACCAGCTCGTGCTCCTGGCGCTCGCGCAGCGCCTGGATGGTGAGCCTGAGCTGCTGCTCGGTCTGGTTCATCGGCTTGTTGTAGAGGTCGGCGACCCGGCTGTGCACCTTCAGGATCGTCTGCGCGACGCTCAACTCGTACTCGCGCGGTTCGAGTTCGTAGTCGACGAAGGTGGTGGGCAGGTCCGGCTCGCCGTCGTGTCCGGAGAGGAAGTTGATCTCGGCCTCGCCGTACTTGTTCGTCGGCTTGTGCCCGTTGGAGGCGAGCGACTGGACGTGCTCGCGCAGCGTCTCGTACTGGCCGGCCACCTGCTTGTACGCGGCCTGCGTGAGCACCAGCACCGTGGTCTTCGTGGTGGCGCGGACGGAGAACTCCCACTTGGCGCCGTTGTCGCCCGCCAGCATCCGGCCGCCGAACGAGTCGCCGTCGGCGAGCATGCCCAGCCGGGTGTCGGCGTCGTCGTACTTGGCCTTGCCGAGCTTCTCGACCTTGCCGTGCGCGATCAGGAAGACCTGGTCCGCCTTCTTGCCGCGCTCGGCGAGGACCTGGCCGGGCTCGAACTCCTTCTGGACGAACTTGTCGGCCAGCGCCGCCAGCGCGGTGGGGTCGGCGAACCCGCGCAGCAGCGGCAGTTCGCACAGCTCGGCCGGCACGACCTGCACCTTGGAGCCGGTCTGTACGAAGGTCACCCGGCCGTCGCCGACGGCGTAGGACAGCCGTCGGTTGACCCGGTAGGTGCCGCCGGGCACATGGACCCACGGCAGCTTCCGCAGCAGCCAGCGCGAGCTGATCTCCTGCATCTGGGGCTGGGACTTGGTGGTCGTCGCGAGGTTCCGCGCGGCCCGCGTGCTGAGGCTGAGCTGGATCTGCTCCTGGGTCTGGATCTGCGGCTCGGCGGGGGCCGGACGGGTCTGGACTGCCATGGGCTGCTTTCCCTTTCGTATGGTGATCCACCTGGCGGACGTGCGGTCTCGGACGGACGAGGCCCCGCTCCAGGCGCCATCACGCGTAGTGAATATGCGTAACGCATAGTGATGGGGGATTGGCGTACACGTGCGCGTGTCGCGCCGCACCGCACGGTGACACGTTCCCCGCCGCAGGTCGGTCCCCGGTCACCCACACGTGAACGGTGAAACGTTCAGTCGCGGTGCATACGGACGCACGCCCCGCGTCGCCCGCGCCCCCGCCGCCGCGACCGGTGTCCAGACCGCCGGGAAAGGGAAACGGCGGCCACGGAGGAGTCGCCCCGGCGGCCCACGGCGCCCGGCGGCCGCCCTGCGGCGAGGACGGCCGCGAGGTGCCCGCCTGGCGCACCCTCGGCTACGCGGTGACCAGCACCACGTCGAGCGTGCGGGGACCGTGCACCCCCTCCACCCGGTCCAGTTCGATGTCGCTGGTGGCAGACGGCCCCGAGATCCAGGTCAGCGGACGCGCCGGGTCCAGCCGTGGCAGCGCGTGCGGCAGCGAGGCGACGACCTGGTCCGGCGCGCGCACGACACAGATGTGCAGATCGGGTACGAGGGTCAGGGCGCGGCGCCCCTGGCCCTCCGTCGCGTCCAGCACGATCGTGCCGGTTTCGGCGATCGCCAGGGCGCACGTGGTGACGACGGCATCGGTGGCGTCGAGTTCGTACGCCGTCAGCGGGCGCCCCGTTGTGTCGTGGCGCAGTTCGGCGCCGGTGCCGGCCAGCCAGGCCGCGGGCAGGCCGGGCGGCACGGCGACCGATGCCGCCCCGCGCTCGGCGAGCAACCGGGCGATCAGCGACGGCAGTTCGCCCTCGGCCGCGCGGTGTACGTGGGCCCGGTAGTCGGCGAGGTTGTGGTGCAGCAGGTCCAGCAGGGCGGCCGGGTCGTCGGGGGAGTGGCTCGGGCGGTAGTCACGGGCCGGCCCGGGAGCGTCCGGCGCGCCGGCGTTCGCCGCGCGGATACGGGCGAGGATCCGGTCGCGGGAGCCCCGCGCTGGTGTCGTGGTCATGTGCGGTTCGCTCATGGGCGGTTCGGTCATGGGCGGTTCGCTCATGTGCGGTTCGCTCATGGGCGGTTCTTCCTCCACCAGTCGCGGAACGACCGTTCCGGCAGCTCGGGCAGGTCACGGCCGTCGGTCCACGCCCCGGCGCCCGGCGGCCTGGCCGGGTGCGCCTTCCGGGTGGCGGCCGCCACGCGCTCACCGGCCGCGAGGGCGGCGGGGTGGTCCAGCAGCCAGGTGGCCGCCCTGACCGCCGCCCGCTCCAGCCGGTGGCCCCTCCCGCCCCGCTCGGCGACCTTCCCACGGAGGTGGACGAGGACCTCGGGGATGTCGATGGCGACCGGGCACACCTCGTAGCACGCCCCGCACAGCGACGACGCGTACGGCAGCGAGGCGTCGATGTCGCTGGCCGTGCCGCGCAGTTGCGGGGTGAGGATCGCCCCGATCGGGCCCGGGTAGACCGAACCGTACGCGTGCCCGCCGGCCCGCTCGTACACCGGGCAGACGTTGAGGCACGCCGAGCAGCGGATGCAGCGCAGCGCCTGGCGGCCGACCTCGTCGGCGAGCGTGGCGGTACGGCCGTTGTCCAGCAGGACCAGGTGGAAGGCGCTCGGGCCGTCGGCGTCCGTCGTCCCCGTCCACGTGCTGGTGTACGGGTTCATCCGCTCGGCCGTCGACGACCGCGGCAGCGTCTGGAGGAACACCTCCAGATCCCGCCACGTCGGCACCACCTTCTCGATCCCGACGACCGAGATCAGGGTCTCCGGCAGGGTCAGGCACATCCGCCCGTTGCCCTCGGACTCGACCACGACCAGCGTGCCCGTCTCGGCGACCATGAAGTTCGCCCCCGAGATCCCCACCTTCGCGCGCAGGAACTTCTCCCGCAGATGCAGCCGGGCCGCCTCGGCCAGGTCGGCCGGTGTGTCGGTCAGGTCCTCGGGCGCCGGGCGGCCCCAGCCGGCCATCCGGTCGCGGAAGATGTCCCGGATCTCGCCGCGGTTGCGGTGGATCGCCGGAACCAGGATGTGGGAAGGCCGGTCCTCGCCCAACTGCACGATCAGCTCGGCGAGATCTGTTTCGTACGCGGCGATGCCCTCCGCCTCCAGGGCCTCGTTCAGCCCGATCTCCTGCGTCGCCATCGACTTGACCTTCACCACCTCCCGCTCACCGGTCGCCTTCACCAGGTCCGTCACGATCCGGTTGGCCTCGGCCGCGTCCGCCGCCCAGTGGACCGTGCCCCCGGCCGCCGCGACGGCCTCCTCCAACTCCACGAGGTGGGTGTCCAGGTGGCGCAGCGTACGGTCCTTGATCCGCTTGCCCGCCTCCCGCAGCAGCGCCCAGTCGTCCAGCTCCGCGACCGCCCGGGCGCGCTTGTCGCGGATCGTGTGCGTGGCGTGCCGCAGATTGGCCCGCAGGGTCTGGTCCTGTACGGCGCCGGCCGCCGCCTCCGGGAAGGCCGGCATGCCCAGGTACGTTCCACTCACCGCGGCGGCTCCTCTTCCGTACTGGCCAGGATCTCGGCGATGTGCACCGGTCGCATCCGCTCACCCTCCCGCCGCAGGATCCCGCCGATGTGCATCAGGCAGGAGTTGTCCGCCCCGCACAGTACGTCGGCGCCCGTCCCGGCCGCGTTGCGGACCTTGTCCCGTCCCATCGCCACCGACACCGCCGGGTTCTTCACCGCGAACGTCCCGCCGAAACCGCAGCACTCCTCCGCGCCGGGCAGCTCCACCAGCTCCAGCCCCTTGACAGCCGCCAGCAGTTGGCGCGGCCGGTCGCCGAGCCCCAGCAGCCGCAGCCCGTGACAGGACGGGTGGTACGTCACCCGGTGCGGGTAGTACGCCCCCACGTCCGTCACGCCCACCACGTCGACCAGGAACTCCGTCAGCTCGTACGTCCGGGGCCCGAGCCCCGGCTCGCCGAACCCCGCGTAGTGGTCCCGCACCATCGCCGCGCACGAACCCGACGGGGTGACGACGTACTCGTACCCCTCGAAGGCCCGTGCCGTGCGGCGCACCAGCGTCTCGGCCTCGCGCCGGTACCCGGTGTTGAACTGGGGCTGGCCGCAGCACGTCTGGGCCGCCGGGAAATCCACCTCCACGCCGAGGCGTTCGAGGAGTCTCACCGTGGCGATCCCGGTCGCGGGATACACCGCGTCGTTGACGCAGGTGACGAACAGCGCGACGCGCATCGCGGCTCCTTCCTTCGTTCACGTCCGGCCCGGGCCGAGGCCGAGCCGGGCGGCCGCCGCGTCCCACGCCGTGGCGTCCTCGTGACGCGGCACGTAGTGGCGCAGCGGCTGCGTCGACGCGACCAGGCGGCGCAGGCCGGCGAGGTCGGGGCCGGCCAGGCCGGCGGCCCTCGCCTGGACGAGGATATTGCCCAGCGCGGTGGCCTCGGCCGGGCCCGCCGTCACCGGCAGCCCGGTCGCGTCGGCGGTCAGTTGGCACAGCAGGGCGCTGCGGGACCCGCCGCCGACCAGATGGACCCGGGTGAGGTCGCGGCCGGACAGCCCGGCCGCCCGGCGCAGGGCCTGGCGGTGGGCGAGCGCCAGGCTCTCCAGGACGCAGCGGACGCAGGCGCCCGGACTGTCGGGCGCCGGCTGCCCCGTACGGACGCAGAAGTCGCGTATCCGGGCCGGCATGTCCCCGGGCGCCAGGAACTCCGGGGCGTCGGCGGCGACGAGGGAGGCGAACGGGCGGGCCCGGGCCGCGTCGGCGAGCAGGCCCGCCAGGCCGGTGCGCAGGCCCTGGGCGGCCCAGGCGCGGCGGCACTCCTCCAGGAGCCACAGGCCCATGATGTTGCGCAGGTACCGGATTGTGCCGTCCAGCCCGCGCTCGTTGGTGAACCCGGCCACGCGGGACGCCTCGCCGAGCACCGGGGCGTCCAGTTCCACACCGGCCAGCGACCAGGTGCCGCACGACACGTACCCGAACCCGGGCTCGGTGGTTGGCACCGCCGCGACCGCCGACGCCGTGTCGTGCGAGGCGACGGTGACCACCGGGGTGGCGGGCGGCAGGCCCGTGTACGCGGCGACGTGCGGCAGCAGGGTCCCGGCCGGGGCGCCGGGGGAACGCAGCGGGGGCAGCAGGCCGGGGTCGATGCCGAGCCGGTCGAGCAGCTCCCGCGACCAGGTGCCGGTACGGGCGTCGAACAACCCGGTCGTCGAGGCGTTCGTCTCCTCCGCCCCGACCGAGCCGGTCAGCCAGTGCACGAACAGGTCCGGCATCAGCAACAGGGTGCGAGCGGCGGCCAGTTGGGCGGTGCCCGCCGCCGAAGCGAGCTGGTACACGGTGTTGAACGGCAGGTGCTGGAGCCCCGTGATCCCGTACAGCTCGGCGGGCCCCACCTTCTCCCACACCCGCTCCGGTACGCCGTCGGTGCGGGCGTCCCGGTAGTGGTACGGGTGCCCCAGCAGCGCCCCGTCGGCGTCGAGCAGCCCGTAGTCCACCGCCCAGCTGTCGACGCCGACGCTCGCCGGCGGACCGGCCGCGCGGGCCACCTCCCGCAGCCCGTCCAGCACGCCCTGGAAGAGGGCCAGGACGTCCCAGCGCAGCCCGTCGGGCAGCGGAACCGGATCGTTGGCGAACCGGTGCGCTTCGGTGAACGTGAGGCTCCCGGGCCCGACCCGGCCGAGCATCACCCGGCCGCTGGTGGCGCCGAGGTCCACGGCGGCGAACGAACGCTCGGCCATGGGGTGCCCCTCTACCGCAGGAACGCGGCCGCGACGCCCGCGTCCACCGGGATGTGCAGGCCCGTCGTGTGCGACAGCTCCCCGCCCGTCAGCACGAAGAGCGCGTTGGCGACGTGCTCGGGCAGCACCTCCCGCTTCAGCAGCGTCCGCCGCGCGTAGAACTCGCCGAGCTTCTCCTCCGGCACCCCGTACACCGCCGCCCGCCGCGCCCCCCACCCGCCCGCGAAGATCCCCGAGCCGCGCACCGCCCCGTCCGGGTTGACACCGTTGACGCGGATGCCGTGCTCGCCCAGCTCGGCGGCGAGCAAACGCACCTGGTGCGCCTGGCCGGCCTTGGCCGCCGCGTACGCGATGTTGTCGGGCCCCGCGAACACGGCGTTCTTCGACGCGATGCAGACGATGTCGCCGCCCATGCCTTGCGTGGTCATCACCCGGGCAGCCTCCCGCGACACCAGGAACGAACCACGGGCCATGATGTCGTGCTGAAGGTCCCAGTCCTCGGCGGTCGTCTCCAACAGCGGCTTCGAAATGGAGATCCCCGCGTTGTTGACCACCAGGTCCACCCCGCCGAAGGACAGGACCGCCGCCCGGAACGCCTCCGCGATCCGCCCCTCGTCCGTCACGTCGACGGTCACCGCGACCGCCCGGTCCGCGCCGCCCAGCTCCTCGGCGACCGCCGCCGCGCTCTCGCCGTTCAGGTCGGCGACCACCACGCACGTCGACGCACTCCAGCAGGTGCCGCAGCGCCTTCCGGCGGACGGCCGGGTCCGGGTGGCACACGCTGCCCAGCTTGTAGTCGTCGTCCTGGAAGACGTTGGAGTTGACGGCGCCGAGCGTGAGGCCGCGCCCCTTCGCGTACGAGGCCAGCTCGCCGTAGTCGTCGACGCGGTCCCACGGGATGCGCAGGGCGACGGTGGGCGCGACGCCGGTGAACTCGTGCACGCGGGCAGCGTCGTCCAGCTTCTCCCACGGGGTGCGCGGCACGCCCGCCTGGGCGAACACCTTGAAGCGGGTACCGGAGTTGCCGTACGCCCAGGACGGTGTCTCGATCGCCTGGGCCTTCAGGACGGCCTTGGCGGCGGCCCGGGCTCGGTGCGGGGACATGACTCTCCTCGGGTGGTCCTTGGGGCCCCGGCAGGATTGAATCGTATTAAAGATGGGGGGTGTGACGGTACGGGGTCAAGGGCTCTCACGGGCGTGGGTGCTCGTAAACACATGCGGAGAAAGGGGGTTGACGCTTGGCGTCAGTGTGGTCTCAGCTCGTCTGAAACCTTTCATTCCGCCACCGGTCGGCGGAGAGGACCAGGTACGCCATGCAACGCGTCTGCTTCCTGCTGAAGGTCCGCCCGGACCGGCTCACCGAGTACCGCGCCCGGCACACGGCCGTGTGGCCGGAGATGCTCGACGCGCTCCGCGCGGCCGGCTGGCACAACTACTCGCTCTTCCTCCGCGACGACGGCCTCCTCGTCGGCTACCTGGAGACCCCCGACTTCGCCGCCGCCCGCGCCGCGATGGCCGCCACCGACGTCAACGCCCGCTGGCAGGCGACCATGGCGGGCTTCTTCGAAGACCTGGACGGCCGGGGCCCTGACGAGGCGATGCGGCCGCTCACCGAGGTGTTCCACCTGGACTGACACCGTGCACCGGTACGCCACGACCCGTGCACCGCCCCCTCAAGGGCAGTGCACGGGTCGAGGTGAGGCCGGTTGCCCAACGGCCGGTCGCCGGACGGCCGAAGGGGTCAGCCGGCCTGGGTGAGCTGGTCGAGCATGCGCTCCAGGCGGGGGAGGAGGGAGCGCGCGTGGTCCGTGTCCAGTGCGCCGACTTCGGTCGTCAGCGCCCGGATCCGCGCGGCGGCCTCATCGGTACGGTCCAGCGCCCGCTCCGTCCAGGCCATGCGAACGACGCACCGCACCCGCTCCTCCAAGGCGTCCGGGCCCAGCTCGGCGAACGCCGCGTCCGCCCGTTCCAGCAGATCCACCGCCTCGCGCCGGACAGCCGCGTCCGCCTCCCCGTCGCCCTGCTTCCCGTCGCCGTCCTCGTCCCCCTCGCCGTCCTCGTCCCCCTCGTACAGCTCGTCGAGCAGCAACTCGGCCGTCTGGGCCCAGGTACGCGCGCGTTCCACCAGCAGCTCGGGACCGTCCCCGTCGACGGCCGCCAGGGCCCGGGACATCAGTTCCTTCGCCGCGTCCGAGTCCCCGCCCTCTGCCTCCAGCCACGCCAGGGCGCGCAGCGCCCGCGCGAGCGAGACCGGCTCGTCGACGCCCTGCCAGAGCTCGACGGCCCGGTGATAGGCGGCGACGGCCTCGTCCCGCATGCCCGACGCCGACAGGCACTCGGCGCCGAGCGACGCGAAGTGGGCGTGTGATCCCGCGTGGTCCCAGCCCTTGGCCACCTCGGCGGCGAGCAGATACTGCTCGGCGGCCGCCCGGTGGTCGCCGAGCGCCCGCAGGTTCCGGGCGAGGGCGTCACGGGCCCGTACCGCCTGCTCCTCACCGTGCTCCAGCAGGTCCGGCAGCGCCGACTCCAGCACTTCGGCCGCCTCGGCGGCACGTCCCGTCTCGCCGAGGGCCTGGGCCAGGACCAGCCGGGCGTACGCCCCCGCGCCCGCCGAGTCCCCGGCGGCGTCGAACCAGTGCGCCGCCTCCAGGGCGTGGTCGGCCGCCTCCGCCTCCTTGCCGTCCTGCTGGTAGAGGACCTCCGCCAGCGTCAGCCGTATCCGGCCGAGCTCGTCCGCCGCCACGATCTCGGTGCTGTGGGCGAGCGCCGAGCGTGCCGCGTCCTCGGCGTCCTCGTGGCGGCCCATCGCCATCAGCAGCCGCGCCCGCCGCGCGTGGGGTTCGGCCGCACCCCACGGGCGGCCGGCGTCGATCCACCGCCGCGCGGCCGAGCCCAGCAGCGCCTCCGCCCGCTCGTCGGCACCGGTGCGCCAGGCGAGGTCGGCCCGGAGCCCTTCCGCCTCGGCGAGCAGGTCCTCGACGGCACCTCCGCCGGGCGCCGCCGAGAGCTCCGACGACTCCGAGAACTCCGAGACGAACGCGGTCAGATCGGCGTCGAACCGGGTGCCGCCATCGCCCTGCCCGCCCTGGCCGTTCTCCCGCAGGATCGCCTCGAACTTGGCCCGCATCAGGGCGACCGTCGCGATCCGCCGCGTTCTGGCCGGGTCGGCCGGATCGAGGGCCTCCGCCGAGGCGGCGGCCGTCCCGAGCAGGTCCCGGATCTCGTCCGCCTCCGCGCCCGACTGTGCCGCCGCGGAGACCACGCGCAGCTCGGCCAGGGCGGCCCGGCTCGGCTCGCCGGCGTTCCGGTAGGCGACGACGGCCTGCTCGAACAGGCCCCGGGCGGCTTCCTCGCCGGCGCGCCCGGCACGTATGGCCCGGTGATCCAGCAGGTCGGCGGCGAGCAGCGCGTCCGGGGCCTGGCCGGTCTCCGTGACGAGGGCCGCGACCCGGTCCCAGACGGTGGACGCGCGCGGGTGCCCCTGGGTGCGCAGGTCCCGCGCTTCGGCGACCAGCTCGGGCAGGGCGGCGGCATCCGGGGCCTTGCGCGCCTCGACGGCGGTGACCGCGGGCGCGCCCGCCGGGGAGACGGTCCCGGCGCCGAGCCGTACCGCCCGTACGCCCAGCGGGAGACCGTCCATCAGCGGTTCCCGGTCCAGTCTGTGCCTCAGCCGGCCGGACACGACGTCGTTGCCGTTGCGCTCGTCGAAGCGCGCCGCGATCGCCCATGCCTCCGCGTCGAGCGTGTCGTGCAGCTCCCGCACCGTACGCTGCCGTCCTCCGTGGGCGACCGCGGGCCGGTCCCCGATACCGAGGGCCAGCAGCCGGCGCAGCAGGACCAGCGTGCCGCCCAGGAAATCCAGCCGCGACCCAGGGTCGCCGTCGGACGCCAGGTGCGCGGCGTGCTCGGAGAGCAGCTCCAGCCCCCGGCCCTCGTTCCCGGTCAGGGCGCAGAACTCGATGTGCCGGGCGACCGACGGCAGCAGGCTCTCATCGCCGCGCGCCATGCGGTATCCACGCAAGTGGTTCGCGCGTGCCTGGTCCGGGCTGCCCGACCGCACCAGCGGCAGCAGTGACTTGGCGAGTACGCGGTGCGGCTCCTCCATGCAGGTGGAGCCGGCGTCGAGGACCGGCTGCCAGGTGCGCAACGCCTTGTCGTCCCGGCCCTGCCTCACCCAGTACGAACCCTGGGCGTTGAGCTCGCACGCGTGGCAGTTGGCCATCCGGTCGCGGTCCGCCGCCGTCCACGCGCGGAACGCGCGCGCCGCCCGTGCGGAGTCACCGGTTTGGTCAGCGATGTGGAACTCGCCCTGACGTACGGCCCGTTCGGTGTACCCGGCCAGCCGGTAGCGGCGCTCCATCTCGGCGAGCCACTGCTCCATGGTGGCGAGCGGGATCTCCGGCAGCGTGAGCATCCCGGACGTGACCCACTTGAACATCCAGTGGAACCGGTGGCTGTCGTGGCTGTCGAAGACGGACGGGTCCTGGTCCCACTCCTGCATGAGCCGGGCGAACGGCACCAGCATCTTGCCGCGCTCGGTGCTGAACTCGTACGCCCGGATGAGACCGAACAGCGCCTGCCGGAGCACATCGCGATCGCCCGCCGACTCGGCGGCGGCGACCAGCTCCTCGGCGCGGGCGTTGCGCAGCAGCCCGTTGGGTGCGGAGTCGTTCTCCCACAGGGCCCGGCGGATGTCCTCGGGGGAGTGCTCGGGGGTGGTCACTTGTCGCCCTCCTGAGGAGCGGTGGTCGGGTGCGTGGCCCATTCGAGGAGCCCGAGGAACGCCCTGTTGAGCAGGGAGGTGTCGGCGGGCCGCAGCGGGCGCTGCGCCATCAGCAGGGCCTGTCCGTAGAGCGACTCGACCGCGGTGCCGGCCAGTTCGGTGTCGCTGATCGCCGCGACACGGCGCACCAGCGGGTTGTTGTGGTTGAGGACGAGGCGGGCACGCGGCGCCGAGCCGCGCAGGGCGCCGAGGATGTCGCTCCAGAGGCTGTCGGCACCCTCCTCGGCCGACGCGCGGTCCCGCTCGTGGCGGGCCTCCCGGTCGTCGAGGTACAGCGCGGGCACGGTCACGGGCTGGAAGGCGCGCAGCGCCACGTCGCAGCCGAGCGGGTCCAGGCGCGTGCGGGCGGTGGCGAGGAAGGAGGCGAGGGCCAGCTCCTCCTGCGGTCCGACCGGGTCGAGGTGTGCCGTGACGGCGCCCGCGTCCAGCTCGCTGACGGTGACGCCGTCCCGGACCTGTGGAAGCAGCGCGATCAGGTCGGAGTCGTAGGTGTACCCGCCGTTGACGATGCCCAGGCCGTGCGCGGCCGCGATGGGGGAGACCTGCCGGAACTCCTCGACCGTCCGGGTGAAGTGGACCCGCGGGTGCGTGCGTACGAACTCGTCGAGCGTGACCCGGCCGTCGCTGGTCTCGAACGGCAACCAGGGCAGCATCAGGGAGAACAGCTCGGCGTCGTGCCGCGCCATGGACTTCACGCCCAGGTGGTGCACCGTGAGGAACGCCGCCAGCCGGTCGGGGTCGCCGGCCGCGAGCTCGGCGAGCCACTCACGGACGCGGACGCCCAGCGCGTCCCGCACGGCGGCGAGGGTCTCGTCGTCGTACAGGTTCTCCCGCGAGGCGGTCGGGCGCAGCGTGTCGGTGTCCAGGACGACGCGCACGAAGAACGCCCAGTCCGGCAGCAGGTTGTCGGCCCGGTCGGTGAGCAGCATGCCCTTCAGGTAGACCCGGTGGGCCGCCCGGTTGGCGGGGCTCGTGGCGGAGGGCAGGACGTACGCGACACCGCGTACCCCGGCGACCGGGAGGTCCAGGTCGATGGAGTCGAGCGGGGTGAACCCGAAGACCCGCGCGCAGTGCCCGGCCAGTGCGACCCGCCGTGCGGTGGGCGTCGGATACGGCCGGTCCCACACGGCCGGCCGCTCGGTCAGCGGGCGGCCGGTGCCGTCCGGCCCGGTGAAGGTGATCTCGTGGGGCAGCAGCGACCCGAAGTCCTGGGCGAGTTCGGCGACACGGCGCGGGTCGGCCCACTCCTCGGCACCGGGCCGCGGCTCCAGCCGGACGGTGGTGCCGGGCTCGGGCCGCGCGTCGTGCGGCAGGGTCCGTACCGTGTACGAGCCGTCGTCGCTCGCCACCCACTCGACGGGCGGCTCGTCGGGCTTGCGGGCGGAACGGGACACCACGCGGATCTGCCGGGCGACGACGAAGCAGGCGAGCAGCCCGATGCCGAACTGGCCGAGGAATTCCTGCCGGGCGCTCTCCAGGCCGTCGCGCTTGGAGCTGCGCCCGATGGTGGCGAGGAGGGTGTGCACCTCCTCGGAGGTGAGGCCGATGCCGCTGTCCTCCATGACGACGGCGTCACCCGTGGCCGCGAGGCGGATGGCCACGGGGGCGGCGGGATCGTGGGCGAGACGGGCGGTGACGGCGTCCACCGCGTTCTGCAGCAGCTCGCGGATGTAGACGCGCGGGCTGGAGTAGAGGTGGTGGGACAGCAGGTCCACCAGGCCACGCAGGTCGACCTGGAACGTGTTGACCGACGGTTCGGCCGGTGACCGGACGGCTCCCGTGGGCTCGGGGGAGTCGGGCGAATCGGGCGAGTGAAGGTTCATGGGCACAAGGGGGCCACCTCACGGCTCCGGACGGGCGGCCGTGGGCGCGGGTCGGGCGATCGCGGGGTCCCCCCCTCACGAATCGCGATGGGCCCGGCCCTGGCCTCGGCGCCGTACGCGGACATACGCGCAGGTCACCGAGGAGGACTCGGAATTGAGGACCATCGTAGGGAGGGCCACTGACAATGCCCAGGGATTTGCCCACGGACGCGATCTTGCCCCGCACGGGCCGGCGTCGGCGCCCGCGGCGATGAACGCGCGGCTCACGCGCCGACGGCCGCCGCCGGCGGGGGAGCGGCGGGGTGGCGCAAGCCTTCCGCGGCGTCCGAGACCCGGCGCAGCAGGTCGAGGAAGAGGGCCTGCTCCGCCGGTTCCAGCGGGGCGAGGAAGACCTGGTTCATCCGTGCCGTGCGCAGCGCCAGTTTCTTGTGGACGCGGACGCCCTCGTCGGTGGCGTGCAGCACCGAGCGGCGGCCGTCGCGCGGGTCGCGGACCTTGTCGACCAGGCCGCGCTCGGCCAGCCGGCGGACCACCTCGGCGATGGTGGAGCGGTCGAGGCCGACGCGGTCGCCGACGGTGCGCTGGTCCAGGCCGTCCTCGCCGACCAGGGTATTGAGGACGGCGAACTGGGGGGAGGTGACCTCCTCGGAGACGATCGTGTTCCACAGCAGGGTGTGCGCCTGCTGGAAGCGCCGGGCCAGATGGCCGGGATGGCTGCTGAGGTCGAGCGCGGGCACGGTGCGTCCCCTCTCCCCGGGCGGTCCTGTGATGCCTGCCTGCATCGGTCAGTCTCTCATGGCACTGACCATCTTGACCGGCACGGATTCCGGTGTCAGGCTGCACCTCCAGGAGAAGATAGTCAGTGCACTGAGCATTCTCGTCCCGGACGGAAGGAAGCGGACCGATGGACAAGGTGGTGGCCACCGCCGGGGAGGCCGTGGCCGATGTGCACGACGGCGCGACGTTCGCGGTCGGCGGCTTCGGCCTCAGCGGCGTTCCGGCCACGCTCATCCAGGCCGTTCACGAGACGGGGATCACCGGCATCGGCGTGGTCTCCAACAACTGCGGCGCCCTGGACTCCGGCCTCGCGGTCCTGCTCGCCGCCGGGCGCATCGCCCGCGTCACCGGCTCGTACATCGGCGCCAACAAGGAGTTCGCCCGCCAGTACCTCGCCGGCGAGCTGGAGGTCGAGCTGATCCCGCAGGGCACCCTCGCCGAGCGGCTGCGCGCGGGCGGCGCCGGCATCCCCGCCTTCTACACCCCGGCGGGCGTCGGCACCCAGGTCGCCGAGGGAGGCCTGCCCTGGCGGTACGACGGGAACGGCGGCGTGGCGCTCGCCTCCCCGCCCAAGGAGGTCCGCGAGTTCGACGGCGTGCCGTACGTCCTCGAACACGGCATCCGCACCGACTTCGCCCTCGTACGCGCCGCCAAGGGCGACCGCCACGGCAACCTGGTCTTCGCCAAGTCCGCCCGCAACTTCAACCCCCTCGCCGCCATGGCCGGACGGATCACCGTCGCCGAGGTCGAGGAACTGGTCGAGCCCGGCGGAATCGACCCCGACCACGTCCACCTGCCCGGCATCTTCGTCCAGCGCGTCGTGGCCCTCACCCCCGAGCAGGCCGCCGACAAGAAGATCGAGAACCGTACGACCCGTAACCGTACGACCGGACCGACCCGGAAGGCGGGCGCCTGATGGCCTGGACACGCGACGAGATGGCCGCCCGCGCGGCCGCCGAGCTGCACGACGGTGAGTACGTCAACCTCGGCATCGGCCTGCCCACCCTCATCCCCGGACACCTCCCCGACGGCGTCCACGTCGTCCTCGAATCCGAGAACGGCATCCTGGGCACCGGCCCCTACCCGTACGAGGACGAGATCGACCCCGACCTCATCAACGCGGGCAAGGAGACGGTCACCGTCCTGCCCGGCGCCTCCTACTTCGACTCGGCGCTCTCCTTCGGCATGATCCGCGGCGGTCACATCGACGTCGCCGTCCTCGGTGCCATGCAGGTCTCGGCCGGCGGCGACCTCGCCAACTGGGCCGTCCCCGGCAAGCTCGTCACCGGCATCGGCGGCGCCATGGACCTGGTGCACGGCGCCCGCCGGGTCATCGTCACCATGACCCACACCGCCAAGGACGGCAGCCCGAAGATCGTCGAGGAGTGCACCCTGCCCCTCACCGGCCGCGCCTGCGTCCACCGGATCATCACCGACCTCGGCGTCCTGGACGTCACCGACGACGGCCTGGTCCTGGTCGAGACCGCCCCGGGCGTGACCGTCGACGAGATCCGGAAGACGACCGCCGCCCCCCTCCGAACGGCCGGCTGACCAGGGAAGGTTCACCGACATGGCGCTCACCCAAGCGGACATAGACCTCCAGATCGTCCGGCAGCGCGACGCGTACGAGAAGTCCGTCGCCGACGGCGCCCGGCGCGCCGACCACCCGGCGCGCGACTACCCCCCGTACCGCTCCAGCCTGCTGCGCCACCCGCACCAGCCGCTCGTCGCCGTCGCCACCGCCCGCGACCCGGAGGCCGTCGAACTGGCCTCACCCGCCTTCGGCGAGACCGACGTCACCGAACTCGACAACGACCTCACCCGGCAGCACGCCGGTGAGCCGCTCGGCGAGCGCATCACCGTCACCGGGCGCGTCCTGGACCGCGACGGCCGTCCCGTACGCGGCCAGCTCATCGAGCTGTGGCAGGCCAACGCCTCCGGGCGGTACGCCCACCGGCGCGACCAGCACCCCGCGCCCCTCGACCCGAACTTCACCGGCACCGGCCGCACCCTCACCGGCGACGACGGCGGCTACACCTTCACCACCATCAAGCCCGGCGCCTACCCCTGGCGCAACCACACCAACGCCTGGCGCCCCGCCCACATCCACTTCTCGCTCTTCGGCTCGGCGTTCACCCAACGCCTCGTCACCCAGATGTACTTCCCCGGCGACCCCCTCTTCCCCCACGACCCGATCCTCCAGTCCGTCACCGACGACGCCGCGCGGCAGCGGCTCGTCGCGACGTACGACCACAGCCTGTCCCAGCCGGAACGGTCCCTCGGCTACCGCTGGGACATCGTCCTCGACGGACCCACCGCCACCTGGATCGAGGAAGGCCGATGAGTACCGCCCCCAAGCCCACGCCCTCGCACACCGTCGGCCCGTTCTACGGGTACGCCCTGCCCTTCCCCGGCGGCGGCGACATCGCCCCGGCCGGCCACCCCGGCACCATCACCGTCCACGGCCGGGTCCTCGACGGTGAGGGCACCCCCGTCCCCGACGCCCTGGTCGAGGTCTGGGGCCCCGGCCCCGACGGCGAACTCCCGCGCATCGGCGGCTCGATGCGCCGCGACCCGGTCACCGGCGGGTTCCTCGGCCGCAACGGCATCGACTTCACCGGCTTCGGCCGCGTACCCACCGACGCCGACGGGCACTGGGCGGTACGCACCCTCCGCCCCGGCGCGCGCGGCGAGAACGCCCCGTACCTGAGCGTCTGCCTCTTCGCCCGCGGCCTGACCCACCACCTGTTCACCCGCGTCTACCTGCCGGAGCACACCGACGCACTCGCCGCCGACCCGCTCCTCGCCTCCCTCACGCCCGCGCGCGGAGCCACGCTGGTCGCGCACGCCGAGCCGCGCGGCACGTACCGGTTCGAC
Source organism: Streptomyces sp. NPDC049837 (assembly GCF_040674455.1). Classification (NCBI taxonomy): domain Bacteria; kingdom Bacillati; phylum Actinomycetota; class Actinomycetes; order Kitasatosporales; family Streptomycetaceae; genus Streptomyces; species Streptomyces sp. NPDC049837. The sequence goes on along the minus strand of NZ_JBFAMP010000001.1, from coordinate 836,969 downwards.
ATCCGGTTGCAGGGCGAAGGGGAGACCGTCTTCCTGGAGTTCACATGACCTACGACGACGGCCTCCTGGCCCCGGGGAGCGCAGGCACGCCCGCCGAGGCCGCCACCTCCGACGCCGCCTTCCTGCGGGCCATGCTCGACGCGGAGGCCGCCCTCGCGCGCGTGCAGGCGCCCCCGGAGGCGGCCGGGGCGATCACGGCGGCCTGCGCGGGCGAGTTCGGCGTCCGGGACCTGGCACTGCGCGCCCGCGCCGGCGGGAACCCGGTGATCCCGCTGGTCGACGGTCTCGCCGCCGCCGTACCGGAGTACGCCCGGCCGTATGTGCACCGGGGCGCCACCAGCCAGGACATCCTCGACACGGCGGCCATGCTCGTCGCCACCCGCGCCCTGGCCCCGGTCCTCGCCGACCTGGAGCGCACGGCCGTGGCGCTGCGGGCGCTCGCCGCCGGGCACCGCGACACGGTGATGCCCGGCCGCACCCTCACCCAGCACGCCGTGCCGACCACCTTCGGGCTGAAGGCGGCGGGCTGGCGCGCCCTGGTGCTGGACGCGCGCGACCGCGTCGCCGCCGTCCGCGACCGGCTGCCCGCCCAACTGGGCGGCGCGGCGGGCACGCTGGCCGCCTTCGAGGCGTACGGGTGTGACGATGCGCCCGCCCTCGTCGCCGCGTACGCCCGCGAAGTGGGCCTCGCCGAGCCCGCCCTGCCCTGGCACACGCTCCGCACCCCGGTGGCCGACCTCGCCGGGTCGTTGGCCTTCACCGCCGGGGCGCTCGGGAAGGTCGCCGCCGACGTGCTGAGCCTCTCCCGCACCGAGGTGGGCGAGGTGGTCGAGGGCAGCGGAGGCGGCTCGTCCGCCATGCCGCACAAGGCCAACCCCGTGCGCGCCACGCTCATCGCGGCCGCCGCCCGCCGCGCGCCCGCCCACGCGGCGGTCCTGTACGGCTCGGTGGCCGCCGGGGACGAGCGGCCCGCGGGCGCCTGGCACGCCGAGTGGGAGCCGCTGCGGGACCTGCTGCGGCTCGTCGGCGGCGCCGCCCACCACGCCGCACGCCTCGCCGAGGGGCTGCGCGTCCACCCCGAACGGATGCGCGCGAACCTGGCCCTCACCGACGGGCTGATCGTCTCCGAACGGCTCCGCGCCCGCTTCCGGAAGGACCGCCTGACGCGGGCGGCCGAGGAGGTCCGTACGACCGGCAGGTCCCTCGCCGACGTGCTGGGCGTCCCGCCCGAACTGACCGACCCCGCCCACTACACCGGTGCGGCGGCCCAGCTCACCGACCGCGCCCTGGAACGCCGATGAACCTGCTCCACCACGTCATCGAGGGCCCCGCCACCGCGCCCGCCGTCCTGCTCGGCCCGTCCCTCGGCACCTCCACCGCCCTGTGGGACGCCGTCGCCCCCGGACTGCCCCTGCGGTGCGTACGGTGGGACCTGCCCGGCCACGGCGCCGGCCCCGCCGGTCTCATCGCCCCCGGGGCCACCGTCGCGGACCTCGCCGCCCACGTGCTGCGCCTGGCCGACGCGCTGGGGCTGGACCGGTTCCACTACGCGGGCGTGTCGCTGGGCGGCGCCGTCGGCCTGTGGCTCGCGGTCCACCACCCCGACCGGCTGCGCCGGCTCGCCGTCGTGTGCTCCTCCGCCCACTTCGGCGACCCCGGCCCCTGGCACGAACGGGCCGCCCTGGTACGCCGCGACGGCACGGCGCCCCTGGCCGAGACGGCACCCGGCCGCTGGTTCACCCCCGGGTTCACCGACCCGCGCCTGGTCGACGACCTGCGCGGCGCCGACCCGGCCGCGTACGCCGCGTGCTGCGACGCGCTCGCCACCTACGACCTGCGCCCCGACCTGCCGTCGGTCACCGCGCCCACCCTGGTGCTGGCGGGCCGACAGGACCCGGCGACCCCGCCCGCCCACGCCCGCGAGCTCGCCGACGGCATCCCGGGCGCGGCCCTCATCGAACTCCCCGGCGCCTCCCACCTGGCCCCCGCCGAGCAGCCGGCCGCCGTCCTGGCCGCCCTGCGCGCCCACTTCGGCGCACCCGGCGAGGACTAGGTCAGCACTTGGCGCCCTAGTCCTCCAGCGCCTCCCGCGCGGCCTGCGTGGCCGCGGCCGCCGCGGCGGTCACATGTGCCGCGGCGGCAGCCTTGTCGACGCCCAGGCGGGTGAGGATGCCCTGTCCGTCCTCGAACTCCAGCAGGGCGAGCAGGATGTGTTCCGTTCCGACGTAGTTGTGGCCCAGCAGCAGGGCCTCGCGGAAGGTCAGTTCCAGGACCTTCTTCGCCCCGGCGTCGAAGGGAACGAGATCGGGCACGCTCTCCGCCTTCGGCGGCAGTGCCGCTGCCGCCTCCTGCCGGACCGCGTCCAGGAGCACTCCCTGGGCGACGATCGCCTTGGCGGCGAGCCCCTCGGGCTCGTGCAGCAGCCCGAGGACCAGGTGCGCGGGGCGGATCTCGTCGTTCTCCGCGGCGTGCGCCTCGTTCTGCGAGGCCATCACGACGTTGCGGGCGCGGTCGGTGAAGCGGCTGAAGCCCTGGGCGGGGTCCAGGTCCGACGCCTCGCCCGCCTTCGGAACGAAGCGCTTCTGGGCGGCCTGCCGGGTGACGCCCATGCTCTTGCCGATGTCCGTCCAGGAGGCGCCCGAGCGCCTGGCCTGGTCGACGAAGTGGCCGATCAGATGGTCCGCCAGTTCCCCGAGGTGGTCGGCGGCGATCACGGCGCCGGAGAGCTGGTCGAGCGCGTCGCCGTGTGCCTTCTTGATGGCCTCGATGAGGTCGTCGAGGCGAACGGGATGCGTCATGCCGACTGGTTTCGTCATGTGTCAACCGTAGGTTGACAGCCTATGGTCGTCAACCCCGCGTTGACAGTTGGGTGTTCGTCGTCCCCACGTGTCCGTCACGCCGCGCCGGGACCTCCACCTCCGGCCGTGGCGCCGGCGCGGGACGGCCCGGAGGCCAGTCGGCGCTGGAGCTCGGCGTGACGGAACTGATAGACCGCTCCCACCTGGCGCAGAACGCCGCGCTTCTCATGGGCGTCGGAGAGGAAGCCCATCAGCCGCCAGGGCAGCCGGCCGCGCAGAGCGAGCCAGCAGCGCACCATGGCGAAGGAGCCCCAGGCCGCCTGCGCGAGTCCCAGGGCGAGCCCTGAGACGAGCCCCATCCAGATGCCGGGAACGATCCCCGCGGTGAGCAACACGATGGGATTCGCCGCCAGTTGCCTCTCCGTGGTCACCGCGAGTCCGGTCACCAATTCGGTGACGACCCCGATCGCCAGCGCCGTGGCCAGCGCGATGACGCCGAAGGTGCGGAAATCCCGCTTGAGCACGGTGTGAGGATCGCCCGAGGCGGTCAGATTCGTCGGTGCCCCCGCGAGGCCGGCGATGAAGGCGCTGACGCCGCCGGTGACCAGGCCGACCGCGATTCCGGCGGCCATTCCCGCGACGAGCGTCGCGGCCAGCCCCAGCGCCAGCCCGACGGCGAGGCCGCCCGCGATGCCGACCGGGGACCAGTGCAGTCTCTGTGCCGGTTCCCTTCGCCCCGCGAGTACGGCCGTCAGTCCGGCCGCCAGGCCGATCCCGATGCCGTTGACGATCCCCGAGGGCAGTCCCGTACCGAGCCCCGACATGAGGCCGGCCACAGTCCCGCCGGTGAGCCCGCCGAACAGACCGCCTCTGGGACCGCTCGCCGGACCGACCGCGAGGCCCACCCCGAGTCCGGCGGCGATTCCCCCGGTCGGCCCGACGGCCAGTCCGATGCCGATCTCGCTCGCCAACCCGGCCAACAGTCCGCCCGCGAGTCCTCCCGCCAGTCCTCCCGCGAGGCCGCTCAGGGGCCCGTGGCGCGCCCCGTCCACCCGCCGGACGGGCAGGCCGACGCCGAACCCGAGAAGGATCCCCGTCCCCAGCCCCGCGCCGAACCCGATGCCGATCCCCGCCCCGAATCCCGCCACGAGCCCGCCGGCCAGCCCGCTCGCCAGCCCGAAGACGAGGCCGACGAAAGGCGGGGGAACGGCGTACCGGAGCTGCCACCAGGCCAGATCGGTCGTCCCGCGCAGGCCGTGTTCCAGGTGCGCGGCGAGGAACGCCAGCCAGCGGTGCGCCTCCGCCGCTCGCCACCGGGAGCGTTTGCCGCGGTCCGGGTGGGGGCGGTACGCCGCGGGAATGAAGGCGTCGAAGAGGTGCCGCTCGATGTCCTCGGCACGGGGAAAGCGTTCCGTGTCGCAGAGTTCGGCCGGATCGGGCAGCGAACCGCTGTGCTCGCCGGGGCGGGGGTTGTAGACGGTGCGGGCCAGGAAGAGCGTCAACGGGGTACGCAGTGCTCGGGCGACCGCGGTGCTGTCATCGCTCAGACGGTCCAGAACCGGGTTCCAGCGCGCCGCCGCGGCAGTCGCCTCCCCTCCCGAGTCGCGCTTGAGGTAGGCGGCGACCACCTCGTGCTCCAGCGGCTGGAGTTCCACGCCTGCCGCCCCTGCCAATTTCGCGGGGAGGGACGACGAGGGGGAGAGCGCCTCACGGTATTCGTGCCCTCTGCTGGACAGCACCACCCTCTGCCCCAGGGGCAGTGCGGCGTTGATCCGGTCCAGGGCCGCCGTGCGCACGGCCGCGGGGATCTCGTCGAAGCCGTCCAGAATGGGCAGGATCAGCCGGCCGGCCAGCAGTGCCCGGGCGGAGTTCAGCCTGCCCCATGAGGCCGGGGCCGGCTCGCGGAGCCCCGGGTAGTCCTGGACGAGCTGCTCGCTCAGCCAGTCGTCCAACTGCTGGTCGGCGGGGTTCCACGACGAGAGGGAGAACAGCACCGGGACCGCGCCGCCGGGTGAGCGCTGTTCGACGAGGGTCAGCAGCATGCGCACCAGCAGCATGGTCTTGCCCGATCCCGGTGCGCCGAGGACCACCAGCCGGCCGGTGGGTACCTTCCGCAGCAGAACCTCGGCGATCTGCCCGTCGGTCCCCGCGAGTTCGTCCGGGCCGGCGGACCAGCCGGCCCGGTCGGACGCCGGACCCCCGGGCCAGCTCGTCGCGGTCGACACGAGTCGCGCCCACTCCTCCACCAGGTCGGCGTGCGCCGGAGCCCAGGAGACCGGCAGCGGGTACGGATCGTTGAGCCGCCGGACCCGCGCCTCCGCCTCCCACTGGTGGCGCACGGCCACGGCCAGACGGTCGGCGATCTCCCCGAGCCCGCTGCCCGCGGCAGCCTCGTGGCGGTCTGACCGGAACGCCATCCATGCGAGGTACATCCCCGCGAACGTCGGCAGAACGGACACTCCCGCGCCCGCGACCCCCGTCCCACCCACGTGGGCGAGCAGAAGGGCGCCGGACAGGCCGGTCAGCGCAAGTGACAGGTAGATCAGACCAGCACGCCGGGTCCGCACCCTGAAGCCCCCACTGTTCGCCAGCCTCTCCTCGTTCCCGTCGTGCCGTCGGGCCGTCGGGCCGACGAAAAGGGTGGCACACACACGCATGTGAGGTGAAGGGCGCCTCGCGGTGCGCCACGTCGCCCGGCCGCCCCTCGGGCGCTCCCAACGCCCGGCGGCAGACGGCCCGCGACGGGCGGCGTCCTCGCGGCGGGCGCGGCCGGGCGGCGCCCACACCGGCCTGGCCGGCCAGCAGCGCCCCGTTCAGCGAAAGGACCCCGACGACCGCCCGCTTCACCCTCGACCCCGCCTTCACCGCCGGCGAGGTCAGTCCCCGCCTCTTCGGCTCGTTCGTCGAGCACCTCGGCCGGTGCGTCTACACCGGCATCCACGAGCCGGACCACCCCACCGCCGACGAGGATGGGCTGCGCACCGACGTCCTCGCCCTCATCCGCGAGCTGCGTGTCACCACCATCCGCTACCCCGGCGGCAACTTCGTCTCCGGCTACCGCTGGGAGGACGGCGCCGGCCCCGTCGAGGAGCGGCCGCCCCGCCTGGACCTCGCCTGGCGCTCCACCGAGACCAACCGGTTCGGGCCGGCCGAGTACATGGCCTTCCTCAAGAAGATCGGCCCACAGGCCGAACCCATGATGGTCGTCAACCTCGGCACGCGCGGCGTCGCGGAAGCGCTCCAGCTCCAGGAGTACGCCAACCACCCCGGCGGCACCGAGCTGTCCGAGCGCCGCATCGCCCACGGCGACAAGGACCCCTGCGGCATCCGGCTGTGGTGCCTCGGCAACGAGATGGACGGCCCCTGGCAGCTCGGCCACAAGACGGCCCGGGAGTACGGGCGGCTCGCCGCCGAGACCGCGCGCGCCATGCGTCAGATGGACCGGGACGTCGAACTGGTGGCGTGCGGCAGTTCGGGCCGCTCCATGGAGACCTTCGCCGCGTGGGAGGCGACGGTCCTGGCCGAGGCGTACGACGACGTCGGCTACGTCTCGCTCCGCGCCTACTACGAGGAACTCGACGGCGACCGCGACTCCTTCCTCGCCTCCGCCGTCGACATGGAGGCCCTCATCGAGGAGGTCGTCGCCACCTGCGACCACATGGGCGCCCGGCTCAAGTCGCCGAAGAGGATCAACCTCTCCTTCGACGAATGGAACGTCTGGTACCTCAGCCGCTACCAGGCCCAGGCCGCCACCGAGCCCCTCGGCTGGCCCGAGGCACCGCGCCTGCTGGAGGACGGCTACTCCGTCACCGACGCCGTCGTGCTCGGCTCCCTGCTGATCGCCCTGCTGCGCCACGCCGACCGCGTCACCGTCGCCTGCCTCGCCCAGCTCGTCAACGTCATCGCCCCGATCATGACCGAGCCCGGCGGCCCCGCCTGGCGGCAGACCACGTTCTTCCCCTTCGCCCAGGCCGCCCGCCACGGGCGGGGCCGCGTCCTCGACGTACGGGCCGACTCACCCACGTACCCCACGGCGAAGTACGGCGAGGTGCCGCTGCTGCACGCCACGGCGGTACGCGGCGACGACGGCACCGTCACCGTCTTCGCCGTCAACCGGGGCCGGAACGCGCCCCTGCCGCTCCACGTCGACCTGCGGGGGCTCGACCTGACGCACGTCATCGAGCACTCCGCACTCGCCGACGCCGACCCCGACGCCCGCAACACCCTCGACGACCCCGAGCGCGTCACCCCGCACACCGTGCCGACGACCACCCTGACGGACGGGGCACTGCGTGCCGTCCTGGAGCCGATGTCCTGGAACGTGATCAGGCTGTCGGCGGCGACGGGAGCGGACAACCCCCACTCACCCTGACCCGAAGGGACGCACCCCATGCGTACGCATCGGCTCGCCCTCACCGCCCGGACCGTGGCCCGTCGCCTCCTAGGTCTCGTTCAGGGGCAGCAGCTCGCCGCCGGCAGGCAGGCCCTCCACCCGCCGGTTGTCGACGACCACCAGCTCGTACGGATGCCGGCGGCCCCGCTGCCATTGCCCGCCCGCCAGCCGCACCGTGGCGATGCGGGGCACGGGGCCGGACGTCCAGTCGAGCGGACCCGCCATCGTCCGCAGCCGCGTTGCGCCGAGCGCCGCCGCGACCGACGCGGGGGCCGCCGGGTCGTCGGCGGTGGCGAGCGCGTGCGTGGCCACCTCGAAGAGCGCGTACGCCAGTCCCAGCGGCTGGAGCCACTGGTTGCCCGTGGCCCGCTCGTAGCCCTCGGCCAGCTCGGCGGCGGTCATGCCGTCGATGGACGAGCGGTAGGGGTGGGACGGGGTCCAGTAGACGAGCGTCGCCACGTTGGCCTGGGGCGGCGGCGCCTCGCCGGCCGGGGTCACGGTGGCGGGCGGATAGGCCAGCCACCGGGAGCAGGTGACGAGCCGGGGCCGCAGCCCCTGCCGGGCGGCCTCCCGGCGGAACAGCCCCAGGTCCGCCCCCGTCGCGGCGCTCGTGACCACGTCCACGCCCGCCTCCCGGAACGCCGACACATGCCCCGCCAGTGCGGCGGCGGGCTCCCGGTACCCGCCCGGGTCCACGAGACGGTGCCCACGCGCGCGTGCCCCGGGCAGGAAGCCGTGCGTGGCGTGCCGGGACCAGGTGCCCTGCGGGCCGTCGTTCCACAGGCACCCGACCCGGCGCCGCGTACCGCCCACCGCCTCCCACAGGTCGGCGAACGTCTCCGCGATGTCGTCGAGGCCCCAGCAGAAGTGGTACGTCCAGCGCCGCCGCCCACCCCCGTGGTGGTACACCTGCCACGGGAAGGTGCTCGACAGGCACGGCACCCCCGCCTCCTCGCAGGCGTCGGCCACCGCCGGCAGCACCTCCGTACCCGCCAGCGTGAGCACCAGCCGGGCCCGCTCCACCTCCACCAGCTCCCGCACCGCCCGCCGGGCGCCCCCGGCGTCGGAGCGGCTGTCGCGGCCCACCAGGCGCAGCCGCCCCCGCAGTTTCGGCGCCAGCAGGTCCATGGCGTACGCCAGCGGATCCCCGAGCCGCGCCAGCCGGCCGGTGCGGGCGATCACCACGCCCACGGTCGGAACCTGTCCTGTCTCACCGTTCGTCCGATTCATGCCCCGGACAACGCCTCAGCGCGGCAGGTGTCACGCTCCGCCGTGGCCACCCACGTAGTGAATCGATTCATGACAGCGTGCGCGCGACCTCCTACGATGAAGCCTCCGGTCCGGCGGCGGAGCGGGCGGCTGAGGACCGAAGGGGGTGCGCGGCGTGGCGCGCATGGTGGGCATCAAGGACGTGGCGCAGCACGCGGGCGTCTCCGTGGGCACCGTCTCCAACGTCATCAACCGGCCCGAGACCGTCGCCGAGGCCACGCGCGAGCGCGTCCACGCGGCCATCGAACTGCTCGGCTACGTCCGCAGCGAGTCGGCCCGCCAACTGCGGGCCGGGCGCAGCCGGATCATCGCGCTGCTCGTCCTCGACATGGCCAACCCCTTCTTCGTCGACCTCGCCACCGGCGCCGAACGGGCCGCCCGCCAGGCGGGGCTCGGGGTGATGCTGTGCAACAGCGCCCAGGACCCGGCCGAGGAGGCCGAGTACCTCGGGCTCTTCGCCGAGCAGCGGGTGCGCGGCGTGCTGGTGACGCCCGCCGACCCCGGCGGGGACACGCTCAGGGCGTTCGGCCGGCACGGCATCCCGTACGTGCTGGTGGACCGCACCGCCGCCGGGGAGGAGACCTGCTCGGTCTCGGTGGACGACGTCGAGGGCGGGGCGCTCGCGGTCCGGCACCTGCTGGAGGGCGGGCACCGGAGCCTCGTCTACGTCGGTGGGCCGGAGCACCTGCCGCAGGTGCAGGACCGGTGCGCGGGGGCGCTGGGCGCGCTCGCCGAGGCCGGGCTGCCGGCCGAGGCCCTGACCCGCGTCGGGACCGAGCGCCTCGACGTGGCCGCCGGGCGCGACGCGGGCGCCCGGCTGCTCGGCATGTCGCCGCGGCCCACCGCGGTCTTCTGCGCCAACGACCTGCTGGCCCTGGGCGTGCTCCAGACCCTGTTCGCCGCCGGGGTCTCGGTGCCCGCGGACATCGCGCTGGTCGGGTACGACGACATCGAGTTCGCCGCCGCCGCGGCCGTGCCGCTGACCTCGGTGCGCCAGCCCGCCCACCGGATGGGGCGGATGGCCGCCGAGCTGCTCATCGAGGAGACCGGCCATCAGGCCGCACACCACGCGCACCAGCGCATCGTGCTCCGGCCCGAACTGGTCGTCCGCGCCTCGTCCCTGGCGCCGCGCCGCCCCTGACGGCTCCCAGGGGCCCGGCCTGGCGCGGGCCGCGTACCGACGGATCCGGTCCGAACCGTTGACGTACCCCGCAGGGGTCCTCACGTTGTCCCAGCACGCGCTTTCCTGAAACGATTCAAAGCGTGCTGGAGGACGAACTGTGCGGTCAGGCCCAGTACATCGAGCAGCCGGTGCCCGAGACCTCGGAGAACGGGACCGGCGCCACCCGCCACTGGGCCCAGGAGAACCCGCACCTCCCGCTCACGCTCGCCGACCTCGCGAACCACGCCCGGATGAGCACGCGCACCTTCGCCCGCCGGTTCGGCGAGGAGGTCGGCATGAGCCCCGGCCGGTGGCTCATCCAGCAACGCGTCGCGCGGGCCCGGCACTTGCTGGAGTCCACCGACCTGCCCGTGGACCGCATCGCGGGCGAGGTCGGCTTCGCGACCGCCACGTCCCTGCGGCAGCACCTGCACGCCGCGATCGGCGTCTCCCCGCTGGCCTACCGCCGCACCTTCCAGGCGATGGCGCCAACGGCGCGGGAAGTCCCGTCAGCGAGCCCCTGACAGCGGCCCGGACCCCAGGTGCCGGCGTGCGGCCGGCTGCTGCCTGGGCTCCTGCTCGGCAGGAGCGGCGGCAAGCTCGGCCGCGAGCTCCGCGACGGTGCGTCCGCGCTGAGCACGGCTGTCCGTCGTCGCGGATTCGGGTCGGGGACCGGTGCCCAGCGGGCGGCGCGTCGTCGTCACACGCCTCAGTCTGTCAGGGCGTGCGCGTCCAGCACGCCCCGGTCCCGCAGCTCATCCAAGTCGGGCAAGTGCAGGCGCCGCAGGGGACCGTGGTCCAGATCGGCCTGCGCGGCCATCACACGCGGCTGGCGGAGGATGTCGTTCCGGCCCATGGCCCGTACGGCCGTGTCGGGCCGGCGTTCGAGTAGGCGGCGTCTGTCGTCGGTCACGAGCGATCATCGTAAGGCGCCGCCCCGCCGGATTCGAAGGATTTTCAGGGTGGGGTGAGCGATCTCATGCGCTACGGCGTGTGCGTGACCGACACCCCCGGAGCGAACGTCACACGGGTGAGCGCTCCATCGGCCGTCCAGCGTACGGCCACCGTGTCCGCGTCGGTGTGTTCCACCGTTGCCGTGGCCGCCAGGGGGGTGGGGGCTGCCGTGCCGGTGAGGGAGGCGAGGGCCACCAGGACGGTCGGGCCGGCTGGGGAGGGGGCGGCGGTCAGGCGGGGGAGGAGCGCCCAGCGGGTGAACGCCGTGCCCTGGGGGGCGCGCAGTCGGTCGGGGCCGGGCTGCCACCCGTGCAGGCCGTGCAACTGGGAGGCGAGCGGCTCGTCGGGGCCTGTCGCCCAGCCCGAGAGGCGTATGCGGGAACCGTGCGGCAGGCCCAGGAGCCGGTGCAGCCGCAGTTCGTAGCGGCCGCGCGCCACCGTCACGCTCTCCGCTCGCAGTCCCGGCACCATGGGGGAACCCGCCGGGAACACCGGCCGGTGCCAGGAGGCGGCCCAGCCCCAGCCGTCGCCGTGCCCCGCGCCCAGGGGGTGGATGCGGCAGCGGACCGACGACACCCCGCCGACCTCGACGGACAGGTGGTTGTCGGGCGCGTTGGCGGCGGAGGTCGGCCCCGTGCGGGTGGAGTAGGCGAGCCGCCCGTACAGCACGTCGTGCGCGTCGGCGGTGTCGCCCGCGAAGGGCGGAACGGCGTCGCTGCCGTGGTTGTGCAGCCGCGCGATGCCGTCCCCGCCGGTCGTCTGGACCAGCAGCCCCGGCGCGGGCAGCGCCAGCACCCGGTCGCCGCGCTCGGCGGGCGCCGCCTCCTCCCGTACCGTCCACAGCGGATCGTCGGGCGGGACGAGCAGCGCCACGAACGCCTTGGACGCCCAGTAGGGCGACGCGGGGCCCGAGTACGACTGGAGCGTCGCCTCGTGCGGACCGTGCCAGCCGGGCGTCAGCAGCCCGTCGCGCGCGTCCACCGCGCCCCGGTCCAGGAAGTACCGCAGACAACCGCTCAGCAGCCGCCGCGAGACGCCGGGCGCGAGCGGCGTGTGCCCGGTCAGCGCGCCCAGCCCCACGCCCGCGCCCGCCGCGAACCGGTACGTCAGCGACCGCCCGAAGTGCACCGGCGCCCCGTCGCCGCCGAACAGCAGCGCCAGCCCCTCCAGGTGCTCGCGCAGCCGTGGCCCGTAGACGTCCAGCATGGCCTTGTCGCCCGCCAGATGGGCGTGCAGCAGTGGGTACAGGTGCAGCGCCCAGCCGTTGTAGTGGTCGAACGCCCGGCCGTCGCCGTCCGCGTACCAGCCGTCGCCCCGGTACCAGGACTCCAGCAGCTCCAGGCCCCGCTCGACGGCCCGCGCCGTCTCCGTGTCGCCGCGCCCCACGGACTGGAGGAACCCGGCGACCGTCAGCGGGAAGAGGTACCAGTTGTTGGGGGCGGGCGTGTGCCGCAGCGCGCCGCGCAGCCACTCCTCGGCCCGGTCCTGTACGCCGCCGTCGAGGCGGTCCCACAGCCAGGGCCGGGTCAGCCGGAGCCCGAGCGCCACGGACGCGGACTCCACCATCGGCTGGCCCCGCACATGGTGGTCGAGGATCAGCGGCCACGACTCGGCGTCCTCCCGGCCGGGCGTGCGCGTCCCGGCCGCCAGCCCGTCCGCGTACCGGCCGAGCAGCCCGTACGGGTCCTCCCCGCCCGCGCCCGCGACGCGGAACGCCGCCGCCAGGAACGTCCGCGCGTACCCCTCCAGCCCGTCGGAACGCACGCCGGAGCGCGACGGCCGCCCCGGCAGGTCCAGCAGCGCCCCACCGGGCGTGGCCCAGCGCCACGCGGCCCGGACCAGCCCGTCGGCCGCCGCCTCCCAGTGGGCGCGGGTGAAGCCGGTGTACGGGCTCGACTCCCGGTCCCCGGGCGGCAGATGAAGGTGCTCGCTCATGCCAGGTACGCCGGCCTCTCGCGTCGTACGGGATGGGCGACGCCCTCGCCCCCGGCCCAGCGGGCGACCTCGCCCACGGTCAGCGGCGTCGAAACGGCGTCGACACCGGCATGGTGATCGAGCGACGCCCGCCTGGTCAAACGATCAAACGCTCACCAGGTGCGGGCCGCCAGCTCGGCGATCGCGTCCGGACCGACCCGGCAGCAGCCGCCGATCAGTTGCGCGCCGGCCTGCCGCCAGGCCGTCGCCCGCTCGGCCGTGAACGTCGAACGGCCGCGCCAGGCGCGGGCCCCGGCGTCCCATTCCTCGCCACTGTTCGGGTACACCACCACCGGCTTGCCCGTGACGCGCGCCGCGACGGGGACCGCGCGGTCCGCGTCCTCGGGGGCGCAGCAGTTCACCCCGACGGCGACGATCTCGTCCGAGGCGGCCGCGACCGCGAACGCCTCCTCCAGGGGCTGACCCGCGCGCGTCCGGTCCCCGGCGATGCTGTACGACAGCCAGGCCGGTACGCCCAGTCCGCGCACCGCCCGTACCAGCGCCCGTGCCTCGTCCGCGTCCGGCACGGTCTCCAGCGCCAGGACGTCCGGGCGGGCGGCGGCCAGCACCTCCAGCCGCGGGCGGTGGAACCGTTCCAGTTCGGCGACGCCCAGCCCGTACCGGCCCCGGTACTCCGACCCGTCGGCCAGCATCGCGCCGTACGGCCCGGCGGACGCGGCCACCCACAGCGGCCGCCCGGGCGCCTTGGCCTCGGCGCGCCGGGCGGCCTCGCGTCCCAGTTCGACGCTGAGCGCGAGGAGTTCGGCGGCCCGGTCGTGGCCGATGCCGCGGTGGGCGAAGCCCTCGAAGGTGGCCTGGTAGCTCGACGTCGTCGCGACGCTCGCACCGGCCTCGTAGTAGGCGAGGTGCGCCGCGACGAGGGCCTCGGGCCGGTCGGCCAGGAGCCGCGCCGACCACAGCTCATCGCTCAGGTCGTGCCCGGCGTTCTCCAGTTGGTTGGACAGCCCGCCGTCGAGGATGACGGGGGAGGGTGAGGTGGTGAGCGCTTCGGTGAAGGCGGGGGCTGCGGCGCTGGTCATGGGGGCGAAGCTAGTCCACATCACCCGGGCATGGGGAACGTGTCGCCGGGTAGCAGGGTCCCCACGCGGACAACCGGTGTCTGTCGTCAGGAAGGAGAACCGCCGTGCTGATGGCTCACCCCGCCGTCCTGAACAACCTGGTCGAGCAGTACGAGACCCTCAGGCTGCTGCACGCCGAGGAGGGCGCGCCCGAGGTCCGGGAACGCATGGACGAGCTCGCCCGCACCCTGTGCGTCGCCACGGGCACCGGGGACGTGGACGTGGCCCTGGTCGCCGCCCGTCACCACCTGCCGGGCGCCCGCCCGGAGGACGACTCCCTGCTCACCGTCTGACGCACGCCGGACCCGGGCCGCCCGCGACGACAGCGGGCGGCCCGAGTCATGCCCCGGCCCCTTCGTGCCCGGGGCCGGGTTGTCGCCCCGTGGCCCGAACTGCCGATCCCTCCCGACCCGTTGACCTTCCCGCGCCACACCCTTACCGTTTCGCCGTTCGACATGGCAGATGGCGTTCGAAATCACGAACGGAAGGGTGCGCCGCATGAGTCACGACCCGACAGCCCCGACCCGCAGACTGCTCCTCCAGGGCGCCCTGGCCGTGGGCGCCATCGGCGCCGTACCAGGGGTGGCGAGCGCCGCCGCGCCGAACCGCCCGTACGCCAACCCCCTCGTACGCAACCGTGCCGATCCGCACATCCACCGCCACACCGACCGGCACTACTACTTCACCGCCACCGCCCCCGAATACGACCGGATCATCCTGCGCCGCTCCCGCACGCTGGGCGGCCTCGCCACGGCGAAGGAGGCGGTCATCTGGCGCAAGCACGCCACCGGCGACATGGGCGCGCACATCTGGGCGCCGGAGATCCACCACATCGACGGCAAGTGGTACATCTACTTCGCCGCAGCGCCCGCCGATGACGTGTGGAAGATCCGCATGTGGGTCCTGGAGAACCCCAGCCGCGACCCCTTCAAGGGCACCTGGACCGAGAAGGGGCGGATCGTCACCGCCTGGGACACCTTCTCGCTCGACGCCACCACCTTCACCTTTCCCCAAGCTCTCGGCTCCGCTCGAGCAGGGGAGACCCCAACCGGCTCCCGCTACCTCGCCTGGGCGCAGCACGAGCCCGGCATCGACCACAACACCGGCATCTTCCTGTCCCGGATGGCCGACCCCTGGACCCTGACCGGTCCGCAGATCCGGCTCACCACGCCCGAGTACGACTGGGAGTGCGCCGGCTTCAAGGTGAACGAGGGCGCCTCGGTGATCCTGCGCAACGGCCGCGTCTTCATGACGTACTCCGCCAGCGCCACCGACAGCAACTACTGCATGGGCCTGCTCACCGCCGACGCCGACAGCGACCTGATGGACCCCGCGTCCTGGACCAAGTCACCGAGGCCGGTGTTCACCAGCAACGACACCACCCGGCAGTACGGACCCGGGCACAACTCGTTCACCGTCGCCGAGGACGGCCGCACCGACGTCCTCGTCTACCACGCCCGTCAGTACAAGGAGATCAGCGGCGACCCGCTGCACGACCCCAACCGCCACACCCGCATCCAGCGGCTCGGCTGGAAGCCCGACGGCACCCCCGACTTCGGCATCCCCGTCGCCGACGGCCCGGGAGCGCTCGCGTGACCCGGCGGTGAACTGCTCGCCCAGGGGCTGCTCGGCCGGCCGGCCCACCGCTGACGTCCGCGTGTCCGGCCGGGAGCCTCCGCCCCGGCCGGTACGGGACAATGGGCCCATGCCCGACGCCGCCCGTGAACGCGCCGCCTACTGGCGGCTCCCCGGGCTCGCGCTGGAAGCGATGCACGCCGACTTCCGGCGGCACACCTACCCCATGCACGCCCACGACACGTACTCCTTCGGGGTCACCGACCACGGCGCACAGTCGTTCCTGTGCCGAGGCGAACGGCGGACCAGCGCCGCCGGGCTCGTCATGGCGTTCAACCCCGACGACCCGCACGACGGACGCGCCGCCGCCGAGAGCGGCTACCGCTACCGGATGCTGCACCTGGGGGAGGACCTGCTGCGCGGCGTCATCGCCGACGCCGCCCCCGGCACGGCCGGGCTGCCGCTCTTCGGGGAGCCCGTCGTGGACGACGCGTGCCTCGCCCGCGCCCTGGACCGCCTCTACCGCGCGGTCGTCGGCCACGCCCCGCGCCTCGCCGTCGACGAGCGGCTCACCACCGCCGTCCTCGCCATGACCGGCCGGGCCGCCGTGCGGCGTCCGCGCCCGGCCGAACGGACCAGGGGCCCGGCCGACACGGCCGCCCTGGAGCGGGCCCGCCGACTGCTGCGGGACCGGTTCACCGAGGACGTGAGCGCCGACGAACTGGCCCACGCCGCCGGGTGCAGCCGTTTCGCGCTGTACCGGGGCTTCCGGGCCGCGTACGGCTTCGCGCCCAGCGCGTACCAGCGGGACCTGCGCCTGAGGCACGCCCGCGCCCTGCTGCTGGCCGGGACGGCGCCGTCGGTGGCCGCCACCGAGGCGGGGTTCACCGACCAGGCCCACCTCACCCGGTGGTTCGCCCGCGTCTACGGCACGACACCCGGGGCGTACGTCCGCGCCGGCGCGCACTCGGCACGGAGCGCCGCGAGCGCGGGCCAGGGGCTGCGCGGGGCGAACACGCGGGGCGGCGCGGGCCGCGGGCCGATCACCGCGTAGTGGACCGGCAGGAAGGACAGGTCGCCCCAGGGCTCCACCGTGTGCGCCCGCGCCAGCACCCCGCCGCACCGGCCGCACCCGATCCACGGCACGAGGACGTGGTCCGAACCCGGCGAGGGAAGCGGCCGGGCATAAGGGTGCTCGATCAGCCGCAGCGGAGCGTCCTCGTCGTCGGAGGCGACCGCCGCGCAGCACAACAGCTTGGACGTGAGCTCGTCGCCCATGCCCCACGCCTGCACCAGCACCGCGATCTCGGCGAGCGTGGTCTCGCTGATCACCACCCCGTGGGCCTGGAGACCGGACACGAGCGCGTCGAGCCCGGCCTCCTGTTCGCCCGTGTTCCAGCAGTCCCTGACCCGGGTGGCCCCGGGCTCGGGCAGCAGGGCGGCAAAGCGGTACCAGAGAGTAACTTCATCGATCACCCGCGAAGGCTACCGGGGAGAAGCCGACGGCTGTAACTAGGCCTCCACGACACCCAACTGCCGCATCAGCCCCAGGTCGTCCACGTTCCACCAGCTCTCCGCGATCTTGCCGCCCTTGCAGCGGAAGGTCGCGTGACCGGTGCCGGAGACATCCCGGTTGGTGGCCTGGATGTCCTTGTAGGCGGCCACGTGGCGGCCCTTGAACGTCATCCGCATGCACACCAGGTCGCCGTCGGCCACGAGCGACTCGATGGTGCACGTCGGCTGGAACGCCTCCATGATCTCGCGGTTCTCCGCCTTGGCGGTCGCCAGGTCCGCGTCGTACGTCGACAGGGACGGGTCGTGCTCCCGGTAGTCACCGGTACACAGGGCGTCGGCGGCGTCGACGTTCCCCTGGTTGATCACCTCGTCCACGAACCTCTGGACGATGAGCTTGTTGAGCTGCTCATCCCGGACGACGTCCAGGTCCGTGAAGGTGGGTTCACCGTCACAGAGGGCCACCATCTCCCGGAAGATCCGGTCGGTCTCGGGCAGCCTCGAGTTCTCCATCGCCTCCTCGTACGAGGGGAATTCCACGATCTCCAGCACATGGCTGGAGTCCGAACGGTCGCGCCCCATCAGCGCGTGAGTGGCCGTCCGCTTGCCCTGGGTCGCCTCGACCCAGTTGTCCAGCAGCCGGTTCACCTCGTCGACTCTGTCGGTCTTGCAGTCGATGATCTGGACGAATGTCATGATGTCTCCCGCCATATGGAGTCATACGGAGTCATATGGGAACGACTGCGCCCTTTTCAGCGTATGCCGCACATCGGCGCCCGGCGCGGGGGCGGCGGGCGATCACCGCGGCGGGCGATCACCGTGCGGGCGTGGCGTGTCCGTTGAGGGCCGTCGCGAGCTGGGCGCGGGAGCGGACGTCGAGCTTCTGGTAAATACGGGTCAGCCGGGCCTCGACCGTCTTCACGCTCAGGTACAGCTTCGCCGCCGCCTCCTGGTTGCTCGCGCCCTCCCCGACCAGCCGGGCGAGCCGCAGCTCGGCCTCGGTCAGCCGGGACAGCGCGCTTCCGGCGGCCGGCGCCGGGGCGGAATCGGCGGGCGACGGGCTCTCGGCGGTCAGCCCCAGCCAGGGCGCCGCGCCCGCCCGCTCGAAGACGGCGGCCGCAGCCTGCATCGCCGCCTGCGCCGCCGAGCGTCTGCGGCGCCGCCGCTCCACGCGCGCCAGGGCGATCAGACAGCGCCCCTGCTCCAGCACCAGCCCGTGCCCGGCGAACCGGTCGGCCGTGCCGACGAGCAGGTCGACCGCCTCGTCGGTCTTCCCGCCCGCCGCCAGGCACAGCGCGTACACCCGGTCGCAGCCCAGCAGCACCGTGGTGCGGCCCAGCCGCTCCGCGACCGGCCCCACGTCGGCCAGCAGGGCCTGGGCCTCGTCCGGGGCGTCGCTCGCGAGCAGCGCCTCGGCCAGCTCCTCGTGCCAGCGCAGCATGGACGGGTCGACGGTGCACTGGGCGTTCTCGCCGTCCCGCACCCGGCGCAGCGTCTCCAGCGCGCCCGTCACGTCCCCGGTGACGAGCTGTACCCGGCCGAGCGCGTACAGGCTGCGCGAGAGGAAGACGTGGTCGCCCTCCTCCTCCGACGCCCGGACGCTGCGCCGCGCGTACCCGGCCGCCCGCGCGAAGCTGCCGCCCGCCGTCTCGGCCAGCGCCAGCGAGTACCAGGCGGGTCCGGGCGACAGGCCCGCCTCCAGCGTCAGGGCGAGCGACCGCTCGGCGTGCCCGAGGGCCGCCGCGCACTGGCCGCGCCGGGCCTCGACCTCGGTGAGCGTGTGCAGCAGCTCGATGGAGTCCTCGACCGGGCCGCGCCGCTCGACCAGCGGCAGCAGCGCGTACAACTGGTCACGGGCCTCGGTGAGCCGGTCGTCGAACAGGGCATGACGGATCGTCAGGATCTGGGCGGTGTTGTGGACGCCCAGCGGCCGGTCGGTCATCTCCAGGGCACGCGCCTCGGCCAGCGTCCGCTCGGCGTCCGGCGAGCCGAGCACCCGGTCCATCCGGGCCTGCTGCGTCAGCGCCTTCGCGGCCGTGTGCCGGTCGCCCACCGACGTGGCGAGCGCGGCGGACTCGACCGCCGCCGCACGGGACCGCACCGGATCACCGTCGGCGAGTACGTGCTTGACGCCGAGGCGCAGCAGCACGGCGGCGCGCAGGCCAGGGTCGTCGTTGGAGTCCTCCATGGCGTGCACATACAGCTCGTCCAGGTCGGTCAGCCCCTGCCCCGCCGTGTCCAGCACGGCCAGCCGCGCCCGGACCCGGTCGGCGGGCGTCGCGTCGCGCGCCAGCAGGTCGGCGGCGGCGCGCATCGCGAGATCGGCGCGGGCGGCCCGCGCGGCCTCCTCGGCGGCGTCCACCAGCCGCTCCAGCCGGCGGCGGCCCAGGCTCACGGGCGTGGTCTCGGCGGCGAGCAGGGCCAGTTCGGCGGCGAGCGCGCTGTTGCCGCGCCGGCGGGCCGTGTCGGCCGCCTCGGCGACCTGGGCGGCCAGGTCCTCGTCCGGGACGTCGTTGGCCAGCGCCCGGTGCCGGACCACCTCCACCGGGTCGTCCGCCACCTCGGCGAGCGCGGCGTGCCCCCGGCTCCGCTCGGTCCAGCACGTGTCGTGGACCAGCGTGGACGGCAGCAGCCCGGCGGTGAACGCGACCGTCCCGTCCTCGGTCAGCGATATCAGCCCGGCCCGCTCGGCGGCGGCCAGCTCCGCCTCCGCCGTCGGCCGCCCGGCGCGGCGCAGCAGCGCGGTCGTCGGGCGCAGCGCCAGCGCGGCGAGCAGCAGCGTCGCCCGTACGGAGGCGGAGGCGGGCGCCAGCATCCGGCGCGCCACGTCCCGGGCGCGCCCGGACAGCGGCAGCGCCTCGGCGTGGTGCACGGGGGTCCGGGAGTCGGCCAGGGAGCGGCCGACGGCGAGTGCGAGGCGCGGGTTGCCGCCGCTGGCGCGGTGGATGCGCCCGGCGAGGCGGGACGGCAGCCGGTGGTGGACCAGCAGCTCGGCCATCTCGTCCGCCTGGAGCGGCGGCACCAGCAGGACGTCCGCCTCGGAGGCCACCCACAGCGGCATGGGCGCGCCCCCGCTGTCCGCCCCGCCACCGGCGTACGGCGCCGGGGTCTCGACGGCGACGACCCGCAGCGCGGGCGGCGCGAGGTGCAGGGCGAAGCGGAGCAGGTCCGCGCTGTCGGCGTCGATGCGCTGGGCGTCGTCGACGACGAGGAGGACGGGCGCCCGCTCGGCCAGGGTGCGCAGGATGCCGGCGATGGCCAGCCGCAGCGCGATGGGGTCCCAGCCGCTGTCCAGGGCGACGGACTCGCGGCACAGCACGGCGACGGCGTCCCGCTGCGGCCCCGGCAGGCCGTCGAGCGCGAAGGCGGGCACGGAGGCGACCAGCGCGGCCGCCGCGGCCCCGGCCATCTCCCGGTCGGCGGGCTGCGGGGCCAGCCACACGACGGTCTCGCCGCGCGCGGAGGCCTGCCCGGCGGCGGCCTGGGCGACCTCCGTCTTGCCGACCCCGGGCGGCCCGGTGAGCAGGGCTCGCCCGCGGGCGTGCAGGACGCGTTCGAGGCGGGCGAGCAGCTCGTCGCGCCCGACGGGCGCGGGCCGGTCGGTCTGCGCGGGGGCGTACGGCGCGGAACCGGCTCCGTACGGCGCGGGGACGCACGGCGTGGCGGGGTACGGCGTCGACCTCACCTGCGACCACCACCCTCCGGCGCGCGGACCCCCTGCCCACGGACCCCCTGCCCGTGATCTGTCTCGCGAGCGCAGCATACGAACTCGGCCACGGGAGTCCAGGTGTCCTGTCCGGTATGTGGACGAACACACAAGCGGGCGTGCCCGCGGCGAAGTGCCGCGAACACGCCCTGACCTGTGGAGATGTGGGTCCTTCGGGCGGATCAGAAGGTCAGACCCCAGGAGTCGATGTAGCCGGTGTCACCCGACGCCACGTCCCTGACCTGGAGCTTCCAGGTGCCGTTCGCCACCTCGGAGGAGGCGTCGACCGTGTACGAGGCGAGGACGTTGTCGGCCGAGTCGTTGCTGCTGGAGTTCTTCAGCCGGTACAGGGTGCCGTCCGGGGCCACCAGGTCGATGACGAGGTCACCGCGCCAGGTGTGCTTGATGTCCACGTCGACCTTGAGGGCGGCGGGGGCGTTGCCGGTGCGGCCGGTGACGGAGATCGGGGACGTCACGGTGGCGTTGTCCGAAATCGTCACGTTAGTGGCGTTGGTGAACACCGCTCCGGTACCGGGGGTGGTGGTACCGGTCACGGCGTTCACGGTCTTCGTCGCGTCCGCGATGCCGGAGCCACAGCCGCCGGTGCAGGTGCCGGGCAGCGGGCGGGCGTTGGCCTTGATGGCGGACTCGATCTCGGCCGGGGTCAGGGTCGACTTGGCCGACTTGAGCAGCGCGGCGAGCCCGGCGATGTGCGGGGCGGCCATCGAAGTGCCCTGGTAGGGCTTGTAGTTCTCCAGCGACTGGGTCGTGGTGCCGGAGTTCAGCGTCGAGAGGATGCCGTTCTCGGGGGTGGTGACGGTGCCGGGCGTGTCGGTGGCGCGGCGGGTCTCACCGCCCGGGGCCGAGACGTCGATGATGGAGCCGTAGTTCGAGTAGTAAGAACGGTTGCCCTCACGGCTGGTGGACGCCACGTTGATGACGTTCGCGCAGTTGGCGGGCGTGAAGCCGGACGCGTTGGCGTTGCTGTTGCCCGCCGCGACGACGACGGTCGCCCCCCGCGCGACCGCCCCGTCGATGGCGTTCTTGTACACGGTCGGGCAGGTCGAGCTGGCGCCGCCGAGGCTCATGTTGATGACCTTGGCCGGGTTCGGGTTCGCCGGGATGCCCGGGACGGAGCCACCGGAGGCCCAGGTGATCGCGTCGGCGATGTCCGAGGACGAGCCGCCGCACTTGCCGAGCACGCGCACGTGCTGCACCTTGGCGCCGTACGCGATGCCCGCGACGCCCTTGGCGTTGTGCGTGGTCGCCGCGATGGTGCCCGCGACGTGGGTGCCGTGCCAGGAGGAGTTGCTCGCCCGGGAGCCGGTGCCGCACTCACCGTCGGTGGCGTTCCAGTCGCCCTCGTCCTTCGGGTCGGCGTCGCGGCCGTTGCCGTCGCGGGCGTCGGCGGAGCTGGAGATGAAGTCGTAGCCCGAGACGGTGTTGCCGCTCAGGTCGCTGTGCGCGGCGTACCCGGTGTCGATGACGGCGACGGTGACGCCGCTGCCGGTGGTCTTGTCCCAGGCGCCGGGCACGTTCATGCCGCCGGTGGCCTCGAAGAGGTCCCACTGCTTGGCGTACTCGGTGTCGTTGGGCGTGACGGCCATCGCGTAGGCACGGATGTCGGCCTCGACGGAGGCGACCTGCGGGTCGGCCCGGAAGGCGTCCATGACCTCGGTGACGTCCTGCTTGCTGGCGTCCGCGCCCAGGTCGACCAGCGCGGCGCCGCTCGCGAGGCGGCGCTCGAAGCTGAGCTGCTCGCCCGTCTCGGTGGCCTTCGCCGCGGCGTCGCTCTTGGCGGCGGCGTTCGACGTGGCCTCGGCGGTACGGGACTTGTAGGTGACGATGACCTTGTCCACCGGCGCGCTCGGCAGCGCGGCCGGGGACATGGCCTGCGAAGCCGGGGCAGCCGGCTTCGGGGTGGGGGTGGCCTCTGCGGCGAGGGCCACCGTGGAGGTGGCGGTCACGCCGAGGATCGTGGCGCTCGCCGCCACGACGGATATGAGTCTCCGCCTGGAACCGTTCAAGGTGTTCCCTTTCAGGGCAGCTCCGGCGACTCCCGGAGCGGCTGACGGTGCAGGGCGCGACGGGCGGCGGGCGCGTGGGGGCCGCGGAGGTGCCGTGGGGGTGGCACCCCGTGATCCCCGGGCCGGGTACGCCCGTTGCGCCGCCGCCGACGCGACGGCCCCTGGGGACGGGGCCGTCACCGGCGGAACTCGCGAATTACATGCACCTGACAGCCAGGTGGATGAGAACCTCCGGTGCGGCAGACAGTAGGGAAACCCGCGATGAACCCGATACGGGGAAAACCCTTGTCACCCCCGCGAGGGTCGAGGGCGGGGCCGGGGGAGGGGCGCGTTCACCACTCCACGACGGCACCCGGCCCGGGCCCGGACGGGTCGCGGCGCCGTGCCCAACGCGGGCCGGCCGTCCCGGCGCGGTCGGGGGCGCCCCGAAGGACCCGGGCGCCCGGGCGCCGCCTTCGGCCGCCGGGCGGCCCTGCCCTGGCGGGCTGTGCGGCCGGGGAGGGGTGTGCCCCGTCGGCGGGCCGCGATCCGGGGGCGGCGACCTTCGGCCGCTTGTCGGCCGTGCCCCGGGGGGCCGTCCGGCCGGGGAGGGGGCGTGTCCGGGCGGTCGCGCCGGTGGCGTGCCCGGTCAGCCGGCCGTACTGCCGGCAGCGGCCCGGCACTGTTCGCGCCTCGTGGCGCACCGCCAGCCGGGACGGGCGTCACGAGGGTGGTGGCCCAGCACGGCGTGCCCGCCCGCACCGCCGGCCGCCCAGGGCGCGCCCCGCACCGCCGGGTGCCGTGGGCACCCACCCGCTCAGGGGGACGGACGACAAGAAGTCACCCGCGGCTCGCGCGGCCCTGCCCCCCAGCCGGGGCCGCGCGAGCCGGCCGCCGTGGCCGGGAGGCCACAGGCGGTCAGGTGGGTCAGAGGCGGGTCCCGACGCCCGGGAGCGTCCAGGCGGGGGCCACGCCGGTGAGTTGGCAGATCATGAGGTAGAGCGGGATGGGCGGGGTGTACGGGGACGTCGTGCCGGGCCGGTGGATCAGCCGGGGGCGCCGGTCCGGGACCCGGGCGTCCACCGCGTAACAGGACGGCAGCGGCCAGCGCAGGTCGGCGTCCGAGCCGGCCGGGACGATCCACCACCACCAGTCCGTGTCGGCGAACACGCACCCGTCGCCGGGCAGCCGGGACAGCAGCCGGAACCCGTACCGCGCCGGTACCCCCACCGCGTCGCAGCCCAGCGCCGCCGGCAGCGACGGCGGCAGCGTCAGCCGCACCTCCCCGTCGGGCTCGATGTGCCGGGCCGCCCCCGCCCCCCGCTGGCCACGCGCCGACAGCAGCGTGGCCATCGTCCTCAGCACGCCAGCTCCGCCCAGACGACGCGCCCCGCCCCGTGCCGAGCGTCGTGCGCGCCCCACGCGCTGCTGACCGCGTCCACGAGCAGCAGCCCCCGGCCGCCCTCCTCCGGCGCGACCCGCCGCAGCCGGGGCCCGGTGGCGGGCGAGCCCTCGTCCTGGACGGACACCCGCAACTGCTCGCCGCAGTCCCGCAGTTCGCAGATCACCCGGCAGCTCGCCGTGTGCACCACGGCATTGGTGACGAGCTCGGAGACCACCAGCGTCACCGCCTCGCACACCGTGCCGTCCACCTCCCACAGCACCAGCCGTTCCTCGACGAGGTGTCTGGCTCTGGCGACCGATTCCGCGCGCGCGGGAAGTTCGAACGAGAAACGGCGGACGTCGGCGGAGATCGGGGGTCGTGGGGCGATGAGCCGGGGGGTGAGCGCACTACCAGGAGCCACGACCGATTCCTAACGTGGGGGAGCGGCCCCGTACGTCGCCTCTCCCGTGGCGGAGCGCGGCAGCCGCGTGAACTGGTTCACCAACTGGTTCACCGGAATACTTTCCTCCCGCCACGGACACTTGGCAAGTGGCACTCTGAAAATTGCAGAGTGTGGTGTTCTCGGTGCCCGCCGCATGGCACACTCATCCAAACAGCGCGTGGGGAGGTCTTAAGTGAGCGAGCCGCGGTCCGCCCCCACCGTGGGACAGGTCGTACTCGGCAAGCGTTTGCAGGATCTGCGGGAGCGGGCCGGCCTGAGGCGGGAGGAGGCCGCCAAGGTGCTCCGGGTGGCACCGGCCACGATCCGCAGGATGGAGACCGCGGAAGTCGCGCTGAAGATCCCTTACGTACAGCTCCTGCTCCAGGCGTACGGGGTGCCCGCCGACGAGGCGGACGGCTTCGTCCAACTCGCCGAGGACGCCAACAAACCCGGCTGGTGGCAGCGGTTCCACGACGTCCTGCCGGGCTGGTTCAGCATGTACGTCAGCCTGGAGGGCGCCGCGAGCGTCATCCGGGCCTATGAACCGCAGTTCGTGCCCGGCCTCCTCCAGACCGAGGAGTACGCCCGGGCGATCCTGCGCGGTGGCGCCGTCGGACAGGTCAGGCACGACGACATCGAACGGCACGTGGCGCTCCGGATGGAACGGCAGTCCCTGCTGACCCGCCCCGACGCGCCGAAGTTCTGGGTGATCATGGACGAGACGGTGCTGCGCCGTCCCGTGGGCGGCGGCCCCGCCATCATGCGGGCGCAGATCGACAGGCTGCTGGAGGCCGCCGAGCTGCCGAACGTCACCCTCCAGGTCGCCGAGTTCGCCACGGGCCACCACCCCGGCACCTACGGCCCCTTCGTCCTCTTCCGCTTCGCCATGCCCGAACTCCAGGACATGGTCTACAGCGAGTACCTGACCGGCGCGGTCTACCTCGACGCGCGCCCCGAGGTGGCCTCGCACCTCGAGGTCATGGACCGCATGGCGGCGCAGGCCGCCACCGCGCAACGTACGAAGGAAATCCTCAAGGATTTCCGCAAGGAGCTGTGAATGGATAGCGCGAAGCGCATATACAACGGCATGCCCGCCGCCGAACTCGGGGCCGACGGCTGGCACAAGCCGTGGAGCGGTGGCAACGGCGGCAATTGCATCGAGGCCATGAAACTGGCGGACGGCCGCGTCGCCGTCCGCCAGTCCGCCGACCCCGACGGGCCCGCGCTCATCTACAGCCACAAGGAGATCGCCGCGTTCATCCAGGGGGCCAAGTCGGGCAAGGCCGACTTCCTGCTCACCGAGGCCTAGGTACCGGGCGGCACCAGCGTGACGAGGAACCTCTTCGCCGGGCCGGTGTTCCCGGCCGAGTCGATCGTCCGGTACTCCACGGTGTGCGTGCCGTACTCGGGCGTCGCGTCGTCCCACGGCACCACGCGCGGGGTGCCGAGCTTCCCGTACACCAGGCCGTCGATCTCCGTGCCGCCCGGCGTGAACCGGAACGGCGCGTCCGCGTCCGTCGGCCAGCCGTAGTACGTGTACCAGCCGTCACCGTCCACCCGGAACTGGCTGACGACGTAACCCTCCTGGTCGTCGCGGGCGGTCAGCCGCATCGTGAACGGGCCGTCGTAGACGTACTCCACCGGCCGCCCGGGCCGGTGCACCGTGCGCAGTGGCTTCGACAGCTCGTACGAGGCCGAGGCCGCCGTCCCGTCGACCGTCCAGCGCAGCTCGCGGTCCGTGCCCGCGATCCGGGCGGTCAGCGTGTGCGTGGTGCCGGGGCGCAGCCGCAGCGCCGACAGGTCCAGGTCACGGTCGTTGCCCGGGTTGGCGACCGGGCGGCCGTCCAGCCGCCACTGGACGGCGAGCGTCCGGTCGGCCGGGTGCGTGGTGTCGGCGTACACCACCGACCGGGCCCCCACGGGCGCGCCGGTGGCCGTGTGCCCGGTGAACTCCGGTGCCACGGCGGCCGGATGGGTCACCACCGACGTGTCGACCGTCCACGTGACGGTACGGGTCAGCGCCGCCGAGCCGCGCACCGCCGGGTCCCGCACGAACGGCGTCGGGTCCGTCACCGTCGCCGTCAGCGTGTGCCTGCCGCGCGCCACGTCCAACTGCCGCAGGTCCAGCGTGCGGGCCCCGGCCCCGGCCGCCGGCCGCACCGGCCGCCCGTCCAGCCGCCACACCACGTCCAGTTCGCCGCCGAGCGGGTGCAGGGTGTCGACCCACACCGTCCGGTCGGCGCCGATCGGCGCGGCGCTCGGCGTGTGCCCCTGCACCAGGTTCACCTTCGCCGAGATCGCCTGGACCATCACCTCCCGCCCCACCTGGTCGAAGGCGTACCCGAGCGTCTTCATGATCGAGTGCTTGCTCGGCCGCCACACCCCCTTGGTGCTGTACAGGCCGCCCTCGTACCGCCCGATGACGCCGCCCGACTCGCTCTTCTCGCCCAGCCAGCGCCACCACTTGGCCCGCTGGTCCTTCATCTGCTGCTCGGTGAGCACGGTGTGGTGCGCGGACGACGGCTCGCCGCCCTCGTACGTCCCGCCCGGCACCCCGCGCCCGTAGTAGTCGTACTCGTCCTGGAGCTTGCCCAGCGAGTGGCCGATCTCGTGCGGGGTGATGAGGGAGGAGAGCGCGTTGCCGCCGGACGCGGTGGCGTAGGTGCCGCCCGCGCCGCCGTAGGTGTCGCTGTTGGCGAGGGCGACGATCTGCCGGTTGGCGCTCGTCGAGCCGGGCACGAGGTCGGCGAGGGCGTTCGCCGCACCGCTGTCCACGGTCAGCAGCCGCTGCACGCTGTTCGCGTCGCAGCCGTTCCAGAACCCCATCCCGAGCGGTGTGTCCCGGCGCGGCGCGTCCAGGCCCGGATCGCAGTCGACACCCGACTCGGCGGAGGGCACTTCGACGGCCCAGACGTTGATGTACGAGCGGTAGGAGGCGAACGGCTCGATGCTCCACAGGACGCCGAGGTGCTTGTCGACGTCCGCCCGGAACTCCGGGAGCTGTTCGGCGGTGTAGCCGTCCCCCAGCAGGACCAGGTTGAACCGCTTGTCGGCGGGGCCTGTGGTCTGTACGGGGACGACGGTGGCGTTCTCGGTGACAGGGACGCGCTCCCCGGCGGTGGCCGGTCCGGCGCCCACCAGTGCGGTGGTGAGAAGTGAGGCCGCGCCGATCAGCGCGGCGACTCGTCCAGGGCGTGTGGCAACCATGGGGCCGGAGCGTACGGTGCGCCCAACGCGCCGTAAAGACAGCCGTGTTGGCCACTGGTGCCGTCGTTACGCGAGATAGCCCAGCCCCGGGTGCTCGGCCACGTACGCGTCCAGCAGCCGGCGTGCCACGGACACCGAGTCGACCAGCGGGTGCAGCGCGAACGCCCGCACGGCCGCCTCCCGCGAGGCGCCCTCCGCCGCCTCCATCACCTCGCGCTCCACCGCCTTCACCGCCGTCACCAGGCCCGCCGCGTGGTACGGCAGCGGCGCCACCGACACCGGGTGGGCGCCGTTCGCGTCCACGAAGCAGGGCACCTCGATCACCGCGTCCACGTCGAGCACCGACAGGGTCGTGCGATTGCGGACGTTCAGGATCAGCGTGGTGCGCTCGTCACGGGCGATGGCCCGCATCAGCGCCAGGGCCACCTTCTCGTAGCCGCCGGACTCCAGGTCCTCCTCCGCCCGCTCACCGACGCCGGCCGCCTCCCGGTTGGCCGCCATGTAGGTGGCCTCCCGCTCGGCGAGCGTGGCGTACCAGCTTTCCAGGGACGGGGAGCCGTAGAACGCGGTCTGCTGTTCGCGCAGGTACGCCCCGCGCGTCCGCGCCGCCTCCCGGTAGGCCCGGACCGCCTCGCGGTTGAAGTAGTAGTAGTGCAGGTACTCGTTGGGGATCGCGCCCAGCGAGCGCAGCCACTCGGCGCCGAAGAGCTTGCCCTCCTCGAAGGAGCCCAGCGCCTGGGGGTCCGCCAGCAGCCGTGGCAGCTCGTCCCGCCCGGCCACCCGCACCCCGCGCAGCCAGCCGAGGTGGTTCAGCCCCACGTAGTCGAACCACGCCTCGTCCGGATCGGCGCCCAGCAGCCTCGCCACGCGCCGCCCCAGGCCCACGGGCGAGTCGCAGATGCCGATCACCCGGTCGCCCAGGACCCGTGACATGGCCTCCGTCACCAGCCCGGCCGGGTTGGTGAAGTTGATGACCCAGGCGTCCGGGGCGACCTCGGCGATCCGCCGCGCGATCGCCACCGCCACCGGGACCGTGCGCAGCCCGTACGCGATGCCGCCCGCGCCGACCGTCTCCTGCCCCAGCACGCCCTCGGCGAGCGCGACCCGCTCGTCCGCCGCCCGCCCGGCCAGGCCCCCGACACGGATCGCGGAGAACACGAAGTCCGCGCCCCGCAGCGCCTCGTCGAGATCGGTGGTCGCCGTCACCACGGGCGCGTCCGGCACGCCCGCCGCCTGCTCGGCCAGCACCCCCCGGATCGCCCCGAGCCGGTCCGCGTCCACGTCGTACAGCGTGACCCCGGTGACCCGGCCCTCCGCGTGGTCGCCCAGCAGCGCCCGGTACACCAGCGGCACCCGGAACCCGCCGCCGCCCAGAATCGTCAGCCTCATGGCGGCCACGCTACCCGGATCACCCCAGGTCGAGCGCGTTGCGCAGGCCCAGCCGGTAGCGGGTGCGGTCGTGCCGCTTCAGGGACTCCAGCTCCGGGGCCCGGAACAGGGGCTTCACGGTGCACCGGGCCGCGTCCGAACCGATCCGGTCCAGCAGGGCGTTGACCGCCTGGCGGGCGGCGGCGTTGGCGCCCTCCATGGTCGCCAGGTCGATGTCGACCGACACGTAGTCACCCGCCAGGAAGAAGTTCGGCACCGCCGTGTCCGCCGGCGGGCGGAGGTGGAAGGTGCCGACCGGGTGGATCAGCAGCTCGTCCTCGTTGGTGGGGTTCGGTGTGCCGAGACCGTCCACGCCCGGGTCCAGGAACCACGAGTGCAGGGCGCCGTCCTTGAGCACGGCGCGGCCGGTGTCGTTGAGGGCCGCCTTGAGCTGGGCCCACACCTCGCGGGCGACCTGCTCGCGGGTGCACTGCTTGGCGGTCTTCCCGTACAGGATCCCCGGTTTGTCCCACTCGGAGATGTCCACCGACAGGCAGTCCACGGCCACGCCGTCGCCGTAGTCGGCGGGGAAGTCGCGGTGCGGCCAGTGCTCGGCCTGGGCGATCGCCGTCAACGACCAGGGTGAGTCGATGCAGTTGACATGCCCGTGGACCATGGGCGGGCGCTCGGTCAGATAGAACTGGATGCCCGTCATCCAGTCCGTCTGGAGCCTGTCGCACCGCGCGAGGCGCGGGTCCGCCGCGCGCAGCGCCGCACCCCAGGTGCGCCGGGCGTGCTCGACCGGCAGCGCGCAGATGTAGTGGTCGGCCGTCACCGTGGTGCGTACGCCGCCGGGGTCCTCGACCAGCGCGCCGGTCACCCTGCCGGCGCCGTACAGCACCTCGCGCAGGGTCCAGCCGATCCGGAACTCGACGCCCAGGGACCTGAGGTGCGCCTCCCAGGGGTCGATCCACGCCTCGTTGGTGGGCGCGTTGAGGATGCGGTCCGGCGGGCCGTCCGCGCCCCGGCCGAGCGCGTTGAACACGAACGCCTCGCCGAGGGTGCCGACCGTGCGGGTACTGGCCTCCTCCGCCTTGGTGGCCACGATGTTGCGGGTGATGCCGATGGCCAGTATCCGCTGGTACGTCTCCGACATCCGCGCCGCGCGGGTGAAGTCCCACCAGGGCGTGCGCTCCCACACCTCGTCGCGCCGCTCGTCGCAGCTCGTCAGGAAGACGAGCGCCCGGTTGACGAAGTACGCGGCCTCGTGGAGGGGCAGTCCGGTGGCCGTTTCGACGAGCGCGGTCAGGGCGCGGCGGATCTCGTCGAGGGTGAGCCGCTCCGGGGTGTGGCCGGGCCAGGGGATGGGCATCCGCAGGTCCTCGCGGCCCGTGCGGGCGAACATCATCTCGCGCGGTGCGACCAGGTTGTCGAAGACCCCGCGGGCGTTGCCGGGGAAGGGGATGCGGCGCATCGTGTCGGGGAGGTTGTGGTAGATGCCCGGGATGAAACGGAAGCCGTGCTCGGCGGGCAGCGGTCTGCGCCCGCCCCTGGCGCTGCCGGGCACGTCCATGCTGCGGGCCTTGCCGCCGAGCGCCCGCCGCTCGTAGACGGTGACCCGGAAGCCGCGCTCGGCCAGCTCGTGCGCGGCGGTGAGCCCGGCGACCCCGCCGCCGAACACCGCGACGGCGGGGGCGGCCGCCGGTGCCGCCGCCGGGGCCGCGGCGGCCCGGGCCGGCAGGGCGCCCACCCCGACCGCGCCGGTGACGGCGGTGGCGCCCGCCATGAAGGTGCGTCGCGTCGTACCCGTACGGTGCATGCCCCACCCACCCCTTACCCGCGGTAACGGTCACGTCGGTCGCAGGAGCATAGGGCCGCCCCGCCGGACCCGGAACCACCGTGCGTCCCCCTTCGCACAGGGGCCGGCACAATGGCCGGATTCCGCCACCCGGGGGCGGACCGGCTCAGCCCGCGTAGAAGCGCCTGACGGCCTTGAGGAACTCCTTGGAGTCGATCCGCCCGCTGCCGTCGGCATCGAGCTGCCCGAAGTACTCCCCTGCCTCGTCCGCGGACATCCCCAGGAAGCCGCCCGCGCGCAGGAATTCGTCCCGGTCGATCGAGCCGTCGTCGTCGGTGTCGAGCACCTCGAACAGCGTCCTGGACACCTCGCCCTTGCCCGGGCGGTCCGGGGAGCGGAAGGCGGGGGAGGTGCGGACGGCCACGTACTCCTCGGCGGTCAGACTCCCGTCGCCGTCGGTGTCGCCGATCGACAGCAGGAAGTCGAACTGCTCGTCGTTGGCCTCCAGCAGCGCGCGGCCCTTGGCCGCGTCCTCCGGGATGCCCACCTCGGTCAGCAGCCTGCGCGGGGCCCGCAGGAAGTCGTCCCGGTCGACGGACCCGTCGCCGTCCGCGTCCATGCGCTGGAACTCCTGGACGGCGTTCAGCCTGGCCTTGTCAGTGGTGTCGGTCATGCTCCCAGAGCCTGCCAGCCACGGCGCCGCCCACCACCGAGCCTCCGGTCAGGTTCGCCCTGACGAGTGAGGCGAGCCCGCCAGCCAGGCCGCGACCGCCGCGGCGATCGGCTGGCCCGTCTCCAGCTCCACGAAGCCGAACTGCCCGCCCTGGTTGCACTCCAGGAACCACCACAGGCCCTCGGCGTCCTCGGCGAAGTCGAACGCGGCGTACGCGAGGCCGGCCAGGTCCATGAAGTCGCCGACCGGCCGGGCGATCCGGTCGGGCACCCCGACCGGCTCCCAGCCGTGCCCGGTGTCGCCGTAGCGCCCGTCGACCTGCCCCTCGGCGGATACCTTGCGCGCCGCGAACAACTGCCCGCCGACACAAGTGAGCCGGATGTCGGCCCGCTTGACCACGTACCCCTGGAGCAGCGTCGGCCCGGCCGCGACACCGGCGAAGTCCGTGCCCGGCTCCACCAGCGTGGTCGGCAGCGCGACCGGCGGGTCGGTGCGCGGCGGACCCGACAGGGACTTGACCACCACCCGTCCGTGCCGCGCCGCGAACTCCTCCGCCACCCGGGGAAAGGTCGTGACGAGGGTGGGCGGCACGGCGAAGCCGCTGTGGTGCGCGACCCTCAACTGCCAGGGCTTGTACCGGGCCTGGGCCGCCTGCCGGGGATGGTTCATCCAGCGTGCCGTGGTGGAGTACAGCATCCCGTACAGCGCCTGGGCGGTCTCGGCGGTCAGCCACGCCGAGGCCTCCGGCGCGTGCGCCGCCGGCTCGCCGGGCCTGCGCACCCACACGGAACGCAGGGCCCGGGAGCTGACCATGCGCCCCTGGGCCGACAAGTAGCAGTGGAAGTCCCCGCGGACGTACTCGGCCGACAGGTCGGCACCCCCGGGCAGGTCGGCGGGGTCCAGGCGCACCAGCGGAACTCCCCGCTCGTGCAGCTCGGTCACCACCATGTCCGCCGTGACGTCCTGAGGGCTCGTCAGGATCAGTACGGTCATCGGTGCGCGGGCCGGGTCGCTCAGTCGTCGAAGTGCGTCTGGGAGCCGGCCGTGGACGTCGTCGTGCCGGCGGCCAGGAGCAGCGCACGGTCACTGATGGCCGGGCGCCCGTCCGGCAGGACGTTGAGCTGGAGCGCCGGGTCGTACGCGTAGAGAGCGGTGACGTCCTCCGAAGCCTTCTGCGGACGCGCGTAGCTGCACGCGAACGGCTGCATGATCCCCTCCATCACTTCGTCAACTTCGGTACATGTGACGGTACGCGGTACATGTGTAGTGATCTCATTACTCTCCGCTGCAATACGGACACGGGTCGGGTGCGGCCGCCCCCGACCGGCAGAATGGACGTATGTCCCGACGCACCGGCGGCCGCCGCACCACACCCCGCCCGACCTCCCGTAACGCCCGATCCGCCGGGCGCCCGCAGCCCGCGCCCGAGGTCCGTCCCGACACCCCGTGCCCCTGTGGTCTGCCGGCCCCCTACGGGTCCTGTTGTGGCCGTTTTCACACCGGTGAGACGCTCGCCCCGACCGCCGGGTTGCTTATGCGCTCCCGCTACTGCGCCTTCGTCGTCCGGGACGAGCAGTACCTGCTGCGCACCTGGGCACCGGCCACCCGCCCGCGGGGCGTCGACTTCGACCCCGCGATGCGCTGGACCGGCCTGGAGATCACCGACACCACGGACGGCACCCTCTTCCACACCACCGGCACGGTCACCTTCGTCGCCCACTACACCCACCAGGGCGAGCCGGGCGCGCTGCGCGAACAAAGCCGCTTCGAGAAGGCCGACGGCGCCTGGGTGTACGTGGACGGCACCTTCACCGACTAGGGCTCTTCACCGGCTGGGCCCCGCACCGGTAGGCCCTTCACCGACCAGGCATGGACGCCGCCAGGTCCTCCGCCAGGAGCCGTTTCGCGATGGCGTCCACCGCCGCCCGCAGTTCGGGCCCGCTGGGGCGGCCGCTCTCCCGCTCGACCTGCCCGGCCAGCCACCGCCCCCACTCGTCGCTGATCACCCGCGCCTCGCGCGCCCCCGCCCCGGTGTGCGAGAACAGGTGCCCGTCCCGCGTCAGGTACCCCTCCTCGACCATCCGGTCGAACACCGGCACCAGCACCTCCGGCGGCAGCCTCCGGCGCGCCGCGATCAGGCCCAGGCTCGCGTGCCCCACCAGCCGGGTCAGCAGTTCCACCTGCATCACCGCCCACGCGCCCGCCACGTCCAGCCGTGTGTCGGACGCCTCGATCACCTTCCGTACCGTGTTCGGGTCCATCCGGCGCAGCAGCCTGCCCACCGCCAGCTCCAGCAGCCGCGCCGAGTCGGCGGTCGCGACCGGCGACGAGAACCCCTCGCCCATGTCCGGCGCCGTGGCCCGGGCCGTGTCGCGCAGCCGCACCTGCTTGAGGAACAGCGCCACCACGAACCCGACGGCCGCCACCGGCACCGTCCACAGGAACACGGTGTGCAGCGTGTCCCCGTACGCCTCGATCACCGGCGCGGCCTGGTCAGCCGGCAGCGCGTGCACCCCCGCCGGGCTCTGCGCCGCCCGCGCCAGGACCGCCGGGTCGGGCGCCCCTGTGACCGCGGCCGCCTCGCGGATGCCCTCCGCCAGGTTGGGCCCCAGCGCGTTGGCGTAGATCGTGCCGAAGACCGCCGTGCCGAAGGACATGCCGAGCGTGCGGAAGAAGGTCACGCCCGACGTGGCCGTGCCGAGGTCGGCGTACTCCACCGTGTTCTGCACGGCGATCGTCAGCACCTGCATGCACAGCCCGATTCCGGTACCCAGCACGAACATGTACAGCGACTCCGGCCAGGTCCCCGTCCCCGGGCCCATCAGGGACAGCAGGAACAGCCCGGCGCCCATCACCAGCGAACCGACGATGGGAAAGACCCGGTACCGGCCCGTTCTGCTGACGACGTTGCCGCTGTACACCGACGCGATCAGCAGGCCCAGCACCATGGGCAGGGTCCGGACGCCGGAGACGGTCGCCGAGTCCCCGTCGACGTACTGGAGGTACGACGGCAGGAAGATCATCGCGCCCAGCATGGCGAAGCCCACGATGAAGCTCAGGGCCGAGCAGATCCCGAAGACGGGGTTCCGGAAGAGCCGCATCGGCAGCATCGGCTCGGCCGCGCGCGTCTCGGCCACGCAGAACATCGCGAGCGCCACCAGCCCGCCCGCGAACAGCCCGAGGATCACCGGCGAGCCCCACGCGTACTCGTTGCCGCCCCAGCTCGTCGCCAGGATCAGCGCGCTCGCGCCCACGGTGACCAGCGCGATGCCCGGGTAGTCGATGACCGGGCGGCCCGCCGACCGGACGGAAGGGATGGTGCGGGCGGCGGCGATCACCACGAGGACGGCGATGGGGACGTTGACGTAGAACGCCCAGCGCCAGGACGCGTGGTCGGTGAACAGCCCGCCCAGCAGCGGCCCGATCACCGTGGAGACACCGAAGACCGCGCCGATCGCACCCTGGTACTTCCCGCGCTCGCGCAGCGGGATGACGTCCGCGATCAGCGCCATGGCCGTCACCATCAGCCCGCCCGCGCCGATGCCCTGCACCCCGCGCCACACGATCAGCAGGGGCATGTTCGCCGCGAGCCCGCACAGGAACGACCCGGTGATGAAGACGACCGCCGAGACCTGGAAGACCACCTTGCGGCCGAAGAGGTCGCCGAACCTGCCGACCAGCACGGTGGCGACCGTCTCCGCGAGCAGGTACGCGGTGACCACCCACGACATGTGCGAGGCACCGCCCAGGTCCGCCACGATCGTCGGCAGCGCCGTCCCGACGATCGTCTGGTCCAGCGCCGCGAGCAGCACGCCCAGCATGATCGTCACGAAGACGACGTTCCGCTGCCGGGCATCGAGCACCGGCGGCGCGGCGGGCGGGGCGGCGGTCGTCGTCACGCTTGCACCCTCACACCGGCGGACCACCCCCGCATGCGGGCACGGTCCGGACCGGTGACCGGAGGCGTCAGAGCTCGATCTGGTACCGGATGAAGCCGCGGTTCTCGGCCACCTTGTCGTAGAGCCGCCGTGCCGTCGCGTTGGACTCGTGGGTGTTCCAGTAGACACGCATGCAGCCCCGCTCGCGCGCCCACTCCGTCACGGCGGCGATCAGCTCCCGGGCGACGCCCCGGCCGCGCACGTCGGGCGCGGTGAACAGGTCCTGGAGGTAGCACACATCGGGCCCGGAGGTGTTGGCGTGCGTGAAGAAGTGGGTGATCCCGACGAGCCGGCCGTCCAGCCACGCCCCCAGCGCGTGCATCCGGGTGTCCGCCTGGAACTCGCTCCAGGACCGCTCGTACATCTCGGGTGGCTCGACCCTCTCGTAGAAGTCGATGTACGCGCGGAAGAGCGACTCCCAGGCGTCCCGGTCGGACGGCTTCAGCCTGTCGATACTGATCATGGGGTTACGATCGCACGGCCTCTTCCGGGGCCGCCCCGGGGGGGCCATGCCCCCCCGGGGCCCCGGCCGTCAGTGCCAGGCCGCGCGCGGCCGCAGGATCAGCCCCGGGTTGTAGGCGCCGAGCACCTTGTTCGCCCGGGCCAGCGCCGCCAGCGCGTGCTCGCGGTCCGCCTGGTCGTCCGCGCACATCGGGGCGCGGAACCGGTACACCTCGCGCGCCGCGCACTCGGCGTCGACCTCCGCCTGAAGGATGCCGATCGGCATGCACGACCCGATCAGGGCGGCGACCCGATCGGGGATCGGGACGGGGATGAGGGGCGACGCGGTCACGTGGAGTCCTTCACTGCTGTGCGCTGCTTGTGGCAGCCGTCTGTTTGCTGTGCTCCCTCCATGGGTACAGCATCAGGTTCGCGTTTTCCCCAAAGGTTTGTATCTGTGCTGCAACCGTTTGCCCCCGAGGCCGTTGATTTTCTGTTACGCGGGAGTAAGTTGAGCGCTCCGTAAGTCTGAGGTCTCGGACGGGAGCCGGCCATGGGCGTGCGCAAGGACCTGAGGAGAGCCCGGAAGCGCGACGATCTCGCCCGGCGCGTGGAGATCGAACTGGTCCGGGACGAGCACGGCGCCGTACGCGAGGTGCGCGCCGCCCCGCTCGCCGGCCCCGGCGCCGGTCCGGGCACCATCGCGGACATCCCGTACGCCAACGCCCGGGAGGCACCCGACGCCGTCGTGCTGCGCCGCAAGGCCGGGGACTCCTGGCAGCCGGTCACCGCCGCCGCCTTCGCCCGCGAAGTCACCGCCGTGGCCAAGGGCTTGATCGCCGTCGGGCTGGAACCGGGCGGCCGGGTCGCGCTGATGTCCCGCACCCGCTACGAATGGGCCGTCCTCGACTTCGCCGTCTGGGCGGCCGGGGGACAGTCCGTACCCGTCTACGCCACCTCCTCCGCCGCGCAGATCACCTGGATCCTCCGTGACTCCGGCGCCCGCTTCCTCGTCGCCGAGACGGACGAGCAAGCCGAGACCGCCGAACGCGCCGCCCTCGAACTCCCCGCCTCTCCGCGCATCTGGCGCATCGACGCCGGCGCCCTCGACGAACTCGCCGCGCTGGGGCGGGACATACCCGACGAGGAGGTCGAGCGGCGGCGCGCCGCCCTCACCCCCGGCACCATCGCCACCCTCTGCTACACCTCCGGCACCACCGGGCCGCCCAAGGGGTGTGTCCTCACCCACGCCAACCTGCACGCCGAAGCCGCCAACACCGTCGAGCTGCTCCACCCGGTCTTCACGGAGGTGACCGGACAGACCGCGTCCACCCTCCTCTTCCTGCCCCTCGCGCACATACTCGGCCGCACGCTCCACATAGCCTGCCTCCTCGCCCGGATCGAGACGGGCCACTGCCCCAGCATCAAGCCGGACGAACTCCGCCCCGAACTGCGGCGGTTCCGGCCGACGTTCGTGGTCGGCGTGCCCTACCTCTTCGAGAAGATCCACGACACGGCACGCGCCACAGCCGAGAAGATCGGGCGCGGGGCGTCCTTCGAGCGCGCCGACCGCGTCGCCGTACGGTTCGGCGAGGCGTACCTCGCCAAGTACCTCGGCACCGGAAAGGGCCCGGGCCCCGGGCTGTACCTGGCATGGGCGCTGTACGACCTGCTGGTCTACCGGCGCGTGCGCAAGGAGCTCGGCGGGCGGCTGCGCTACGCGATCAGCGGCGGCTCCCCGCTGGACCGGCGGCTCAACCTTTTCTTCTACGCGGCCGGGATCATCGTCTACGAGGGCTACGGGCTGACCGAGACCACCGCGGCGGCCACCCTCATCCCGCCGCTCGCCCCGCGCCCCGGGACGGTCGGGCTGCCCGTGCCCGGCACCGCCATACGCATCGCCGAGGACGGCGAGGTGCTGATCAAGGGCGGCATCGTCTTCGGCGCCTACTGGAACAACCCCGCCGCCACGGAGCAGGTGTTGCGCGAGGAGTGGTTCGCCACCGGCGACCTGGGCGCGCTCGACGACGACGGGTACCTCACGATCACCGGACGGAAGAAGGACATCCTGGTCACCTCCGGCGGCAAGAACGTTTCCCCCGCCGTGCTGGAGGACCGGCTGCGCAGCCGCCCGCCGGTCGGCCAGTGCATCGTCGTCGGCGACAACCGCCCCTACGTCGCCGCCCTCGTGACCCTCGACCCCGACGCCGTCGCCCACTGGCTGGCGGTCCGCAAACGCCCCGCCGCCACTCCGCTCACCGAACTGTGCGAGGACCCCGAGCTCCTCGCCGACGTCCAGCGGGCGGTCGACCACGCCAACGAGGCCGTCTCGCGGGCGGAGTCGATACGGCGCTTCCGCGTCGTACCGGGGGAGTTCACCGAGGACAACGGGCTGCTCACGCCGTCCCTGAAGATCAAGCGCCATGCGGTGGTGGCGGCGTACGCGGACGAGATCGAGGCCCTGTACGCGTGAGGCCTGCACGCGTGAGGCCGGGTGCTGCCGCAGCGGTTCACCCGCCGGACCGCCGGCCTGCCTCCGCGCGCAGGTGCAGCGCCCGCAGCACCGCCTCCGTGGCGAACCGGGTCTGCGGGGCGGTGAGCCGGCCGCCGAAGCGGGCCTCCAGGGTGCGCATCCGGTAGCGCACCGTCTGGGGGTGCACATCGAGCAGCTCGCCCATCTGCGCGGCGGTGCCACGGGTGTCCAGCCAGGTGCGCAGCGTCTCGATGAGCCGGGTCCGGCGGGTCGGGGTCAGCCCGGCGAGCGGGGCGAGCTGACGCTCCGCCAGTTGGTCGACGAGGCCCGGGTCGGCGAGCAGCCAGAGGGTCAGCAGGTGATCGGCGCAGAAGGTGAGCGGCGCGTCCTCGATGACGTCGGCGTCGATCAGCTCCAGGACGCGCCGGGCCCAGCGCAGCGAGTCGGCGGCGGACGCGGTGGGGACGGTGAGGCCGACGGCGGCGCGGGCGGTGGGGAACGCGGCTGCCAGCATCCGTCTTCGGGCGTCGTCCACCTCGCCGGGGAGGAGCAGGTGCGGCTGGGGATCGCCCAGGTCGAGCAGGACATCGTTGTCGATCCCGGAGCGGGGGGCCCGGGCGGGGGAGCGGAGGGCGACGAGCGTGACCCGGGCGGGCAGCGGCCAGCCGGTCTGCTCGGCCAGCTCGGCGACGGCGGTGCGCGGTGCGGGCGGCGCTGCGAGGATCAGGTGCAGCAGCCGCCTGCGTAACCCGTCGGTCTGCTCGACGGCCTCCGCCCGTACCTGGAGGTAGCCCTCGCGGGTGAGGGCCTCCAGCTCGTCGATGTAGGCGAACAGCGCGTCGGCGAAGCTGAGCATCAGGGTGGGGGACAGGTTGTAGCGACGGCCGACCTTCTTGGCGCGCCGCAGCGCGACCCGGGCGCCCAGGCGGTAGGCCCCTTGCAGGGTCTCCAGGCTGCGCCCCTCGTACGCCTCGAACCTGCCGAACCTCCGGCACATCTCGTCGCGCAGGGTCGTCGGCGCCGAGGGCGAGGCGACCTGGTCGACGAAGGCGGAGATGTTCTGCTCGACGCCCAGCCTGATCGCCTGCCCGTAGGGGCCGTTGAGGAGGCGGGCGTACTCGGGGTAGGCACGGGTGACCTCTATGCCTATCTCCTGGATGAGGCTCGGCAGTTCGGGCCGGATGATGGCGGCGAACTCCTGGGGGAGCGGCCCCAGTGGCTCGCCCGCGTCCGACGGCTGGGTGGCGGATCTCGGCATGACGGGTGGCCCCTCGGGAGGCGGCGGTGCGGGGAGCGCGTGGGGGGAAGCGCTCCCACGTGCGGACGGGGTTGAGCACTTCGTGGTGGTGCTGAGCAGTTCGTGGGGGTGGTGAGCACTTGGTGGGGTGCTGAGGACGTGGTGGGTGCTGAACATAGACCAGAAGCCCTTGCGCGCGCACCGGTTGGGACAGCGGCCACAGGCGTTGCACACGGATCTGGCCGAAGCCCGACCGTTGTCGCGGCCCGACGGTGGCCGATGAGCGATCGGAACGGCGGGATTGCTCACTTCCGGATAAGAAATCCCCGCGATCTGTTGCCCGGGAGACAAGAAAATACCCGGCGGTAAGAGTGTCCGGGAAAACTCACGGGCGAGTATTGCGCGGCCGGTTACTCGCTCGTAGCGTCAATCGCGCAAGGTGCTCGACCTGGTGGCCGTCCGAAATAGGCCCCGCGTTCCGTGAAGTGAGCCGCCACCGCTTTTCCCCGACGCGTACGAGCCGCATACGTGCCGGCGGACGAGCGGTCATCAGGTACGCCCGATCCCCCAGGAGGGAACAGCCCGTGCGACGCATTACCAGAACCTCCGCCATTTCCGCCGCCGCATTACTCGCCGTCGCCGCCGGAGTGACCGCGACGAACGCCTCGGCCGCCCCCCAGGCCCAGTGGACCGTCACCAACCCGGCCGCCGACGACAAGTTCACCGCCGCGCCCGTCCCCGGCGTGACGGCCGTGCTCAGCAACGCCAACACCGGCGCGCAGCTCGTCTGCACCACGTACGCCGCCTCGGGCACGGCGGCGGACGGCGTCCGCGCGAGCGGCACCGGCCTCGCCATCATCCAGAGCACCACCTTCGGCACGTCCGCCTCCCCGTGCACCGGCCCGCTCGGATCGAGGTGGACGGCGAAGAACAACGCCCCCATGTCGCTGAACGGAACCTCCTACAGCGCCGGCGTCTCCAAGGGCACCATCACCGGCATCGACATCACCCTCACCGGCAGCAGCGTGCTGGGCTCCTGCACGGCCAAGGTGACGGGCTCCGCCAACACCGGTACGTACACCAACTCCACCGGCGTCCTGGACGTCCAGGCCGACGCGACGCCGGCCCTCACCATCTCCGGCGTCACGGGCAACTGCGCCGGCCTGCTCAACAACGGCGACAAGGCCAAGTACACCGCCAAGTACAAGGTCACGCCGGTCATCACGGTGACCAGCCCGTAAGGGAAGGGACGCCAACCGCGCCCGGTCGTGAGCGGCCGGGCGCGGTCGATGCGGGAGGGCAGTGCGATGAGACGGACACGTGCGGCGGCGGTCGGCGTCGCCGTCCTGGTGGCCGGGATGATCCCCGGAACGGGCGTCGCCGTGGACGAGGGCGAGCAGACCGTGGACGCCGAGCTGGCCTACCGGTGCGCCGTGGCGAGTTCCGTGGGGGACGACGACCGGGTGTTACGGAGGGCCACGGTCCGCGTGTCGGCGGTGCTGCCGCGCCAGGTCATGGCCGGGCGGCCCGTCCGGGCGGAGGAGGTGACCGTACGGGTCCAACTGCCGCCCGAGGCGGTGGCCGACCTGACGGCGCTCGGCGCGGCGAAGGCGGGCGGAGCGGTGAGCCTCACCACGACGGTCGCCCGGAAGGGCGGCGAAACGGCCGAGGTGACCTGGTCGCAGTTGTCGGCCCCGGACACGGTTGTACCCGCTGTGGGGCCGTACACGATCGAGGCGCGGGGAGCCGTACCGACGGTGAACGCCGGCTCCGGAGGGGACCTCACCTTCTCGGCGGGGGCCCTCGGGGCGGACCTGCTGCCGCGCCGGGCGGACGACGCTCCCACCACGCCGCCGAACCTCTCCTTCGCCTGCACGCCCGAGCCGGGTGCCGACCCGGTGTTCGCCCGCGTCACCGTGCGCCCGGCGCCCGGGGCGGACCCGGCCCCGTCCCCGGTCCCGGCCCCGTCCCCGGTCCCGTCCCCGTCCCCGGTCCCGTCCCCGCCCCCGGTCCTGACCCCGGTCCCGACTCCCGCTCCCGCCCCCGCGCCTGTTCCGGTGCCGGGCCCCGGACGCGGGGGCACGGCGGCGGACGACTGCGTCGAGCCGCCGCCTGTCCCGTCCGTACCCGTCAAAGGCCATGGATACCTCGCCGGATACGCGAACGTCGCCAAGCTCGGTGGCGCGATGTTCCTGAAGGACCCCGGCCTGCTGCGCGTGAACATGAACAAGATGGTGCAGATCCGCTGCCCCTCGCCGAACGGCCCCTTCGCCACCCTGTACAGCGACGCCACGCTCGACCATCGCGGCAAGCCGCGCTTCCCGCCCGTCCGGTCGACGTTCCTCACCTTCGGTTTCATGCCGACGACGGCGACCGCCGAACTGACCCTGGACGGCCCGATCGAGATCGCCACGGACGCGTAC
Source organism: Streptomyces sp. NPDC049837 (assembly GCF_040674455.1). Taxonomy (NCBI): domain Bacteria; kingdom Bacillati; phylum Actinomycetota; class Actinomycetes; order Kitasatosporales; family Streptomycetaceae; genus Streptomyces; species Streptomyces sp. NPDC049837. The sequence continues at coordinate 795,157 of NZ_JBFAMP010000001.1, read as the reverse complement.
CCGATCGACATGGAGCAGGGCAGGCTGCCGGAGGTGTCGACCGCGACGGCCGAGCTGTGGATACGGCTCTACGACGTCAGGGTCAACGGCACCCCGCTCGACGTCGGCCCCGCCTGCCGCACGGTCCGGCCCATGCGGCTCGTCCTGACCGGGCGCGGCTACCACGACTTCGCCAACCAGGCGTTCGGCTACACCGTCGACCGGGGCGGTCCGCTGACCGGCACCGCCGACATCCCGGAGTTCAGCGGCTGCGGGGTGAAGGAGGACCTGGACCGGCTGTTCACCGCGTCGGTCTCCGGCCGGAACAACTTCACCAGGATGACGCAGGGCCCGCTGTGCACCGAGCAGGACGCGACGTTCTGCCCCGATCCCCCCAGGCCCAAGCCCCAGAAGTGAACCGAGGAGTCGTCGGTGGGAACAGAAGTGGTCGTCGAGGGCCTCACCAAATCCTTCGGCGCGCAGAACATCTGGCAGGACGTCAGCCTCACCCTGCCCGCCGGCGAGGTCAGCGTGATGCTCGGTCCGTCGGGCACCGGCAAGACCGTGTTCCTCAAGTCCGTCATCGGGCTCCTCAAGCCGGAGCGCGGGCGCGTCCTCATCAACGGCGTCGACATGGTGAACAGCCCCGAGCGCGAGATCTACGAGACGCGCAAGCTTTTCGGGCTGATGTTCCAGGACGGCGCGCTCTTCGGCTCGATGTCGCCGTTCGACAACATCGCTTTTCCGCTGCGCGAACACACCCGCAAGAAGGAGTCGGAGATCCGCCGCATCGTCATGGAGCGGATGGACATGGTGGGACTCGTCGGCGCCGAGGAAAAACTGCCCGGCGAGATATCCGGCGGAATGCGCAAACGGGCCGGACTCGCGCGGGCGCTCGTACTCGATCCGCAGATCATCCTCTGCGACGAGCCCGATTCCGGCCTCGACCCCGTCCGCACCGCCTATCTTTCGCAACTCCTGATCGACCTGAATGCACAGATCGACGCCACGATGCTGATCGTCACGCACAACCTCGACATCGCGGCGACGGTTCCGGACAACATGGGAATGCTGTTCCGGCGCCGTCTCGTGACGTTCGGACCGCGCGAGGTCCTGCTCACCAGCGACGAGCCGGTCGTGGCTCAATTCCTCAGCGGGCGGCGCGAGGGCCCCATCGGCATGTCGGAGGAGAAGGACGCCGCGACGCTGGCCCGCGAACAGCGCACGGCCCCCGCGTACGCGCCCCGGGTGCCGGCGCCCCAACTGGAACCGTCCCCCGGCCTGCCGCCCCGCGCCGCCGTGCTGCGCCGCCGCGAACGGGTCCTCGGCATGCTGCCCGGCCTGCCGGAGGCCGCCCGCACCGCGATCCTCCGCGGCTACGCCCCCGCCGCCCCGAGGGGCGGTACCGCCTCATGAGCGTCGACCGGGCCGCGTCCGAGGACCCCCGCACCGGGCCGGAAGCACCCGCCCGGGCCGCGTCCGAGGACACCCGCACCGAACCGTCCTCCCCCCGACCGCCCGCCAAGCTCCTCGCGCCGCTGCGCGAAACCGGCAGGCTCTTCGCGCTCGCCGTCACCGTCGCCCGCGACATGTTCCGGCGGCCGTTCCAACTCCGCGAGTTCGTCGAGCAGTTCTGGTTCGTGGCCAGTGTGACCATCCTGCCCGCCGCGCTGGTGTCCATCCCGTTCGGCGCGGTCATCGCGCTCCAGGTCGGCTCGCTCACCCAGCAGCTCGGCGCCCAGTCGTTCACCGGCGGGGCCAGCGTCCTCGCCGTCGTCCAGCAGGCCAGCCCGCTGATCGTGGCCCTGCTGATCTCCGGCGCGGGCGGCTCCGCCATCTGCGCCGACCTCGGGTCGCGGAAGATCCGCGAGGAGCTGGACGCCATGGAGGTCATGGGCGTCTCGCCCATCCAGCGCCTCGTCGTGCCGCGCGTCCTCGCCACCATGCTGGTCGCCGTCCTCCTCAACGGCATGGTCTCCGTCGTCGGCACCCTCGGCGGTTACTTCTTCAACGTGATCATGCAGGACGGCACCCCGGGCGCCTACCTCGCCAGTTTCTCCGCCCTCGCCCAGTTGCCCGACCTCTGGATCAGCGAGATCAAGGCGCTGATCTTCGGCTTCCTCGCCGGCATCGTCGCCGCCCACCGGGGCCTCAACCCGCGCGGCGGCCCCAAGGGCGTCGGCGACGCCGTCAACCAGTCCGTCGTCATCACCTTCCTCCTCCTCTTCTTCGTCAACATGGTCCTCACGGCGATCTACCTCCAGATCGTCCCCGCGAAGGGGGCGTGACGATGGCTTCCCCGCTCGCCTGGCTCGACCGCTCCGGCGATCAGCTCATCTTCTACGTCAGGGCACTGGCGTGGATCCCCCGCACACTGCGCCGCTACTCCAGGGAAGTTCAGCGCCTGCTCGCCGAGGTCGCCTTCGGCAGCGGTGGCCTCGGAGTCATCGGCGGCACCATCGGCGTGATGATCGCGATGACCCTGTTCACCGGCACCGTCGTCGGTCTCCAGGGATACGCCGCGCTCAACCAGATCGGCACGTCCGCCTTCACCGGCTTCGTCTCCGCCTACTTCAACACCCGCGAGATCGCCCCGCTGGTCGCGGGCCTCGCCCTCTCCGCCACCGTCGGCGCCGGGTTCACCGCCCAGCTCGGCGCCATGCGCATCAACGAGGAGGTCGACGCCCTCGAAGCGATGGGGGTGCGGTCGATGCCGTACCTCGTCCCCACCCGCATCATCGCGGGCGTCGTCGCCATCATCCCGCTCTACGCGATCGGGCTGCTCTCCTCCTACGTGGCCTCCCGCACGGTCACCGTCCTGTTCAACGGCCAGTCGGCGGGCACGTACGACCACTACTTCACGCTCTTCCTCTCCCCGGACGACGTGCTGCTCTCCATCCTCAAGGTCCTGATCTTCAGCGTGCTGGTGATCCTCGCCCACTGCTACTACGGCTTCCGCGCCACCGGCGGCCCGGCCGGCGTCGGCGTCGCCGTCGGCCGGTCGGTGCGCAACGCCATCGTGCTGATCAGCGTGACCGACTTCTTCCTGTCCCTCGCCATCTGGGGCGCGACCACGACCGTGAAGGTGGCCGGATGACCGTGCACACGCTACGCAGACGTCTCGCCGGAGTCGTCTTCCTGCTCGTACCCGTCCTCCTCGCCGGGCTGTCGGTGGCGGTGTACGACAAGGAGTTCAGCCGCGACGCCACCGTCACCGTGCTGACCTCCAGCGCCGGCAACGAGATGCACCGAGGCGCGGAGGTGAAACTGCGCGGCGTCGTCATCGGCGAGGTGCGCGACATCCGGGCCGACGGCACCGGCGCCCGCCTCACCCTCGCCATCGACCCCCGCCACCTCGCGCGCGTCCCGGCCGATGTCACCGCGCAGATGCTGCCCACCACCCTCTTCGGCGAACGGTTCGTCGCGCTCGTACCGCCCGCCCGGAACCCGTCCTCCCGCGGCCCGTCCCCCCGCCCCCTCGCGGCAGGCGCCACCATCCCGCAGGACCGCTCCGCCAACGCCATCGAACTGGAGCAGGTCCTCGACCAGGTGCTCCCCCTGCTCACCGCCGTCAAGCCGGAGCAACTGTCCGCCACCCTCACCGCCGTCGCCCAGGCCCTCGAAGGGCGCGGCGAGCAGCTCGGCCGCACCCTCGTCACCCTCGAAGCCCACCTGAAGCGGCTCAACCCCCACCTGCCCGCCCTCAACCGCGACATCACCCACCTCGTCCAGGTCAGCCGCGTCTACGGCGACGCCGCCCCCGACGTACTCGACGCGCTCACCGACTTCACCACCACCAGCGGCACCCTCGCCGACGAACAGGCCCGGCTCGCCCGCCTGTACGGCACCACCACCGCGTCCGCCCAGGACCTCACGGACTTCCTCCGCACCAACCGCGCCAACCTCATCCGGCTCTCCGCCACTTCCCGCCCCACCCTGGAGCTGCTCGCCCGCCACTCCTCCTCCTTCCCCTGCACGCTGCGCACCCTCGCCGCCTTCGTCCCCGTCATGGACAAGGCGCTCGGCAAGGGCACCGGCGAACCCGGCCTCCACGTCAACGTCCGGACCGTCCCCTCCCTCGGCGCGTACGTGCCCGGCAAGGACCGGCCCGTGTACGACGCGACCGGCGGCCCCCACTGCTACACCGTCCCCTACACCGGGAAGCCCGCCCCCGCCGACCGGGGTCGCGGCCGCCTCGGCCTGCCGAACTCACCGCAGGAGAACCAGCTCGTCAACGAACTGATCGCCCCGGGCCTCAAGGCCGCCCCCCGGTCCCTCCCCGACTGGAGCACCGTCCTGACCGGCCCCCTCTTCCGCGGAACGGAGGTGACCCTCAAGTGAAGGGCCCGCAAGTGAAGCGCCGCTCCCTCGCCGGACCGCTCACCAAATCGCTCGCCTTCATCGTGGTGACCGTCCTCGCCACCACCGTCCTGGCGTTCTCCGTCGCCAACGAGAGCGTCGGCGACACCGTCACGTACAAGGCCCGCTTCACCGACGTCACCGGCCTCGTCGAGGGCGACAGCGTCCGCATCGCCGGGGTGAAGGTCGGTCAGGTCGAGTCGGTCGGGATCGCCGACCGGCGGGTCGCCGAAGTCGCCTTCACCGTCCAGGAGGGCCGGAGGCTGCCCGCGTCGGCCACCGCCTCGGTCAAGTACCTCAACATGGTCGGCCAGCGGTACGTCGACCTCGACCGGGGCACCGGCCCCGTCGGCCGGGCCCTGCCCGCCGGCGCGGTCATCCCGCTCGAACGCACCACCCCCGCGCTCGACCTCACCCAGCTCTTCAACGGCTTCCGCCCGCTCTTCCAGGGCCTGTCGCCCGACGAGGTCAACAGCCTGGCCGGCTCGATCGTGCGGGTCCTCCAGGGCGACGGCGGCACCGTCGACTCCCTCCTCGAACACATCGGGTCGCTCACCACCACCGTCGCCGGCAAGGACAAGGTCATCGGCGAAGTGATCAAGAACCTCAATACGGTGCTGAAGACGGTCAACGACCGCGAGGCGGGCTTCAACGACCTCGTCGTCACGCTCCAGCGGCTCGTCAGCGGCTTCGCCGGGGACCGCGAGCCACTCGGCGAGGCCATCACCGCCATGGGGTCGCTGACCACCGTCACCGCCGGGCTCCTGGCGGACGGCCGCGCCCCGCTCAAGGAGAACATCCGTCAACTCGGCCGCCTCTCCGGGCAATTGGCCGACAGCACCGACCGGATCGAGAACTTCCTGCGCACCACCCCCGCCAAGATGCAGGCCGTCGGACGCCTCGCCTCGTACGGATCGTGGCTCAACCTCTACCTGTGCCAGGCCACGGTCACCGGCGTCACCACCGACGACGGCTCCCGGCCGCCCACCGGCATCGCCATCACGGAACCGAGGTGCCGCGGATGAAACGCCTCATACCCGTAGGGGAACGCAACCCCGTCACCTTCGGCGTCGCCGGCCTGCTCCTCCTCGCCCTCATCGCCCTCGGCGCGTACAAGATCGACGCCCTGGCCGGCGGCACCACCACCTACACCGCCGACTTCACCGAGGCCGCCGGACTCGACGAGGGCGACGAGGTACGCATCGCCGGCGTCAAGGTCGGCGAGGTCACCGGCGTCGCACTCGACGGCGCCAAGGTCAAGGTCGGCTTCGAGGTCGACGACACCACCTGGATCGGCGACTCCAGCACCGCCGCCATCGCCATCAAGACCCTGCTCGGCGAGAAGTACCTGGCCGTCGACCCCCTCGGCACCCGCGCCCAGGACCCCGGCGAACGCATCCCCGCCTCCCGCACCACCTCGCCCTACGACGTCACCCAGGCCCTCACCGGCCTCGGCGACACCATCAACGCCATCGACACCCGGCAGCTCGCCAAGAGCTTCGAGGCCATCTCCGCCACCTTCGCCCACTCCCCGCCCGACGTACGCAGCGCCGCCACAGGCCTGTCCGCGCTCTCCAGGTCCGTCTCCTCGCGCGACGCCCAGCTCGCCGAACTCCTCAAGGGCGGCAAGCGGCTGACCCAGACCCTGGCGGGCAAGAAGAACAGCTTCGAACTCCTGCTGGAGGACGGCGGCCTGCTCCTCGGCGAACTCCAGGCCCGCCGCGACTCCATCCACCTGCTGCTCACCGGCGCCCGGGACCTCGGCAGCCGGCTCACCGGCCTCGTCCAGGACAACAACCGGCAGCTCGGGCCCACCCTCACCGCGCTCGGCCGGGTCACCGGCGTCCTGGTGAAGAACCGCGCGAACCTCGACCGGACGCTCGCCCTGGCCGGCCCGTACTACCGGCTCGTCGGCAACACCCTCGGCAACGGGCGCTGGTTCGACACCTACGTCTGCGGTCTCGTCCCCAGGAACTACCTGACCCCCGGCACGCCCCCGGCCACCGGCTGCATGCCGCCCAAACCGACAGGAGGCGGTGCCCGGTGAACCTCCGCCGCGCCATCGGCATCACCGCCGGGCTCGCCCTCGTGGCCGTCGCCGGGGCGTCCGGCGTCATGGCCCTCGACGAGTCCCGCACCACCCGCGTCACCGCCCGCTTCGACCGGGCCACCGGCGTGTACGAGGGCTCCGACCTCCGCATCCTGGGCGTGAAGGCCGGCACCGTCGGCCCCGTACGCCCCCGGGGCGACGAAGTCGAGGTCACCCTGCTGATCGACGAAGGCGTCCGCGTCCCCGCCGACGCCCACGCCGTCATCGTCGCGCCCAGCGTCGTCGCCGACCGCTACGTCCAGCTCGCCCCCGCCTACACGGGCGGCCCCGAGATCCGCGACGGCGCGGTCCTGCCCGCCGCCCGCAACGCCACGCCCCTGGAGGTCGACCAGCTCTACGCGTCGCTCACCGAACTCAGCGAGGCCCTCGGCCCGAACGGCGCCAACGCCGACGGCGCCCTGGCGGACCTGGTCGACACCGGCGCCGCCAACCTCAAGGGCAACGGCAAGGCCATCGGCGACTCCATCGAGCAGTTCGGCAAGGCCGCCAAGACCCTCGACACGAGCAGCGGCGACCTCTTCGACACGCTCGCCCACCTCCAGTCCTTCACCACCATGCTGAAGAACAACGACGCCCAGGTCCGCACGGCCCAGGAGCGGCTCGCCACCGTCACCGGCTTCCTCGCCGAGGACAAGGAGAACCTGGGCGCCGCGCTCAAAGAGCTGGGCACCGCCCTCGCCCAGGTCAAGACCTTCATCGAGACCCACCGCGGCAGCCTGAAGAAGAACGTCGACCTCCTCGTCCCGCTCACCCGGACCCTCGCCGCCCAGCGCGCCTCGCTCGCCGAGACGCTCGACACCGCACCGCTCGCCGCCGGCAACGCCCTCAAGGCGTACGACCCGGTCCACCGCACCCTCAACGGCCGCGCCGACCTGAACGAACTCAGCTTCGGCACCGGCGCCACGGACCTCCCGAACGGCCTGGTCCCCGTCGGCCCCGCGCGGCGCGCCGACCTGCCCGCACTGCCGCTGCCAGCCGTCGGCACCGTCTACGGCACGCCCGAGAAGGGGGCCTCACGGTGACCCGCCTCTCCCGCCGCACCAGCACCGCCGCTGTTCTGGTCCTCGCCGCCGGCTTCCTCGCCACCATCGCGAGCTGCGGCGCACCGGCCGGCCCGGAGCTGTCCGGCATCGAGCAGTTACCGCTCCCGGGAGGCGCCGACCTCGGCGACCACCCGTACGAGATCACCGCCGAGTTCGCCGACGTCCTCAGCCTCGTCCCGCAGTCCGCGGTCAAAGTGAACGACGTCGCCGTCGGCCGCGTCACCCGCATCACCCTCGACCCCGCCGACTGGTCCGCCACCGTCACCATGCGGGTCAACGGCGACGTGACGCTCCCCGCCGACGCGTACGCCCACCTCGAACAGTCCAGCCTGCTCGGCGAGAAGTACGTCCAGCTCAGCGCACCCGCCAAAGGCCCCAAAAGCCCCGAAGGTCCCGAAGGCCACGGAACGCTCGTCGACGGCGACCGCATCCCCATGAGCCGCACCAACCGCAACCCCGAGGTCGAAGAGGTCTTCGGCGCCCTGTCCATGCTCCTCAACGGCGGCGGCATCCAGCAGATCCGGACCATCACCACCGAGCTCGGCACGGCCCTGCGCGGCAATGAGACCAAGGTGCGCTCCCTGCTGAAACGGCTCAACACCCTCGTCGCCACCCTCGACGGCAACAAGAGCGACATCACCGCCGCCCTCGACGGCGTCAACCGGCTCACGGCCACCCTCGCCGGCCGCGAACGGGACATCGGCACGGTCCTCACCGGCCTCAGCCCGGGCCTGAAGGTCCTGGAAAAGCAGCGCGCCTCGCTCCTCACGATGCTCGGCGCCCTCGACACCCTCTCCGGCGTCGCCGTCGACACCGTCAACCGGAGCAAGGCCGACCTGATCGCCGACCTCAAGGCCCTCGGCCCCACCCTCCAGGCGCTCGCCGACTCCGGCAAGGCCCTGCCCGACTCGCTCCAGGTGCTGCTCACCTACCCGTTCACGGACGAGGTGCTGCGCGGCGTCAAAGGTGACTACCTCAACGTCTACCTGGACGTCACCGCCGCCCCCGGGACACAGATCATCCCGGCGCTCACACCCCCGGACGAGTCCCCCGAGTCCGGCCCCGGGCTGCCACTGCCCCTGCCGCCGACCGGGAGGAACTGATGCCCACCGCCGCCACCCGGCTCAAGAACCTCGCCTTCCTCGTCATCGGCGCCCTCGTCCTCGGCTTCGTCGGCGTGCGGTACGCGGACCTCGGCCACCTCGTCGGCCTGCGCGACCACTACACGGTCCGCGTCCAGCTCGCCACCACCGGCGGCCTGTTCACCCACTCCAACGTCACCTACCGCGGCGTCCCGGTCGGCCGCGTCGGGCCCATCCACCTCACCGACGACGGAGTCGAGGCCGAACTGCGCATCAAGAACTCGGCACCCGCCATCCCGGCCGACCTCGAAGCCGTCGTCGCGAACCTCTCCGCCGTCGGCGAGCAGTACATCGACCTCCGCCCCGCCTCCGACGGCGGACCGTACCTGCGCGACGGCGCCGTCATCGCCCGCGCCGACACCCGGACACCCGCACCCGTCACCACCGTACTGAGCGGGGTCGCCTCGCTGGCCTCCTCCATCGACCCGGAGGCACTGCGCACGGTCGTCGACGAACTCGGCACCGCGCTGAACGGGCGCGGCGACGACCTCCAGGCGCTGATGGACAGCGGCAACGCCTTCGTCCTCGCCGCCGACAAGGCGCTGCCCGCCACCACCCGGCTGATCACCGACGCCGAGACGGTGCTGCGGACCCAGGCCGAGGAGGGCGAGGCGCTCACCTCCTTCGCCTCCGGCGCCAAGGAGCTCGCCGCGCGGCTCAAGGGCTCCGACGCCGACCTGCGGGCGCTGATCGCCGCCGCCCCGGACGCCGCCGGCCAGGTCAGGGCCCTGCTGCGGGACCTCGACCCCGCCTTCGGCGTCGTCCTGGCCAACCTGCTGACCACCTCGGAAGTGGCGGTGACCCGGCAGCGCGGCATGGCGGAGTTCCTGGTGACGATGCCCGCCCTCGCCGCCGCCGGGTCGACCGCGGTCACCGCCCAGGGCGTCAGCCTCGGCATGTCGGTCACCTTCTTCGCGCCGCTGCCCTGCACGGCGGGGTACGGAGGAACCACCTATCGCAACGGCCTCGACCTCTCGCCCGCCCCGGGATTCAACACCAAGGCCCGCTGCACCTCCGCCCCGTCGAGCGGCATAAACGTCCGCGGCTCCGCCAACGCGCCCCAGGGGGACCGATGACGCTCCTGACGCGACGGCGGCTGGGATGGTGGGCCGCCGTCGCCGTGGCGGCGCTGCTGTGCGGCCTCGCCGGCTGGTCGTACGCCCGGGCGGGCGGCGACGGGACCCATGCGTACGCCGAGGCACGGGACGACGCCCTGGAGGCGGGGCGCCGGGACGTGGCCCGGCTCAGCGGCGTGGACGCCACGGGCGCGTCCGTCCGCGCCACCGTCACGGACGCCGCGCTCACCGCCCTGGACGACCGGGCCGGTACGGCACGGCTCATCGCGACCGTACGGGTGGAGACCACGCCCCCGGACCGCAGGCGCCTGGAGGCCACCCTCGCCCGCACCGGCGAGCGCTGGGCGGTCACCACGCTCACCGACGTACCGGTGGGCGGACCTCCGCCCGCCCGGCGGAACCGGGCGCCGGCCGGCACCGAGGACACCCCCCGGGTCGTGGAGGAGGTCGGCGGGGCGCTCACCCGGGTCTTCTCGTACGGCCCCGACGGCACCGCCACGACCCGGCAGGCAGCGCGCCGGCTCCTCGCGGGGAAGGCGGCCCGCCAGTACGAGGCCCTGTTCGGCCAGGTCGAGCAACAGGCGGCGCGGCAGAAACTGACGCTCACCACCCATGTCGTACGCGCCGGCGTGACCCGGCTCGACGACCACGGCGCACACCTCCTGGTCTTCCTCGACCAGGTCGCGCGGCGCGCCGGCAAACCGGCCACCACGGTCGCCGCGCAGCTCTCCGTCACCGCGGAACAGCACGGCGGCCGCTGGCGCATTGTCGACATCCGATCGCGATAGGGGGCACCCGAACCGATGGACCGCACCATGAGAGGCAACCCGCTCCTCACGTCGGCGGCGGCACTCGCCCTGCTCGCCGCCGGCGGCGCGGGCTGGGGCGGCTGGGCTTGGTACACGGCCGCGCACGACGAGTCCGCCGCGTACGCCACGACCCGCGACGAGGTGCTCGCCGCGGGGGAGCAGGCCGTCCAGAACATGAACACCCTCGACCACCGTGACCTGCGGCGCGGCCTGGACACCTGGCAGGCCTCCGCCACCGGCGACCTGCTGGCCCAGCTCACGGACAGCCGCGCGCAGTTCGAGCGGCAGATCCGGCAGGCGAGGACCGTGACCGGCGCCAAGGTGCTGTCCGGCGCGGTGACCGAGCTCGACACGCGGGCCGGGCGGGCGAGCGTGATGGTCGCCCTCCGGATCACCGTGACCCCGCCCAAGGGCAAGCCCGCCGCCAAGGAGGCCCGGATGCTCGGCGAGCTCACCCGCACCCCCGAGGGCTGGAAGCTCAGCGCCCTCGGCCAGGCACCGGTCGGCACCACGCCCGGCACCACGCCCGGTCCTGCGACCGCCGCCGACTGAGAGGAGTCGTTTAGTGTCGACCACCCGTCACCTCGTCAACCGGCACCGCCGCCTGGCGACCGTCAACGCCACGCGCACGGCCGCGCCCCGGCGCAGGCCGACGCCCACGCCCCGCGCCGCACGCGATGCCCGCCGGCCCCGGAGTCACCGGCTACCCGCCGCACTGGGCGCCCTCACCGTCCTCCTGGGCGGGTTCGCCGCCTGGGCAACCGGCGAGGCGGCCGCGCTGCGCGACACGCCCGCCGCCCGTAACCCCGCCCTCACCGACGTCGCCCGCACCAGCGAGGTCAAGGGGCAGGTCACCAAGGCGGTGAACGAACTCTTCTCGTACGACTACGCGGCCACCGGCGCCGCCGACAAGGCCGTGCGCGCCCACCTCATCGGCGAGGCGGTCGGGCAGCACCGCGCGATGCTGGCCCCGGTACGGGAGCAGGCGGCGCGGCAGAAGCTCGTCCTCACCACCACCGTCACCCACAGCGGCGTGGAGCTGATCGACGGCGACCGGGCGCGGGTGCTGATCTACGCGGACCAGAGCAACACCCGGACGGCGGCCAAGAAGGACGGCACGACGTACGGCGCCGCCATGTTCGCGGTGGACGCGGTACGGAAGGGCGACGTCTGGCGCATCGCCGCGATCGACACCCTGGGCGCGGGCTCATGAGGCGTCGGGTGCGACCCGCCGCCTCTTGTTCAGCCCGCGTCCCCGCCCCCTGACAGCACCTCGTCGAGGTCGTACGAGACCGGCTCCTCCAACTGCCCGTATCCGCAGCTCTCCGGTGTACGGTCCGGCCGCCACCGGCGGAACTGGGCCGTGTGCCGGAACCGTGTGCCCTCCATGTGGTCGTACCCGACCTCGCACACCCGCTCGGGCCGCAGCGCCACCCAGGACAGGTCCTTCTTGCCGGACCAGCGGCTCGGCGCCCCGGGCAGCCGGGCGGTCTCGTGCGCGGCCTCGTCCGTCCAGGCCGCCCACGGGTGGTCGTCGGGCGGGTCCATGCGCAGCGGTTCCAGCTCGTCGACCAGTTCCGCGCGGCGCTTCTCGGTGAACGCGGCGCAGACCCCGACGTGCTGGAGGGTGCCCTGGTCGTCGTACAGGCCGAGCAGCAGGGAGCCGACGACCGGGCCGGTCTTGTGGAAGCGGTAGCCTGCCACGACGACGTCGGCGGTCCGCTCGTGCTTGATCTTGTACATCAGCCGGGCGTCCGGCCGGTAGGGGAGGTCCAGGGGCTTGGCGATCACGCCGTCGAGCCCGGCACCCTCGTACTGTTCGAACCAGCCCCGCGCCACCTCGATGTCGGTGGTGGACGGTGCCAGGTGCACGGGGGAGTCGACGCCGTGCAGGGCTTCCTCCAGCGCCGCCCTGCGCTCGACGAGCGGGGTGTCCATCAGCGACTCGTCGCCGAGGGCCAGCAGGTCGAAGGCGATGAAACGGGCGGGCGTGCGTTCGGAGAGCATCTTCACGCGGGAGGCGGCGGGGTGGATGCGCTCGGTGAGCCGGTCGAAGTCCAGCCGCCCCTCGTGGGCGATCACGATCTCGCCGTCCACGACACAGCGCTCGGGGAGCCGTGGCGGCAGGGCGGTGACCAGCTCGGGGAAGTACCGGGTGAGTGGCTTGCCGGTGCGGCTGCCGATCACCAGTTCGGGCCCGTCCCGGTGGACGATGGCGCGGAAGCCGTCCCACTTGGCCTCGTACTGCATACCGGGCGGGATCTTCTTCACGGACTTGGCCAGCATCGGTTTCACGGGCGGCATCACCGGCAGGTCCATGGCTCGATTCTGCCCGAGAGGCGAGCGATATGCCCGATATGCGCACCTTATCTGGGCGTTCTACTGTGGCACCCATGGGAAACGCGGTGGAGCTGGAGGCCGGCGGGCGGACCGTACGCCTGTCCAATCCGGACAAGGTCTACTTCCCGGAGCGCGGCTTCACGAAGCTGGACGTGGCGCGCTACTTCCTCGCCGTGCGCGAGGGCATCACCCGCGCCCTGCGCGACCGCCCGACCACCCTGGAGCGCTTCGTCGACGGCGTGGAGGGCGAGTCCTTCTTCCAGAAGCGCGCGCCCAAGAACCTCCCCGACTGGATCCCCACCGCCCACATCACCTTCCCCAGCGGCCGCTTCGCCGACGAGATCCGCCCCACCGAGATCGCCGCCGTCATCTGGGCCGCCAACCTCGGCACCCTCACCTTCCACCCCTGGCCCGTCCGCGGCGACCAAACCGACCACCCCGACGAGCTGCGCATCGACCTGGACCCCCAGCCCGGCACCGGCTTCGCCGACGCGGTGGCCGCCGCGCACGAGCTGCACGCCCTGCTCGACGACTACGGACTGCGGGGCTGGCCGAAGACCTCCGGCGGGCGCGGCATCCACGTTTACGTACCGATCGAGCCGCGCTGGGACTTCACCCGCGTCCGCCGCGCCGCCATCGCCGTCGGCCGCGAGCTGGAACGGCGCATGCCCGGCCGGGTCACCACCGCCTGGTGGAAGGAGGAGCGCGGCGAGAAGATCTTCGTCGACTACAACCAGACGGCCCGGGACCGGACCATCGCCTCCGCCTACTCGATCCGCCCCAAGCCGCACGCCCCGGTGTCCGCCCCCCTCCGCTGGGAAGAGCTCGACGACGTCGACCCCCGGGACTTCGACCTGGCGACCATGCCCGTGCGGTACGCCGACCACGGCGACGTCCACGCGGACATGGACGACCACGCCTTCTCGCTGGACAGCCTGCTGGAGCTGGCCGCCAAGGACGAGCGCGACCACGGCCTGGCGGACCTGCCGTACCCGCCGGACTACCCGAAGATGCCGGGTGAGCCCAAGCGGGTACAGCCGAGCCGCGCCAAGAAGACCGAGTGACTCCGCTCAGAGTTCCTTGATCCGGATGTCGCGGTAGGAGATCACATCCGTCGTGCCGTGGACCTGGAGCCCTATGTAGCCGGTGGCGTACCGCCGGCCGTCCGTGCCCGGGTCACCGTCGCGCGGCGGGTAGAACTCCTGGCCGCCGTTGTTGTCGAACTCGTTGATCAGGACACCGTTGCGGAAGACCGAGTAGTGCTGGCCCTCCACCCGGATCTCGTAGTCGTTCCAGGTGCCCTTCGGAGTGACGCCCGCGCCGCCCAGGCCCACCCGGTCGAACCCGTATATCGAGCCGGTCTTGTACATGTCGCCGTCGGGCCGGTCCAGGACCTGGACCTCGTGCCCGAACTTGATGGCGACCCACTCCGGCCGGGGCTCCTCGGGGTGGTTGTGGACGTTCGGGAAGCGGACGAACACACCGGAGTTGGCGTTGCCCGAGCCCGGGGCGTCGTCGCGCCACTGGAGCTTCAGCGAGAAGTCCCCGTACTGCCGCTGCGGGAACCACAGCATGCCCATGCCCGGGACCGTGGTGCTGCTGGTCATCGAGCCGTCGCCGTTGAGGGCGAACTTGCCGCCGCCCACGTGCTGCCACTTCGCGAAGGTCTCCGCCGATCCGTCGAACAGCGTCCGGTAGCCGTTGGTCTGGCCCGGCTTGCCGATGCCGGACTCCTTGGCCGCGCGGTGGATCGTCCGGTGCTCCCGGGCGTCGATGACCCCCTCCGCGAGGAGCTTGTCGAGGACCGCGTCCACGTGCTTGAGGAACAGCGCGTGCGACGACCAGTCCTTCTCGTCCTCGATCAGCTCGTTGATGGTGCACCGGCCGCGCGTCATCCGGTTGGGCACGCCGGAGTCGACCGTGCCGACGATGACGGTGAGCCGCTCGTCGTACTCGGGGCAGTTGGGCGCCGGTACGCCGCCGCCCTCCGCGACGTTGAAGCTCACCTGCTTGGCCGCCGAGGTGTTGCCGGCCTTGTCGGTGGCCCGGTGCAGCACCGTGTGGTAGCCCACCCGGTCCACGACGACCGGGGCCGTGTACGCCAGGTACGGCCCGCCGTCCAGCGAGTACTCGACCTTGTCCACGCCCGAGCCGCCGGTGTCGGTCGCCGTGACCGCCACGGTGGCGCTGGTGATGAACGCGCCGTCCGAGTTCTTGCTGCCGGTCACCGTGGCCGTCGTCTCGGGCGGGGTGGTGTCCTGGGTGGGCGGGGCGACGACCGTGAACTGCACCGACTTCTCGGCCGCCACGTTCCCGGCCCGGTCGGTGGCCCGGTAGCGGACCGTGTGGGTGCCCACCTGGTGCACCATCACCGGGGCGGTGTAGGTCTGCCAGGCGCCCTCCGCCCCGATCGCGTACTCGATGGTGTTGACGCCCGAGCCGGTGTCGGACGCGGTGACGGTGACTGTCGCCATGTCCAGGTACTGGCCCTGGTCGTTCTTCTCGCCGCTGACGGTCGCCGACGTCTCCGGCGGGGTCTTGTCGTCCGTCGGCGGGGCGACCACGGTGAAGTCGACCGCCTTCTCGGCGGAGGTGTTGCCCGCCTTGTCGGTGGCCCGGTACCGGATCCTGTGGGCGCCCACCTCGTGGACCATCACGGGCGCGGTGTAGGTCTGCCAGGCGCCGTCCGCCCCGACCGCGTACTCGATCCGGTCCACGCCCGAGCCGCCGGTGTCGGTGGCCGACACCGTGACGTTGGCGTGGCCGATGTACGCGCCGTCGGCGTTCCGCTCACCCTCGACCTTCGCGGAGGTCTCCGGCGCCGTGGTGTCCTCGCCGCCGCCCCCCTCCGTCACGGTGAGGATGCCCTGCATCGAGCCGTGGCCGGGGATCGTGCAGTAGAACCGGTACCGGCCGGGCGTCAGGGTGACCTGTGCGGTGTGCTTGCCGCCCTGGTCGTCGTTGGGATTGGCCAGGATGTTCAGCGGGACGTCGTTGTTGTACTCCGGGTCCGAGACGTCGAACGTCAGCGTGTGCGGCATCCCGGTGGTGTTCCCGGTGGCCGTGCTGTTCTCGAACACGATCGTCGTCGGGCCCGCCACCGCGGTGGCCGGGAAGGTCAGGTAGCGGTCGATGGGGTCACCGGCGGTCCAGGTCAGCACCTGCTCCGCCGCGGCCGCCGGTCCGTTGTCGGGCCGCCCGTACGCGGCGGTCGACGTCAGGCCGAGGACCATCAGCAAGGACCCGAACAGGGCCGTCCACAACCGTAGGGAGCGGTGTCTCACCGTGCTGGGACTCACTGCGCTGCCCCCTTCCTCGCGAGACCGTCGGCGGCGGGCGTCGGCTCGCCGCCCTTGTACGTCACGCGCCACAGCGCGGACTGGGAGTCGGAGGTGAAGAAGCCGCGCCCGTAGTCCAGGACGTACAGCGAACCGTCCGGCGCGAACTTCCAGTCCATCAGGTTGCGGATGCCACCGGATCCCACCGGGATGATCTTCTTCAGGGACTCCGCGTGCACCGGCAGCCCGCCCTTGCCGACCGTCCTCGGGTCCATCAGGACGGCGTGCCGCGGCTGGTCGCCGTCGTAGAAGTCACCGACGAACCACTTGCCGTCCCAGTACGCCGGCCACTTGACCGTGCTGTCGGACGCCGTGTCGTACCGGTACACCGGGCCGTTCATGGTCGCCTGGCCGCCGCCCTTGAGCCACGGCAGCAGCAGCCTCTGCTCCTCCGTCCGGTAGCTGGGCACCCCGTTGGCGTCGCGCGGGTAGTCCACGCCGCCGCCCTGTGGCGAGTACCAGATCGAGTTCGGTGTGACGGGCGGCAGGTTCACCAGACCGTCGTTGTTCGGCGACTCGTTCTTCGGCCTGGCGCAGTCGTACCAGCCGAGCGGCTTGCCCGGGTCGGGCAGGTTGCGGTCCCGGTAGGGCTGGTTGTTGCCCATGCAGTACGGCCAGCCGTGGTTGCCCGCCTTGGTGATCGCTGCGAACGTGTCGTACTTCGCCGGGCCCCACGTCGTGGACGGCGCACCGGCGTCGGGGCCGACCCACCCCGCGTAGAGGATGTCGGTCTGCTTGTCGACGAAGATCCGGGCCGGGTTGCGCACGCCCATCACATAGATCTCGCCGCGCGTCTTGCCGCCCCCCTCGTCCGGCTCCTCGCCGGTGAAGAGGTTGCCCTCGGGAATCGTGTACGTGCCGTCGTCCTCCGGGTGGATGCGCAGGATCTTGCCGTTGAGGTTGTTGGTGTTGCCCGAGGTGCGGCGGGCGTCGGCGAACGAGACGCCCTTGAAGTCGGGCTCGGGGTTGTTGCCCGAGTACCCCGAGCTGAAGCCGCTGGAGTTGTTGTCACCGGTGGCGATGTACAGGTTCTCCTTCGAGTCCCAGGCCATGCCACCGCCCGCGTGGCAGCAACTGTGGATCTGCACCGGCCACTTCAGCAGCACCTTCTCGCTCGCCAGGTCCAGCCTGTTGGTGGCGAGGTCGAGGGTGAAGCGGGAGACGTACCGCTCCGCCATGTGCGTGTCGCGGTTGATCCGCGAGTGGGGTGTGTAGTGCAGGTACACCCAGCCGTTGGAGAGGAAGTCCGGGTCGAGCTCGATGCCGAGGAGACCCTCCTCGTTCTTGATCAGCTCGTCGCCGCCACCCTTGTTGCCGAAGACCGTCAGCTCGCCCGCGAGCTGCACCTTCTTCGTCTTCGGGTCGTAGACGTGGATCTCGCCCTTGCCCTTGCCGATGTCCGGGTTGTTCCAGTCGGTCACCACGGGCTTCGAGGAGTCCGCGCCGCCGCGCCCGATGTAGAGGATGCGCCCGTCGGGGGCGGCGACCAGGCCGTGCGGCTCACCGATCTGGTCGTTCTGCCCCGGCTGGTTGGGCCGGGTGACCCGCTCGGCGGTGTAGTTGGCGTCGACGGTGGCCTTGCAGTCGGCACGGGAGAGCCGGGTCGTCCACAGCAGCGCGCCGCGCAGGTGGTCGCGGAAGTCGGTCTCGGCGAACGAGTCGACCGTGCCGCCCATGCCCGTGTAGAAGGACCGGCCGCCGTCGTAGTCACGGCACCAGGAGACCGGGTGGTCCCAGCCGTTGGCGCTCGCGCCCGGCTGGTAGCTGCTCTCCTTGACCCGCGCCACCGTGTGCACCTTGCCCGACGGGTTGACCGTCCAGTTGAGCCACTTGTCCGGGCGCTTCCAGTTCAGCGGCAACTGCTTGGTGGCAGGGTGCTGCCGGTCCCCGACCTCGACGGTCGCGCGCTGGACGGCGGTGGGGCCGTTCGCGGCGGGCCGGGCGCCGACCAGACCGGTGAACCAGTCCGAATAGGGCTCGGTGCGCGCCGCGTCGTGGATGCCGAGGAAGCCGCCGCCGGCCTCCATGTACGCCTCCAGGCCGGCCTCCTGCTCGGGGTCGAGCACATCGCCGCCGCCGGTCAGGAACACCACCGCGTTGTACCGGCCGAGCTTGCGGCCGTTGGTGAACACCGAGGCGTCGTCCGTGGCCTCGGTACGGAACTGCTGGGCGGCCGGGCCGGATTGACCGATCGCCTCGATCGCCGCGATACCGGCGTCGACGGTCGGGGACTCGGCGGTCGCCGAGGCGTGGAAGACCAGCACGCGCACATTGGCCCCGCCGGGCGGCGACTGTATCGACAACGTTGTCCGAACGGGGCCTGGCTCACCGGGATTGGGCTCGGCGGTGGCCGCCGTCCCGCTGAGCAGGGAGGCCGCCATGGCGCCGGTGGCGAGAGCAACCCCCGCCCGGCGGCGGGATCTTGACCGGTGATGTGGTGCACGGTGCATGTGTTCACCCACCCCTCTGTGGTCACAGCAAACGACGATGAAGCTAGACCTCTTTCCGCGACACGCCAATAGCTTGACACCAATCCCGCGAACTTTGTCCTGGCTGTGGATAAACCCGTCCCCGCCCGGCTACGGTGTGCCCGTCCCGGGGGCACTCCGCCCCGTCATCCTCCGCACCGCACTGGGGAGTTCGGCATGGACAGACGGAGCTTCAACCGGCGCCTGCTGGCCGGGGGAGCGGTTGCCGCGACCGGCGTGACATCGTTGTCCTCGGCTTCCGCGTCCCCGGCCTCCGCGCCCGGCGCGGTGTCGGCCGAGACGCCACCGCCGACCGCCCCGGCGGGCGGCCAGGTGCGCCATCTCAAGCTGTACGCCGAAAAACTGGCAGACGGTCAGATGGGCTACGGGCTGGAGAAGGGCAAGGCCACCATTCCCGGGCCGCTGATCGAGCTGAACGAAGGGGACACGCTCCACATCGAGTTCGAGAACACCATGGACGTCCCGGTCAGCCTGCACGTCCACGGTGTGGACTACGACGTGGCGAACGACGGCACGAAGATGAACCGCAGCCATGTGGAGCCCGGCGGCACCCGCACCTACACCTGGCGCACGCATGCCCCCGGCCGCCGCAAGGACGGTACCTGGCGCGCCGGCAGCGCGGGCTACTGGCACTACCACGACCACGTCGTGGGCACCGACCACGGCACGGGCGGCATCCGCAAGGGGCTGTACGGGCCCGTCGTCGTGCGCCGCAAGGGCGACATCCTGCCGGACAAGCAGTTCACGATCGTCTTCAACGACATGACGATCAACAACAGGCCCGGTCACCAGAGCCCCAACTTCCGAGCCACGGTGGGCGACCGGGTGGAGATCATCATGATCACCCACGGCGAGTACTACCACACCTTCCACATGCACGGTCACCGGTGGGCGGACAACCGCACCGGCATGCTCACCGGCCCGGACGACCCCAGCCCCGTCATCGACAACAAGATCACCGGTCCCGCCGACTCCTTCGGCTTCCAGATCATCGCGGGCGAACACGTGGGCGCCGGGGCGTGGATGTACCACTGCCATGTCCAGAGCCACTCGGACATGGGCATGGCCGGGCTCTTCCTGGTGGCCAAGCCCGACGGCACGATCCCCGGCTACGAACCGCACCACCCCACGACGGCCGCAGGCGGCGCGCACGCCCACTGAGCGTCCCGGCTTCCGGTAGGCCCGCCCCGGAGTGCCGGGGCGGGCTTTTCGTACCCCAAAAACTATACGAACGGTCGTGCTAGCATTTTTGGTCTCGCCCCGGCCGACCGAGGAGAACCCGGCATGCACCCCATGGCTCCACTCCTTCGCACCGCCCTCAACACCACCTCCCGCGTCTCGTCCCGCCTCTCCGGCAGGCTCGCCTTCGCCGCCTTCGTCCAGCCCCTGGGGCGCAGCCGCGTCCGGCCGGCCGAGCGCCCGCTGCTGGACCGCGCCCGGCTCGGCACCCTGCGGGTGAATGGAAGGAACGTCGTCACGTACGCGTGGGGCGACGGCGCCCGTCCTGTGCTTCTGGTCCACGGCTGGTCGTCGCGGAGCTCCCGGTTCAGCGCGTTCATCGCCGCCCTGTGCGACAAGGGCTACAGCCCCGTCACCTTCGACGCGCCGGGTCACGGCGACTCGGAGGGGTGCGCGAGCAACATCCGCGACTACCGCGAGATCATCGGGCGGCTGCACGCCGAGCACGGTGACTTCGAGGCCGTCCTCGCGCACTCCTTCGGAGTGCTGGCGTCCTTCGTCGCGCTGCACGACGGCGTCGTGGCGCACCGGTTCGTCGGCATCGGAGGCGTCGCCGAGTTCGACCACCTCCTCGACGCGTTCTGCGCGCGACTCGGCCTGCACGAGCGGCTGAAGCACGACATCCGCGGCCACGTCGAGCGCCGCCTCTTCCCCGGCGAGCCCGGCATATGGCAGCGCCTCACCGCCGCCTACGAGGCGGACCGACTGGCCGCGCCCGTCCTGCTGTTCCACGACGAGGACGACGACATGACCCCGGTCGCCCAGTCACGCCTCGCCGCCGCCGCCCACGGGGACCGTGCCCGCCTCGTCGTCACCAAGGGCCTCGGCCACCGGCGGATCCTCGCCGACCCGGAAGTGGTCGCCCAGGCGGTCGACTTCGTCGTCACGGCCGACGCCCGGCTCTGACGGGTGACCCCGTGGCGGCGCCTACGGCCGCTGAGGCAGCGCCCCCGGGTCCGTCACCTCGGCGCGCAGCCGGCTCAGGATGCCCTTGGCGGCCCGGTCGTAGGCGGAGTCGTCGTCGTGCAGCACCGACTGGGCGTTCGCCGCCTCCATCAGCGCGATGATCTCGAACGCCACCTGGCCCACGTCCATGCCGGGATCGAAACCGCTCGCCGCGCGGGCCTCGTCCAGGGTCCGCTCCACGTACGCCACCCAGTCGTGGCGCGCCTTCGCGATGGCCTCGTGCACCGGCCCGCTGCGAGCGTCGAACTCCGCCGACACGCCGTAGAAGAAGCACCCGCCCGCGAAGACCCGCTCCCGGGAGTACCCGAGCCAGTTGTCGCACAGCGCCCACACCCGCCCGGGCCCGGGCGGCAGGTCCCGTACCGGAGTGATCACCCGCTCGACGTACACGGCGACCGCCGCCCGTACCGTCGCCAGTTGCAGCTCCTCCTTGGAGCCGAACAGGGCGAAGACCCCGCTCTTGCTGAGCTTCAGCTCCGTGGCGATACGCCCCAGGGAGAGGCCCTCCAGCCCCTCCACCGAGGCGATGTCCACCGTGCGCCCGAGGATCAGCCGCCTGGTCTGGTTGCCGCGCTCGACCCGTCCGTCACGTCCGTCCGTCATCCGCCCAGCGTACTGAACGCACGGTCGTGCGGTCAGCTCGCGATGTCGAGCACCTCCCAGTCGACGGCCGACTCGTGCCGCACGTGGATACGAGGTCCCCGGCAGACCGGCCGGCAGCCGGAAGGCGGCGCTCCCGTCCGCCCCGGGGAGCCGCGCCCGGGACACGGGCTCCGCCCCGGTCGGCGTCAGCCGGCAGTACGTGAGCAGATCCGCGGCTTCCCCGTTCCCGCTGAGGAACACGTGCGGGCGCCCTCCTGATGCGGGGCTCCGGCCACGGCAGCAGACTCGGCACCATGCTGACCACCCGTTACCTCACCGGCTCCCCGAACTGGGTCGACCTGGGCACCCCCGACCTCCAGGGAGCGGAAGCCTTCTACGGCGCCCTGTTCGGCTGGCGCTTCCGGTCGGCCGGTCCCGAGGCCGGCGGATACGGCATGTTCCAGTTGGACGGCAGGACCGTGGCCGGCGGCATGACGGTCCCGCCCGACCAGGCACCGCCCGGGTGGACCGTCTACTTCCGGACATCCGACGCCGACGCCACGGCGGCGGCCGTGCGCGAAGGCGGCGGAACCGTGCTGTCCGAGCCCATGGACGTCTTCGACCTCGGCCGCATGGCGGTCTTCGCCGACCCGGCGGGCGTCGGCTTCGCCGTCTGGCAGCCCGGCGCGAACAAGGGCCTGGACGTGGTCAACGACCCGCACAGCCTGTGCTGGACGGAGCTGTACACCCGCGACCCGGCCGCCGCCATGGCCTTCTACGGATCGGTGCTCGGCATCGAGTCGTCCGCCGTACCGTGGCCCGACGGCACCGGCTCGTACATCCTGCTCACCCCGGCCGACGGCGGTGACGACGACTCCTTCGGCGGCGTGGTCCCCCTCGAATCGGACCCCCTGGAGTCGGCGGAGGGCCCTTACTGGACGCCCTACTTCGAGGTCCCCGACACCGACGCGACGGTCGCCAAGGCCGAAGAACTGGGCGGCACCGTCCGCCTCTCCCCGAGCGAGATGGGCGGCGTGGGCCGCTACGCCAAACTGACCGACCCCTACGGCGCCCGCTTCGCGGTCATCACCAGCACCCCGCCGCCGCCCTAGCCACCGCGACACCGACACCGAAGCGACACCGACACCCCGATCGAATCGAACCCCTTGCCGATCACGCCCCGGAGGCCCATGCTTACGGAGCGAACCAACGCCGTTCCGGCCGTCCTGCCGTTGATCGTTCGTTGACGTCCCGTTTATCGGAGCGGGGCAGCGTGTCCGGCATGCCGATCAACCGCACCACTCGCGACGACCACGAACTCTCCTGGCAGGAAGCCGCCCTGTGCGCCCAGACCGGCCCGGAATTCTTCTTCCCGGACCCGGGCTCCTCCACCCGCGAGGCCAAGCGCCTCTGCGCCGCCTGTGAAGGCCGCGAGGCCTGCCTCGAATACGCCCTCACACACGACGAGCGCTTCGGCGTCTGGGGCGGCCTGTCGGAGAAGGAGCGGTACGCGCTCAGGCGGCAGGGGCGCTGAGCCCAGGAAGAACCGGGGGATAACCGGATGCCCGTGCGAGCCGCCCGCCCTTAAGATCACATGCGCATGGAGCAGCAGCACAGCGCAGTGACGGACGACGAGCTGGCCGCGTTCGGCCGCACGGTGGGGCGGCTACGCGCCCTGCCGCTGGACGACCCGATACGCATGCGGGCCGAGGAGCTCGCCGCCTCCTTCGCCCGCGAGAGCCGCAACAAGCGCCGCAAGGCCCGGCACCGGGCGCGCTCCGAGGCCGACGCCGTGCTCAGCGCCGCCACCGCCACCGGTGCGCTCGACCGGCGGGAGGACGCGCCCCTGGCCACCCGGCGCGGCACGGTGGGGGAGTTCCTCAAGCCCCGCCACTGCTATGTCTGCAAAGCGCCCTATCGACGGGCCGACGCGTTCTACCACCGGCTCTGCCCCGCCTGCGCCGACGACAACGCCGCCCGCCGCGCCCTGACCACCGACCTCACCGGGCGCCGCGCGCTGCTCACCGGCGGCCGTGTGAAGATCGGGTTCCAGTTGGCGCTGATGATGCTCCGCGACGGCGCCGAACTCCTCGTCACCAGCCGCTTCCCCCACGACACGCTGCGCCGCTTCCGCGCCGCCGAGGGCAGCGAGCGGTGGCTGGAGCGGCTCACCGTCGTCGCCATCGACCTCCGCGACCCGCGCCAGGTCCTCGGCCTGTGCGAGCGGCTGCTCGCCGACGGCCGGCCCCTGGACATACTCGTCAACAACGCGGCCCAGACGATCCGCCGCCCGCCCGAGTCGTACGCCGCGCTCCGGGCGGGGGAGCGGGGCGAGCTGCCGGCCGGCGTCATCGCCGCCCCCGGGTACGCCCCCGCGCTCCCGGCCACCGGTGGCGGCGCTCTCGCCCTCGTAGGCCTGGACAGCCTCGAAGGCGAAATGGACGAGGCAGGGCTCCTGCCCGACCCGGCGCCGCACAACTCCTGGTCCGCGCGCCTCGGCGAGCTCGACCCCGCCGAGCTGCTGGAGACCCAGCTCGTCAACGCCCTCGCGCCCGCGCTGTTGTGCGACCGCCTGCTGCCGCTGCTGCTGGCATCCCCGCACCCACGCCGTTACATCGTCAACGTCAGCGCGGTGGAGGGACGGTTCGCCGTACGCAACAAGACGGCCGGCCACCCGCACACCAACATGGCCAAGGCCGCGCTCAACATGCTCACCCGCACCAGCGGCGAGCACCTCGCCGGGCACGGCGTCCACATGTGCAGCGTCGACACCGGCTGGATCACCGACGAGAACCCCGCACCCCGCAAGGCGCGGATCGCCGCCGCCGGCACCCGCACCCCGCTGGACGTGGTGGACGGCGCCGCCCGCGTCTACGACCCGATCGTGCGGGGCGAGGCGGGCGCACCGGTCGCCGGGGTCTTCCTGAAGGACTACCGCCCGGCCGCCTGGTGATCCGGAGCGGGCGGCACTGTGCGCCGGGCCGCGCTCCCCGCCCAGCCGGAGCCGGGCCTCCACCGCGGCGGGTGGGGCCCGGGCCGGGAGAGCGCGGTGCCCGCCGGGGTCAGCGGCCGCGGGCCGCCATTCGGGCCTTGCGGGCCGCGAGCTTCTCGTCGAACTTGCTGGCCTCCGCGTCGAGCCCGCCCATGTACAGGCCCAGCTCCTCCTGCGCCTTCAGGCCCTCCGGGCCGAGCCCGTCGATCTCCAGCACCTTCAGGAAGCGCAGCACGGGCTGGAGGACGTCGTCGTGGTGGATGCGCAGGTTGTAGATC
Organism: Streptomyces sp. NPDC049837; assembly: GCF_040674455.1. Lineage (NCBI taxonomy): Bacteria > Bacillati > Actinomycetota > Actinomycetes > Kitasatosporales > Streptomycetaceae > Streptomyces > Streptomyces sp. NPDC049837. Next base: position 770,415 of record NZ_JBFAMP010000001.1, on the reverse strand, counting down.
TCGCCGATGGCCATCTGCGCGGCCGCCCGCTCGAAGCCCGGCATGCCGTGTCCGGGCATGCGGAAGTTCACGACCACGTCGCGGACGGCCTGCATGGTCAGGTCCGGGGCGATCTCGAAGGCCGCGCCCAGCAGGTTCCGGTAGAAGACCATGTGCAGGTTCTCGTCGGTCGCGATGCGCGCCAGCATCCGGTCGCAGACCGGGTCGCCCGACTGGTGGCCGGTGTTGCGGTGCGAGATGCGGGTCGCGAGCTCCTGGAAGGCGACGTACGCGACCGAGTGCAGCATCGAGTGGCGGTTGTCCGACTCGAAGCCCTCGCTCATGTGCGCCATCCGGAACTGCTCCAGCTTGTCCGGGTCCACGGCGCGCGAGGCGAGCAGGTAGTCGCGCATCACGATGCCGTGCCGGCCCTCCTCGGCGGTCCAGCGATGCACCCAGGTGCCCCATGCGCCGTCCCGGCCGAAGAGGGTGGCGATCTCGTGGTGGTAGCTCGGCAGGTTGTCCTCGGTCAGCAGGTTGACCACGAGCGCGATCTTGCCGATGTCGGTGACCTTGGACTGCTCCGGCTCCCAGGCCTCGCCGTCCTCGAAGAAGCCGGGGAAATTACGGGCGTCCGACCACGGGACGTACTCGTGCGGCATCCAGTCCTTGACGACCTTGAGGTGGCGGTTGAGCTCCTTCTCGACCACCTCCTCCAGGGCGTACAGCAGCCGGGCGTCGGTCCACACGTCCGAACTGCCGAGGTGGGGAGAGGTGAGGGTCATGCGGTTGCTCCTGGGGACGGGAGAATTACCTACGGGCTCGTAGGTTACGAGACCGTAGGTTAAGGGGGCCGTAAGCCCTAGCCAAGCCCGGGTCCGGGGATGGACGCTTACGTTCCGTTATGGGCGGAGGTCACGTAGCCGCACAGAGAGGCATGTCACGCACCCTTCGAGCTTTTCGAACTCGCCGATGTCGACGACGACCGGCTCGTACCCGAGATCCGCGAAAAGATCCGCCGACTTCGGCGCGCTCGCCGCCATCAGCAGCCTCCCGCCGCCCAGCAGCACCACGTGCGCGCCCGCCTCCTCCGGCACCGGCAGGAAGCGCGGGAACAGCGAGGAGGCCTCCACCAGGGGCTCGTACCCGACCACCGTGCCGTCCGGCAGGGCCGTGACCGCCGATTTCAGGTGCAGCACCCGGCTGATCGGTACGGCGACGACCCGCGCGCCCAGCGGCTCGAAGGCCGCCCGCACCTGCGCGACGCCCGCCGCGTTCGTGCGGCCGCCTCTCCCCACGTACATGGTGTCGCCGGCCTTGAGCACATCGCCCCCGTCGAGCGTGCCCGGCTCCCGCACCCGGTTCACCGAGCAGCCCAGCCGCGCCACCGCCTCCTCGACCGCCGCCGCCTCCGGACGCCGGGATTGCGCCCCGGACCGGCAGATCAGCGCCACGTTGCGGAACATCACCACCGTGTCCTCGACGAACACCCCGTCCGGGCAGTCGTCGGCCGGTTCCACCTCCACGGTCTCCCAGCCGTGCGCGCGCAGGGCGCCGACGTAACCCTCCCACTGCTCCAGCGCCCGTACGGGGTCCACGGGCGTGCGTTCGACATGGGTGACCAGGCCCTCGGCGAGGCGCGGGCTCGGGCGGCGGACCAGGGCTTTCCTGCTGGGCATGACAGCCTCCACGAGTCGGTGACCGCACACCCCTACCCCCGTACGCGACGACTTACCCGACGCCCAGATCCCGGCGCAGATACTCGGCCGTGAACGACTTCCGGTGCTCCAGCAACTGCGCCGGAGTCCCCTCGAAGACCAGTTCACCGCCGTGCTTTCCGCCGTCCGGGCCGAGGTCGATCACCCAGTCCGCCCGCTTCACGACATCCAGGTTGTGTTCCACGCAGACCACCGTGTTACCCGCGTCGACCAGCCGGTCCAGCAGCGCGACCAGCGTCTGGACGTCCGCCATGTGCAGCCCGGTCGTCGGTTCGTCCAGCACGTACACGCTGCCCGTACGGTGCAACTGCGTCGCCAGCTTGATGCGCTGCCGCTCACCGCCCGACAGCGAGCTGAGCGGCTGCCCGAGCGTCAGATAGGTCAGCCCCACGTCGTTGAGCGTCCGCAGCTTCCGGATCAGCGCCGGGTCGTCGAAGAACCCGATCGCGTCCGCCGCCGTCATCTCCAGGACGTCCACGATCGACCTGCCCCGCACCCGGTGCGCCAGCACCTCGTCCTGGAACCGGCGCCCCTCGCACGCCCCGCACGTCGTCGTGACCGGGTCCATGAAGGCGAGGTCGGTGTGGATGACGCCACGCCCCGCGCACGTCCCGCACGCCCCCGCCGAGTTGAAACTGAAGAGCGGCGCCGGGACTCCGTTCGCCTGCGCGAACACCTTCCGTACGGAGTCCATGATCCCCAGGTACGACGCCGGGGTCGACCGCGCCGACGCCGTGATCGCGCCCTGGTCGATGACGACCGCCTCCGGGTACGCGGCCGTGAACACCTCCGACACCAGCGTCGACTTGCCCGACCCGGCCACCCCCGTCACGGCCGTCAGCACCCCGGCCGGGAAACGGACGTCGATGCCCTTGAGGTTGTGCAGATCCGCCCCGGTCACCGGCAGCGCCCCGGTGGGGGAGCGGAACGTCTCCTTCAACGGCGTACGCCGGCGCAGGCACCGCCCCGTGAGCGTGTCCGCGTCGCGCAGCCCGGCGAACGGACCCGCGTACACCACCTCGCCGCCGCCCGAACCGGCGTGCGGCCCCATGTCGACGATGTGGTCCGCGATCGCCATCACGTCCGGGTCGTGCTCCACCACCAGCACCGTGTTGCCCTTGTCGCGCAGCCGCACCAGCAGATCGTTCAGCCGCCCCACATCGCGCGGGTGCAGCCCGACGCTGGGCTCGTCGAAGATGAACGTCAGGCCGGTCAGCGAACTCCCCAGGTGCCGCACCATTTTGAGCCGCTGGCCCTCGCCACCGGACAGGGTGGTGGTCTCCCGGTCCAGGCTCAGATAGCCGAGCCCGATCCCCACCAGGCGTTCCAGCCGCTCCCGCGCGGCCGCCGCGATGGGCGTGGCGACCGGGTCGTCGATCGCCGCCAGCACCTCGACCAGGTCGGCGACCTCCATCCGCGCGTAGTCCGCGATGTTCAGCCCGTCGATACGGGTCGCGAGCGCCGCCTCGTTCAGCCGCGCGCCGCCGCACGCCTCGCACACCCCCTGCGTGGTGACGCTCCGCACGGTCTCCTTGTACGAGTCGGAGAGCCCCGCCGTGTCCCGCTTCAGGTACAGGCGGTCGAACCGGTCCACCAGCCCCTCGAACCGCACGTCCGCCGCACCCGACTTCATCGCCAGCCGCACCTTCAGGTCCTGGCCCCCGCCCGTCCCGTACAGCAGCGCCCGGCGCTCCGCCTCCGTGTAGTCGGCCAGCGGCTTGTCCGGGTCGAAGAGACCCGAGTCGGCGTACAGCCGCCACTGCCAGCTCCCCACGGACGTGCCCGGCAGCAGCAGCGCGCCTCCGTTCAGCGACTTCGTCCAGTCGACCGCCTTGTCCAGGTCGAGCCGTACCGTGCGCCCCACCCCGTCGCACACCGGGCACATGCCGGACGGGTCGTTGAAGGAGTACGCCGTCGCGGGCCCGGCACTGGGCGTGCCGTACCGGGAGAACAGCACCCGGATCACCGAGAAGATGTCCGTCATCGTGCCCACCGTCGAGCGGACGTTTCCGCCGATCGGCTTCTGGTCGACGATGATCGCCACCGAGAGGTCGTCGATCGCGTCGACGTGCGGCCGCTCGTACTTCGGCAGCCGGTTCCTGATGAACCAGGTGAAGGTCTCGTTGAGCTGCCGCTGCGACTCGACGGCGATCGTGTCGAAGACGACGGACGACTTGCCGGAGCCGGAGACGCCGGTGAAGACGGTGACGCGGTTCTTGGGGAGGGAGAGGGAGACGTCCCGGAGGTTGTTCTCGCGGGCGCCCGAGATCACGATGTCCGAAGCCATGCGGACGAAGCTAGGCCGTATACCCGACACCTTCTGTCGGGTATACGGCCGTCACTCTAGAGGCCGGACAGCACCTCCTCCGCCGTCGTCGGACGCAGCTCGCCGTCCTCCAGCAGCAGCCAGCGCGTGATGCCGATCGACTCCAGGAACGGCACGTCGTGGCTCGCCACGATCAGCGCCCCCTCGTACGCGTCGAGCGCCGCCGTCAACTGCCGTACGCTCGCCATGTCCAGGTTGTTCGTCGGCTCGTCCAGCATCAGCAACTGCGGTGCCGGCTCCGCCAGCAGCAGCGCGGCCAGCGCCGCCCGGAACCGCTCGCCGCCCGACAGCGTCCCGGCCTGCTGGTCGGCCCGCGCACCCCGGAACAGGAAGCGGGCCAGCCGGGCGCGGATCCTGTTGTTGGTCGCCTCCGGGGCGAGCCGCGCCACGTTCTCCACCACGCTCAGGGCGTCGTCGAGGACGTCGAGCCGCTGCGGCAGGAACCGCAGCGGGACGTGCGCCACCACCTCGCCCGCCACCGGCGCCAGTTCACCGGCGATCGTGCGCAGCAGCGTCGTCTTCCCGGAGCCGTTGCGCCCGACGAGCGCGATCCGCTCCGGGCCGCGCAGCTCCCACTCGCCGCCGACCCGCGCCCCGTACCGCAGCTCCAGGCCGCGCATCAGCAGCACGCCCCGGCCCGGCGGGACCGTCGTGTACGGCAGCTCGATACGGATCTCGTCGTCGTCCCGTACCAACTCCACCGCCTCGTCGAGCCGTTCCTTGGCCTCGGCGAGCTTCTGGGCGTGCATGATGCGGTGCTTGCCGGCCGACTCCTGGGCCGCCCGCTTGCGCGCGTTCATGACGATCTTCGGCTCGCGCTTGCTGTCGAACATCTTCTGTCCGTACCGCTTGCGCCGCGCCAACTTCACATGCGCGTCCGCCAGTTCGCGCTTCTGCCGCTGTACGTCGGCCTCGGCGACCCGCACCATGCGTTCGGCCGCCTCCTGTTCGGCGGCCAGCGCCTCCTCGTACGCCGAGTAGGCACCGCCGTACCAGGACACCTCGCCGTCGTGGAGGTCGGCGATCTGGTCGACCAGTTCCAGCAGTTCACGGTCGTGGCTGACCACGACCAGGACGCCGGACCAGGCCTCCACGGCCCCGTACAGGCGGCGGCGGGCGTGCAGGTCCAGGTTGTTGGTCGGCTCGTCGAGCAGCAGCACGTCCGGCCGGGCCAGCAGCAGGGCGGCCAGCCGCAGCAGCACGCACTCGCCGCCCGACACCTCGCCGATCGTGCGGTCCAGGCCGATGTGGCCGAGGCCGAGCTGGTCGAGCGTGGCGCGCGCCCGCTCCTCCACGTCCCAGTCGTCGCCGATCGCCTCGAAGTGCTCCTCGCTCACGTCGCCGCCCTCGATGGCGTGCAGCGCGGCGCGGGTGGCGGCGATGCCCAGGGCCTGGTCGACCCGGAGCGCGGTGTCGAGCGTGGCGTTCTGCGGCAGGTAACCGACCTCTCCCGCGACGCGCACGGTGCCGTCGGCGGGGGTGAGTTCACCCGCGATGAGCTTCAGCAGGGTCGACTTGCCGGAGCCGTTGAGGCCGATCAGGCCCGTTCTGCCGGGTCCGACCGCGAGCTGGAAGCCGTCCAGGACTTCGGTGCCGTCGGGCCACGAGAAGGACAGGTCGGTGCAGGTGATGGAGGTGGGGAAGGTAGACATACGGGTCTCCCGGTTGCGTAAGGAAAGGGGGCAACGGGTGAGACACCGGGACGGCTCGCAGGCCGAGGTCGCACACATCAGCGCGCACAGCGCCGAACGCGGCTGTGCGACACGGTGTCTCGAGACCTCAGACGAGCAACGTCCTACTCCGTTCGACGGCGACAACGACCGTCAGCGACGCTACGCCGGTCCGCCGTGGGCGGCAACGGAATTATCGGCGACGTCAGCAGGCGTCGCGCAGCAGGTCGGCCAGGTGCTGGTCGATGTCGAGGAACTCGTGCTCGCAGCCCGCCGGCACCAGGTGCTGGGCGCGCCGGAGGAAGCGGCGTACCTCGGAGGTGCGGATGTGCACCATCGCGACGCCCTCGGGGGCGTGGAACTCCACGACCGTACGGTCGTAGCCGAAGGGCCGTACGCGTACGTCGCCGAGCCCGGACGGCTCCTCGACGCCCGCCGCGAGCAGCTCCCGGGAGAACTCCCAGGCCACGTCGACGCCTTCCAGGGTGGCCCGGGCGGGGAAGGCCATCTGCACGGCGAAGGGGTTGCCCCGGTCGTAGCGGAGGGTCGCCGGGACGGATTCCATGCGGGGCGCGGACGCGACCAGGCGGGCCTGTACGGCCTGCTCGATGACGGTGGACAAGGCCTGCTCCCTCACGCGCGGCTGCGGTGGTACGACTCCTTACGCCAGAGAGGACGACGAATTCCCTCGCCGCGTGCACTCGCGGAGGGTGTGACGTGCGCCACTCAGGCGCCCTGGACGGGTCGGGCGGGGTGGGCTACGTTCCCGCGCCATGACGTCCATGGGGAAGACGAGACGAGCGGTGTCGGTGGGGCTGTGCGGGGCGGCGCTGGCGGCCGCGTTGACCGCCCCGGCCCAGGCGGCCGACGACCGGGCGGCTGAGGTCCGGGCGGCCGCGGCGGGTTCCGTCTGGGAGCCGAAGCCCACCGGCACGGAGGTGCGCTTCCGGGGTCTGGCGGCCGTCAGCCGCTCCGGCGCCTGGGTGGCCGGCTCCAAGGGCACGGTGCTGCGCACCTCGGACGGCGGCCGCAGTTGGCGGAACGTGTCGCCGCCGGGCGCGGGGGAGCTGGAGTTCCGCGACATCGAGGCGTTCGACGGGCGCCGCGCGGTGGTGCTCGCCATCGGCGAGGGGGAGGCGTCCCGGATTCTCCGCACCGACGACGGCGGCGCGAGCTGGACCGAGTCGTTCCGCAACCCCGACCCCAGGGCCTTCTACGACTGCGTCACCTTCTTCGACCACCGCCACGGCCTCGCCATGAGCGACCCCGTCGACGGCAAGTACCGCATCCTGTCGACCGGTGACGGCGGCCGCACCTGGAAGGTCCTGCCCGACACCGGCATGCCCGCCGCCCTGCCGGGGGAGGCGGCCTTCGCGGCGAGCGGCCAGTGCCTGGTCAGCTCCGGCCCCCGGGACGTGTGGCTGGCCACCGGAGGCGGTGCCACCGCACGCGTGCTCCACTCCTCCGACCGGGGCCTGAACTGGACCGTCGCCGAGTCCACGATCCCGGCCGGCGACCCGGCGCGCGGGGTCTTCGCCCTCGCCTTCCGCGACCGTACGCACGGCCTCGCCGTCGGCGGCGACTACCGCACGGGCCAGGCGTCGCCCCGGGCGGGTGCCATCAGCCGGGACGGCGGCCGCACCTGGCGGCAGGCGCACACCCCGCCGCCCGCCTACCGCTCGGGCGTGACCTGGCTGCCGCACAGCCGCTCCGCCGCCCTCGCCGTCGGGCCCACCGGAACGGACCTGACGACGGACGGCGGCCACACCTGGCGGACCGTCGACACCGGCTCGTACGACACGGTCGACTGCGCCCCCGACTTCGGCTGCTGGGCCTCCGGCGAGAAGGGTCGGGTCGCCCGACTGGAACCGTAGGCCCTAGGTGGGAAGCTCCTGGCGGTACGCGTCGAGTGCGGGCGCGGTCCTGGTGGCCATGAACTCGGTGACGCGGTACGCGCACACGCCCTCGGTGACGAAGGGGTCGGTCGCCGTGATCTCCTCGATCAGCGCGCGGTCCTCGCCGGCGGCCAGGATGACTCCGCCGTCGCGCGGATTCTTGCGGCCGGAGGCGATGAACACCCCTGACGCGTAGTGGGTGTCGAGCCAGGCGACATGGTCCGCGAGCAGCTCGTCCACGCGCTCGATGGGCCCGGTGTAGGTCAGTTCCAGTACGAACATGACTGCGAGGTTATCCGGCCGCACCGACAGTGCCGCCGGACGTAAGGTGGCCGTCACTATGACGATCATCGAAAAGCCCGCCGGCTGGCCGTCCGACGAGGCCGGAGCCCTGGCCGTCCAGGACGAACTGCGCGGCCGCGTCGTCCTGGACGAGCCCGGCCCGCCGCCCGGCACCGGACTCGTCACCGGCGTCGACGTGGCCTACGACGACGAGCGCGACCTCGTCGCCGCCGCGGCCGTCGTCCTGGACGCCGGTACGCTCACCGTCGTCGAGGAGGCCACCGCCGTCGGCCGGGTCTCCTTCCCGTACGTCCCCGGACTGCTCGCCTTCCGCGAGATACCGACCGTCCTGGCCGCGCTCGACGCGCTGCGCCGCGGCCCCGGGCTCGTGGTGTGCGACGGCTACGGCCAGGCCCACCCACGCCGCTTCGGCCTCGCCAGCCACCTCGGCGTCCTCACCGGCCTGCCCGTGATCGGCGTCGCCAAGAACCCGTTCACCTTCTCCTACGAGCAGCCCGCCCCCGAGCGCGGGGCGTCCACCCCCCTGGTCGCGGACGGCGAGGAGGTCGGCCGGGCGCTGCGCACCCAGGCGGGCGTCAAGCCGGTCTTCGTCTCCGTCGGCCACCGCGTCACCCTCGGCAACGCCTGCGCCCACGCCCTGCACCTGACGCCCCGCTACCGCATCCCGGAGACCACCCGTCGCGCGGACACCCTGTGCAGGCGGGCCCTGAAGGAGGCCGTGGCGTGATCGGCCGGCTCCAGTGCACGGTCCTGGACTGTCCCGACGTCCTGGCCCTGGCCCGCTTCTACCAGGGGCTGCTCGGCGGCGACGTGAACCGCCCGGACCCCCGCTGGTCGCTCGACGCGGACTGGGCGACCCTCCACCTGGACGACGGGCAGGTGCTGGCCTTCCAGCGGGCCGACCCCTACCGGCCGCCCGCCTGGCCGGACCCGGACCGCCCCCAGCAGTTCCACCTCGACGTGGGCGTACCCGACCTCGCGCGGGCACGGCAGGACGTCCTCGCCCTGGGCGCCGAGCCGCTCGACGACGGGGACCCGGCCCGCGGCTGGCACGTCTACGCCGACCCGGCAGGGCACCCCTTCTGCCTCGTACGCCACTAGGGCCTGTTCTCTATCTACTGGTGTCTCGTCTCACTGAAGTTTGGTCACGTCTCATCGAAGTTTGAGCGAGTACTCCTGCGCACGTGAGTACGAGTACTCACGTGCAGGGGGCGGCTTGATCACAGACTTGGCGCATGAGACGAACCCTTGCCCAGACCAGCACGGTTACCCGCTTCCCGCGCCGCCCACGGCACACGCTCGTGATGACAGCCTTCGCCGCTCTGGCGCTCGCCGCCTGCGGCACCGAGGAGACAAGCGCCGGCGGACTGCAAAGCGAGCCCGCTGACACCGCCGAGGCCCGGCCCGGTCTCACGGAGATACTGGACAGGGTCGAGCAGTCGTGTCCCCCGAGCGCCCCGCCGGAGCCGCCGCCGAGCGGTCCGGCGCTGCCACTGCCGCCCGGTGCGGTGGAGACACCGCCGGACGTCGAGCCCATCGCTCCCACGGCAGGGCCGGAAGTGGAGTTGAATGCTCGTGACTGGTGCGCGAGCAATCTCCATGAGGAGCGCATCGCCCAGGCGCTCTGGGATCTGGTGGATCCCACCCCCGCCAAGGTCAGGACGATCCTGAACGACCTCGGCTATGTCGACGAGCGCATTCACGACCTGAAGCAGTCGGGTGCGACCACACGGTTCTTCCTCGACCTCCGTGACAAGGGCGGACGGCTCTGCCTGGAGGGCTCGGCGGCTGGCGAGGAGACCGTCGTCGACAAGTGTGTAGCCCCCGTGTCCGGCCCGTTCACGTCAGGAAAGCGGAATCAGTGACTAAGCTGAGTCGCTCACCTGGGGATTTGCAGGACGTGGGGGCGGCCTTCGTCTGATCATGTGCTCCGGCCAAGGTGCACTGACCACGATGAAGACCGTGACGGTGAGTTGCTGCCTGATGCTGTCCGGAGGGAAGCGTTCGCGGAGGCGTCACGCTTCCGGGGCGAGTTCTACGAGTGTCCGACCGCGCGGCGCGATGAGTTGTTCGAGTTGGTGGACGCAGTGCTGTGTGCGGGCGGTGCGGTGAAGTCCGTGGTCGATCTGACGCTGTTGCCCGAGCATCGTCGTGGGCACGGAGCGATGTACGGCGGCTTGAACCAGGGCCGGATCGACGCTGAACGGCTGCGGATGGCCCTGGCTGGGCCGCCGTTGCCGCGTTTCGACGGTGGGCGCCTGGTGCTGGCGGTCGATGTGTCGCCGTGGCTTCGTTCGGACGCGCCGTGCTCGGCAGAGCGGCTGTTCTGCCACGTCTACGGCCGGGCGAAGACGGCGTCCCAGTTCATCCCGGGTTGGCCGTATTCCTTCGTCGCCGTGCTGGAGCCGGGCGCCACGTCCTGGACCTCGATCCTGGACGCGGTCCGGCTCGGACCGGTGGACGACGCGACCGCGGTCACCGCCGCCCATCTGCGGGTTGTCGTCGAGCGGCTCATCACCGTGGGCCAGTGGCGGGCCGGGGACCCGGCCATCGTGATCGTCGGTGATGCCGGATATGACGTCACCCGCCTGGCCTGGGTCCTGCGTGACCTGCCGGTCGAGCTGATCGGCCGGGTCCGCTCCGACCGCGTCATGCGTCTGCCGAAACCACCGAGGATGCACGGCACCAATGGCCGGCCGCCCAAGCACGGCCCGGAATTCCGCTTCACCAAACCGGAGACCTGGCCCGAGCCCACAATCACCACGGTCACTGACACCACCAAGTACGGCAAGGCGGAGACCCAGGCATGGGACCGGGTCCACCCCCGGCTCACCCACCGCTCCTCCTGGCTCGAGCGCGAGGGGGAACTGCCTTTGGTCGAGGGAACGTTGATCCGGTTGAAGGTCGAGCATCTGTCGAAGGAACGGGATGCCCCGCCGGTATGGTTGTGGTCCTCGAAGACTGGCACCACCCCGGACGACGTGGACCGTTTCTGGCAGGCATTTCTCCGCAGATTCGATCTGGAGCACACCTTCCGCTTCGCGAAGCAGACCCTCGCCTGGACCACCCCGAGACTCCGCACTCCTGAGGCGGCGGACCGCTGGACCTGGATTTTGATCGTCGCTCACACCCAGCTCCGGCTCGCCCGGCCCCTCGCCGCGGACCTCCGTCGGCCCTGGGAGAAACCCGCCGCCTCCGATCGGCTCACCCCAGCCCGGGTCCGCCGGGGGTTCAGGAACATCCGCGTTCACCTCGTCTGCCCGACCCGTGTGCCCAGACCCCGAGGTGCCGGGCCCGGACGTCCACCCGGCGCCAAGAACAAACGCCGAGCGCCCCGCTACGACGTCGGCAAGACCGTCAAACGCCCCGAGACCCTCAAGGCCATCGGCAGACCTGGCAGATCCTGGTAGATAAAGAACAAGCTGGGGCGCCGGTTCAGCGTGCGTCGGCCACCCGGAAGCGGATGCCGGCGCGGCTCAGCCGCTCCAGCAGCGCGTCCCCCATGGCGACCGCCGTGGTCACCTGGCCGGCGGTCGAGGGCAGCGCGTCGAAGGCCAGGCACAGCGCCGACTCGGCGAGCATCTTCGCCGTCTCGTCGTACCCCGGGTCGCCGCCCGACACCTCGGTGAACACCCGCCGCCCGCCGCCCTCGCCGACGAACCGCACTGTGAACCAGCTACGCGCGCGGCGCTCCTCGTCCGGGCCCTGACCCGCCTCGTAACGGTCCATCAGCCACCGGCGGGCGGGCGGCACCTGGGCCAGCCCGAACAACGCCCCCAGGGCCGCCGTCCCGCCGATGGCCATGGGCAGCGCCTTGACCGCCGCGTAGTGGCGGTAGCGGAAGTCCGGCCCGTACTGGGGCAGGGCCGCCGCCGAACGCGCCACGATCGCGGCGTCCACGGTCGGCAGCGGCAGCGCCCACGCCCCGGTCTCCCGGCTGAAGCGCGGCGCCCCGAGCGGTGCCCGCGCCCGCCGCCCCACCAGGCGCGGCTCGTGCAGCCGCCGCTCCCGGGCCGCCCGCCGCATCTGCCGGCCCCGCCCCATGGCGGTGATCGCCGAGGCGAACGTGCCGCCGGAGAAGAAGGCGTTGGAACGGACGAACCCGTCCACGGTCAGCGGCACCTCCTTGGGCAGTCGCGACACGGTGAAGTACACGCCCAGGTCGTGCGGGACCGAGTCGAAGCCGCAGGCGTGCACGATCCGCGCCCCCGTCTCCCGGGCCCGAGCGTCATGGCGTACGTACATCAGGTCCACGAACTCCGGCTCACCGGTCAGATCCACGTAGTCCGTCCCCGCCTCGGCGCAGGCGGCCACCAGCGGTTCCCCGTACCAGACGTACGGCCCCACGGTGGTCGCCACGACCCGGGCCGACTCGGCCAGCGCGCGCACCGAGTCCGGGTCGGCCGCGTCGGCGGTCAGCAGCGGCAGCCCGGCGCAGTGCGGGTGATCGGCGGCCAGCCGGTCGCGCAACCGCTCCAGCTTGTCCCGGCTGCGCCCGGCGAGCGCCCAGCGGCAGGTCGCGGGCGCGTGCGCGGCGAGGTACCGGGCGGTCAGTTCCCCGACGAAACCGGTCGCTCCGAAGAGCACGACGTCATACGCCCGCTCCGTGCCGTCCCGCTTGTCCATCCAGCCCTCCGCCGTCCGCGCCGTTGTCGGAGGCAGAGGCTAGCGTGCGCCAGGAGGCGTGATCGCCCGGGTCCCTCGTTCCACGCGGTTGTCCACAGGGCTTGTGCGGAGTGGAACACGTTCTTAGCATCATTGCTGTTACAGCAGTTGTGTCACAGTGCTGGGGGTTTGATGGCAGCGACAGGCAACGGCCCGCTCGCCGGGGTGCGCGTGGTCGAGCTGGCGGGCATCGGGCCCGGCCCGTTCGCCGCCATGCTCCTGGGCGATCTGGGCGCCGACGTCGTACGGGTCGACCGGCCCGGCGGCGCCGGACTCTCGATCGATCCGGCGTACGACCTCACCAACCGCAACAAACGCTCGGTGCTCGTCGACCTCAAGGCGGACGGCGGCCCCGAGCGCGTCCTGGACCTCGTCGAGCGCGCCGACATCCTCATCGAGGGGTACCGCCCCGGCGTCGCCGAACGGCTCGGCGTCGGGCCCGGGCCGTGCCTGGCCCGCAACCCCAAGCTCGTCTACGGGCGGATGACCGGCTGGGGACAGGAGGGCCCGCTCGCCCCACGCGCCGGCCACGACATCGCGTACATCGCCATCACCGGCACCCTCTCCATGATCGGCAAGGCCGGTGAGCCGCCGACCGTGCCCGCCAACCTCGTCGGCGACTACGCGGGCGGTTCGCTCTACCTGGTCGTCGGCGTCCTCGCCGCCCTGCACCACGCGCGCGGGGAGGGCGGCAGCGGCCAGGTCGTCGACGCCGCGATCACCGACGGGGCCGCCCACCTGGCCACGATGATCCACGGCATGATGGCCGCCGGCGGCTGGCAGGACCGGCGCGGCGCCAACCTCCTGGACGGCGGCTGCCCCTTCTACGGCACGTATGAGACGGCCGACGGCCAGTACATGGCGGTGGGCGCGCTGGAGCAGCAGTTCTACGATGAGTTCACCGACCTGCTCGGCATCAAGGACACGGCCCCGGCCCGCAAGGACTTCGCCCGCTGGGACGAGCTGCGCGCCGCCGTCGCCCGGCGCTTCAAGGAGAAGACCCGCGCCGAATGGACGGCCGTCTTCGAGGGCTCGGACGCCTGTGTCGCCCCCGTGCTGTCCCTGCGCGAGGCCCCCGACCACCCGCACCTCACCGCCCGCTCCACCTTCACCGACCACGGCGGGATCACCCAGCCCGCCCCCGCGCCCCGCTTCTCGGCGACGCCCGGCTCCGTGACCCGGCCGCCCGCCCAGCCGGGCGCCGACACCGACGAGGTCGCCCGCGACTGGGGCGTACCGAGCATCCGTACCGACGACCCCAGGGGGACCGGGTGAAACGCCAGATCTTCAGCGCCGAGCACGACGCCTTCCGCGAAACCGTCCGCACCTTCCTCGCCAAGGAGGTCCTCCCGCACTACGAGCAGTGGGAGAAGGACGGCATCGTCTCGCGCGACGCCTGGCTCGCGGCCGGCCGGCAGGGCCTGCTCGGCATCGCCGTCCCCGAGGAGTACGGAGGCGGCGGCAACCCCGACTTCCGCTACAGCGCCGTCCTGTCCGAGGAGTTCACCCGCGCCGGCGCCCCGGGACTCGCCATCGGCCTCCACAACGACATCATCGGCCCCTACCTGACCTCGCTCGCCACCGACGAGCAGAAGCGGCGCTGGCTGCCCGGCTTCTGCACCGGCGAGATCATCACCGCCATCGCCATGACCGAGCCCGGCGCCGGCTCCGACCTCCAGGGCATCCGCACCACGGCCGAGGACAAGGGTGACCACTGGCTGCTCAACGGCTCCAAGACCTTCATCTCCAACGGCATCCTCGCCGACCTGGTGATCGTCGTCGCCAAGACCACCCCCGAGGGCGGCGCGCACGGCCTGTCCCTCCTGGTCGTCGAGCGCGGCATGGCGGGCCTCGAACGGGGCCGCAACCTCGACAAGATCGGCCAGAAGGCCCAGGACACCGCCGAGCTGTTCTTCCACGACGTACGCGTCCCCAAGGAGAACCTGCTCGGCGAGCTGAACGGCGCGTTCGTCCACCTGATGACCAACCTCGCGCAGGAGCGGCTCAACATCGCCGTCGCGGGCATCGCCGCCGCCGAGCACCTCCTGGAGATCACCACGGCGTACGTCAAGGAGCGCGAGGCGTTCGGGCGGCCGCTCGCCAGGCTCCAGCACATCCGCTTCGAGATCGCGGAGATGGCCACCGAATGCGCCGTCACGCGCGCGTTCCTCGACCGCTGCATCGTCGACCACTCGGACGGGGAGCTGGACGCCGTCCACGCCTCCATGGCCAAGTGGTGGGCCACCGAGCTCCAGAAGCGGGTCGCCGACCGCTGCCTCCAGTTGCACGGCGGCTACGGCTACATGGCCGAATACCCGGTCGCCAGGGCCTTCACCGATGGCCGGATCCAGACCATTTACGGCGGTACGACCGAAATCATGAAGGAAATCATCGGCCGTTCCCTGCTCGGCTGACCCCTCCCCGAAAGGCTTGACCAGTGAGCACCGAAGCGTACGTGTACGACGCGATCCGCACCCCGCGCGGCCGCGGAAAGGCCAATGGCGCCCTGCACGGCACCAAGCCGATCGACCTCGTGGTCGGCCTCATCCACGAACTGCGCGGCCGGTTCCCCGGCCTCGACCCCGCGGCGATCGACGACATCGTCCTCGGTGTCGTCGGCCCGGTCGGCGACCAGGGCTCCGACATCGCCCGCATCGCCGCCATCGCCGCCGGACTGCCCGACACCGTCGCCGGCGTACAGGAGAACCGCTTCTGTGCCTCCGGCCTCGAAGCCGTCAACATGGCCGCGATGAAGGTCCGCTCCGGCTGGGAGGACCTCGTCCTCGCGGGCGGCGTCGAGTCGATGTCGCGCGTCCCGATGGCCTCCGACGGTGGCGCCTGGTTCAACGACCCGATGACCAACTGGGACACCAACTTCGTCCCGCAGGGCATCGGCGCCGACCTGATCGCCACCATCGAGGGCTACTCGCGGCGAGACGTCGACGAGTACGCCGCCCTCTCCCAGGAACGGGCCGCCACCGCCTGGAAGGACGGCCGCTTCGACCGGTCCGTCGTCCCGGTCAAGGACCGCGCCGGCCTGGTCGTCCTCGACCACGACGAGCACATGCGGCCCGGCACCACCGCCGACTCCCTCGCCTCGCTCAAGCCCTCCTTCGCGGCCATCGGCGACATGGGCGGCTTCGACGCCGTGGCGCTCCAGAAGTACCACTGGGTCGAGAAGATCGACCACGTCCACCACGCCGGCAACTCCTCCGGCATCGTCGACGGCGCCGCCCTCGTCGCCATCGGCAACAAGGAGGTCGGCGAGCGGTACGGGCTGACGCCCCGCGCCCGGATCGTCTCCGTGGCCGTCTCCGGCTCCGAGCCGACCATCATGCTCACCGGCCCCGCGCCCGCCTCCAAGAAGGCCCTCGCGAAGGCCGGGCTGACCATCGACGACATCGACCTGGTCGAGATCAACGAGGCGTTCGCGGCGGTCGTGCTGCGCTTCGTCAAGGACATGGGCCTGTCCCTGGACAAGGTCAACGTCAACGGCGGCGCCATCGCCATGGGCCACCCGCTCGGCGCGACCGGCGCGATGATCCTCGGCACCCTCGTCGACGAACTGGAGCGCCAGGACAAGCGCTACGGCCTCGCCACGCTGTGCGTCGGCGGCGGCATGGGCATCGCCACCGTCGTCGAGCGCGTCTGACCCCGTCCTCTTCCCGTACGGCCTTACGGAGCAGCCACCACCATGAGCCAGTCCACCACCATCCGCTGGGAACAGGACGAGACCGGCGTCGTCACCCTCGTCCTCGACGACCCCGACCAGTCCGCCAACACCATGAACCAGGCCTTCAGGACCTCGATCGCGGCGATCGCCGACCGCGCCGAGGCCGAGAAGGACTCCATCAGGGGCATCATCTACACCTCCGCCAAGAAGACCTTCTTCGCGGGCGGCGACCTCAAGGACTTGATGAAGGCCGGGCCCGCCGACGCCGAGCAGGTCTTCGACGCCGCCAACGGGATCAAGCGGTCCCTGCGCCGCATCGAGACCCTCGGCAAGCCGGTCGTCGCCGCCATCAACGGCGCCGCCCTGGGCGGCGGTTACGAGATCGCCCTCGCCTCCCACCACCGCATCGCCCTCGACG
The DNA here is from genome assembly GCF_040674455.1 of Streptomyces sp. NPDC049837. NCBI lineage: Bacteria > Bacillati > Actinomycetota > Actinomycetes > Kitasatosporales > Streptomycetaceae > Streptomyces > Streptomyces sp. NPDC049837. Next base: position 753,768 of record NZ_JBFAMP010000001.1, on the reverse strand, counting down.
CGCCCGGCTCCAAGATCGGCCTGCCCGAGGTCACCCTCGGCCTGCTGCCCGGAGGCGGCGGCGTCACCCGGACGGTACGCCTCATGGGCATCGCCGACGCCCTGCTGAAGGTGCTCCTCCAGGGCACCCAGTACGCGCCGCAGCGGGCCCTGGAGAACGGCCTGGTCCACGAAGTGGCCGCCACCGAGGAGGAGATGCTCGCCAAGGCCCGGGTGTTCATCGACGCCCACCCCGAGTCGCAGCAGCCCTGGGACGTCCCCGGCTACAAGATCCCCGGCGGCACCCCGGCGCACCCCAAGTTCGCCGCCAACCTGCCCGCCTTCCCGGCCAACCTGAGGAAGCAGCTCAACGGCGCCCCCTACCCGGCTCCCCGCAACATCCTCGCGGCCGCGGTCGAGGGTTCCCAGGTCGACTTCGAGACCGCGCTGGCCATCGAGTCCCGCTACTTCACCGAGCTGGTCACCGGCCGGACCGCCAAGAACATGATCCAGGCGTTCTTCTTCGACCTCCAGGCGGTCAACGCGGGCCGCAGCCGCCCCCAGGGCATCGAGCCCCGCCCGGTCCGCAAGGTCGCCGTCCTCGGCGCCGGGATGATGGGCGCCGGCATCGCGTACTCCTGCGCCAAGGCAGGCATCGACGTCGTCCTCAAGGACGTGTCGGCCGAGGCGGCGGAGAAGGGCAAGGCGTACTCCGTCCAACTGCTCGACAAGGCGCTGTCCCGGGGCCGGACGACCGAGGCCAAGCGTGACGCGCTGCTGGCCCGCATCACCCCGACCGCCGACCCGGCCGATCTGGCGGGCTGCGACGCCGTCATCGAGGCGGTTTTCGAGGACACGGCGCTCAAGCACAAGGTGTTCCAGGAGATCCAGGAGATCGTCGCGCCGGACGCGCTGCTGTGCTCCAACACCTCCACCCTGCCGATCACGCTCCTCGCGGAGGGCGTCGAGCGCCCGGCCGACTTCATCGGCCTGCACTTCTTCTCGCCGGTCGACAAGATGCCGCTCGTCGAGATCATCAAGGGCGAGCGCACCGGCGACGAGGCGCTGGCGCGCGCCTTCGACCTCGTACGGCAGATCAACAAGACGCCGATCGTCGTCAACGACTCGCGCGGGTTCTTCACCTCGCGCGTCATCGGCCAGTTCATCAACGAGGGCGTCGCGATGGTCGGCGAGGGCGTGGAGCCCGCGTCCGTCGAGCAGGCGGCGGCGCAGGCCGGCTACCCGGCGAAGGTGCTGTCCCTGATGGACGAGCTCACCCTCACCCTGCCCCGCAAGATCCGCAACGAGACGCGGAAGGCCATCGAGGAAGCGGGCGGCACCTGGCCGGAGCACCCCGCGGACACGGTGATCGACCGGATGGTCGACGAGTTCGGCCGCACCGGCCGCAGTGGCGGGGCGGGCTTCTACGACTACGACGAGGAGGGCAAGCGGCAGGGCCTGTGGCCGGGTCTGCGCGAGCACTTCGCGAAGGCCGGCGCCCCGGCCGTCCCCTTCGAGGACATGAAGGAGCGGATGCTCTTCTCCGAGGCGCTGGACACCGTCCGCTGCCTGGAGGAGGGCGTGCTGATGTCGGTCGCCGACGCCAACATCGGTTCCATCATGGGCATCGGCTTCCCGGCGTGGACCGGCGGTGTGCTCCAGTACATCAACGGCTACGAGGGCGGCCTGCCGGGCTTCGTCGCGCGGGCGCGGGAGCTGGCCGAGCGGTACGGGGAGCGGTTCGAGCCGCCGGCGCTGCTGGTGGAGAAGGCGGAACGGGGCGAGACGTTCAGCGACTGAGCGCCCCGGCGGGTGGCCGGCGGATCGTACGACCGCCGGCCACCCCGCACGTCACCGCTGGACGGTGTCCGGCGCAGCAGGGGCAGGCACCCCGCCCCGGGGCGGCAGAAGCCCCCTATATCCGGCTAAAGTGGACGCATCGTCAGTCGACATTGTATGCGATCATCCGATGCGTCAACTTGATGTGTACTAGCCCACATTCTTTCCTTACATTTCCGTCACGAGTGGCCGCCGTTCGGCGCCATGGCGCGCCAACGGTCGATCGACCGGTGGGGCACCGGGGCAGAGCCCTTGTCAGCCTTCGCAAGGTGAGTTTCCGTCAAGAAATTGGCGGCAAGTCGCCTAAAAATCGGCCAATCAGCGAATTCATGTGTGGGAGCCGACAATTCCACTTTGACCGCCTCGTGGTGATCTTCAAGACTGCGCCTCCGACCACCCCGCACCCTTCGGGACACGGTGCGGGACCTAGCAGGGGGAACCGAAAGCAGAATGACGAAGAGCCACTCGAACTCCGCTCGCATGCGGAGGGCCGTCACGCGCGGGCTCGTGACCGCAACCGCGCTGGCCTCTGTCAGCGGCATGGTCGCGCCGCTCGCCGCCGTTGAGGCTCCCTCGGGTGCCGTGGCCGCGGCCGCCGGGATCGGGACCACCGACAAGCAGCGCGTGGACGCCGCCGCCGTGGTGCGCCTGGAACCAAGCCCGGACGTCCTGCTGCTCAGCGACCACGACTTCGTCTTCGCCCTCTGGCAGAAGGCCCGGGACGGCGGGGAGAGCTTCGATTCGGTGCGTGTGGCCGCCGAGTCGGCCATGACGAGCGAGGCGGCCGAGGACCACGTCCGCTTCATCGTGACCGGCATCCACGAGGCGTACGCCGTCGACAAGCAGCGTGAGAAGGACAAGGCCGACGCCGCGCGCGCGGCCCGGCTCGCGAAGTCCCAGGCGCTGATCGCGGTCGGCATCCCGAACAGCACCGATCTGCTCGACCTCAGCGACGACAACTTCATCCGCGCCGTGATGCGGCACGAGGCCGCCGGTCCCGAGGTACGGGCCGCCGCCGCGCAGGCACTGGCCGGTGACGCCGCCGCGTGGCAGGAGTTCATCACCAACGGAGCCCGCGAGGCCCGCCGGCGCGACGTGGCCAACGAGCTCAAGGAACTGGACGAGAAGAACAAGGCGGAGGCAGAGCGCCGCAAGGAGGTCGCCGCCCGCGTCAACGCGGCCGCGCTGTTCCGCATCACGCCGTCCGAGGCCATGCTCGCCCTCGGCGACGACAACTTCATCCGCGAACTGCTGCGCGCCGCACCGGCGGACGCCAAGGACAGTGAGCTGTACGCGGCGGCGCAGCGCGCGGTCCTCAGCCCGGACCCGGCCGTGTGGAAGCAGTTCATCCACACGGGCGCCGAAGAGGCGTACAAGAAGGACGACGAGGAGCGCCGCAAGAAGATCGCCGACGCCAACCGGAGGCTCTCGCTGCAGATCCAGGCCGCCGCCGAGAAGACCGGCATGAACCCGCACCTGGTCACCATGGCGAAGAAGGCGCTGGCCGGCAGCGACGAGGACGTCGCGAGGTTCCTCAAGGAGGACAGCCAGTACCGGGCCAAGCGGCAGTCGCTGCAGCCGGCGAGCGGCAAGCCGGCCGGCTTCTTCGTCCGGCAGTCCGGTGTGGACGCCGGCGAGGCGTTCCTGGCTCCGCTGTCCGCGCGCTCCAAGCAGGCCGACCGCGAGGACGCCACCTGGGTCGTCGTGCCCGCGCTGGGCGGCCAGCCGGGCTGCTACTCCTTCGAGTCCGCCCGCAAGCCCGGCCACTACCTCCTCCAGAAGGACCTCCGGGTCCGGATGGCCGCGAGTGACAACAGCGCCCAGTTCCGCAAGGACGCCACCTGGTGCGCCAAGAAGGGCCTGAGCGGCTCCGGTACGTCCTTCGAGGCGGCGAGCCGGCCGGGCCGCTTCCTGAGGCACTTCATGGGCGACCTGTACGCGGCCGACAAGAGTGCGAAGAACCGTTTCGACGCGGAGGGGAACTTCGCCCAGGACGTCTCCTGGAAGATCACCACCCCGCTCGCGAGCTGACCTCGCCCAGTCCTCTCCTCCATACCTGAGAAGAACGGAAACCCCCCATGTCCCGGATCATCCGATCCGTCCTGGCCGTCGGGGCCGGTGTCGCCGTGCTCGCCGCCGGCGTGACCGTCGCCGTCGCCGACGAGCCCACCACCGCGCCCGCTGCCGCCGCGCCCGCGATCGCCCCGGCCGTACAGCTCAAGGCCCAGCACAGCGGCCAGTGCCTCACCATCGCCAAGGGCAGCCTCCGCAACGGTGCCGACGCCGTCCAGTCGGCGTGCGCCGACGACGCCGACAATCAGCAGTTCGACATGGTGCCCACCGGTGCGGGCACCTTCGAGCTGCGGGCCAAGCACACCGGCAAGTGCCTCGAGGTACAGGCCAGCGGCATCACCGCCGGTTCGGTCGTCCAGCAGTGGTGGTGCGGGGGACGGCAGAACCAGCAGTGGCGCCTGAGGGTGGTCGACCTCGCCAACGAGCTGTACGAGCTTCAGCCCGCCCACACCCCGCGCACCCCCACCCGCTGCCTGTCCATCACGTCCGCGAGCAAGGACGACGGCGCCGGCGCGCAGCTCTGGCCGTGCAGCGGCTCGCCCGCCCACAAGTGGCGCATCCAGCCGGTCACGGCCGCCTGAGCACCTTGAACACGCGAGAGGAAACGGTTCCCATCATGTCTCGGATCACCCGGGCCGCCCTGGCCGTAGGAGCCACCGTCGCCGTGCTGGCCGGCACCGCGACCGCCGTGCAGGCAGACGGGGGCACCAACGCCGGCACAGCCGCCGAAGCGGCCCGCAGCGCCGCCGAGAAGGCGCGCCAGGCCGCCGCCGCGGACCCCGCAGCGGACGCGGCTGCGGCGGCGCGCGAGGCCATGACCGTCGCGGCGGCCGTGCGGTCGGAGGCGCTTTCCCGCACCAAGCTGCCGCAGACGGTCGTCCAGATCACGGCCGCCCACAGCGGCAAGTGCCTGGACGTGGAAGGTGCCAAGACCACGGACGGCATCGACGTCCAGCAGTACACCTGCAACGGGAGCGACGCCCAGAAGTGGACCGCCTTCGCCACGGTGGGCGGCAGCTTCGAGCTGCACTCCGTCCGCAGCGGCAAGTGCCTCGAAGTGGAGAAGAAGGGCACCACGCCCGGCGCGGTCGTCCAGCAGTGGGCGTGCGGGCAGGAGGCGCACCAGCGCTGGCAGCTCACGCTGGTCGACCCCGTCCGCAAGCTGTACGAGCTGCAGCCGATGCACACGGTCAACATGTGCCTGGACGTCCCCAGCGCCAAGAAGGACAACGGCATCAACACGCAACTGTGGACGTGCAACCGCAGCGACGCCCAGCTATGGCAGGTCCAGCAGGCCAAGTGAGCCTGCCCGACGGGACGTGCGCTCACGTCCGGTGAGCGTCATGGAGGGGCCGGGCAGGCCGTACGGCTCTGCCCCTCCGAAGCTGTGAACTCGTTTTTCAAGGGGGGCTGATGGTTAATCACCAGTGGTGGTCGGCAAGGACCTTGGTGGTCGGCGTGCTGGCAGGCGGAGTCATGGTCACGGGTCAGGTACCGGCGTGGGCGGATGCCCGTGCCGTGAGTTCCGCACCGCCTGCCGCGACGGCGACGGCGACGGTGACGGTGACGGCGACCGCCTCCGTCGTTCCGGCCGGCCGGCCGGACTCGCCCGAGCTGGCCGCGGCCATCGAGGAGGCGCGCCGAAGGGTGACCTCGCTGGCGAAGACGCACCCGGCAGCCGAGGTGCGGACCTCGGCGTGGAACGCGCTGCGCAGTTCCCGCGGCGACGAGGCACTCATCGAGTGGCTGGCGCCCGGCGGTGGCTTCGACTACGCCAAGCAGCGGGCGCGGGACACCCGAGCCCGGAACAAGGCCTTCTGCGAACGTGTGGTCGCCACGCACACGGAGGGGTTCTCCCCCGAAGTGCGGGCGGCCGCGCTGCGGGCGCTGAAAGGCGGCGCCGCCGAGCAGGCGGCGTTCGTGAAGACGGGGTACGCCGAGGCCCAGGGGCGCGACCGTACGGCGCGCGAAGCCGGGGAACGGCAGCGGCTGGAGATCTCCGCCAAGGACCGCGACTTCGTACGCGGCGTCGGTGAGCGGGGTCCGGGCGAGCAGGTGCGGGTCGCGGCGCAGTGGGCGCAACGACCCGGTGCCACGGACGCTGACGTGCAGGAGTTCTTCGGCTACGGCTGGGCCACCGGCGCGGTGCTGGACCTGGAGGCGTACCGGACGCGGATCGCCGACGCGGAAGCGGTACGGCACCACATGCTGACGGGCCTGATACAGGAGGCCACGGCGGCCGAGGCGGCCGTGAAGGGGGCGGCGGACGCCGCCAGGGCGCGTGCCGAGGCGGAACTGGCCTGGAAGGCGGTTTCCGAACACGCCGGCGCGGCGCAGCGCGCGTGGCTGGCCGAGCAGGCCGCCGCGGCCGACCAGGCGGAGAACTGGCGGGCCGTCGCCCTGCTGTCCCGTGAGTCGGCGGAGCAGCTCTGGAAGGCGATCTCCGGCACCGCCGAGAGCCACCAGAACGCCTGGGCCGCGGAGCAGGCCGGCGCCGAGCACGCGGCGGCGTTCTGGAAGGCCATGTTCGACCTTGCCCAGGACGGCGAGAGCCGCACCCGGAGCTGACGCCGAAAGGGTTCTGCCGGCCCGTGACCGGGGTCGGCCGAACGGCATTCGGTCACCCCGCCCGCTGACCGGGGCGGGGGTTCATCGATCCATTCGTCAAGGGGGATTTCCCGTGTGGGGAAGATTCCGGCCCAGGGCCGGGAGAGGGCTGCGCGTGGGCGCGGCCGGGAGCCTGCGGAAAGCCGTGTCGGCAGCGGTCGTCGTGGCAGTGCTGGGCACCGTCACGGGCGAGGCCGCTGCCGCGACTTCCGTACGTGAGGAGAAGGCGTCGCTGACGCGGACGCTGCAGTCGCTGGACCAACTGGCGGCGGAGCTGAAGCCGAAGACCGGCGCCGCGGCGCCCGCCGCGCAGTCCGAACTCGACCGGATCAGCGACGAGCGGGACCGGCAGTTGGTCGAGGACTTCGCGGAGTTCGACGAGGAGGAAGAGGTCCGCGAGGCCGCCAAGAAGGCGCTGGCGAGCACCGACCCGAATGCGATCCGGGAGTTCCTGGAGCGCGGCGAGGCCGAGGCCCGCCAGCGCGCCAAGGACAAGCGCGCCGGCGCCGACGTGGAGAACCGGCGGCGGATCGAGCAACTGCGCGGCACCGGCGGCCCGTTCTTCAACTCCGAGGTCGAGCGGGTCCTGAAGGGTACGGCGCAGGACCGCGCCGACTTCCTGGCCTTCGGCGCGGACATCGCCAAGCAGCGTGACGAGGCCGACAAGCAGAACGCCGCCAAGCGGGCGGAGGAGAACCGCAAGCGCGTCGCGATGCTGGCATCGGTGGGCGGTCCCGCGGTGAAGCGCGCCGCGCAGGCCGCGCTGGACTCCAAGGACGACGCGGTGATCGCGCAGTTCCTGGAGAAGGGCTACCAGGTCGCGGCGCAGCAGGATGCCGACGACCGCGCCGCGCACGAGAAGGCGCAGAAGGAGGCCCTGGAGGCGGCGGAGAAGCTGCGCGAGCTGGCCCGCAAGGCCGCCGTCGCCGCCGAGGCCCGCACCAAGCTGATCGCCGCGCACGGCGACGCCGTCAAGGCGCTGAAGAACGCCTCCAACGCCATGTCGTCGGCAGCGGCGGCCGCACGCGAGGCGGACCGGATGCTGGCGGCCGACCGGGCCGGCAAGCGCCTGTCGGACTACGACCCGGTCAAGACCGAGGTGTCGCGTCAGGTCGGGTACGCCGAGGACGCCGCCAAGGCGGCGCAGGTCGCGGCCGCCCAGGCCAAGGTGCAGGCCGACGTGCTGGTGGAGACGGGTCTGGAGCACGGCACCCAGTGGTCCGAGGTGGCCACGGGCATCGCGGCGGCGGCGGATGCCGCCGCGAAGGCGAGCCGGACGGCGCAGCACGCGGTGGACGCCACCGCCGCCGACGCCGCCGGCCTGAACGCCAAGAACCAGGCCGAACTGCACGAGCAGCAGGCCAAGAAGTGGCGGGCGAACGCCGAGGAGCACGCCCGTGCCGCCGCCCGGCTGGCCGCGGCCGCCGAGACGCAGGCGAAGATCGCCGCCACCGCCGCGGCGCGTGCCAAGACGGCGCGGCTCGCCGCCGAGCAGGCCGAGCGCGAGGCGTGGGAGCACGCCCGCAAGACCCGTGAGGCCCGCATCGAGGCGGAGCGCCAGGCGAAGGTGGCGGCCGAGCAGCGCGTGATCGCGGAGCGTGAGCGCGACCTCGCCGCGGCGGCCCGGGTCCGGGCCGAGCGCGAGCGGGACATCGCCGCGGCGGCGCGTGCGCGCGCCGAGGCCGAGGCCCGTACCGCCTCCGCCGCCCGTGCGCAGGCGCAGGCGGCTGCCGCGACGGCCGCGGCCGCGCGGGCGGACGCCGCCCGCCAGGACGGTATCGCCGCCGAGGCGGACCGCAAGGCGCAGGCCGAGGAGGTCAACGCCCGCAACGCCCGCAACGCCGCGTTCGCGGCCGAGCAGCGGCACGCGGCGCAGGAGGCCCGTGCCAAGGCGACCGAGGCGATCGCCGCCTCGGGCCGCGGCACGATCGACGCGGGTGTGGCCCGCGCCGCCGCCGACGCCGCGCGCGCCGACGCCAACACGGCGGGCGCGGCGGCCGGTCAGGCCCGGAGCGCCGCCGACACCGCGAGCGGGGCGGCCGTTCGGGCGCGTTCCGCCGCGACGGAGGCCGCGGGTGCGGCCGCCCGGGCGCGTGCCGCGGCCGCCCAGGCCACCGCGCACGCCGCTCGCGCGAACGAGGCGGCGAACAAGGCCGAGGCGGCGGCTGCCGCCGCCAACGCCGCGGCGAACCGAGCGGAGGCGCAGGCGGCCCTCACGCACGCGGCTGCCCAGCGCGCCAACCAGAAGGCCGCGGAGGCCACGGCTCAGGAGGCCCGCGCCGGCATCGCCGCGCACGAGGCCGCCCGTCTCGCCGGGCTCGCCGCCATGGAGGCGAACAACTCCCTCCAGGCCGCGAACCGGACCAAGGAGGAAGCGCAGGGCGCCGTCCGCGAGGCGGCCATGGCGCGGGTCCAGTCCACGATCGCCGTCACAGCGGCCGCCGCGGCCCGCGGCACGGCCGCCGGGATCGCCGAGCCGGCCAACATGGCCATCGCGCTGACCGCGCCGTTCGCCGGCAAGGACGTCGACGCCGACTTCGCCGCGGTGGTCGCCGCCGCCGCGGAGCAGATGGGTGCGGAGCAGGTCGCCTCGGCCGAGGCGAAGGCAGCGGAAGCCGTGAAGGCCGCCGAGGCGGCGGAAGCCGCCGCCAAGCGGGCGAACGCCCAGGTCGCTCCGGCGTTCAAGGCCGCCGCGGACGCGGCGCGGTCGTCGGCGAACGCCGCGCGCTCCGCCGCGGCGGCGATGAAGTCGGCGGCGCAGGCCGCCGAGGAAGGTGCCAAGGCCCGCGCGGCCGCGGCACGCGCCAACCAGGCCGACGCGCAGGCTCAGGCCGACGCGAAGCTGGCCCGCCAGGCCGCCAATCAGGCCTACGGGGACGCGACCGCGGCCCGCAACGCCGCCAACCAGGCGGAGGCGGAGGCGGCCCGTGCCCGGGGTGCCGCCGCCGAGGCCGACAGCCACGCGGTGGCCGCGAACAGCGCCGCAAGCCTGGCGGAGCACGAGGCGAGCGTCGCCCAGGGCGCTGCCACCCAGGCGGCGAAGGACGCCGCCGATGCGAACAAGTTCGCCGAGTCGGCCGAAGGCCACGCCAAGGCGGCGGAAGCGGCGGCCAAGAACGCCAACACGTACGCCCGCGAGGCGGACGAGGCGGCGAAGAAGGCCGAGGAGTACCAGCGCGAGCAGGAGCGCAAGGCCCGCGAGGCGGCGGCCAAGGCGGCCGCGAGCAAGGGCGAGACCCGGAAGCTGACCCAGGACGAGATCGACGCGCTGGAGCTCGAAGGCATCTCGCCGGAGGAGTACGAGAAGGCCCGCCGGCTCGCGGAGAAGGACCTCGCCGACTTCCTCATCGAGAACGGCGGTCAGATCATCGTCGACCTCCTCTTCGAGGACATCAAGAAGTGCTTCACCGAGGGCAACTTCGAAAGCTGCTTCTGGGCCGTCGTCGGCAGCCTTCCCTGGGGCAAGGCGCTAAAGATCATCAAGGAGACGCCGGCGATCGCCAAGGCCCTCAGCCGCATCGTCGGTGGCCTTGACGACTTCCTGGACAACTCCGCCGAGGCGAAGAAGCTGATCGCGAAGAGTGAGGAGATCCTCGAGGAGATCGCCAAGGCGTGCAAGGTCGGGGAGAACCCCAAGAACAGCTTCGCCCCGGGCACGCCGGTCCTCATGGCCGACGGCACGCGCAAGCCGATCGAGGGCGTCCGGGTCGGAGAGCAGGTCATGGCGACCGACCCCGAAACCGGCCGGACCGAGGGCCGCGCCGTGTCCCATCTGATCGTCGGCGAGGGCCGCAAGAGCCTGCGGGCACTCACCATCGACACCGATGGTGCCGCCGGTGACGCCACTGGCACCATCACCGCCACGGACGGGCACCCGTTCTGGGTCGCCGACCGGCACGCCTGGGTGGACGCCAAGGACCTCAAGGCCGGTGACCGGCTGCGCTCACCTCGCGGCGAGCTCCAGGAGCTCCTCGGCGTTCGCGCCTGGACCCAGTCCATGCGGGTGCACAACCTGACGGTCGACGGCTTCCACACGTACTACGTGGGCGCCGGCATCACGTCGGTCCTCGTGCACAACGCGAAGAAGCCCATTTGCGGGCCTGGCGACGTACCCAACATCGTCCATGACGGCGTCGACGACATCATCAACAATGGGCGTCCGCAGCGACTCGACGAGAACGGTAACCCGGACTTCTTCACGGTGCGCCCCACCACTCCCGGGGCCATCGCCAGGAAATGGGGCGGTGCCAAGATCTACGACATTCCTGGCGGCGGGAACAGTTACCGTATCCTGATCAATCGTTACGGTGACATCGGCTGGGTCGTCAACCACAACTACGACAGAATCCTGCCGTACTTCCCCCGTTAGCAACCTGTTCGACCGGAGGAAAAAATGCGGTGAGCTCCGATCGGACCGGCCTTTTCGGCCGGTCCGATCGGAGCTCTTCCGCTGAGACGAGAAGGGGGTGTGCAATGATCGAAACACAGTTGGCGGAATTGCTCGCACAAGCGGGACTTCGATTCTGTGGAGTGGATCGGACACTCGGGACATTGCCGGTGAAGGCGGCCTGGCTCAGTGTGAGCTGCCGTCGTGAGGACGGCCGACGTGACCTGGTGGTTCCCAGGGATGATGCGCAGTTGCTCGCCAAGGCCAACTCCGCCTGGTCTCAATTGGCGACCGAATCCGGACTCCTCGGGGGAGAGGAGCGAGAGTTTCTGCTGGGCGTCGACTTCGCCGAGCCGGAATCGTCCCCGATCCTCCGATGGGTGAGAGTGCAACTGATGGAGGATTGGGATGTGATGGGGGCGGGAGTGGAATCCGGTCTCCTCGGCTCGGGGGCCTTCTGCCCCGAGTTCGTCATGATGGCGCTCGATGAGACGGTCGTCCTGCGCGGAACGACATGGGAGCAGCGGATCGGGGTACTCACCGTTCCCCACCCGCACCGGGTGGAGATGATCCGAACCTACGTCGAACGCCTCGCCGCCAATCCCAGAACCGAGCCGGCCGAGCGGACCATTGCCGAGAATTGGCTCACGCATCACCCAAAGGGCGTGTAGCGAGCGCGGTCCTAGACGCCGCCGGGCCGGCCGCCCGGATCCACCGGACCGTCGTCCTGCACCGGACGGTCGTCCTGCACCGGACCGTCGCCCTGCACCGGACGGTCGTCGCGGTGCCGCCCCAGCGCACGCCCGTAGCGGCGTGAGACCTCCGGCATGAGCGACTCGCCCGTCGCCGGGCGGGCGAGGCCGAACACATAGCCGGGAAAGTCGAGTTCCCGCTGCACGGCCCAGATCTCACCGTGGTCGTCCGGCGGGAACAACTGCCCCGGATCGCCCACCGCGACCCAGCCGATCGGCACGGTCGTCTCCTCGGCCAGCACCGTGCGCAGATGGACCACGCCGTTGATCCGTACCTCGCAGCGCGCCCCGACCCGTGCGCCGTTGAACACGCGCGTGCCGGTGGCGAAGAAGACGTCGTCGGCGGCCTCGCAGCCCACCAGGTACGCGCCGGGCCCGACCAGTACGTGCCGGCCCAGCCGCAGCGGGTCCTGGCGGGTGCCGCGCAGCACCGCGTTCTCCATGACGATGCAGCCCTCACCCAGCTCCACCGGCCCGCCCTCGGCCGTCAGGACCGCGCCGAACAGGACCCGGCAGCCGGGACCGACCCGCACGTCGCCACAGAGCGTGGCGTTGGGCGCGACATAGGCGGTCGGGTCGACGGTGGGCGCGTGCCCCTGGTGCTCCAGCAGGATGGCCATGGCCCGCATGGTGCCACCCGCCGGCGCACCACGCGCGGAAGCCGCTCACTCCGCGCGGAACGCGGCGCGCAGCTCCTCCTTCAGGGACCGCTGGAACGCCGTGACGAGTGCCTGGACCACCAGCGGCTGCATGTGGGCGGAGAGCGACTTCATCGCCGCCACGTGCTCCGGGTCCGACTCGCGCTCCCGGTACGGCCCCCACACCTCGTCCCGGAACAGCCGCGTCAGCTCGTGCGCGGCCGAGCGGGTGTGCTCCACCAGGACCGTGCGCGCCGCCAGGATGGTCTCGTGCGCGATGGGCACGTCCAGCAGCCGCACGCCCAGCCGCAGCAGGCCCGGGTCCACCCGGAAGGTGTCGTCCGGCCCGGTGCGGGCCAGTACGTCCATCGCGGCGAGCCGGTCCAGGTCCTCCTCGCCGAGCGCCCGCCCGGCGCGCCGCTCCAGCTCGGCGCGGGACATCTCCTCCGGCGTGTCCGGCGCCCACGTCGCCACCAGGGCCCGGTGGATGGCCAGGTCGTCGGCGCTCAGGTCGGGCGGCAACTGCTCCAGGTACCGTTCGATCGCGGCCAGCGTCATGCCCTGGTGCTGGAGCTCCTCGATGAGCGCCAGCCGGGACAGGTGCTCCGGCCCGTAGTGCCCGACGCGGCGCGGCCCGATCACCGGCGGCGGCAGCAGGCCACGGGTGCTGTAGAACCGGATGGTCCGCACGGTGACGCCAGCCCGGGCGGCCAGCTCGTCGACGGTCAGCGTCGGCTGCCGCTCCTGGGGCTCGGTCGCCTCGGTCGCCATGCGTGGGGCCTCACTTCCGGCTGGTGCGCTGTTTCAGTACAACAGTATTGCTGTCTCACCATCACTGTGAAAGTCGTGGGTGATTGTCAGTGGTCGCCCGTACGGTAGTTCGCATGACGGGGATCGTGTACGTACGGGGGGACGCCACCACGCCGGCCGGCAAAGGCGTCAAGATCATCGCGCATGTCTGCAACGACCTGGGCGGCTGGGGCAAGGGTTTCGTGCTGGCCCTCTCCCGCCGCTGGCCGGAGCCGGAAGCCGCGTACCGCCGCTGGCACCGCGAGCGCGCCGGGAACGACTTCGGGCTGGGCGCCGTGCAGTACGTCCAGGTGGGGCCGTATCTGTGGGTGGCCAACATGGTGGGCCAGCGGGGGATACGGACGGGCAGCAAGGGGGTGCCGGTGCGGTACGAGGCCATCGACACCGCCCTGGCCTCGCTCGCCGACAAGGCCGCCGAGCTGGACGCCTCCGTCCACATGCCGCGCATCGGCTGCGGGCTGTCGGGCGGGAAGTGGTCCCGCGTGGAGCCGCTGATAGCCGGACGGCTCCTCCCCCGGGGGATACCGGTGACGGTGTACGACCACGGCGACTGACCCCGAAAAGCGGTTGCCGCGCCGACGCCGCCCTGCTGGGCTGCCCGCATGGATCACCAGACGGTACTGGCGCTGTTCGACCGGCAGATGCGGCGGGACGCGGGGCCCGACGGGCCGGGCTCCACCGTCGAACGGGTGGGCGACGTGGTGCGGCAGACCGGCCCGGCGCACGGGTGGAACGGGGTGCTGTGGTCAGACCTCGACGCCACCCGGGCGGACGAGGCGATCGCGGGGCAGGTGCGCCACTTCGCCTCGCTCGGCCGGGCCTTCGAGTGGAAGCTCTACGCGCACGACCGCCCCGCCGACCTCGGCGAGCGGCTGCGGGCGGCCGGCTTCGTGGCCGAGCCGGAGGAGGCCCTGATGGTCGCCGAGACGACCGGCCTCGACGGCCTCGACGGCATCGGCACCGAGCCGCCCGAGGGCGTCGAGATCCGGGCGGTCACGGACCGGGCCGGGGTCGACCTGGTCACGGAGGTCCACGAGCGGGCTTTCGGCACGGACGCCGCGCCCCTGCGGCGCCGTCTGCTCGACCAGCTCGCCGCGCGGCCGGACACGGTGGCCGCCGTTGTCGCCCTGGCCGGCGGCCGGCCGGTGAGCTCGGCGCGCCTGGAGCTGCCGCCCGGCACCGCGTTCGCCGGCCTGTGGGGTGGCGGCACCGTGCCGGAGTGGCGAGGCAGGGGCATCTACCGCGCCCTGGTCGGGCACCGCGCCCGCCTCGCGGCCGGGCGCGGCTACCGCTACGTCCAGGTCGACGCCTCCGACCGGAGCCGCCCGATCCTCCGGCGCCTCGGGTTCACCCGGCTCTCGACGACGACCCCGTACGTCTACGAGCCCTGAGCGGCCGCCACCGGAAGCGGGCGCCTACCGGCCGGCGGCGACGACCGGGTAGTGATCGGAGAGGTTCGTGTACGTGTACTGCTTGCCCCAGCTCGAAACCGTCCACGGGGCGCTCTGCTCCTTGATCACCTCGTTCGTCCAGCCCGCCGGCTTCACATGACCGGCCCGGTGGAGGACGTAGTCGAGGTCCTCGCGCGGGTCGTTCGGGTAGCGCTCGGCGGCGATGGAGTTGTCCCGGGTGTCGAAGGAGTACGGGTGGCCCGTGCGCGCGTCCGCACCGGCCAGCCCCGCGTCGGCCAGCATCGTGGCGTACTCGGCGCTGTGCGAGTCCACGTTGAAGTCACCCGCCACCAGCACCTGCTCCGACGCCGGGATGTTCTTGGCGTCCAGGAAGGCGTCCATCGCCTTGAACTGGCGGCTGCGCATCTGGGCCGCCTCGCCGCTGTCACAGCCCGGGTCGGTCGACTGGGCGTGCGTGCCCACCACGTGGACGCGGGAGCCGTTCACGTCGAGCACGGCGTAGACGAAGCCCTTGTTGGAGTACCAGTCGGCGCCGCAGGCGTCCTTGTAGACGTACTGCTCCTTGCGGACGATCGGCCACTTGCTGAGCACCGTGACACCGCCGTCCTCCGGCGTCGTCGCCGAGTACGCGCCGCTCGTGGCGTCCCACCCGTCCTTGCCACGCCCCATGACCGGTGTCTGGTACGGGTACTGGGAGGCGGCGTTGCGCATGAGCGTGTCGGAGGCACCGTTGTCGAACGCCTCCTGGAGCACCACCACGTCCTGGCCCCGGAAGAACGGCGCCGCCGGTATCTCCTTCGCCCGGTGGTCCTGCCCCCAGTTCGGGTAGAGGGTCTTGCTGAAGAGGAACGCGTTGTACGAGAGCACCTTCAGCGCGGGCGTCCCCGCCGCCTCGGGAGCCGCCGCGGCGGACGGGGCCGTCGCCGCCACGGCGACGGTGGCGAGCACGGTGGACAGGGCGGCGGACAGAGCGGTGCGCTTCGCGGATCGCGGCACGGAAACTCCAGATGGAAGTGGGGGGTTGGACATCGCGCGGCACATCAAATCAGCCCCGGTTACTTTCCGGTAGCCATCGTGTGCCGGGAATCTTGCGGACCCCGGACCACCACACCAACTTCTCCACGGCGGATACTGGGATCATGAGCACCTCAGCCGCCGCGTACGATCCCGCACCGCCCCCGCCCGGCGGAGTGCTCTGGAGCCTCGCGGGCGACATCCGGGGCCTGCTCATGCTGCCCGCCGCCCTGACCCTCCAGGTCGCCCACCCCGCCGTCGGCGCCGGCGTCGACGAGCACTCCGTCTTCCGCACCGATCCCTGGGGCCGCGGCGAGCGCTCCCTGCGCTCCCTCCAGCTCTGGGTGTACGGCGGCGCCGACGCCGCCCGGGAAGGGCGCCGGCTGCGCAAGCTCCACGCCACGATCCAGGGCACCGACACCCGGGGCCGCCCGTACCACGCGCTCACCCCCGCCAACTACGCCTGGGTCCACGCCACCGGCTTCCCCGTCTTCCACCACGCCTACCGCTACCTGGTCCGGCCCATGACCGAGGCGCAGGAGCGGCAGCTCTACGCCGAGTGGCTCCAGGTCGGCCGCGTCCTCGGCATCAACGACCGTGACATGCCGCAGACCATCGAGGAGTTCTGGCCCTACTACCGCAAGGTCGTCGCCGAGGAGATCGAGGCCACCGTCGTCGTCCGCGAGCTCGTCGCCACCGACAGCCCGGTCCCCCCGCCCGACCGTGGCCCGCTGCCGCTGCGGCTCCTCCTCCGGCTCCTGTGGCCGGTGCTGCTCCCGCCGCTCGCCCGGTTCCGCCGCTTCGTCACCATCGGGCTGATGCCGCCGGACGCACGCGAGGCGCTCGGCCTGGAATGGACGGACGAGCAGGAGCGGGCGCTGCGCCGCTTCGGGCGGGTCGTCCGGGCCGTCGTCCCCGTACTCCCCGAGCGGCTGCGCTACCTCCCGCTCGCCCGCGAGGCGCGCAAGCGGTACCGGGAGCAGTCCCGGCTCACCCGCGAGGACCGCGAGGACCGCGAGGACCCCCAGGACCACCAGGGCCGTGGGGCACGCGCAGCCCGCCCCGTGCGATGACGTCCGCGTACCAGCGGGCGCTGTCCTTCGGCGTACGCCGCTGTGACGCGAAGTCCACGTGCACGATGCCGAACCGCTTGCCGTACCCGTACGCCCACTCGAAGTTGTCCAGCAGCGACCACAGGAAGTAGCCCCGCACGTCCACCCCGTCCGCGAGCGCCCGGTGCACCGCCGCGAGATGCGCGTGCAGGTAGGCGACCCGCTCCGGGTCGTGGACCTCGCCCGACGGGTCGGCGTAGTCGTCGTACGCTGCGCCGTTCTCCGTCACCATCAGCGGCACCTCGGGCAGCTCGTCCCGCAGCCGGGTCAGCAGCTCGTACAGCCCGTCCGCGTCCACCGGCCAGTCCATCGCCGTCCGCGGACCCGGCGCCGGTACGAAACGGACGTGCGGCTCGGCGCCCGGCCACGGGGACGGCGCCCGGGACGTACCCGCCGCGACGACCGTCGGGGAGTAGTAGTTGATGCCCAGCGAGTCGACCGGCGAGGCGATCACCTCCAGATCGCCGTCCCGCACGAACGCCCAGTCCATCAGCGCCGCCGTGTCCTCCACCAGGTCCTCCGGGAGACGGCCGTGGAAGACCGGGTCCAGGAAGATCCGGTTGCCCAGCGCGTCGACGCGCCGCGCCGCCTCCCGGTCCTCGGTGGAGGCGGAAAGGGCGCGCACCGCGTGCAGGTTCAGCGTCAGTGAGACCTCCGCCGACGGCGGGAGGGCGGCGCGCAGCACCTCAACGGCCAGCCCGTGCGCCAGGTTCAGGTGGTGCGCGGCCCGCAGCGACGCGGCCGGGTCGGTACGGCCCGGGGCGTGCTCCCCCGAGGCGTACCCGAGGAACGCCGCGCACCACGGTTCGTTCAGCGTCGTCCACGTCGCCACCCGGTCGCCCAGGGCGCCCGCGACGAGCCCGGCGTACTCGGCGAACCGCTCGGCCGTCTCCCGCTGCGGCCAGCCACCTGCGTCTTCCAGCTCCTGCGGCAGGTCCCAGTGGTAGAGGGTGGCGACCGGCCGGATGTCGGCGGCCCGCAGCTCGTCGACGAGCCGGCGGTAGAAGTCCAGGCCCTTCTGGACCGCCGGTCCCCGCCCCGTCGGCTGCACGCGCGGCCACGCGACCGAGAACCGGTAGTCCGTCACGCCCAGGTCCTTCATCAGGGCGACGTCCTCGGCCATCCGGTGGTAGTGGTCCGCGGCGATGTCACCGGTGTCGCCGTTGCGGACCGCGCCCGGCCTGCGGCTGAAGGTGTCCCAGATGGACGGCGTCCGGCCGTCCTCGTCGGCGGCACCCTCGATCTGGTACGCGGCCGTGGCCGTGCCCCAGCGGAAGGCGGCCGGAAAGGTGAGCGCGTTCATGAGCTCGTTCATGGGCTCGTTCATGGGCTCGTTCATGAGGACGTTCATGAGGAAGAGGACTCCCAACGGAAGGTGAGGGAAGAGGGGGCGTCAGCCCTTGACGGCGCCCTGCATGATGCCGCCGACGATCTGCCGGCCCAGCAGACCGAAGACCAGCAGCACGGGGAGCGTGCCCAGCAGCGTGCCCGCCATGATCACGGACTGGTCGTGGACGTAACCGCCGCCGAGCTGGCGCAGCGCGACCTGCACGGTCGGGTTCTGCGAGGACAGCGCGACGATCGGCCAGAAGAAGTCGTTCCAGGCCGCCATGAACGTCAGCAGCCCCAGCACCGCCATGCCGGGCCGGGCGATCGGCACGACGATCGACCAGAAGATCCGCGCGCTCGACGCGCCGTCCACCCGCGCCGCCTCGATCAGCTCGTCCGGCAGCGCCTGCACCAGGAACTGCCGCATGAAGAACACGCCGAACGCCGACACCAGACCGGGCAGGATCACCGACTGGAGCTGGTTCACCCACTCCAGCTCCGCGATCAGCATGAACAGCGGGATCACGCCGAGCTGCGGCGGGATCATCATCGTCCCCACCGTGACGGCGAGCAGCGCGCCCCGGCCACGGAAGCGCAGCTTGGCGAAGGCGAACCCGGCGAGGGTGCAGCACAGCACCGTGCCCACGGTGATGGAACCCGACACGATCAGGGAGTTGAGCAGCGCCGTGCCGATGTCCGCCTCCTCCATCACCGCCTCGAAGTTCCGCATCAGGTTCGGGCCGGGGAGGAGGGACGGCGGCACCTTCGCCAGGTCGGCGTTGGAACGGCTGGCGGCGACGATCGTCCAGTAGAACGGGAAGGCCGACACCAGGACGGCGAGGACGAGGATCGCGTACGCCACCCTGCCGCCGTGCAGGGTGCGCCCGGCGCGGCGCGCGCTCATCGGCCGGCCTCCTTGCGGGAACGGCGGCGCACGACCAGGGCGTTGACCCCGACCAGCACCAGGATCAACAGGAACATCACCCAGGCGATGGCGGCGGCCCGGCCCAGGTGGAAGAAGCCCCAGCCCTGCTCGTACATGTAGAGCCCGAGCGTCTGGTACTGGTGAGAGATTCCGCCCGACACCGACCCCTCGAACAGCAGCGGCTCACCGAAGAGCTGGGTGGCGCCGATCGTCGACACGACGGCGGTGAACACGATCGTCGGACGCAGGCCGGGCAGCGTGACGTGGAAGAACTGCCGCCACCGGGACGCACCGTCCATCTCCGCCGCCTCGTACAGCTCGCTCGGGATGGACTGCATGCCCGCGAGGTAGATCAGCGCGTTGTAGCCGGTCCAGCGCCAGATCACGATCGTCGACACGGCGATCTGGGAGGCGAC
This sequence comes from Streptomyces sp. NPDC049837, assembly GCF_040674455.1. Taxonomy (NCBI): domain Bacteria; kingdom Bacillati; phylum Actinomycetota; class Actinomycetes; order Kitasatosporales; family Streptomycetaceae; genus Streptomyces; species Streptomyces sp. NPDC049837. Next base: position 734,476 of record NZ_JBFAMP010000001.1, on the reverse strand, counting down.
CGTGTCCGTCTGCCAGTCCACCGGGCCGATGCCGGCCAGCCCCAGTACGTAGTTGACGAGCCCGAAGTCACGGCCGAAGAGCTGGGCGAAGACCAGCGTCGCAGCGGCGACGGAGGTGGCGTACGGGAGCAGCATCGCCGTACGGAAGAACGTCCGCCCGCGCAGTTTGTAGTTGAGCAGATGGGCCAGGCCCAGCGCCATCACGAGCTGCGGGACCGTGGAGATGACCCCGATGGTGAACGTGTTGCGCAGCGAGATCCAGAAGAACTCGTCGGTGAAGAGCGCGGCGTAGTTGCCGAGCCCCCGCCACTCCATGTCGCCGGGGGTCTGGAGCTCGACGCGGTAGAGCGACACGAACGCCGTGTAGAGCAGCGGGAAGAGGCCGAAGGCGGCGAAGAGCGTGAAGAACGGGGCGAGGTACGCGTACGGCGAGAAGGCCCGCCACGCGCGGCGCGCCCGGCTCGCGCCGCGCGGGGGGCTCGCCGGTGGGCTCGGCCGCCGTGCGGCTGCCGTTCCTTCCGGAGCGGTGAGGGTCACTGTGCGGCCCTTCGGGGTCGGTTGGACATGGAGGGGGCTGTTCTTGCCATGCGGTCTTGGGCTTGTGCCGGTGGTGCGGTGGCGGGGTCGCGTTGGGTGCGGCGGAGGCCGGTGGGTGGGAGGCGTGGCCCCTCCGGGCTCGTGTCCTCGAGGCCGGCGGCCTTGGGTTACGGGGTCGGGAGCCCGCCCGTTGCCGCCAACCTCTGCGGGGACGACCCTGCACGGCCCCACCCCGGCCGTACGCCGACTGCGGCGCCGTGGTCGCTCCCACCGGGCGGGCGACCCCGAGGGCGCCGCCGCCCGCACAGGCGACCACGGAGAGGGCGTCAGCCCGTGACGTTTTCGACGCCCTTCTTGGCGTTGGACCACGCCTTGTCCGGTGACGTGCCCTTCCGCTCGACCTCGCTGAGGGCGTTGGTGATCTGGTCGGCCACGTTCTTGTCGTGGACGCCCAGCACCTGGACCGGGGCGGCCTTGGCGGCGTCGCCGAAGATCTGGCCGATCGGGGCGCCCGAGAAGTACGGGTCCTTGGCGTCGGCGACCTTGGCGATGGCGCCCGTGGAGGAGGGGAAGTTGCCCTGCTTCTCGAAGAGCCTGGCCTGCTGCTCCGGTGCCGTGAGCCACTGGATCAGCTCGTACGCCTCCTTCTTGTGCTTGGCCGCGCGCGGGACGCTCAGGTACGAGCCGCCCCAGTTGCCCGCGCCGCCCGGCAGTCGGGCGATGTCCCACTTGCCCTTGCCGGCCTCACCCGCCTGGCCCTTGATGTACCCGAGCATCCACGCGGGGCAGGGGATCGTGGCGAACGACCCGGCGGCGAAGGCCTGGTTCCACTGCGGGGACCACTGGTCGAGCTTGGCGCTCAGGCCGTCCTCCGCAGCCCGCGTGGCGGTGTCCCAGGCGGTCTTGACGGCCGGGTTCGACTCGTAGATGAGCTTGCCGGAGGCGTCGTAGTACCGCTCCTTCTCCTGCCCGATCATGATCGTGAAGAGGCTGCCCACGCTGTCCAGCCAGGCGCTCTTGGCGGGGGCCTTGGCCTTGTACTGCTTGCCGAGCTCCAGGTAGCCGTCCCAGGTGGCCCACTTCTTCGCCAGTTCGGCCCGGTCGGTGGGCAGCCCGGCCTGCTTGAACAGGTCGGTGCGGTAGCACATGGCCTCGGGCCCGACGTCCGTGCCGAGGCCCAGCACCCGGCCGTCCTTGGTCGTGGCCGCCGACCACTTGGCCTCGGCGAACTCGTTCTTCAGCTTGTCGGCGCCGTACCTGGTGAGGTCCTCGAACTTGTCCGCCTGCTGCTGGGTGACCGAGGCGATGCGGCCCACCTCGATCGCCTGGACGTCGGCGAGCCCGCCACCGCCGGCGAGCCGGGTCTGGAGGGACTTCCAGTAGTCCTGTTCGTCCTCCGTGTCCGTCTGCTTGATCTTGACCCCGGGGTGCAGCTTCTCGTACTCGGCGTAGAGCCCGGCCTCCTTGTAGCCGAAGGAGCCGAAGAGGTCGACGGTGAGCGTCACCGTGCCGTCCGACGCCTCGTCCGAGGCGCCGGATCCGCAGGCGGCGAGCAGGGCCCCGGTGAGCGCGACCGCACCGACTCGGACGGCGGCCCTTCTGGCGGCTCGGGCGATGGGCATGGGAAGCCTCCTTGGCTTCGGCGGGGGAGCAGGGGGCGAGAGCTATCTGAGAGCGCTCTCAGAACATGCGTCTGGAGCGTGCCCCGAGCGCCCTCTCCCCGTCAAGACTCGAACGCGTAACGGCCGTCCGCCCCGGTAACTTCCAGGCGTGTCACCCGTATTGACAGCCATGTTTCAGGAGTTTTACGTTCCTGGGCACCTGAGAGCGCTCTCGCAGCGCTCTCCCGCCATCACTTCGAGGTGCCGACATGCCAACCCCCCGCACCCGACCAGCCGCCCTGTTCCTCGCCACCGCCCTGGCCGCGCTCGGCCTCACCGCGACCACCACCACCCCCGCCGTGGCCGCCACCGTCCCCGTCGGAGCCGGCAGCTACTCCGACACCCGTCCCCCCGGAACCTCGGGCCCCACCACCAACACCGGCACCCCCGTCACGCCCAAGCTCACCCCCGCCGCCCAGGGCAAGCCGGTGCCCACCAACGACTGGTGGTCCTCGCTCGCCTTCCAGCGGTACGGCGACAACCCCTGGTCCACCCCCATGTACGGCCACCCGCTCACCTACCAGGCCACCGCCGCCGGCCTCGACATCGGTTACCCGACCACCCCCGCGATCGTCGGCGAGGGCAGACAGTACGAGTACGCCCACAAGCGCGACCTCACCCTGGGGCTCACCGGCCTCAACTCGCCGGACACCAAGGCCGACGCCTGGTCGGACTGGACCGTCACCCCCTACTGGTCGGACGGCGCCCGCACGCTGCGCACGACCATCGGCCACGGCTCACCGTTCGTGTACGCCAAGGGCAGCGGCGGCGACGCCCGGATCACCACGGCGAGCGCCCCCACCGTCTTCGCCGACCAGGGCAACGTCCTCGGCATCACCGTCGCGGGCCACCACTACGCCCTCTTCGCCCCCACCGGCACCGACTGGACCGTCTCCGGCTCCACCCTCACGGCCGGGCTCGGCGGAAAGGACTACTTCTCGCTCGCCGTCCTGCCCTCGCCGGACGCGCTGACCACGTACCGGAAGTACGCCTACAGCTTCGTCACCGGCTCCAAGGTCGCCTGGAGCTCCACCGGAGGAACGGTCAGGGCCACCTACACCGTCACCACCCAGCCCCAGGAGGGCACCCAGACCGGCACCCTCCAGGCCCTCTACCGGCACCAGTGGCTCAACACCACGGACGCGCTCACCCCGTACACCTACGTCTCACCGCGCGGCACCATGAAGGTCCGCGAGTCCGCCACGTTCACCACCAGCCAGCGGGCCGCCGCCGTGCTGCCCGGGCTGCCGAAGTCCTCCGGAGTCGACCCGGCCCGGTTGCGCGGCTACCTGGCCGAGGCCGCGAACGCCCCCGACCCGTTCTCCGGCGCCACCGACACGTACTGGACCGGCAAGGCCCTCGGCCGCCTCGCGCAACTCGTGCCCCTGGCGGACCAGATCGGCGAGACCGCGACCCGTGACAAGCTGCTCGGCCTGCTCAAGGGGCGGCTCCAGGACTGGTTCACGGCAGGCGGCGCGAACGAGTTCTCCTACGACAGGGCCTGGAAGACGCTGACCGGCTATCCCGCCTCGTACGGCAGCGACACCGAGCTCAACGACCACCACTTCCACTACTCGTACTACGTCTACGCGGCCGCGATCGTCGCCCAGTACGACCCGGCCTGGGCCGCCGACTCCGCGTGGGGCGGCATGGTCAAGACCCTCGTCCGGGACGCCGCCAACCCCAGCCGCACCGACACCGCCTTCCCCTTCCTGCGCGGCTTCGACGTGTACGCCGGTCATAGCTGGGCCTCCGGCCACCAGGGCTTCGCGGCCGGCAACAACCAGGAGTCGTCGTCCGAGTCGACCAACCTCAGTGCGGGGCTCGTGCTGTGGGGGTCCGCGACGGGCGACACCGCGCTGCGTGACCTGGGCGTATACCTGCTGACGACCGAGTCGGAGGCGATCGCGCAGTACTGGTTCGACGCCGACCAGCAGGTCTTCCCGTCCTCCTTCGGGCACGACACGGCCGGCATGGTGTGGGGGAGCGGCGCCGCCTACGCCACCTGGTGGACCGCCAACCCGGAGGAGATCCACGGCATCAACGTCCTTCCGGTGACCGGCGGTTCGCTGCACCTGGGTGGCGAGAAGGCCGCCATCCGCCGCAACATCGCCGAGATGGAGCGGGAGAACGGCGGCCCGGCCGTCGAATGGCGCGACATCCTGTGGGAGTTCCAGTCGCTGGCCGACCCCGGCGCCGCCAAGGCGAAGTGGGACGCGGGCCACGCCGCGTACACCCCGGAGGCGGGCGAGTCCAAGGCGCACACCTACCACTGGATCGGCACACTGGACGCCCTCGGGGCGCCCGACGCGACCGTCACCGGTGACATCCCCACCTCGGCCGTCTTCACCAAGGGCACGGTACGGACGTACGCGGCGCACAACCACGGCTCCACCGCCCGGACCGTGACCTTCTCGGACGGCGCGAAGCTCACCGTCCCGGCGCGTTCGACGGCGACCGGCAGCGGCACCGGGAGCGACCCGGGACCGTCCACCGGCGACACCTTCCAGCTCCGCACCGGCGGCACGCTGACCACGGCGACCGGCGCGGCGGCGGGCAGCGACACCATCGCCTCGGCGGGCGGCGCCAACCACGACGGCACCCCGCACCAGCCGCTGGTGTACGAGGCCAGGGGCGTCAGCGGCACGCTGAAGGCGGGCGGCGCCACCGCCTTCCGGCTCCAGGTCGACGCCGGGACCACGGTCGGGCTCGGACAGCAGGCCCGGGTCAGTTACGACCTGACCGGTGACGGGACGTTCGAGCGGACGGAGACGTACCACTACTTCGCCACCGACCCGGTGACCGGCTGGGAGGAGTACAACCAGGCGCGCGGGCTGAAGTCGGCGACCGGTGCGCTGGGCGACCTCAAGGGCGGCACCGTACGCCTGGAGGTGTGGCACGCGATCGGCAACGGCACGGGGAAGCTCCAGACGGGCACGGACCGTTCCGTCCTGGTCATCCCGTACGCCTAGGCCGAAGCGCGCCGCACCAGTTCCGTAGGAGTGATCACCGAGCCCGGGGCGCTGCCCGCTCCGGGCTCGGTCTCTTGCGCGTTCAGGACGCGCATCAGCAGCCGGACCATCAGCCGGCCCATGCCCTCGATGTCCTGGCGGACCGTGGTCAGCGGCGGGTCGGTGGCCTCGGCGATGGACGTCATGTCGTCGAAGCCCACCAGCGCCACGTCCTCGGGCACCCGCAGGCCGCGCTCGCGCAGCACGCGCAGCGCCCCGGACGCCATCAGGTCGTTGGCGGCGAACACGGCGTCCAGGTCGGGCCGCCGGCCCAGCAGCTCCGCCATCGCGCGGGCCCCGCTCTCCTCCGTGAAGTCGCCCTGGGCGATCAGCCCGGGGCCGGCGTCCAGCAGGACGTCCCGGTAGCCGTCGATCCGGTCCATGGCGGACGTCTGGTCGGGCGGCCCGGCGATGTGCGCGACGCGCTCACGGCCCAGCGACAGCAGGTGCCGTACGGCCTCCCGGGCGCCGCCCCGGTTGTCGCAGTCGACGTACGGCACCGTGAGGCCGGTCGTCGCCCCCGGCCAGCCGGGCCGCCCGCCGAACACCGCCGGCACCTGCGCCCGCCGGATGATGGAGGGCAGCTCGTCGTCGTTGTGCACGGAGAAGGCGAGCGCGCCGTCGACATGGCCGCCGCCCAGGTACCGGGCGATCCGGTCGTACTCGCCGGGCCCCTCCACCCACAGCAGCACGAGCTGGGAGTCGTGCGCGGTGAGCTCGCGGCTGATGCCCCGCACCTGCTGCTCGAAGAAGGGGTCGGAGAACACCCGGAACTCCGGCTCCGCGATGATCACGGCCACCGCGCCGTTGCGCCGGGTCACCAGGGTGCGGGCCGCGTGGTTCGGGATGTAACCCAGCTCCTCGACCGCCCGGCGCACCTTCTCCACCAGTGGCCGGCGGACCCCCGCGCCGCCGTTCACGACGCGCGAGACCGTCGCCCGCGAGACCCCGGCGCGGGCCGCGACGGCCTCCAGGGTGGGGCGGGAGCCGGGGGCCGGATCGGGCATGGGGGACAAGGGTGCTCCTCGGCGGCGCGGCGAAACCTGTGTACAGGAGCAGGGTAGCCGGTCGGCCGATCTTCTGAGAGCGCTCTCTTCAGTCGTTACGGGAACGCCGCCGCCCCGGACGCGAGGGGCGGCGGCGTTCCCGCACAACGATCAGTGATCGTGGTCGTGGATCGTGTTCGTCGCGGCGATCTTCTTCCACGACTTCGGCTGGGCGGGCTTCGCCGCCGACTGCGAGCGCGCCGCCTCCGAGCGCGCGATCCGCGACTCGGCGGCCGCCGGGGCGGCCGGCTTCGACGGCTGGTACAGCCAGGTGTCGAAGAGCCCCGCGAGCGGCTTGCCCGAGACGCGCTCGGCGTACTTCACGAAGTCGGACACCTTGGCGTTGCCGTACGCGTGCTCGGTCGGCCAGCCCTTCAGGATGGCGAAGAAGTCCTCGTCACCGATCTCGTTCCGCAGCGCCTGGAGGGCCAGCGCGCCCCGGTCGTACACGGCGATGTCGAACTGCTTGTCCGGGCCCGGGTCGCCCGGCTTGACCGTCCAGAACGGGTCGTCGGCCGCCCGCGTGGCGTACACGTAGTCCGCCAGCTCCTGTGCCGCGCCCTCGCCCTCCTTCTCCGACCACAGCCACTGGCTGTAGCGGGCGAAGCCCTCGTTGATCCAGATGTCCTTCCAGCCGTCGACCGACACGCTGTCGCCGTACCACTGGTGCGCCAGCTCGTGCACGACCACCGAGACGTTCGAGCCGTTCGCGAACTGGCGCGGGCTGTAGAACGGCCGCGTCTGCGTCTCCAGCGCGTAACCGCTGGTCACATTGGGGACGTAACCGCCGAGCGCGTTGAAGGGGTACGGCCCGAAGACCTCCTCCAGCCACTCCGCGACCTCGGCCGTGCGCTCGATGCTGGCCCGTGCCGCGCCCGCGTTGTCGCCGAGGTCCTTGCTGTACGCGTTGAGGACGGGCAGGCCCTTGTCGGTCTTGTCCGTCGTGATGTCGAACTTGCCGACGGCGAGCGTGGCGAGGTACGTCGCCTGCGGCTTGTTGGAACGCCAGTTGAAGCGCGTCCAGCCCAGCCGCGACGACTGCGACTGGAGCACGCCGTTGCTGATGGCCTGCGTCCCGTCCGGCACGGAGACCGATATGTCGAACGTCGCCTTGTCCAGCGGGTGGTCGTTGGACGGGAACCACCACACGGCCGAGTCCGGCTCCTGCGCCGCGACGCCGCCGTCGGGGGTGCGGTGCCAGGCGGTCCAGCCGCCGATCTTCAGCTCGGACGGCTTGCCCGCGTACCGTACGACAACCGATATCGCCCGGTTCTTCTCCAGCGGAGCGGCCGGGGTGACCTCCAGCTCGTGATCGCCGGTGGCGGTGAACTTCGCCTTCTTGCCGTTCACCCGCACCTCGCTGACCTTGAGGCCGAGGTCCAGGTTGAACCGCGACAGGTTCTGCGTGGTGGTGGCGATGACCGTCGCCGTACCCTCCAGCAGGTCCGTCTTCGGCTGGTACTTCAGGCGCAGGTCGTAGTGCGACACGTCGTATCCGCCGTTGCCGCTGGCCGGGTAGTAGGGGTCGCCGATGCCCGGCGCGCCGGGTACGTAGTCGGCCGCCGATGCCGGGATCGCCAGCAGCAGCGAGGCCGCGAGTGCGCTCGGGACGATCAGTCTGCGGTGCACGTCAAGCTCTCCAAGTCGTATGGACGGAAGATCCCTTGAAGGCTATTCAGCCCCTCGCGCCCCAGTCATGTCCATGGCCCCACCTGTCACACGATCGCCATTTGGCCGACATGAACGACCATCGTCCGCGTCGGCCCTGTTGCCGCATTCCTCCCCGTACTGCCCTCTGTCGTACGGGAGTTGACCCGTGTACCTTCCGCTGCCATGCCGATACGTGCGCGGAGAACCCCCATGTCGAGCAGAGCCCTCGTGGGCGCGGCCACAGCCGCCCTGATGGCCGCTCTGGTGCCGCAGGCGAGCGCGACCAGCGCTCCCGCCCGCGAGTCCCGACCGATCTACTCGTACGACAACGCCGTCCGCGAGTCCGTCTGGGTCGACACCGGCCTCGACGGCGACCGCGACGGCCGGACCGACCGGGTCGCCGTCGACATCGTCCGGCCGCGCGAGGCCGCACAGCGCGGCCGCAAGGTCCCCGTGATCATGGACGCCAGCCCCTACTACGCCTGCTGCGGGCGCGGCAACGAGAGCCAGAAGAAGACGTACGACGCGGACGGCAACCCCGTCCAGTTCCCGCTGTACTACGACAACTACTTCGTGCCGCGCGGCTACGCCTTCGTCGCCGTCGATCTGGCCGGAACCAGCCGCTCGGACGGCTGCGACGACGTCGGCGGCCGCTCCGACATCCAGTCCGCCAAGGCCGTCGTCGACTGGCTGAACGGCCGGGGCCGCGGCTACACCACCCGTACCGGCACCGAACGCGCCCGAGCGACCGGCTGGTCCACCGGCGACACCGGCATGATCGGCAAGAGCTGGGACGGCACCGTCGCCAACGGCGTCGCCGCGACCGGCGTCGAGGGCCTGAAGACCATCGTCCCGATCGGCGCCATCTCCTCCTGGTACGACTACTACTTCGCCAAGGGCGCCCCGCTGTACGACTCCGGCCCCGACTGGCTCTCGAACTACGTCAACAGCCCCGACGCCCGCGCCCGCTGCGGCCACGTCCAGCAGCGCCTCGTCGACGACGCGCCGCGCACCGGGGACTGGACGCCGCTGTGGGACGAACGCGACTACGTCAAGGACGCGCACAAGGTGAAGGCCAGCGTCTTCGTGGTGCACGGGCAGCAGGACCTCAACGTCCGCGCCAAGCACTTCGGCCAGTGGTGGGACGCCCTCGCCGAGCACGGCGTGGAGCGCAAGATCTGGCTCTCCCAGACCGGGCACGTCGACCCCTTCGACTTCCGCCGCGCCGACTGGGTACGCACCCTGCACCGCTGGTTCGACCACTACCTGCTCGGCTACGACAACGGCGTCGACCGCGAGCCGATGGCCGACATCGAGCGCTCCCCCGACCGGTGGACCACCGACCGCGTCTGGCCGCCGCGCGCCACGGCCACCACCACGCTCCGCCCCGGCACGGGCGCGGCGCCCGGCGTGGGCACCCTCGGCCTCGCCCCGGCCCGGCCCGGCGCGACGGAGACGTTCACCGACGACCCGAACCTGGACGAGCTGGACTGGGCGGCGCACGTCGACGCCTCCACGCCTGCCAAGGCGGGCTTCATCTCCCGTCCCCTGACCCGGGACCTGCGGCTCTCGGGCTCCTCCACGGTCACCGTCACCGCCACCCCGAACACCACCAGCGCGCATCTGACAGCGGTCCTCGTCGACCTCGGCCCCGACACCATCCGCGACTACGGCGCCGCCGGCGAAGGCATCACCACCCTCACCGAACGGACCTGCTGGGGCGCGAGCACCACCGGCGACAGTGCCTGCTTCAAGGAGACGAAGGCCAAGACCACCGACGTCGGCTTCACCGTCTTCAGCCGGGGCTGGGCCGACCTCGGCAACTGGGCCGACGCGCACCAGGGCCGCCCCCTGACACCCGGCAAGGCCCACACCATCACCCTGGACCTCGCCGCCACCGACCACGTCGTCCCGGCCGGCCACCGCCTCGCCCTCATCGTCGCCGGCACCGACCAGTACCTCATCGACCCTCCGGCGAGCAGGCCCACACTCACCCTCGACCTCACCCGCACCTCCGCCAGGCTCCCGCTCGTCGGCGGCGCCCCCGCCTTCCTCCGCGCCACCACCGGTACCGTGCACCCGGCTGCCCCGCGCACCGCCCCGCAGGCCGGCGTCACCGCCCCGCGCCCCGTCCCGCCGATCCCCGGAGGCAGCACCCGATGACCCCACGCGCCGCACGCGTCCGCGCCCTCGCCGTGACCGTCACCGCCGCCGCCCTCGCCCTCCCGCTGATCACCGCCCCCGCCCAGGCCTCGCCCGCCCCGCCGCCCCGCACCGGCTTCGAGACCAGCGACGGCGCCCGCTGGACGAGCCAGGCCGAGGAGCAACGATTCCTCACCGCCGTCGACCGGGCGAGCGACCGCGTGTCGACGACCCGGATCGGCACCACCCGGCAGGGCAGGCCCCTCCAGCTCGTCCGCGTCTCCACCGCCCCCAGCACCAACACCGTGCTCCTCATCTGCAGCCAGCACGGCGACGAACCGTCCGGCCGCGAGGCCTGCCTGTCGACCGTCCGCGACCTCGCGTACGCCGACGACCGCGAAACCCTCCGCTTCCTGGCCCGGACGACCGTCCTCGTCGTCCCCACCGCCAACCCCGACGGCCGCGCCGCCGACACCCGGGGCAACGCCGACGGCGTCGACATCAACCGCGACCACATCGCCCTCAAGACCGCCGAGGGCCGCGCCCTGGCCGCCGTGATCCGCGACCACCGGCCCGACGTCGTCTACGACCTGCACGAGTACGGCGCCACCCCGCCCTACTACGACAAGGACCTCCTCTCCCTCTGGCCGCGCAACCCCAACACCGACGAGCACGTCCACGACGAGGCGCACACCCTCTCCGAGTCCTACGTCCGCCCCGCCGCCGAACGGGCCGGTTTCGACAGCGGCGTCTACGGCATCTGGACCGACCCCGTCACCGGGGAGCCCGTCAAGCAGGTCGCGGGCGACGGCCAGGAACGCATCCTCCGCAACACGGCGGGCGTCAAGCACTCCGTGGGCCTCCTCGTCGAGACCCGCGTCGACGCCCTCACGGACGAGGAGAAGAAGGACCCGGCCCTCAACAACCGGCGCCGCGTCGACAGCCAGCTCGCCGCCCTCGACGGGCTGTTCGGGTACGTCGGCGACCGGCGCGGCACCATCGAGGCGGCCACCACCACGGCCCGGCTCGAAGGCCTGCGCGACCGTGGCCCGGTCCACCTGGGCGGCGCCGACAACGACCCGCCGGAGCCCGCCGAAACCCTCCAGGACCCGCCCTGCGGCTACCGCCTGACCCCCGCTCAGTACGGCAACGTCAAGGACGAACTGGCGCTGCACGGCGTGGTCGCCCGGGTGAACGGCGACGGCGCCCTCGTACCCCTGCGGCAGTCGCAGCGCGCCCTCGTGCCGCTGCTCCTCGACACACGGGCGGCCTATCGCCTCACAGATGGGGCACCGGTCGACGCCTGTTGATACCGAAACAGGTGTGCCTGGCGTGGTAGGGGGTAGTTAAAGCGGAATCAGGCCATGATCGCGAAAGGTGCCGCCTGTGTCTCAGGAGCAACGCAAACCGGGGCAACGGATGCGGCTGCCGGTGAAGGCGGCCCTCCCCGGCCGCCACCCGCACGAGGACAAGCCGCCCGTCACCGACCGACTGGTGTTCGGCGTGACGGCCGTGCTCACCCTGGCCTTCGTGATCTGGGGCGCCTCCGCCACCAAGTCGCTGGAGAGCGTCTCCGACTCCATGCTGAACGGCCTGATGCACAACGGCGGCTGGGCGTTCGTCCTGGCCGCCTCGGGCTTCGTCGTCTTCGCCCTCTGGCTCGCCATCAGCCGGTACGGACGGATCCAACTGGGCCAGGAGCACGAGAAGCCGGAGTTCCGCACCGTCTCCTGGGTCGCCATGATGTTCAGCGCCGGCATGGGCATCGGCCTGATGTTCTACGGCGTCAGCGAACCCCTCGCGCACTACACCACCCCACCACCGGGCACCGACCCCGCCGACTCGGCGGACGCCATGCAGACGGCGCTCGCCACCACGCTCTTCCACTGGACCCTGCACCCCTGGGCGATTTACGCGGTGGTCGGCCTGGCCATCGCGTACAGCACCTTCCGGCGCCGGAGGCGGCAGACGATCAGCGCCGTCTTCGAGCCGCTCATCGGCAAGAAGCGCGCCGACGGCGTACCCGGCCGGGTGATCGACATCCTGGCGATCTTCGCCACGCTCTTCGGCTCCGCCACCTCCCTGGGCCTCGGCGCGCTCCAGATCGGCAGCGGTATGCACGAGGTGGGGTGGCTGGACAGGGCCGGGACCGGACTGCTCGTCAGCATCATCGGCGTGCTGACGGTGTGCTTCGTCTTCTCCGCCGTCTCGGGTGTCGAGCGGGGCATCCAGTGGCTCTCCAACACCAACATGGTGCTGGCCGTCGTGCTCGCCCTGTTCGTCTTCGTCGCCGGCCCCACCATCCTCGTCCTGGACCTGATCCCCACCTCCCTCGCCTCCTACTTCGACGAGCTGTGGCAGTTGGCCGGCCGCACCGAGGCGGCCACCGGCGGCGGTGACGTCGCCGACTGGCTGAGTAGCTGGACGGTCTTCTACTGGGCGTGGTGGATCTCCTGGACGCCGTTCGTCGGCATGTTCATCGCCCGCATCAGCCGGGGCCGGACGATCCGACAGTTCGTCGGCGGCGTCATCCTCGTGCCGAGCACCGTGAGCCTCATCTGGTTCGCCATCTTCGGCGGTACGTCCATGCACCTGAGGGAGCGCGGCGACCTCGGGGGCGCGACCACGCCGGAGGCCCAGCTCTTCGGCGTACTCCAGGAGTTCCCGATCGCCGGCGTCATGAGCCTGCTCGTGATGATCCTGGTCGGCATCTTCTTCATCTCCGGCGCCGACGCCGCCTCCATCGTGATGGGCACCCTCTCCCAGAAGGGCACCTTCGAACCCGCCCGGTTCGTCGTCATCTTCTGGGGCGTGGTGACCGGTGGCGTGGCGGCCGTGATGCTGCTCGTCGGCGAGGGCAAGGGCGACGCCCTCGCGGGCCTGCAACACCTGACGATCCTCGTCGCGGCCCCGTTCGTCCTGGTGATGGTCGGCATGTGCCTCTCCCTCATGCGGGACCTCCGCCAGGACCCGCTGATCGTCCGTGGGGAACTCGCCGAGGAGGCCGTGGAGGAAGCCGTGATCGCGGGCCACGAGAAGTACGCGGGCGAGTTCGAGATCCGCATCGGCCCGGCCAAGGACGAGGAACGGGACAAGGACCGGGACCGCGACACCGGCGAACCCCCCGCCTGACGGGGAGCGGGGGACCCGGCCCGGGGAGTGTGGCCGATTCACGTCGCGAGGCCTCCATCGGCGAGGATGGCGGCATGACCGAGATCCTCACTCCCCGACTCCTCCTGCGCCGCTGGCACGACGACGACCTCGTCCCCATGGCCGACATCGACGCGGATCCCGAGGTCATGCGCTGGATCGGCGACGGTTCGGTCCGTGACCTGGAGGGGACGGCCGAGGACATCGAGCGGTGGGAGGAGGAGTGGGACGAGGAGGGCTTCGGGCTCTTCGCCGTCGAGCTCCTCGCCTCGGGGGAGCTGATCGGTTTCGCGGGCCTGTCCGTACCCGAGTACCTGCCCGAGGTGCTGCCGGCCGTCGAGCTCGTCTTCCGTCTCGGCCGTCCGTTCTGGGGCCAGGGGTACGCCTCCGAGGCCGCCCACGCCGTGCTGGAGTTCGCGCTCCAGGACCGTGGCCTGGACCGGGTCGTGGGCATCGCCCGGCTGGGGAACGACGCCGCCGAGAACGTCATGCGCAAGCTCGGCATGGTGCCGGAGCGCGAGACGACCCACCCGGTGCACGGCGTTCCGCTGCACGTCCACGCCATCGACCTCACCGAGTACCAGGGGTGAGCCGGGTCGCCGGGATCACCCGGTGACCAGCCGTGCCGCCTCCTCCGCGCAGCCCCACGCGACGGTCACGCCCGCGCCGCCGTGGCCGTAGTTGTGGACCAGCACGCCGCCGGCCGCCAAGGGCTCCGCACCGAGCCGGACACCCGCCGAGCGCACCGGGCGGAGCCCCGCGCGGTGCCCCAGCACGCGGGCGCGGCCGATCTCGGGGCGGACGCGCGCGCACCGCGCCACGATCGCGGCGGCCGTCCCCGCGTCCGGTTCGGTACGCCAGTCGTCCTCCTCCGCCGTACCGCCAAGGACCAGCCGGCCCGGCTGCGGGAAGAAGTACGTCGCGGTGCTCGCCGAGGCGTCCGCCGCGACGAACCACTCCGCCACGCCCGGGTTCTCCACCAGGACGAGCTGGCCGCGCACCGGCCGCACCCCCGGGTCCGGTACGAGGTCCCGCGCGCCCAGCCCCGCGCAGTTGACCACCACCGGGGCCGGCGCCTCCGTGAAGGACGACACCGCCCGCGTCTCGACGACCCCGCCCGCCGCCTCCAGCCGCGCCCGCAGCCACGCCAGGTGGACCGGCATGTCGATCAGCGGCAGTCGGGCGGCCAGACCACCCGACGGGAGCTGCCGCAGCCCCGGCACCTCGCCCGCCCACGTACCGAGCGCGCTCAGCTCCGTGTCCGCGTGGACGCCCGCCACCATGCGTACGCCGGTCGCCTCCGGTTCGCCGGCGAGCCGCTCGTACACGCGCAGTGACGCCAGCGCCCAGGCGCCGACCCGCTCCACGGGCTCGATGCGGTACGGCCACCACAGCGCGCCCGCCACCGCGGAGGTGGTGTCACCAGGCGCGTCACGCGTCCACACGCGCACGCGCAGGCCGCGCTCCGCCAGGGTGAGGGCCGTCGTCAGCCCGATGACCCCGCCACCCACCACGATCACGTCACCGCTCATGCCGGGACGGTAGCGGAGGGGCGCCGGGCGGGAATACACCCGGCATGCCTCCCGAGCACGAGCACGACAGAGAAAGCGACCGAGTACACCACCGAGAACGCGAGCGCGCACGCGCCCAGGCACCCGCCCAGGGACCCGCCCAGGGACCCGCCCAGGGACCCGCGCCGGGACCCGCGCCGGGACCCGCCCAGGAACCCGCCCACAAGCCCGCCCGGGACCGCGCCCAACAGAGCGCCCAAGCACACGACGCGGCGCGCGGTCACGCGTACGTGTCCTTCGCCCTCGCGCCCGCGATCAGGGCCGGCGGCGTCCTCACCAAGGGCGTGTATCAGGCGCACCGCGACTTCCTCGACTTCGTCGTCGACGGCCGTCCACTCCTCCACCAGCTCTCCGACCTCGACGCCGTGTCCCCGCTCGCCTCCGACGTACCGCCCGCCATCTTCACCGACCACGTGCGCCGCATGATGCTGGACGCCGAAGCACCCCTTCCCGGCGGCAGGTACGTGATCTACGGCTGCCCCGAGTGCGAGAGCCTCGGGTGCGGCGCGGTCACGGCCGTGATCGAGCGGGACGGCGACGACGTCGTCTGGCGGGACTTCGCCTGGCAGACGGACGAGTCCGCCGACCTGGAGCTGAACGGCTACCACGGCATAGGCCCGTTCCGCTTCCGTGGCGACCAGTACCGCACCGAGCTGGAACGCCTCCTCCCGAGCGCTCCCGCCCGCCGCCGCGTCCTGCTGATCGGCGCCCGCGTCGCCGTCCTCGCCAGGCTCGCCGCCGCGCTGCGCACCATCGGCATCGGTGCCGACATCGCCGAGGACGCCGTCGCCGTACCGCCCGAGGAGCTGCGGGCGTACGGAGCGGTGGCGTTCGGCCGGGCGGTGGGGGAGGAGCGGCGCGCGGCGGTGAGAGAGGCGTTCGACCGGGCGGACGCGGACGTCGCGTACGTCGACGGGCTCGCGCCCATCATCCCCCTGCTCGTCGCACAGATCGAACAGGCCCTGGACCGCACGCCGCCGGACCGGCGACGTCTGACCGGCCTGGCGGTAACCGGCGGCGAGGCGACGGTGGAGGTCGGATCCACCTGCCGCGTCCAGGTCGTGGCGTACCGGCTGGACCGCCTGCGCCGCACCCGCACCCAGGAGCTGTTCGACGGCTTATTGGAGCCGGGCGCGCACCGGATACCGCTGGACGCCCGGACGGTCAGGGGACGGTCGTACCTGGTGGCCCGCACCATGGGCGGCGTGATCGTCGCGGCGGTGACCGCCTAGGATCGACCCCCTGATGACTGCCACCCTCGTCGCCAAGGACCTCGCCGCCGGCCACGGCGAACGTTCCCTCTTCTCCGGCCTCGACCTCGTCGTCGCACCCGGCGACGTGATCGGCCTCGTCGGCGTGAACGGCGCCGGCAAGTCCACCCTGCTGCGGCTCCTCGCCGGGCTGGACACGCCCGAGCACGGGGAGCTGCGCCTGTCGCCGCCCACCGCTACCGTCGGCCACCTCCCGCAGGAGCCGGAGCGCCGCGAGGGCGAGACCGTGCGCGGCTTCCTCGCCCGCCGCACCGGGGTGGCCGCCGCCCAGGTCGAGATGGACGAGGCCACGCAGGGCCTGGTCGACGGCACGCCCGGCGCCGACGACGCGTACGCCACCGCCCTGGAGCGCTGGCTGAACCTGGGCGGCGCCGACCTCGACGAGCGCGCCGAGGAGGTGGCCGGTTCCCTCGGCCTGACCGTCGGGCTCGACCGGCCGATGACGTCCCTGTCCGGCGGCCAGGCCGCCCGCGCGGGTCTCGCCTCCCTGCTGCTGTCCCGCTACGACGTGTTCCTGCTCGACGAGCCGACGAACGACCTCGACCTGGACGGCCTGGAGCGCCTGGAACGCTTCGTCCAGGGGCTGCGCGCCGGGACGGTCGTCATCAGCCACGACCGCGAGTTCCTCGCCCGTACCGTGACGAAGGTCCTCGAACTGGACCTGGCGCAGCAGCAGATCCGGCTCTACGGAGGCGGTTACGAGGCGTATCTGGAGGAGCGGGAGACCGCCCGCCGGCACGCCCGCGAGGAGTACGAGGAGTTCGCCGACAAGAAGGCCGCCCTCGAAGGCCGCGCCCAGATGCAGCGCTCCTGGATGGACAAGGGCGTCAAGAACGCCCGCCGCAAGGCCGGCAACGACAACGACAAGATCGGCCGCAAGTTCCGCAGCGAGGCGAGCGAGAAGCAGGCCGCCAAGGCCCGGCAGACCCAGCGCATGATCGAGCGGCTCGACGTCGTCGACGAGCCCCGCAAGGAGTGGGAGCTGCGGATGGAGATCGCCGCCGCCCCGCGCTCCGGCGCGGTCGTGGCGACCCTGCGCGACGCCGAGGCCCTCCGAGGCGACTTCCGCTTCGGCCCCGCCTCGCTCCAGATCGACTGGGCCGACCGGGTCGCCATCACCGGCGCCAACGGCGCGGGCAAGTCGACCTTGCTGGCCGCGCTCCTCGGCCGCCTCCCGCTGGACGCCGGGCACGCATCGCTCGGTTCGGGCGTCGTCGTCGGGGAGGTAGACCAGGCCCGCCGGCTCTTCCACGGGCAGGAATCCCTGCTGGACGCCTTCTGCGCGGCCGTACCCGACACCGAGCCGGCCGACGTACGCACCCTGCTCGCCAAGTTCGGCCTCAAGGCCCACCACGTGACGCGCTCCGCGACGTCCCTCTCGCCGGGCGAACGCACCCGCGCCGCCCTCGCCCTGCTCCAAGGCCGTGGCGTGAACCTGCTGGTCCTGGACGAGCCGACCAACCACCTGGACCTGCCGGCCATCGAGCAGTTGGAATCGGCCCTCGACACCTACACGGGAACCCTGCTCCTGGTCACCCACGACCGCCGCATGCTCGACGCGGTCCACACCACGCGCCGCGTCGAGGTGGCCGACGGCAAGGTGACCGAGCTGTGAGGCGAACGCCTTGGAGGAGCGCCAGTCGACGAAAGCAGATCATGAAGGCGGCTACGGCGACGAAGCCGCTGGACAGCCGTCCGGCACCAGGCTCTTAGGGCGTGCCTTCCAGTGACAGCTCGGCGCTCCATGTATCACCGAACGCGTGCCCGGCTGCGCCGACTCCTGAATAAACGCCTTCCAGGCTCAGTTTTTCGCCAGGTGATGCCGGATCGAGGACATTACACAGTTCGGAGAACGAAGACACACCTTCTCCGTTGACCGTGGTAATCACGGCTCCCTGTTGAAGGTTCGCCTTGCCGGCCGGTGAGTCCGCACGCACCGCACCGATGAAAAGGCCATCGATTCCTTCGTCTTGAAGACGCTTCTGCGCATTCTGTACGGGCTGCTTGATGCTGCTGACGGAAGGATCGTTAGGGAGACCCGGATCCGACACGGCCAGGAGCCACCAACCGGGATCGTTCTTCACTTGCCCTGCAGCCAGGTCAGGGAGCTCGGACTTCGCCTGGTTACTGCTTATCGCCAGAGCCAACTGGCCTTCTTCTTCCACCCAGGCCCCCGTATTGATGCCGACCACGTCCCCATCGCTGTTGAGTACTGGCCCGCCAATGTCCCCGCCCTTTACGGCCGCAGAATGGTAGACCAAGGAAGGGTAGTCCGGACTCGACGGAGCCGGTGTGTAATCCCCGAGTGGCTCATCCGCTGCTTCGCCGGGGATCGCCACTACCTTCGCTCCACTTTTCCCTGCGTCAGGGTAGCCGAGAGATGTGAGGGCATCCCCGGCAAACACCTCGTCACTGTCTCCGAATGACAGCCCGGTCAATCCGCTCGGCGGGGATGGGAGTTTGAGCACGGCAAGATCTTGGCAAAGGTCACTGCCCAGTATCTGGGCAGATACGGGTTGCTGGCCCGGTACCACCACGGACAAGCTGTTCTGCCCCGCGACAGTAGACGCAGTAGTGGCAATGAGGCCCTGGGTGGCGTCATAGAAAAATCCACTACCGGAGCCGATATCCCCCAGCACTTGAACCACAGCCGCCTCGGATTGCTTCGACACCCCGGGAGCGCGTTCCGCCGATGGTGCATTCGTGGTCCCACACAGGGCGATGGCGAGGGCCGGCGCTGCAAGAAAGCTGATCATTGTCCTCATGGGGGACTCCCTCAGAGCAAGGCGCTACCTGCTTGCTCTCTGCCAGACCTGATGCTGGAGATGATCACGCGTCCAGCGTAACAGGGCAGGCCTGGAGTGTCCTGTGATGAGGATTTTGAATACTGAACAACAGTGGCGAGGCGTCGTTCGGGCATCAAAAGGGCCTTAAAGAGCCGGAGTTCGGGGACGGTGACGACGTGCAGACCGCCGACACCGTTCGGAACAGGCTCTGAGGCCCTGGGGTTTACGTCCTCTCGTCCGGCAAAGCCCCCTCGGGCCTGGCGGCCCGGTTCCTCGGCGGCGGCACCGCCATCCTCGGTCCTGCGCTCCTTGCGCCGGGAGTCCACCGCACCGGGAAGGCGCGTTGCGGGGGCAGGCGTTCCCCTGCCCCCGTGCGTCACGCCTCAGCGGCGGCCCTTCCCGCCGCCGCTGCCACCGCCCAGCAGGCCCGCCTTGCGCAGGGCGTCCGCCATGGCGCTGTTGGCGGGTGCGGGGGCCTGCGACTGGCGCCCGCCGCCCCGTGAGCCGCCACCGCCGCCGCCACCGCGCCGGTCACCACGGCCACCGCCACCGCCACCGCTGCCCTGCCGCTGCTGCGGCGGCCGGCCGCCCCGTTCCCGCTTCGGCGACGCCCCGTCCGCGGCGGACGTCTCGTCGTCCAGCCGCAGGGTCAGCGAGATCCGCTTGCGCGGGATGTCGACGTCCAGCACCTTCACCTTCACCACGTCACCCGGCTTGACCACCTCGCGCGGGTCCTTGACGAAGTTCCGGGACATCGCCGACACGTGGACGAGCCCGTCCTGGTGCACACCGACGTCCACG
Source organism: Streptomyces sp. NPDC049837 (assembly GCF_040674455.1). Classification (NCBI taxonomy): domain Bacteria; kingdom Bacillati; phylum Actinomycetota; class Actinomycetes; order Kitasatosporales; family Streptomycetaceae; genus Streptomyces; species Streptomyces sp. NPDC049837. The sequence goes on along the minus strand of NZ_JBFAMP010000001.1, from coordinate 714,850 downwards.
AACGCGCCGAAGGCGGCCACGTTCGTGACGACGCCCTCCAGCACCATCCCGGACTCCAGGTCGCCGATCTTCTCGACGCCCTCCTTGAAGGTGGCCGTCTTGAACGCGGGCCGCGGGTCGCGCCCCGGCTTCTCCAGCTCGCGGAGGATGTCGGTGACGGTCGGCAGACCGAAGGTGTCGTCCACGAAGTCGTCCGGCCGCAGCGACCGCAGCACCGAGGTGTTGCCGATCAGCGACGCGACCTCGCCTCCCGTCGTCTTCACCATCCGCCGCACCACCGGATACGCCTCGGGGTGCACGCTGGAGGCGTCCAGCGGGTCGTCGCCGCCCCGGATGCGCAGGAAGCCCGCGCACTGCTCGTACGCCTTCGGGCCGAGCCGGGCCACGTCCTTGAGCGCCTTGCGCGACCGGAAGGGGCCGTTGGCGTCCCGGTGCGCCACGATGTTCTCCGCCAGGCCCGCGCCGATGCCGGACACGCGCGACAGCAGCGGCGCGGAGGCGGTGTTGACGTCCACCCCGACACCGTTCACACAGTCCTCGACGACCGCGTCCAGCGAGCGCGACAGCTTCACCTCGGACAGGTCGTGCTGGTACTGCCCGACGCCGATCGACTTCGGGTCGATCTTGACCAGTTCGGCGAGCGGGTCCTGGAGCCGGCGCGCGATCGAGACGGCACCGCGCAGCGAGACGTCGAGGTCCGGCAGTTCCTGCGAGGCGAACGCGGACGCCGAGTACACCGACGCGCCCGCCTCCGACACCATCACCTTGGTGAGCTTCAGCTCCGGGTGCCTGGCGATCAGCTCACCGGCGAGCTTGTCGGTCTCGCGCGAGGCGGTGCCGTTGCCGATGGCGACCAGCTCGACCGCGTGCTCCTTCGCCAGCCGCGCCAGGGTGGCCAGCGACTGGTCCCACTTGTTGGCCGGGACGTGCGGGTAGATCGTGTCGGTGGCGACGACCTTGCCGGTCGCGTCCACGACGGCGACCTTCACGCCCGTACGGAAACCGGGGTCGAGCCCCAGCGTCGCCCGCGTCCCGGCGGGCGCCGCGAGCAGCAGGTCGCGCAGGTTCGCGGCGAAGACCCGTACCGCCTCGTCCTCCGCCGCCGTCCGCAGCCGCAGCCGCAGGTCGATGCCCAGGTGGACGAGGACGCGGGTGCGCCACGCCCAGCGGACGGTCTCGCCCAGCCACTTGTCGCCGGGGCGGCCCTGCTGGGAGATCCCGAAGCGGGAGGCGATGATGCCCTCGTACGACGAAGGACCCTCGACCGGCTCCTCGGGCTCCAGGACGAGGTCCAGGACCTCCTCCTTCTCGCCGCGCAGCATCGCGAGGACCCGGTGCGAGGGCAGCTCGGTGAACGGCTCGGCGAAGTCGAAGTAGTCGGCGAACTTCGCGCCCGCCTCCTCCTTGCCCTCGCGGACCTTCGCGGCCAGCCGCCCGCGCGTCCACATCCGCTCGCGCAGCTCGCCGATCAGGTCGGCGTCCTCGGAGAACCGCTCGGTGAGGATGGCGCGGGCGCCCTCCAGCGCGGCGGCCGGGTCCGCGACGCCCTTGTCGGCGTCGACGAACGCGGCGGCCGCGGCGAGCGGCTCCACCGACGGGTCGCCCAGCAGCCCGTCCGCCAGCGGCTCCAGACCGGCCTCGCGGGCGATCTGCGCCTTGGTCCGCCGCTTGGGCTTGAACGGCAGGTAGATGTCCTCCAGCCGCGCCTTGGTGTCGGCGGCCCGGATGCGCGCCTCCAGCTCCTCGGTGAGCTTGCCCTGCTCGCGCACGGAGTCGAGGATGGCGGCCCGCCGGTCCTCCAGCTCCCGCAGATACCGCAGCCGCTCCTCGAGCGTGCGGAGCTGCGCGTCGTCGAGCATCTCGGTCGCTTCCTTGCGGTAGCGCGCGATGAACGGCACGGTCGACCCGCCGTCGAGCAGCTCGACGGCCGCCTTCACCTGCCGCTCCCGTACGCCGAGCTCCTCGGCGATCCTGCCTTCGATGGACGTCGTCACGGTGTCCCGACTCGCCTTCTCGTGCCTGCCAGCTTGAGGTTGCATTCTGCCGGGTCACCGTGCGACCTGTCCGCCTGCCCCGTCGTCAGGCGCGGCGCGCCCGCCCCCCGCCCCGCGACGCCCCGCCGAAGAGCCGCGCCAGCAGCCGGAACGGCAGCGTGACGACGGTGGCGACGGCCGAGCCGATCATGCGGAAGAAGTCGGCGATGGTACGCAAGGGGCACCTCCATGTGCTGTCGGTTGCCCCTTGCGGGTTGCCGCCGTGTATGCGGCGAAACGTTCCGGTGAGGCCTCAGCCCTTGCCGGCCAGGTCCTGCGGGAACGCGCCCGCCGCCACCGCCGCGCCCAGGAAGCCCCGCCCCAGTTCGGTGAGCCGCTCGACGCCGGCCGCGCCGAGGTGCTCGTAGGGGGCGGCGTCCAGCCGGTCCGTGTGGTCCTCCAGGTCGGCGCGCAGGGCAGCACCCGCCTCGGTCAACTCGCCCGCCGCGTCCAGCAGTCCGCGCCCGCGCAGCCGCTCGGCCGCCGCGTCCCAGTCGGCGCGCCGCCAGCCGCGCGTGGCGAGGATCCAGCGGGGCGCCATGCCCTTGCCGGTCGCCGTGTGGCTGACCAGCGCCTCCAGCGGGTCCAGCCCGGCGGACAGCAGCGCGACCAGGTGCCCGTCGCCCCGGTGCTCGCGCAGCAGCGTCGCCGCGTGCCAGTACGCCAGGTGCGGCTCCTCGGGCACCGGCAGGTCGGCGTGGGCGGCGTACAGCGGGCGGGCGTGCCGGGTGCACGCCTCGGCGGCCCGCAGGGCGAGCCGGGCGGCCTCGGCCATCTCCTCCGACGCGACCACCGCGTCACCGAGCAGGCGCCGCAGCGTGGCGTCGGCCGCCCGCAGCCGGGCGGCGAGCACCGCCTCGGGCGCGGCGGTGTCCCAGACGGCCGGCAGGTGGCGGGCGACGAGCTCGTGGTTGAAGTTGTAGAAGGACGCCGAGACGACCCCCGGCCCGACCGGGCCCATGGCGGCGGCGCGCCCGGCGAAGTACGCGGCGCCGGCGTCCGTGACGCCGAGCGCCGCCAGCTCCTTGGCGAAGTCCGGCGAGAAGTACACCGTCGAGTGCAGCGGGTTGATGGCGTTGTGGCAGCGGCGTCCGGCGCGCGGCGGCAGAGTCGTCATGGGCACAGGTTACCGACTGGTTGGTACGTGACCAGGGGCCGGGTCGCGGATGGCAGGAAAGGTGGGCTCTTCGTCATTGCGGCCGCCGGGCCCGCCCCGAAGGATGAAGGGCATGACGCAGCGACCCGTACTCGTCGTCCTCTTCGACGGCGTGCAGAGCCTGGACGTCACCGGACCGGTGGAGGTGTTCGCCGGGGCGGCCCACCTCAGCGGCGCCCCCGTCCCCTACCCGATCCGCACCGCCTCGCTCGACGGAGCGCCCGTACGCACCCAGAGCGGCCTGCGGCTCGCCGCCGACACCTCCCTCGCCGACGCCGAGCCGCCGCACACCCTCCTGGTCCCCGGCGGCGACGGCACCCGCGAACCCGACCCGCGCCTGGTCGACTGGCTCCGCGTCCACGCCCCGCGCGCCCAGCGCCTGGTCTCGGTGTGCACCGGCGCCGTCCTCCTCGCCGAGGCGGGCCTGCTGGACGGCCGGCGCGTCACCACGCACTGGGCGTTCTGCGACCACCTCGCCCGCACCCACCCGGCGGTGGAGGTCGACGCGGACCCGATCTTCGTACGGGACGGGAACCTCGCCACCTCCGCCGGGGTCACCGCGGGCATCGACCTCGCCCTCGCCCTGGTCGAGGAGGACCACGGCCGCGACGCGGCGCTCACCATCGCCCGCCACCTGGTGGTCTTCCTCCGCCGCCCGGGCAACCAGGCCCAGTTCAGCGCCCAGCTCGCCGCCCAGACCGCCCGGCGCGAGCCGCTGCGCGAGGTCCAGCAGTTCATCACCGAGCACCCGTCCGCCGACCTCTCGGTCGACGCCCTGGCCGCCCGCGCCCGCCTCTCACCGCGCCACTTCGCCCGCGCCTTCCAGGCCGAGACCGGCACGACACCCGGCCGGTACGTCGAGCGCGTCCGCCTCGAACACGCCCGCCGCCTCCTGGAGGACACCACCCGGGGCGTCCACGAGGTCGCCCGCGCGTCCGGCTACGGCACGCCGGAGGCGATGCGCCGCGCCTTCCTCAAGGCGCTCGGCACCCCGCCCGCCGAATACCGGCGCCGCTTCCACGCGCCGCCGCCCGTACCCACCCGCTGAAAGGACAGCACCCATGCAGATCGCCATCCTCCTCTACCCGGGCTTCACCACCCTCGACGCGGTCGGCCCCTTCGAGCTGATCAGCCACCTGCCCGGAGCCGAGACCGTCTTCGTCGCCAAGGAGGCCGGGCCGGTCCGCAACGACCAGGGCAACCTCGCCCTCGTCGCCGACCGCGCCCTCGCGGAGGTGCCGAGCCCGGACATCCTCCTCGTCCCCGGCGGACCCGAAACCCGCGAGGCCGTGAACGACCCGGAGCTGCTCGACTGGCTCCGCGCCGCCGACGCCACCAGCACCTGGACCACGTCCGTGTGCACCGGCTCCCTGCTCCTGGCGGCGGCGGGCCTCCTGAAGGGCCGGCGCGCCACCACCCACTGGCTGGCCATGGACGAACTGCGGGCCCTGGGCGCCGAACCCACCGGCGAACGCGTCGTCTTCGACGGCAAGTACGTCACCGCCGCCGGCGTCTCCTCCGGTATCGACATGGCGCTGCACCTGCTCGGCCGGATCGCGGGTGACGAAGTCGCCCAGACCGTCCAGCTCCTGACCGAGTACGACCCTCAGCCCCCGTACCACGCGGGATCGCCGGAGAAGGCACCCGCGGAGATCGTCGCCCACTGGCGTGACCAGGCCATCTGAGCGGGCTACACCTCGTACGTGAAGCGGGGGGCCCGCCGCTCCAGGAAGGCTGCGACGCCCTCCTCCCGCTCGCCGCTGCCGCGCGCCTGTCCGGCCCAGTACGCGTCCCGGTCGGTCCGGCCCGCCGCGAACTCCTTCGCCGCCGCCTGCGTCAGCCGCGAGCGTGAGACGAGGACGCGCGTGAACTCCGCCACCCGCTTGTCCAGTTCGCCCACCGGCAGCACCTCGTCCACCAGCCCGGTGCGCAGCGCGCGTTCCGTGTCGATCAACTCGCCGGAGAAGAGGAGGTACTTGGCGGCCGAAGGCCCCACCAGGGACACCAGCCGCCGGGTGGAGGACGAGGGGTAGACGATGCCCAGCTTCGCCGGCGTGATGCCGAACAGCGCGCCCTCCTCGGCGAACCGCAGGTCGCACGCGGCCGCGAGCTGACTGCCGCCGCCCACGCAGTGGCCGCGCACGGCGGCGAGCGTCGGCTTGGGGAAGCCGGCCAGCGCCTCCTCGGCCCGCACGGCGAGCGACTGCTGCTCGTCGTCCGGCTCGCGCAAGGCCGAGATGTCGGCCCCGGCGCAGAACGAGGCCCCCGCGCCGGTCAGCACCAGTGCCCGGACGCTCCGGTCGGCCGCCAGCGAGGCGAGCAGCTCCGGCAGCGCGCGCCACATGCCGGCCGTCATGGCGTTGCGCTTGGCGGGGTTGCTGATGACGACGGTGGCGACACCGTCCGTGACGGAATGCTCCAGCTCCGGCTGCTCCATGTGCCGGATGCTATCCGGAGACAATCCGGAACGGTCGAACACGTGACGCCGCAGTACGCGTACGGTCAGAAAGCGTCGATAGCTGCTGACTTCTGGTCAGTGGCCCGGACCGGGGCCATCCGGTACCAACACTCGATGATGTGGCGACAATGGAGCACGAGGGTGCAAACCGGACCGTGGAGAGTCGCGGGAGTGTCCCGGCCCGGCCCCCCTCGTACGAAGGGGTCTGGCGATTCACCGCTCCCGCGGTCGATGTCTCCGTACCGCAGGCCAGGCGTGCCGTACGGGACCTGCTGAAACGTCAAGGCGCGCCGGTCCACGACGACATCGGCCACGCGCTGCTGCTGATCGTGTCCGAGCTGGTGACCAATGCCGTGCGGCACGCGGCGCTGCTGTCGCCCGAGCTCGCGGTCGAGGTCGCGATCGGCGCGGAGTGGATCCGGGTGTCGGTGGAGGACAACCACCCGTACCGGCCCAAGGCGCTGGAGGCCGACTACGGCCGGACGGGCGGGCGCGGACTGCTGCTCGTGCGGGAGGTCACGCGCGAGGCGGGCGGGGAGTGCGACGTCGAGCACACCGCGAGCGGCGGCAAGATCATCTGGGCAGCCCTGCCGCTGAGACCCGGGGTGCCTCCCGGGGCGCCGACGCCGCCGACGCCGGTGGGCACGTCGGTACCGTCGGGTCCGCAGGCACCTCCGGTACCTCCGTCACCGGGCACCCCCGCCGTGCCCGCGGCGCCACCGGCACCATCGGCGCCACCCGTGCCCGCCGGCCCGGGCCTCGGTCCCGTGCCCGCCGGTCCTGTGCCCGCCGGTCCTGTGCCCGCTGGTCCCTTGCCCGCCGGGCCCCTGCCGGTACCGGCACCGGGGCCCGCCGCACCGCCGGTACCGTCCGGTCCCCCGGTGGCCGAGGGACCGGACGGGACGGCCGTCACCAGCCCCCGGTCTCCCCTGTCAGCTCCTTGATCGCCGGGCGCGCCGCGTCCAGCACGGTCATGAACCAGGCGGAGAACGGATCGGCGGCGTGCCGCTCGGTCAGCTCACGCGCCGTCACGAACGCCGTCTCCTCCACCTCCGCCGGATCCGGCCGCAGCGGAGCCTGCACCATCCCCACGAAGAGGTGGTTGTACTCCTGCTCGACCAGCCCCGACGCGGGGTCGGGATGGTTGTAGCGGACCGTGCCCGCCTCGGCGAGCAGCGAGGGCGACACACCCAGCTCCTCATGGACGCGCCGGGCGGCCGCCGCGAACGGCGCCTCACCCGGGTACGGATGCCCGCAGCACGTGTTCGACCAGACACCAGGGGAGTGGTACTTCCCCAGCGCCCGCCGCTGCAACAGCAGCCGCCCCTCCTCGTCGAAGAGGAACACCGAGAACGCCCGGTGCAGTTGCCCGGGCGCCTGGTGGGCGGCCAGCTTCTCCGCGGTGCCGATGGTGGTGCCGTTCTCGTCGACCAGTTCGAGCATGATCGACGGCGCGGTTCCGTTCGACGAGCTGTTCGCCGCGGTGGCTGGTGTGGTCGGCATAACCATCCTTCGCTTCGGTTCTCGGCCCTGTGGGGCACGCCTCAGTCTGCCGTACAAAAGCCGCTTGTCGGCACACGACGGCCCGCATCCGTTATGTCGGATCAGACGCCGAAGGCGGGTGGATAGTGGATCGTGCCCACCGGCACGTTCCCGCAACCGTCCAGGTCGAGCGCCATCATGGCCTCGTCCGGCACGTCGAAGGACGGCCTGATCCCGTACCGCGAAGCAGGCACGAAACCGAATGCCGGGTAGTACTCCGGATGACCGAGTACCAGCACCAACCGCTCCCCGCGCAGCCGCGCCGCGTCCAGCACCGCGCGCACCACCGCCCGCCCGGCGCCCTGCCGCTGGTACGCGGGCGCCACCGCGACCGGCGCCAGCGCGGCGGCCGGGGAACCACCGACCCGGCACCGGGTGACCAGCGCGTACGCGGCGACCGTGCCGTCGGGCCCCTCGGCGACGTACGACAGGCCCGGCAGCCAGGCCGACGGGTCCTCGCGGAGCCGGTCCACCAGCCGGGCCTCCGCGTCCGTCCCGAACGCGGCGGCGTTGACCGCCCGTACGGCGGCGACGTCCGCGTCCGTCTCCGGCCGCGTACGCCAGCGGGGGTCGGCCGGCCGCAGTACGTAGCCGGTGTACCCGTACTCCGTGCCGTGTTCGCGGCGCATGGCGATCTCCGCGCGCGTCGCGGCGAGCGCCTCCGCCATGCCGGGTGCGGCGGGGTCGGCCGCGTCGGCCCGCGCGGCGAGCGGCCCGTAGTAGGCGTCCCAGTCGCTCTCCGGCTGGTGGTACGTCCCGATCACGTGGTAGCCGGCCGCGACGGCCGCCGCCGTGTTCGCGTGGGTGGTGCGCAGCGCGTAGTGGTGGTCCCAGAAGGCCCGTGCCTCCGGGCCCGGCTCGTCGGTCGTCCACTCGCACTCGGTGACCACCAGCGTCCCGCCGGGGGAGAGGAGCCGGCGCCAGGAGTTCAGCGCGCGGTCGAAACCGATCGAGTACGCCGAGCTCTCCGCCCAGACGAGGTCGAACGACCCGTCGGGGTACGGCAACTCGGCCATGTCGGCCGTGACGGTACGGACGGAACCGGCGAGCCCGCGGGCGTCGGCGGCCTGCCGCAGCTCGGCCAGGAACGGCTCGTGCAGGTCGACCGCCGTCACCTCCGCGCCGCGCGCACCGGCCTCCGCGGCCAGCAGCAGCGCGGACCGGCCGGGGCCGCAGCCCAGGTCGAGCACGCGGGGCCGCTCGGGAAGCGGACCGGCGAGGGACAGCAGGTGACGGGTGGTGTCGTCGGAACCGGGGCCCTGCCGAGGCAGACCGTGGTGCAGGGCGAAGAAGGCGTCGTGCGGAGCATTGTCGGACAACGTGGGAAACCCTTTGTGTGAGCGGGCCCCGGCCGACGGTGAAATCAGGTCAGCCGAGAACCCGGAGGCTGAGGTTCAGGGTCGAGTGGGTGCTCACCACGACAGTCATCAACCTCAGCTCCTCTCACAGGCACGGAAGGGCCACGGTATCAGTGGCAGAGCTTCGCCTCGTGCGCGGCGTGACCGCTCGGCTCCAGTTGGAACGTGCAGTGCTCGACGTCGAAGTGGTCGCCCAGGCACCCCTGGAGCTCGTGCAGCAGCTTCTCGTGCCCCACCGAATCGAGGGCTTCCTGATGCACCACCACATGCGCCGACAGCACCGGCATGCCGGACGTGATGGTCCAGGCGTGCAGATCGTGGACGTCCTGCACACCCGGCAGGGCCAGTATGTGCGCCCGTACCTCCGCCATGTCCACGCCCTTGGGGGCCGCCTCCAGCAGCACGTCGAGCGTCTCGCGCAGCAGCTTCAGCGTGCGCGGGACGATCATCAGGCCGATCACCAGGGACGCGATCGGGTCCGCCGCCTGCCAGCCGGTCGCCAGGATGATCCCGGCCGAGACCAGCACCGTCACCGAACCCAGCGCGTCCGCGAGGACCTCCAGGTACGCGCCGCGCACGTTCAGGCTCTCCCGCTGGCCCCGCACGAGGATGGACAGCGAGACCATGTTGGCGAGCAGGCCGAACAGCGCGAACGCGATCGCCACCCCGCCCTTCGTCTCGGCCGGCGTGATGAACCGCTGCACCGCCTCGAACAGCAGGTAGCCGCCCACACCCAGCAGGAGCAGACAGTTCGCCAGCGCGGCCAGGATCTCGGCCCGCGCGAACCCGAACGTACGCCGCTGGTCGGCCGGGCGGCCGGCGAAGTGGATGGCCAGCAGCGCCATGGCGAGCCCGACGGCGTCGGTGGCCATGTGCGCGGCGTCCGCGATCAGCGCGAGGGAGTCGGCGAGGACACCGCCGACGATCTCGGCCACCATGACCGCGAGCGTGATCGCCAGCGCGATCCGCAGCCGCCCCTTGTACGCGGCGGCCGCGGTCCCCGTCGGCGGCGGGCCGCCGTGTGCGTGCCCGTGCCCGTGATCGTGCCCAGCCCCCATGAAACGCCTCCCGCTGATCGACGACACCGGCCAGTGAACTACGGGTGGGGGGTATCTGCAACCCGGCACTGAACACCGTTGTCATATGCTCTGACCTGCGGTTATGTCCGCTGGTCAGGGCGGTGCGGCGATCAGCGCCTACGGGCCTTGGCCCGCGCCTCGGGGTGGCGGAGGCACCAGCCCTCCCACGCCGACTCGACCATGTCGCGCACCCCGAGGGAGGCCGTCCAGCCCAGTTCCCCGGTGATCCGGTCCACCGACGCCACCGCCTTCGCCGCGTCGCCCGGCCGCCGCGCCTCGACCACCGGCTCGTGGCCGCTGCCGGTGACCTCGGCCACGAGGTCGGCCAGCTCCCGCACGGACACGCCCTCGCCACGGCCGATGTTCAGGGTCAGGTCGCCCTTCCGGCCGTCGAGGCGGCGGGCGACCGCGAGGTGGGCGTCGGCGATGTCCGCGACATGGATGTAGTCGCGGATGCAGGTGCCGTCCGGCGTCGGGTAGTCGTCACCGAAGATGCGCGGGGCCTCACCGCGTGTGATCCGGTCGAAGAACATCGGGATGATGTTGAACACGCCGGTGTCCGCCAGCTCGGGCCGCACGGCCCCGGCCACGTTGAAGTAACGGAGGCAGGCCGTCGCCATGCCGTGGGCACGGCCGGTCGCCCGGACCAGCCACTCGCCGGCCAGCTTGGTCTCCCCGTACGGATTGATCGGCACCGCCGGGGTGTCCTCGTCGATCAGCTCCACGTCCGGTACGCCGTAGACGGCGGCCGAGGAGGAGAACAGGAAACGGTCCACCCCGGCGGCGACCACGGCGTCCAGCAGCACGGTCAGCCCGTGCACGTTCTCCCGGTAGTAGCGCAGCGGCTGCTCGACCGACTCCCCGACCTGCTTCTTCGCCGCGAGATGCACCACACCGGTCACCCCGTGCCCGGCCAGCGTCCGGTCCACCAGCTCCCGGTCGCCCAGCGAGCCGCGCGCCAGCGGGATGTCCGCGGGCAGCCGCTCGGGGACGCCCGTCGAGACGTCGTCGAGGACGACGACCCGCTCGCCCGCCTCCGCCATGGCCCTGGCCACATGGGCGCCGATGTATCCCGTACCGCCTGTGATCAACCACGTCATGACGGCCACCCTATGCGTCGGCCACCCGCGGTTTGTGGGGCCGGGTGCCCATCGACGATGATGATCGCGTCCTGGCGGACGGCCGTCGGATGCCGGGAAACCTCAGTGAACTTCGGCTTCCGTTCATCCGATAGCCTCTGCCGACGTGCCGCCGCCCCCGACCGGGCCGAGCCGCCGTGCACCAGCCCCGTTCAGCTCCAAGGAGTGAGTTCGTCTGTCGACCGCCATCCTCACCGGTCCTCCGGTACCCGGATCGCCGCTCGAGGGCGATCTGCGGTCGCTGGGCTTCGACGTCCGGGTCGCCGCCGACGAGCGGGAGACCGCCGCGCTGCTCGCCGCCGCCCCGGCCGCCGAGCGCGTCGCGGTCGTCGACCCCCGCTTCGTGGGCCACGTCCACGCACTGCGCCTCGCCCTGACGGACCCCCGCTTCCCGGCCGCCACGGTCCCCGGCGCGCTCACGGCCCAGCCCGAGGCCCGCGCGGCCCTGACCCGCGCGCTCACGTCCCTGACGCCGCCCGCAGCCTCCGCGACCGGCGCGACCCCCGCAGCCGCCCCGGCGGGCGCCGGGACCGCCCCCGCGGCGGCCGCGCCTGACTCCGCCGCGCCCCCCGCGGCCTCCACCACGGCGCCCGCCCGCCCGGCCGCCGAGGAGGCGCGTACCCTCCCCGACCGCCTCGCCGACGCGCTGGCGGCCGACGGAGTCCAGGTGCACCGGCCCGAGCTGGGGTCGCTGGTCGCGGCCGTGCCCGTCGATCCGCAGAGCCGCAAGGAGACACGGGACGCCGTCGAGGCCGTCGACGACGAAGCCGTACGCCTCCGCTCCGCCGTGAAGGCGCGCGACGGATTCTTCACCACCTTCTTCATCAGCCCGTACTCGCGCTACATCGCCCGCTGGTGCGCCCGCCGGGGCCTCACCCCCAACCAGGTCACCACCGCCTCCCTCCTCACCGCGCTCGTCGCGGCCGGGTGCGCGGCGACCGGCACGCGCGGCGGGTTCGTCGCGGCCGGGCTGCTGCTCCTCTTCTCCTTCGTCCTGGACTGCACCGACGGGCAGCTCGCCCGCTACTCGCTCCAGTACTCGACGATGGGCGCCTGGCTGGACGCGACGTTCGACCGGGCCAAGGAGTACGCCTACTACGCCGGCCTCGCGCTCGGTGCCGCGCGCGGCGGCGACGACGTATGGGTGCTGGCCCTCGGCGCGATGGTCCTCCAGACCTGCCGCCACGTCGTGGACTTCTCGTTCAACGAGGCCAACCACGACGCCACCGCCAACACGAGCCCCACCGCCGCGCTCTCCGACAAGCTCGACGCCCGGGGCTGGACGGTCTGGGTGCGCCGGATGATAGTCCTGCCCATCGGTGAACGATGGGCCATGATCGCCGTGCTGACGGCGGTCGCCACCCCCCGTATCGTCTTCTGGGCCCTGCTCATCGGCTGCGCCTTCGCCGCCTGCTACACCACCGCCGGCCGCCTCCTGCGCTCCTTGACCCGCAAGGCCGCGCGCACGGACCGTGCCGCCCAGGCGCTGGCCGACCTCGCCGACTCCGGGCCGATCGCCGAACTGGCGGCGAAGTGGCGCGGCCGCGCCGGCCGGCTCTACCCGAACACGCCCGTCGTCGCGGCCCTGCTCGCCGCCGTGGTGCTGGGCAGCGCCCTCGCCTCGGGCAGCCCCGAGGGCGTCGTGGGCGCGGCCGTCGTCTACGCCCTGCTCGCGGGCCTCGCCGTCTCGCAGCCCCTCAAGGGCGCCCTCGACTGGCTCGTCCCGCCCGTCTTCCGGGCCGCCGAGTACGGCACGGTCCTCGTCCTGGCCGCCCGTTCCGAGGCCCCGGGAGCGCTTCCCGCCGCATTCGGCCTGGTAGCGGCCGTCGCCTACCATCACTACGACACGGTGTACCGCATCCGCGGCGGCACCGGCGCGCCGCCCGCGTGGCTGGTGCGGACGATCGGCGGGCACGAGGTCCGCACGCTCGTCGTGGTGGTCCTCGCCGCGACCCTGACGGCAGGCGACCACTTCACCCTCGCGCTCACCGCCCTCGCGGTGGCCGTCGCGCTGGTCGTGCTCGTGGAGTCCATCCGCTTCTGGGTGTCCTCCGGAGCACCCGCAGTACATGACGAAGGAGAACCCGCATGATCGGCCTCGTACTGGCAGCCGGTGCCGGACGGCGTCTGCGCCCCTACACCGACACGCTCCCGAAGGCCCTCGTGCCCGTGGACGGTGAGAAGACGGTCCTCGACCTCACCCTCGCCAACTTCGCCGCCGTCGGTCTCACCGAGGCCGCCATCGTCGTCGGCTACCGCAAGGAGGCCGTGTACGCGCGCAAGGCCGAGCTGGAGGCCACGTACGGCCTGAAGCTCACCCTCGTCGACAACGACAAGGCCGAGGAGTGGAACAACGCCTACTCCCTGTGGTGCGCCCGTGACGTCCTGAAGGAGGGCGTCATCCTCGCCAACGGCGACACCGTCCACCCGGTCTCCGTCGAGCACACCCTCCTCGCCGCCCGCGGGAACGGCCAGAAGATCATCCTCGCCCTCGACACGGTGAAGAACCTCGCCGACGAGGAGATGAAGGTCATCACCGCCGACGGCAAGGGCGTGCAGCGGATCACCAAGCTGATGGACCCGGCCACCGCCACCGGCGAGTACATCGGCGTCACCCTCATCGAGCCCGAGGCCGCCGCCGACCTCGCCGACGCGTTGAAGGCCACCTTCGAGCGCGACCCCGACCTCTACTACGAGGACGGCTACCAGGAGCTGGTCAACCGCGGCTTCCAGATCGACGTGGCGCCCATCGGCGACGTCAAGTGGGTCGAGATCGACAACCACGACGACCTCGCGAAGGGCCGTGAGATCGCGTGCCTGTACTGACCCGGCTCATCCCCTCACCCGTCGTCGTCGACATCAGTTGCGGGGCGATGGACGACCTGGCCGGCCTCCTGGTCGACCAGCGGATCTCCGCCTCCGGCAAGCTCGCCATGGCGATCAGCAACGGCTCGGGCCAGGCGCTGCGCGAGAAGCTCGCGCCGCTGCTGCCGGACGCCGACTGGTACGCCGTGGCGGACGGCAGCATCGACTCCGCCGTCCGCCTCGCCGACGCCATAAAGGGCAAGCGGTACGACGCGGTCGTCGGCCTCGGCGGCGGAAAGATCATCGACGTGGCCAAGTACGCCGCCGCGCGGGTCGGCGTGCCCATGGTCTCCGTGGCGACGAACCTCTCGCACGACGGCATCTGCTCGCCGATCTCGACGCTCGACAACGACAACGGGCGTGGCTCCTACGGAGTCCCCTCGCCGATCGCCATGGTCATCGACCTCGACGTGATCCGTGAGGCGCCGTCGCGGTTCGTCCGCTCCGGCATCGGCGAGGCGATCTCGAACATCTCGGCGATCGCGGACTGGGAGCTGTCCCACCGCACCACCGGCGAGCCCGTCGACGGCCTGGCGGCCGCCATGGCCCGAACGGCGGGCGAGTCCGTGCTCCGCCACCCCGGTGGCATCGCCGACGACGAGTTCCTCATCGTGCTCGCCGAGGCCCTGGTGCTCGGCGGCATCGCCATGTCGATCAGCGGTGACTCCCGCCCCTCGTCGGGCGCCTGCCACGAGATCTCCCACGCCTTCGACCTGCTCCACCCGGCGCGCTCCGCGCTCCACGGCGAGCAGGTCGGACTCGGCGCCGCCTTCGCGATGCACCTGCGCGGCGCCCACGAGCAGTCGGGGCTCTTCGCCGATGTGCTGCGCCGGCATGGCCTTCCGGTGCTGCCCGAAGAAATCGGGTTCTCCGCGGACGAGTTCGTCGCGGCCGTGGAGTACGCACCGCAGACCCGCCCCGGACGCTTCACCATCCTTGAGCACCTCGACCTGTCCACCGACCAGATCAGGGACGCGTACGCCGACTATGCCAAGACCATCCGTAGCTGAACTCCGTCCGGTCGTCCATCCGGCTGGAGTGAAGGACCGTCGAAGCGGTGAGCACTGGGGCGGCCGCCTCTACATGCGCGAGATCTCCCTGCGCATCACGCGCCTCCTGGTCGCCACCAAGGTCACCCCGAACCAGCTCACGTACGTGATGACCCTCGCGGGCGTCCTCGCCGCCCCGGCGCTGCTGATCCCGGGCATCCCCGGGGCGCTCCTCGGCGCGCTCATGGTCCAGCTCTACCTGCTGCTCGACTGCGTCGACGGCGAGGTGGCCCGCTGGAAGAAGCAGTTCTCGCTGGGCGGGGTCTACCTGGACCGCGTGGGCGCCTATCTGTGCGACGCGGCCGTGCTGGTCGGTTTCGGCCTGCGCGCCGCCGACCTGTGGGGCAGCGGGCGGATCGACTGGCTGTGGGCCTTCCTCGGTACCCTCGCCGCACTCGGCGCCATCCTGATCAAGGCCGAGACGGACCTGGTCGGCGTCGCCCGGCACCAGGGCGGCCTGCCACCGGTCAAGGAGTCGGCCGCCGAGCCGCGCTCGTCCGGTATGGCGCTGGCCCGCAAGGCCGCCGCCGCGCTGAAGTTCCACCGGCTCGTCCTCGGCATCGAGGCGTCGCTGCTCATCGTGGTCCTGGCGGTGCTGGACACGGTCCGGGGAGACCTGTACTTCTCCCGCCTCGGCGTCGCCGTCCTGGCCGGTATCGCGCTGCTCCAGACGGTGCTGCACCTGGTGTCGATCCTCGCCTCCAGCAGGCTGAAGTGAGGTGCCTGTGAGTACGCCGATGAAGCTGGGCGCCGTCATCATCACCATGGGCAACCGCCCCGACGACCTCCGTGCCCTGATCGAGTCCGTCCGCAAGCAGGACGGCGACCCGGTCGAGGTCGTCGTGGTCGGCAACGGCGCGCCCGTGACCGGGGTCCCCGAGGGCGTGCGCACCATCGACCTCCCGGAGAACCTGGGCATCCCCGGCGGCCGCAACGTCGGCATCGAGGCCTTCGGCCCCGGCGGCACCGACGTGGACGCCCTGCTCTTCCTGGACGACGACGGGCTGCTGCCGAACACCGACACCGCCGAGCTGGTGCGCCGGGCGTTCGCCGACGACCCGGAGCTGGGCATCATCAGCTTCCGGATCGCCGACCCGGACACCGGCGTCACCCAGCGCCGGCACGTCCCGCGGCTGCGCGCCTCCGACCCGATGCGTTCGTCACGGGTGACGACCTTCCTGGGCGGCGCCAACGCCGTCCGCACGAAGGTGCTGGCCGAGGTGGGCGGGCTGCCGGACGAGTTCTTCTACGCGCACGAGGAGACCGACCTCGCCTGGCGGGCGCTGGACGCCGGCTGGATGATCGACTACCGCGCGGACATGGTCCTGCACCACCCGACGACCGCGCCGTCCCGGCACGCCGTCTACCACCGCATGATCGCCCGCAACCGCGTCTGGCTGGCCCGCCGCAACCTGCCCGCGCCCCTGGTGCCGCTCTACCTCGGCGTCTGGCTGCTGCTCACGCTGGCCCGGCGCCCCTCGCCGCCGGCGCTCAAGGCCTGGTTCGGCGGGTTCAAGGAGGGCTGGACCACTCCGTGCGGGCCGCGCCGCCCCATGAAGTGGCGTACGGTGTGGCGCCTCACCAGACTGGGCCGCCCGCCCGTCATCTGACAAGCTCGTCACCGACAAGTCCGGGGCACCCCGGGGCCTGGCCGCCACCTGACCCGCCCGCCCCCATCTGCCGCGCATCGTGAACACGAAAGTTTCAACCTGTGAGTGAGACAACCCATGACGGAGCGATCGCCGTGACCGCCCCGCCATCGCCGGACGAGGGCCTGTCCCCGGCGGAGCTGGCCGCCAAGTACGGCCTGTCGGTCAGCGGTGCCCGGCCCGGCCTGGCCGAGTACGTCCGGCAGCTCTGGGGGCGCCGTCACTTCATCCTGGCCTTCTCCCAGGCGAAGCTCACGGCCCAGTACAGCCAGGCCAAGCTCGGCCAGCTCTGGCAGGTGGCGACACCGCTGCTGAACGCGGCGGTCTACTTCCTCATCTTCGGCCTGATCCTGAACGCCGGGCGGGGCATGGAGAAAGAGGTCTACATCCCGTTCCTGGTGACGGGCGTCTTCGTCTTCATGTTCACGCAGACGTCCGTGATGTCCGGTGTGCGGGCGATCTCGGGCAACCTGGGCCTGGTGCGGGCGCTGCACTTCCCGCGCGCCTCCCTGCCCATCTCGTTCGCGCTCCAGCAGCTCCAGCAGCTCATGTTCTCCATGATCGTGCTGTTCGTGATCGCGGCGGCGTTCGGCAGCTACCCGTCGATGAGCTGGCTGCTGATCGTCCCGGCGCTGGCGCTGCAGTTCCTCTTCAACGTCGGCCTGTCGCTGATCATGGCCAGGCTCGGCAGCAAGACCCCCGACCTGGCGCAGCTCATGCCGTTCGTCATGCGCACCTGGATGTACGGCTCGGGCGTGATGTTCTCGATCCCGATCATGCTCCAGGACAAGCCGGCCTGGATCGCCGAGGTCCTGATGTACAACCCGGCGGCGATCTACATGGATCTCATCCGGTTCGCGCTGATCGACGGGTACGGCTCCGAGAACCTGCCCTCGCACGTCTGGTTCGCGGCCCTGCTGTGGGCGGTGCTGGTCGGAGTCGCCGGGTTCGTGTACTTCTGGAAGGCAGAGGAGCGGTACGGCCGTGGCTGACCACACCGACGACGTGACCGCGACCGCCGCCGACGGCGCGCGGATCCCCACCGTCATCGCCGACGACGTGCACATCGTGTACCGGGTCAACGGCGGCGGCGGGGGCAAGGGCAGCGCCACCGCCGCGCTCAGCCGGATAATCCGCCGCGACAAGGGAGAGTCCCGTGGCGTGCGCAAGGTGCACGCCGTGCGCGGGGTGTCCTTCACCGCGTACCGGGGCGAGGCCATCGGCCTCATCGGCACCAACGGCTCCGGCAAGTCGACCCTGCTGCGGGCCATCGCGGGCCTGCTGCCCTGCGAGCGCGGCAGGGTCTACACCGACGGCCAGCCGTCGCTGCTGGGCGTGAACGCGGCCCTGATGGGCGACCTGACCGGTGAGCGCAACGTGATCCTCGGCGGCCTGGCGATGGGCATGTCGCGCGAGGAGATCAAGGAGCGCTACCAGGACATCGTCGACTTCTCCGGCATCAACGAGAAGGGCGACTTCATCACCCTGCCGATGCGGACGTACTCCTCGGGCATGGGCGCCCGGCTCCGGTTCGCCATCGCCGCCGCCAAGAACCACGACGTCCTGATGATCGACGAGGCGCTGGCCACGGGTGACCGGAAGTTCCAGATCCGCTCCGAGGAGCGCATCCGGGAGCTGCGCAAGGAGGCCGGCACGGTCTTCCTGGTCAGCCACAGCAACAAGTCGATCAGGGACACCTGTGACCGCGTCCTGTGGCTGGAGAAGGGCGAGCTGCTGATGGACGGCCCCACGGCCGAGGTCCTCAGGGCGTACGAGAAGGAGACCGGCAGGTAGTCCGGCCGGGCCGGACGAGGCCGGGAAGGGCCCCTGCCGGAGCGCGGCGGGGGCCCTCGCGGTGGGTGTGCGCCTGTCGTACCAACCGACCGGGATGCCATGTTTCGGTCAAGTCCCATGCCCCTTGGGGTGGTTGACGTCAAGGGCACGTCTGTTCCCGTGCGTGTAACACCCCGACGCGGTCGCGGACGTTGTACAACGTAAGCTGTACCGGTCTTATTCGCGGCAAGTGGGGCGATATTCCCCGGCCCTCCCGCCGTGCCGGGGCGGTGCCCCACTCCACCGGACCGGCGGCGTGTCCGAAATAGGATGTATTGGGTCGGCAGTGTAGAACGGGAGACGTGACGGCAATGACGGTGAATCCCCAGCCCCGCGTCCGCAAGGGTCCCGCCGTCCCCGCGCCGGGCAGTCCGAAGTGACAGGTGCCCGACAGGTGCGCCCCGACGCCGCCACGCGCGCCACACTGGACAAGGCCGCGCGCGAGAACTTCCCCGTGGCCCCGTTCTTCCTGCCCCGCGCCTGGCGCGACGACCTGATGGCCGTCTACGGCTACGCCCGGCTCGTCGACGACATCGGCGACGGCGACCTGGCCCCCGGCGGCGCCGACGCCCGCCACCTGGGCGCCGAGGGCGAGACGGACCGGCTCGCCCTCCTCGACGCCTTCGAGGCGGACCTGCGGCGCGTTTTCGACGGCACCCCGTCCCACCCGCTGCTGCGCGCCCTCAAGCCCACCGTGCGGCGCCACGCGCTCACCCCCGAGCCGTTCCTCGGCCTGATCGAGGCCAACCGCCAGGACCAGGTCGTACGGCGCTACGAGACGTACGACGGGCTCGCCGCCTACTGCGAGCTCTCCGCCAACCCCGTGGGCCGCCTCGTCCTGGACATCACGGGCACCACCAGCCCCGAACGCGTACGCCACTCGGACGCCATCTGCACCGCCCTCCAGATCGTCGAGCACCTCCAGGACGTCGCCGAGGACCTCGCCCACGACCGGATCTACCTCCCGGCCGAGGACATGAAGCGGTTCCACGTCACCGAGGCCGACCTGGCCCGCCCCACCGCGGGCGCCTCGGTGCGCGCCCTGATCGCCCACGAGGCCGAACGCGCCCGCCGGCTCCTCAACGACGGCACCCCCCTCGTGGGCAGCGTCCGGGGCAGGCTCCGGCTCCTCCTCGCCGGGTTCGTGGGCGGCGGGCACGCCGCGCTCGACGCGATCACGGCCGCCGGACACGACGTACTTCCCGGGCCGCCCAGGGCCGGCCGGGCCGGCCTGCTGCGCGAAGTGGGCACCGTGCTGCGCAGAGCGCGTGGAGAGGGGTGAGCGCCGCCGTGGAGGGACACACCGAGATGCCCGCGCCGGTCGCGGCCGCCTACCGCTACTGCGAGGCCGTCACCGGACAGCAGGCCCGCAACTTCGCCTACGGCATCCGGCTCCTGCCGGCCGGGAAGCGGCAGGCCATGTCGGCGCTGTACGCGTTCTCCCGCCGGGTCGACGACATCGGCGACGGCACCCTCGCCCCCGAGGCCAAGGCCGACCGGCTCGAAGCCACCCGCGAACTGCTCGGCCGCATCCGCGAGGGCGCCGTCGCCGAGGACGACACCGACCCGGTGGCCGTCGCGCTCGCCGACACCGCCCAACGCTTCCCGCTCCCGCTCGGCGGCCTCGACGAGCTCATCGACGGCGTCCTGATGGACGTGCGCGGCGAGACGTACGAGACCTGGGACGACCTCAAGGTGTACTGCCGCTGCGTCGCCGGAGCCATCGGCAGGCTCTCGCTCGCCATCTTCGGCACGACCCCCGGCGCACGCGGCGCGGACCGCGCCCCCGAGTACGCCGATACGCTCGGCCTCGCCCTCCAACTCACCAACATCCTCCGCGACGTTCGCGAGGACGCCGGTACCGGACGCACCTACCTCCCCGCCGACGACCTCGCCAAGTTCGGCTGCTCCGACGGCTTCCGCACCGCCACCCCGCCCCCCGGCGCCGACTTCACCGGCCTCGTCCACTACGAAGTCCGGCGCGCCCGCGCCCTGTTCGCCGAGGGCTACCGCCTGCTGCCCATGCTCGACCGGCGCAGCGGCGCCTGCGTCGCCGCCATGGCCGGCATCTACCGCCGGCTCCTCGACCGCATCGAGCGCGACCCCGAGGCCGTCCTGCGCGGCCGCGTCACCCTGCCCGGCCGCGAGAAGGCGTACGTCGCCGTGCGCGGCCTGTCCGGCCTGGACGCCCGCACCGTCTCCCGCCGGCACCTCAGGAGGCGCGCCTAGATGGCCACGATGCCCGCGACCGGGCCGGCGAACCGGCACAATCGGCGCTCGGCAACCCTCCGCCACCGCCTCGCGTCCCTGACCGCGACGACCCGACGGGAGACCGCATGAGCGACGAGCTGACACCGGGCCACGCCACGCCCAGGCACGCCGTGGTCGTCGGCGGCGGCCTCGCCGGCATCACCGCCGCCCTGCGCCTGGCCGAGTCCGGACTGCGGGTCACGCTCCTCGAAGGCCGCCCCCGCCTCGGCGGTCTCGCCTTCTCCTTCAAGCGCGGCGACCTCGCCGTCGACAACGGCCAGCACGTCTACCTCCGCTGCTGCACCGCCTACCGCTGGTTCCTCGACCGCGTCGGCGGCGCCCGCCTCGCGCCCCTCCAGCGCCGCCTCGACGTACCCGTCCTCGACGTCTCCCACCCGCGCGGCCCCCGCCTCGGCCGGCTGCGCCGCACCAACCTGCCCGTACCGCTCCACCTCGCCGCCAGCCTCGCCGGCTACCCCCACCTCTCGCTCACCGAACGGGCGAGCGTCGGCCGCGTCGCCCTCGCCCTGAGGAAGCTCGACCCGGCCGACCCCGCCCTCGACGGCATCGACTTCGCCACCTGGCTCGCCCGCCAGGGCCAGTCCTCCCGCACCGTCGAAGCCCTGTGGGACCTGATCGGCGTCGCCACCCTCAACGCCACCGCCCCGCACTCCTCCATGGGCCTGGCCGCGATGGTCTTCAAGACCGCCCTCCTGACCGACCCCGGTGCCGCCGACATCGGCTGGGCGCACGTCCCCCTCGGCGACCTGCACGACACGCTCGCCCGCAAGGCGCTCGACGCCGCCGGCGTACGCACCGAACTGCGCGCCAAGGTCACCGCCGTCCTCCCCAGCGCGCACGGCCGCTGGTCCGTCGACGTGCCCGGCGAACGGCTGGAGGCCGACACCGTCGTCCTCGCCGTACCGCAGCGCGAGGCGCACGACCTGCTGCCGCACGGAGCCCTGGACGACCCGGGCAGGCTGCTGGACATCGGCACCGCGCCCATCCTCAACGTCCACGTCCTGTACGACCGCAAGGTGCTGCGCCGCCCGTTCTTCGCCGCGCTCGGCTCCCCGGTCCAGTGGGTCTTCGACCGCACCGACGCCTCCGGATACACCGACGGCCAGTACCTGGCCCTGTCCCAGTCGGCCGCCGAGGACGAGATCGACGAGCCCGTCTCCGTACTCCGCGAGCGCTACCTGCCCGAACTGGAGAGGCTGCTGCCCGCGGCGCGCGGCGCCAAGGTACGGGACTTCTTCGTCACCCGGGAGCGGACAGCGACGTTCGCCCCCGCCCCCGGCGTCGGACGGCTGCGGCCCGGCGCCCGCACCAACGCGCCCGGCCTCCACCTGGCCGGCGCGTGGACCGCCACCGGCTGGCCCGCGACCATGGAGGGCGCCGTACGCAGCGGCTTCACCGCCGCGGGCGCCGCCCTCACGGCCCTCGGCCGCCCCCATGTACATCCGCTCGAGGAGGCGGCATGAGCCTGAGTACTGGAACCAGAGGAGAGACCGTGCCGACTGTGCCCCCGGTGAACCCGGCCGTCGACACCGCGGACGTCACCGCACTGCTGGAGCGGGGCCGGACCATGTCCACCCCCGTCCTGCGCGAGGCGGTGAAGCGGCTCGCGCCGCCCATGGACACCGTCGCCGCCTACCACTTCGGCTGGATCGACGCCCACGGGCTGCCCGCCGACGGCGACAGCGGCAAGGCCGTACGCCCCGCCCTCGCCCTGCTGTCCGCCGAGGCGGCGGGCGTGGCGCCCGAGGTCGGCATCCCCGGCGCGGTCGCCGTGGAGCTCGTGCACAACTTCTCCCTGCTCCACGACGACCTGATGGACGGCGACGAGCAGCGCCGCCACCGCGACACCGTGTGGAAGGTCCACGGCCCGGCGCAGGCCATCCTCGTCGGCGACGCGCTGTTCGCCCTCGCCAACGAGCTGCTGCTGGAGCTCGGCACCGTCGAGGCCGGCCGCGCCACCCGCCGGCTCACCACCGCCACCCGCAAGCTCATCGACGGCCAGGCCCAGGACATCTCCTACGAGCACCGCGAGCGGGTCACCGTCGAGGAGTGCCTGGTGATGGAGGGCAACAAGACCGGCGCCCTGCTCGCCTGCGCCTGCTCCATCGGCGCCGTCCTCGGCGGCGCCGACGACCGCACCGCCGACACCCTGGAGGCGTACGGCTACCACCTCGGCCTCGCCTTCCAGGCCGTCGACGACCTGCTCGGCATCTGGGGCGACCCGGAGGCCACGGGCAAGCAGACCTGGAGCGACCTGCGCCAGCGCAAGAAGTCCCTCCCGGTCGTCGCCGCCCTCGCCGCCGGCGGACCGGCCTCCGAGCGCCTCGGCGAACTGCTCGCGGCCGACGCCAAGAACCCCGACCTCGACAGCTTCTCCGAGGAGGAGTTCGCCATGCGCGCGGCCCTCATCGAGGAGGCGGGCGGCCGCGCCTGGACCTCCGAGGAGGCCCGCCGGCAGCACGCCGTCGCCATCGAGGCGCTGCACCGCGTCGACATGCCCGAACAGGTCCGCGCCCAGCTCACCGCCCTCGCGGACTTCGTCGTCGTACGCAAGCGATGACCGCCACCGGGAGCATGCCCCGCACCATATGAATCGCTAGTCGCCGGCCGGTGCAGCACCGCGCACCGGCCGACGGCCCACCCGCAGCCGCAGAACGCCAACTGCACGAAGGGGAAGCCATGACAGCGACGACCGACGGAAGCACCGGGGCCCTGGAGCCCCGCGCCCCCTCGGCCACCGGAACGACCACCACCACGGCCACGACCGCCCCGAGCGACGTACGGGAAGTCGCCGGGCGGGCCGCCCAACGCTCCATCGACCACCTCCTCGCCCGGCAGGACGACGAGGGCTGGTGGAAGGGCGACCTGGAGACCAACGTCACCATGGACGCCGAGGACCTCCTGCTACGGCAGTTCCTCGGCGTCCAGGACGAGGCGACCACCCGCGCCGCCGCCCTCCACATCCGCGGCGAACAACGCGAGGACGGCACCTGGGCCACCTTCTACGGCGGCCCCGGCGAGCTGTCCGCCACCGTCGAGGCGTACGTCGCACTCCGCCTGGCCGGCGACCGGCCCGACGAGCCGCACATGGCCCGCGCCGCCGCCTGGATCCGCGACCAGGGCGGCATCGCCGCCGCCCGCGTCTTCACCCGCATCTGGCTGGCGCTGTTCGGCTGGTGGAGGTGGGAGGACCTGCCCGAGCTGCCGCCCGAGCTGATCTTCCTGCCGAAGTGGTTCCCGCTCAACATCTACGACTTCGGCTGCTGGGCCCGCCAGACGATCGTGCCCCTCACCGTCGTCTCCGCCAAGCGGCCCGTCCGCCCCGCGCCCTTCGCCCTCGACGAGCTGCACACCGACCCCCGCGTCCCCAACCCGCCCAAGCCCCTGGCACCCGTGGGGAGTTGGGAGGGCGCCTTCCAGCGGCTGGACAAGGCGCTGCGCATGTACCACAGCGTCGCCCCGCGCCCGCTGCGCAAGGCGGCCATGAACAGCGCCGCCCGCTGGATCATCGAGCGGCAGGAGAACGACGGCTGCTGGGGCGGCATCCAGCCACCCGCCGTCTACTCCCTCATCGCGCTCCACCTGCTCGGCTACGACCTGGAGCACCCGGTGATGCGCGCCGGCCTGGAGTCGCTCGACCGGTTCGCCGTGTGGCGCGACGACGGCGCCCGCATGATCGAGGCCTGCCAGTCACCCGTCTGGGACACCTGCCTGGCCACCATCGCGCTCGCCGACGCCGGGCTGCGCCCCGACCACCCGGCGCTCGTCAAGGCCGCCGACTGGATGCTGGGCGAGGAGATCGTCCGCCCCGGCGACTGGGCCGTCCGCCGGCCCGGACTCACCCCCGGCGGCTGGGCGTTCGAGTTCCACAACGACACCTACCCCGACATCGACGACACCGCCGAGGTCATCCTCGCGCTGCGCCGCGTCAAGCACCCGCACCCGGAGCAGGTCGAGGCGGCCGTCCGGCGCGGCGCCAACTGGACGGCCGGAATGCAGTCGCGCGACGGGGCGTGGGCCGCTTTCGACGCCGACAACACCAGCCCCTTCCCCAACCGGCTGCCGTTCTGCGACTTCGGCGAGGTCATCGACCCGCCGTCGGCCGACGTCACCGCGCACGTGGTGGAGATGCTGGCGCACGAGGGCAAGGCCCACCACCCCCGCACCCGCCGGGGAATCGCCTGGCTGCTGGCCGAACAGGAGGCGAGCGGCGCCTGGTTCGGGCGCTGGGGCGTCAACTACGTGTACGGCACCGGATCGGTGGTGCCCGCCCTCACCGCGGCCGGGCTGCCCACCTCGCACCCCGCGATCCGGCGCGCCGTCGCCTGGCTGGAGTCCGTCCAGAACGACGACGGGGGCTGGGGCGAGGACCTGCGCTCCTACCGGGAGCAGGAGTGGATCGGCCACGGCGCCTCCACCGCCTCGCAGACGGCGTGGGCGCTGATGGCCCTGCTGGCGGCCGGGGAGCGGGAGTCCAAGGCCGTGGAGCGGGGCGTGATGTGGCTGGCCGGGACCCAGCGGGAGGACGGCTCCTGGGACGAGCCGTACTTCACCGGCACCGGCTTCCCCTGGGACTTCTCCATCAACTACCACCTGTACCGGCAGGTCTTCCCGCTGACCGCGCTCGGCCGGTACGTCAACGGCGAACCGGTGGTCGGCCGGCTCGGCAAGGGGGCCTGATGGCGGCAGAACCGGAGCCTTCCGGTTCCGCTTACCCCCCGGCGCCCGTGCCGCTGCCCGTGCCGTCGCCGGTGCCGGTCGCCGCGCCGATGCTGATCGCCTGCGCGCTCGGCATCGAGCAGCTCGCGCTGCGCAGCGGCCGCAGGCGGCACGGTGCCTCGTCGCCCGGCCCGGTGACCGTGCTGCGTACGGGCATGGGCCCGGCGAACGCCCAGCGTGCCGTCACCCGGGCGCTGGAGGGCGGGGAGCTGCGCGGCGCGGCGGTCGTCGCGTCCGGGTTCTGCGCCGGGCTGGAGCCGGGCATGCACCCGGGCGACCTGGTGGTCGCCGACGAGACCCGGGGCCCGGGCGGCTCGACCCCGTGCACGGGCACGGAGCTGCTGGTCGAGGCGCTGGCGCGGGCGGTGCCCGGACGCACCGTCCACACCGGCCCGCTGACCGGCTCCGACCACGTCGTACGGGGCCAGGAGCGGGCCCAGCTCCGGGGCACGGGGGCGATCGCGGTCGACATGGAGTCCGCCGCCACCCTGCGCAGCGCGCTGAGCACGGGCCTGAAGTCGCGCCCGGTTGCGGCCGTACGAGTGGTCGTGGACGCTCCGGAGCACGAGCTCGTCCGGATCGGCACGGTGCGCGGGGGAATATCGGCCTTCCGTGTTCTCCGTTCCGTACTGCCCGCTTTCTTTGAATGGCACCGTTCTTTGCTGCTCCCCAGGAGGTGAGCCAGATGGCCATGCCGCTTCGTCAGACCATCCGGGTAGGGACCTATCTCTTCGAACAGAAGCTGCGCAAGCGGAAGAAGTTCCCGCTCATCGTCGAACTGGAGCCGCTCTACGCGTGCAACCTCAAATGCGAGGGCTGCGGGAAGATCCAGCACCCGGCGGGAGTCCTGAAGCAGCGCATGCCGGTCGCGCAGGCGGTCGGGGCGGTCCTGGAGTCCGGCGCGCCGATGGTGTCCATCGCGGGCGGCGAGCCGCTGATGCACCCGCAGATCGACGAGATCGTGCGTCAGCTCGTGGCCAAGCGGAAGTACGTCTTCCTCTGCACCAACGCCCTGCTGCTGCGCAAGAAGATCCAGGACTTCACGCCGTCGCCGTACTTCGCCTTCGCCGTGCACATCGACGGCCTGCGCGAACGGCATGACGAGTCGGTGGCCAAGGAGGGCGTGTTCGACGAGGCGGTGGCGGCCATCAAGGAGGCCAAGCGGCGTGGCTTCCGGGTCACCACCAACTCCACCTTCTTCAACACCGACACCCCGCAGACCGTCATCGAGGTCCTCAACTTCCTCAACGACGACCTGAAGGTCGACGAGATGATGATCTCGCCCGCGTACGCCTACGAGAAGGCACCCGACCAGGAACACTTCCTGGGCGTCGAACAGACCCGCGAGCTGTTCCGCAAGGCCTTCGCGGGCGGCAACCGGCGGCGCTGGCGGCTGAACCACTCGCCGCTCTTCCTGGACTTCCTGGAGGGCAAGGCCGACTTCCCGTGCACCGCCTGGGCGATCCCCAACTACTCGCTCTTCGGCTGGCAGCGGCCCTGCTACCTGATGGCCGACGGCTACGTCTCGTCGTACCGCGAGCTCGTCGAGGAGACCGACTGGGACAAGTACGGCCGCGGCAAGGACGAGCGCTGCGCCAACTGCATGGCGCACTGCGGCTACGAACCGACCGCCGTCCTGGCCACCATGGGCTCGCTGAAGGAGTCCCTGCGCGCCGCCCGCGAGACCGTCTCCGGAAGCCGGGGGTGAGGTGATGCCGCAGCCGCCGGGCGCCGGGCCGCCCGGCCTGCCGCCCCGGCCGCTCGCCGTGCGCCGGGCCTCCCGGCGCCATCCCGGCGCATCCGGGCCGGCTCGGTGACCGCCGGCGGACGGCAGAGCACGCCCGAGAAGCCGACCTGAGCAAAGCCGAGCCGACCTGAGCCGAGAAGCCGACCTGAGCCGAGCCGACCGCAGCAGAGAGGGGCCCGAGCGTGACGATTCTCGAGACCATTCGAGGGCCGCGCGACCTCAAGGCGCTTGACAGCGCACAGCTCGACGAACTGGCGGAGGAAATCCGGGAGTTCCTCATCCACGCCGTGGCACGGACCGGCGGCCACCTCGGCCCCAACCTGGGCGTCGTGGAGCTCACCATCGCCCTGCACCGGGTCTTCGACTCGCCCGTCGACCGCGTTCTCTGGGACACCGGCCACCAGAGCTACGTACACAAACTGCTCACCGGCCGGCAGGACTTCTCCAAGCTGCGCGGCAAGGGCGGCCTGTCCGGCTACCCCTCCCGCGAGGAGTCCGAGCACGACGTCATCGAGAACTCCCACGCCTCCACCGTGCTGGGCTGGGCCGACGGCCTGGCCAAGGCGCGCGACCTGCGCGGCCGCACCGACCACGTCGTCGCCGTCATCGGCGACGGGGCGCTCACCGGCGGCATGGCGTGGGAGGCGCTCAACAACATCGCCGCTGCCAAGGACCGGCCGCTGATCGTCGTCGTCAACGACAACGAGCGCTCCTACGCCCCGACGATCGGCGGCCTCGCCGGGCACCTCTCCACCCTCCGTACCACCGACGGCTATGAACGGTTCCTCGCCTGGGGCAAGGACGTCCTCCGTCACACCCCCGTCATCGGACCGCCGCTGTACGGGTCGCTGCACGGCGCCAAGAAGGGCTTCAAGGACTTCATCGCGCCCCAGGGCATGTTCGAGGACCTCGGCCTGAAGTACGTCGGCCCCATCGACGGGCACGACGTCGCGGCCGTGGAAACGGCACTGCGCCGCGCCAAGCGCTTCCACGGCCCCGTCCTCGTCCACTGCCTGACCCAGAAGGGCCACGGCTACGGGCCCGCCCTGGAGGACGAGGCCGACCGGTTCCACGCCGTCGGCGCCATGGACCCGCTCACCTGCGAGCCGCTCGCGCCCGCCGCCGGGCCGTCCTGGACGTCCGTGTTCGGCGACGCCATCGCCGAGATCGGCGCCGAGCGGCCGGACGTCGTCGCCCTCACGGCCGCGATGCTGCACCCGGTCGGGCTGACGAAGTTCGCCGAACGGTTCCCCGACCGGGTGTGGGACGTCGGCATCGCCGAGCAGCACGCCGCCGTCTGCGCGGCCGGGCTCGCGACCGGCGGGCTGCACCCGGTCGTCGCCGTCTACGCCACCTTCCTCAACCGGGCCTTCGACCAGCTCCTGATGGACGTGGCCCTGCACCGGTGCGGCGTCACCTTCGTCCTGGACCGGGCGGGCGTGACCGGCGTGGACGGCCCCTCGCACAACGGGGTGTGGGACCTGTCGGTGCTCCAGGCCGTGCCCGGGCTCCGGATCGCCGCCCCGCGCGACGCCGGCGAACTGCGCGCCCAGCTCCGCGAGGCGGTCGACGTGGACGACGCGCCGACCGTGCTGCGCTTCCCGAAGGAGCCGGTGGGGGCCGCCGTGCCCGCCGTCGGCCGGATCGGCGGCATGGACGTCCTGCACCGGCCGGACACCGGTCCGGTCACGGGCCCGGTCGCCGGTCCGGACGACGCGGGCCCGGACGTGCTGCTCGTGGCCGTCGGCGTCATGGCGCCCGTCTGCCTCGGCGCGGCCGGGCTGCTCGCGGAGCGCGGCGTCCGCTGCACGGTCGTCGACCCGCGCTGGGTCAAGCCCGTCGACGAGCAGCTCGCCCCGCTGGCGGACAGCCACCGGCTGGTCGCCGTCGTCGAGGACAACAGCCGCAGCGGCGGCGTCGGCTGGGCGGTCGGACAGGCGCTGCGGGACGCCGGGGTCGACGTACCGCTGCGGACCTTCGGCGTCCCGGAACAGTTCCTGGCACACGCCAAGCGCGGTGAGGTGCTGGCCGACATCGGTCTCACCCCGGTGGAGATCGCGGGACGCATCAGCGCAGCGCTGGCACGCACGTCGGCAGGCAAGGAGAACGAAGCATGAGCAAGAAGTTCGATCTGGCGGCGCTGCTCGCCGACCGCCGCGGCGAGGGCTACGACCTGCACGCCCGCCACCTCAACCCCACGTTGCCGCGCATGCTCCACACGATCGGCTTCGACAAGGTCTACGAGCGTGCCGAGGGCGCCTACTTCTGGGACGCCGACGGCAACGACTACCTCGACATGCTCGCCGGCTTCGGCGTCATGGGCCTGGGCCGGCACCATCCCGTCGTCCGCAAGGCCCTCCACGACGTCCTCGACGCGGAGCTGGCCGACCTCACCCGCTTCGACTGCCCCGTCCTGCCCGGTCTGCTCGCCGAGAAGCTGCTCACGTACTCGCCGCACCTGGACCGTGTGTTCTTCTCCAACAGCGGTACGGAGGCGGTGGAGACCGCGCTGAAGTTCGCCCGGTACGCCACCGGCAGGCCCCGCGTCCTGTACTGCGCGCACGCCTTCCACGGGCTGACCGCCGGCTCCCTCTCGGTCAACGGGGAGAGCTGCTTCCGCGACGGCTTCGAACCGCTGCTGCCCGACACCGCCATCGAGCTCGGCGACCTGAGCGCGCTGGAGCGGGAGCTGAAGCGGGGCGACGTGGCCGCCTTCATCGTCGAACCCATCCAGGGCAAGGGCGTCCACGAGACCCCGCCCGGTTTCCTGCGCGCCGCACAGGACCTGCTCCACCGGCACAAGGCGCTGCTGATCGCCGACGAGGTCCAGACCGGCCTCGGCCGCACCGGCACCTTCTACGGCTACCAGCACGAGGACGGCGTCGAGCCGGACCTGGTGTGCGTCGCCAAGGCGCTCTCCGGCGGCTACGTGCCGGTCGGGGCCACCCTCGGCACCGACTGGATCTTCAAGAAGGTCTACTCGTCACTGGACCGGGTGCTCGTCCACTCGGCCAGCTTCGGGTCGAATGCCCAGGCCATGGCGGCGGGGCTCGCCGTCCTGTCCGTCCTGGACGACGAGGAGATCGTGGCGAACGCCCGGCGGACCGGTGAGCTGCTGAAGTCACGGCTCACCGCGCTCGTCGACCGCTACGAGATGCTCCACGAGGTGCGCGGCCGGGGCCTGATGATCGGGCTCGAATTCGGCCGCCCGTCCTCGCTCGGGCTGCGCAGCCGCTGGACGATGCTCCAGGCGGCCCGCAAGGGTCTGTTCGCCCAGATGGTCGTGGTCCCGCTGCTGCAACGGCACCGCATCCTCACCCAGGTCTCGGGCGACCGGCTGGAGGTGATCAAGCTGATCCCGCCGCTGATCATCGGGGAGCGGGAGGTGGACCGGTTCGTGGCGGCGTTCACCGCCGTCATGGACGAGGCGCACAGCGGTGGCGGTCTGATCTGGGACTTCGGCCGGACGCTGGTGAAGCAGGCGATCGCCAACCGCTGAGCCCCCGGGGTTTTGCCTCTGAGGCAAGAAATTTGCCTGACAGGGAAGGCCCTGGCGCAATGGAGGCATGAGCACTTCCTCCGAGGCGCCGTCGGGCGCAGCGGCACCCGGCGCGCTGCCGGACGTCGCGCCCCAGCTCCGGGCGCTGCGGCGGCGCCGGGGACTGACCCTGGAGGCCGCCGCGCAGCGCGCCGGGCTCTCGCCGGCCCACCTGTCACGGCTGGAGACCGGCCGCCGCCAGCCGTCGCTGCCCATGCTGCTCGGTCTCGCCCGCGTCTACGGTACGACCGTTTCCGAGCTGCTGGGCGAGGTGCCGCCGGAGCGCGACCCGATCGTCCGGGGCGGCCGGGCCGAGCCCGCCGGGGCGGACGGCTGGGTCTACCACCAGGCCGGCGGCCCCGGGCGCGCCATGCAGGCGCTGCGCGTCCAGGTCCCGTACGCCACCCAGGGCGACCTCGTGCGCGTACACCCGGGGGAGGAGTGGCTGTACGTCCTCGGCGGCCGGGTGCGGCTCGCCCTCGGGGAGGACGTGCACGTCCTCGACCCCGGGGACAGCGCGCACTTCGACTCGCTCACCCCGCACCGGATCGGCGCCGCCACGCGCGGCGGGGCGGAGCTGCTGTTCGTCCACACCCTCATGCAGAGCGCCGCTGCCGACCTGTGCCTCGGCGTGGACGCCCACCGCCGCTGACCTTCGATCGGAGAGATCCGCCATGTCTCAGGAACGGACGTTCCCCGTAGGACTCGTCGTCCGGCTCTTCGCCTACCTGGTGGCGGGCCACCTCTTCGCCGCGTTCCTCTACCTGCTGTTCGCCCTGGGGGCGGAATGAGGGCTCAGTCCTGGTCGAGGAGGCGCTCGCGCAGCCGCTCGCGCGTCTCCGGGGAGAGCTTCAGCCCCTCGGTCAGGTAGCGCTCGGTCGAGCCCCAGGTCTCCTCGATCGTCGAGAAGGCCGCCGACAGGTACTCGAGGCGGGCTTCGAAGAGCGGGCTGAGCAGCTCCAGCACCTCGGGCGACATGCCGGCCGGGGAGTTGTCGCTGCGGCGCACCTTGTACCGGCGGCTCGGGTCGTTGGACTTGAGGTAGTCCTCCTCGATGGCCTCCCGCTCGACGCCGACGGCCAGGAGGGACACCGCGATGGACAGCCCCGCCCGGTCCTTGCCGGCCGCGCAGTGCATCAGGGCCGGGACGCTGTCCTCGGCGAGCGCGTGCAGGACACGGCTGTGCTCGGCGGTGCGCTCCTTGATGATCACGCGGTACGAGGCCGTCATCCGGGCCGCCGCCTTGCCGTCCGCCAGTATCGACCGGAGCTGGTCGAGGTCGCCGTCACGGACCATGGTCCAGAACTCGGCGCCGTCGGCCGGGTCGGACAGGGGGATGTTCACATTCCGCACGCCGGGCAGCTCGACGTCCGGGCCTTCCAGCTTCTGGTCGGCGGCGTTGCGGAAGTCGAAGATCGTGTGCAGGCCGAGGCCCGCGAGGAAGGCGGCGTCCTCGCCCGTCGCGTGCGCGAGGTGCCCGCTGCGGTAGAGCCTGCCGTGCCGCACCCGCCGGCCGTCCACGGTCGGGAGCCCGCCGACGTCGCGGAAGTTGCGCACCCCGGTCAGCTCGGGCTCGATCGACGGGACCTGCGGCAGCGGCTGCGTCACGGGGGCTCCTGACGTGTCTGCGGTCGGCGTCGGCCGCCGACGATGTCGCGGTCCGACGATACGACATCGGTGCGTCGGACGATCAATGTCCGTGCACGTCGCACATCCGTTGCCCCTTGTCACGCTCGGTACCCGGCATAGCGGGATGCCTTATTACGGCATTTTGCCCCTTTATGGTTGCGTTCGGGTGTCGCGTCCGGACGGTGCTCGCCCGGCGGGTGGATTGGTGGCTCTCGTCGCACTCGCCAAGGAATGGCACTTCTGTCCGTATTGGGTCATTGGATATAACGTGCCCTGGTAGCAAGGGGGATGGGCGCGCCCACGTGAGCAGCGTCATAACCGTGACCGTCCGTGGCGGGATGCCGTTCATAAACTCCGTGCCCACAACGGGAATTCATGATCCGCAATCCACGGAGGGTGACCGGAATTCCGTGGCGGCCACACCGCGGAGAATGCCGATAAGAATGCGGCGGCTTGTTCACGCCGACCCGGCTCGCTTACGGTCACGGCAATCCGGCCGGACCGCCGAATCCTGCCGCCGGTCGGAATTCGCACCCACCCACGCGTGGCAGGAGCGGGGGACCCAGGTAGTACGCCGACCCCGGAATTCCGGGACCGGCTCGGGGTGAAGTCGCGTCCATGGCGCGGCCGGACAACTCCAGTCCGAACCCGACAGCTCACCTCGCAGGCGCCGGAGAGGAATTCGCCATGCCCGCGAAGGGTAAGCACCGCCGTCCCAAGTCCAGCTCCATTACGCGTGGTTTCGTCGCCGCCGGTACGGGTGGCGCCGCCATCGCCCTGCCGCTGTTCGGCGCCACCGGCGCGCACGCCGCCGCCCCGGCCACCGCCCCGCAGCAGGCCGTCGCCGCCGCCCAGGCCGCCCCCGAGGCCGCCGCCCCGGCGAAGAAGGCCGCGCCGCGCACGTACACCGTGGTCGCCGGCGACTACCTCTCCAAGATCGCCCGCAACAAGAACGTCAAGGGCGGCTGGCAGAAGCTGTACCAGGACAACCGCCAGGTCATCGGCGAGGACCCGTCGCTGATCCTCCCGGGCATGAAGCTCACGCTCGGCGCCAAGTCGACGGCCGCCCCGGCGAAGAAGGCCGCCCCGGCGAAGCCGAAGGCCGACGACACCCGCACCGAGAGCCGCGCCTCGCGCTCCGCCGCCAAGGCCGAGGCCCCGGCCGTCTCGGGCTTCACCGCCCCGGTCTCCGCCGGTGTCTCCACGCCGTACCGCGCCTCCGGCTCCATGTGGTCCTCCGGTTACCACACCGGTGTCGACTTCGCGGCCCCCTCCGGCACCAGCGTCAAGGCCATCGGCGCCGGCACCGTCGTCTCGGCCGGCTGGAGCGGCGCGTACGGCAACGAGGTCGTCATCCAGCACGCGGACGGCAACTACTCGCAGTACGCCCACATGTCCTCCCTCTCCGTCTCCTCCGGCCAGACCGTGAGCGGGGGCCAGGAGATCGGGCTGGTCGGCTCCACCGGCAACTCCTCCGGCCCGCACCTCCACATGGAGGTCCGGACCAGCCCCAGCTACGGCTCGGACATCGACCCGCTGGCGTACCTCCGCCAGCACGGCGTCGCCATCTGACGCCTCCGCTTCCGAACGGCGCTCCGCCCGGCACCGCCTCCCGGTGCCGGGCGGAGCCGTATCCCCGGACGTATTGCGTGTGTATTCCGTGCTTGGGTGAATCTTGACCGGTGGCAAACATCACCCCCCGTCAACCCCTCCTTACGGTCGCGTAGGTCACATCTCCCGGTGAAAGATGTGCTCCCGTGGCAGACGATTCGACATTCAGAGACAGTGACGTATTCGGGTCGTACGCGGCGATCGGTGACAGCTTCACCGAGGGCGTCGGAGACCCTGGGCCCGACGGAACGTTCGTCGGCTGGGCGGACCGCCTCGCGGTGCTGCTCGCCGACCGGCTCCCGGAGCCCGAGGACTTCCGGTACGCCAACCTCGCCGTACGGGGGCGCCTCCTGGACCAGATCGTGGAGGAGCAGGTCCCGCGGGCCAAGGAACTGGCCCCGGACCTGGTGACCTTCTGCGCCGGCGGCAACGACATCATCCGGCCGGGCAGCGACCCGGACGACGTCGCCGAGCGCTTCGAACGGGCCGTCGCCGACCTGACGTCCGCAGTCGGCACGGTCCTGGTGACCACCGGGTTCGACACCCGGGGCGTGCCGGTGCTGCGCCACCTGCGCGGCAAGATCGCCACGTACAACGGGCACGTGCGCGCCGTCGCGGACCGGTACGGCTGCCCGGTGCTGGACCTGTGGTCCCTCAAGACCGTGCAGGACAGGCGCGCTTGGGACGACGACCGGCTGCACCTGTCGCCCGAGGGCCACACGCGCGTGGCGCTCCGGGCCGGCCAGGTCCTGGGCGTGGAGGTCCCCGCCGACCCGGACCAGCCCTGGCCGCCGCTGCCGCCGCGCGGGCCCCTCGAATTGCGCCGCGACGACATCCACTGGGCCCGCGAGTACCTGGTCCCCTGGATCGGCCGCCGCCTGCGCGGCGAGTCCTCCGGCGACCACGTCACGGCCAAGCGCCCGGACCTGCTACCGCTGTAGGCCGCCGCACCCGGCGGGTGCTCCCCCGTGCCTGCCCTTCAGGCGGGACCGCGCCCGAGGGCGGGCGATGAGGCGTCGCGGGGCCGGGCGGTGAGGTGTCGGGGGAGGGCCGGGCGATCAGGCGTCGGGGGTGCCGGGTGTGCCGGGGGTGCACGGGATCCCGGGTGTGGCCGGAGTGCCCGGGGGCTTGACGGTGCTGGAGGCCCTGGGGTTCTGGGGGAGGGCGGTCGCCTCAGGGGCGCCGGGCACGCCGGGCGTCCCGCGAGCGCCGGGCGGCATGTGGCCCTCGGCGACCCGGCCGCGCCCACCCGGCGTACCGCGTGGGCCCGGAGCGCCGGGAATGCCGTCCGGGTGGCCGAGTTCGCGGGCGAGGGCCTCGTCCGCCCAGGCGAGCATGACGGCGCGGGAGTACGTCGCCGCGTACGCGGTCATCTGCACGGCGAGGCCGTCCAGGAACGCGGTCAGCCGCCAGGCGGCCGCCGCGGGATCCTCGCAGCGGAACTCGCCCGCCGCCGCGCCCTCGGCGATCACCTCGGCGATCGCCGCCTTCCACTGCCGGTCGAGGTCCTGGGCGACCTCCCGCAGCGCGGGCTGGCGCAGGCCCGCCGCCCAGCCCTCGATCCACAGGCGCCACCCCTTGGCCCGGCCCGTCGGCGCGTACCAGTGCACGGCCGCCCGCAGCCGGCGGGCCGCCGTCGTCCGGCGGCCCAGCAGCCGGCGCAGATGCGCGAGATCGCCCTCGGCGGCGTACGCGAACGCGGCCGCCACGAGCTTCTCCTTGGTCGAGAAGTGGTACAGCACCAGTGCGTTGCTCACCCCCAGCGCGGACGCCACATCGGCGATCCGCACCGCGGCCGGACCCCGCGCCTCGATCTGCTCGACGGCGGCCCGCAGCAGCTCCTCCCGCCGCTCGGCCACGCTCAACCGCACTCTGCCCACGCCGCCACACTAGGGCGTGTCCGTCACCGGCGCTGGAGCTCGCAGTGGTCCTTGAAGCCCTGGCTGGTCAGCCCCAGCGCGGAGTTCAGGCGGGAGCGCATGTTCTCCAGCGCCACCATCGCGGTCAGCTCCACGAACGCCGGCTCGCCGAGCGCCTTGCGCAGCCGCTCCGCGAGGTCGTCGCCGACGGTCGGCGGGTTGGCGGTCATCGCCTCGGCGTACTCCAGGACATCGCGCTCCAGCGCGGTGTACGCGTCGCTGTCGCGCCACACCGGCAGGTCGCGCAGCTTGCGTGCGTCCACGCCGCGCCGGGTGCTCTCCCAGTACCCGAAGTCCATGCACCAACTGCACCCGATGGAGGCGGCCGAGGCGAGCTCGGCCAGCGCCTTGAGGTGCGGGTCGAGCTTGTTCCACCTCGCGACGGCCAGCTCGAACCGCAGGGTCGCGCGCAGGACGCGCCCGTTGTGCCCCATGGCGAGGACCGGTTCGAGGACCTTCCCGTACGTACGCTTCGCGTACCACTCGACGGCGCGGAAGAGGAGCGTGCGCGGTGGGGTGAGCGAGACGCGGGCCATGGTGTGCCTCCTGAGGTGGTGAACGTGCCTTCCACCGTCATGACGGACGCCGGGGTCCCCGGTGTGACATCGCGCTCCAGCCGGGCGTGATCCCGCGCTGTCGTACCGTCCGCCCATAATGGGGGGACCCTCACTCCTGGAGGTTCCGTGACCGGCGCCGGCTCCCCGCACCCGCTGCTTTCCCGAATGCGTTCCCTGCGCCCCGCCGCCTTCGGCGCGGACCCCACCGGAGAGCGGATGGAGCGGATCCGCCGCTCGCCGAACTTCGTGGACGGAGTGTTCCGCAACCCGGTGGGAACCAGGCACAGACCCTCCGGCTCCACCGTGGAGTTCGCGAAGATCTACTTCGAGAAGGACTCACGGGCGCGCCGGGCCCCGTCCGGACCGATACCCGTGCACGCCACCACCGTCGCCGACCTGGCCCCGCCTCCCGCCACCGGGCTGCGGCTGACCTGGATGGGCCACTCCAGCGTGCTCGCCGAGATCGACGGCCACCGGGTCCTGTTCGACCCGGTGTGGGGGGAGCGCTGCTCGCCCTTCTCCTTCGCCGGACCCAAGCGGCTGCACCCCGCCCCGGTGCCGCTCGCCGCGCTCGGACCGGTCGACGTCGTCGTCATCTCCCACGACCACTACGACCACCTCGACCTCCCCTCCATCCGCGCCCTCGCCACCACGGACACGCTCTTCGCCGTACCCCTCGGCATCGGTGCCCATCTGGAGCACTGGGGCGTGCCCGCCTCCCGGGTGCGCGAACTGGACTGGAACGAGTCGACAGAGGTCGGCGGCCTCCGCCTGACCGCCACCCCGGCCCGTCACTTCTGCGGGCGCGGCCTGCGCAACCAGCAGCACACCCTGTGGGCGTCCTGGTCCGTCGCCGGGCCCGAGCACCGCGTCTACCACAGCGGCGACACCGGCTACTTCGAGGGCTTCCGGGACATCGGCGCCGAACACGGCCCGTTCGACGCCACGATGATCCAGATCGGTGCGTACAGCGAGTACTGGCCGGACATCCACATGACCCCGGACGAGGGCGTACGGGCCCACCTCGACCTCCAGGGAGGCAAGCCGCACGGCGTGCTCCTGCCGATCCACTGGGGCACCTTCAACCTCGCCCCGCACGCGTGGGCGGAGCCGGGGGAGTGGACCAGGGACGTGGCGGAAGAGGCCGGCCAGGCGGTGGCCTGCCCACGGCCCGGCGAGCCCTTCGAGCCCACCGGCAAGCTCCCCACGGACCCCTGGTGGCGTGCGGTTTCCCACCCCATCACGCGCCCGTGGCGCCGCCCCGAGCCGCCGCGGACCCCGGTGGAGCCCCGGAGCGGCGATCTCGACTTCGCGGGCGACCGCTGACGTCGGCCGCTGACGTGGCCGCTGACGTCGGCCGGGCTGTCCTGGAGTGCGTCACCCGAGGCTGACGTCGTCCGCCGGTCGGAGGCTGGTCAGCAGGCTGTCGAGTGGTGCGGGTACGCGGTCGGGGGCGAGGGCCTCGACGAGGACGCGGCCGTAGTGGATCTTGCGCCCCTTCTTCGTGCCGAAGAAGCGCCGCAACTGCTGCTGTGAGGTGCGGCCCTGCTGTGCGGGCTGACGCAGGAACGTCCGCAGAGGGCGCACGTCGCCCTCCGCCCGGATGAGCTCCTCCACCCGTGTCACGCCCAGCGCGCGGATGAGCTCGTCCTCCAGATCCGCCGCGCAGACGAAGAACCCCTGCTGCGCGGCACCGGCCCGCTCCAGGGCGCGGGCGTAGTAACGGCGCTCCCTCTCGTCGCACAGTCCCGTGAGGTGGAGGCCCAGGCCGGGCGGCCCGAGGAGCTCGGCGAAACGCCCGACGCTCATCGCACCGCCGATCGACAGGACGCAGACGCCTTCGGCCGCCAGGTCCCGGCCGCGGCTCGCGGCCAGCGCGTCGACCGCCGCGACGTCGCTCGGCCCTTCCAGCAGGACCGCCGCCCGGACGGGCAGTCGCGCGGCCAGCTCGCGCGCGCGGTCACCGGGACCGCCGGCGGCCCACGCGATGACCGCTTCCCGGAACGCCCCCATGTCAGCCATGCGACGAGTCTCCGCCTTCGCCGGTCACCGCGCCAAACGATTTCTCCCGGCTCTGCCGGGCCCAACCGTCGTCACTCTTTCGAGGGCTTCCGGCGGGCGGTGTGCATCCCTGGGGCCGGCCGGTGTGTCTTGCCGGTAGCGGTTCATTCGAGCAGCGCCGCCGCGGCTGCATGTACGGGAGCTTTGACTGTGAACAGCAGGACCTTCAGCCGCTTGGGGGCGGTACACGTCATCACCTGCGCCACGCTGGCGGCCGGGGCGGCCCTCGCCCCGGCTCAGGCGGCCGCGGCCCCGGTACGGGGACCGTCGATCACTGCCAAGGGTGGCTTCGTGATGAACGCCGGCACCGGTACCGCCCTGTACGGGAAGGCGGCCGACCGCCGCCTTCCCACCGGATCGACGGCCAAGATCATGACCGCCCATGTGGTCCTCGCGCAGAAGAACCTCGACCTGGATGCGAAGGTCACCGTCCAGATGGCGTACAGCGACTACATCGTGGCCAAGACCGCCTCGTCGGCACGGCTCATCGTGGGTGACAAAGTGACCGTCCGTCAGCTCCTGTACGGGCTGATGCTGCCCTCCGGGTGCGACGCCGCGTACGCCCTGGCCGACACCTACGGCACCGGCTCCACCCGGCAGGCCCGCGTCAAGTCGTTCGTCGGGAAGATGAACGCCGCGGCCACCAACCTGGGGCTGAAGAACACCCACTTCGACTCCTTCGACGGCATCGGCAATGGCAAGAACTACTCAACACCGCGTGATCTGACCAGGCTTGCGAACCAGGCGATGAAGAACCCGACATTCCGCGCCATCGTGAAGACGAAGTCGACCAAGCAGAGGGTGACGACGAAGAAGGGCGGCTACCGCGATATGAAATGGAGCAACACGAACAAGCTGCTCGGCACATATCGGGGAGCCGTCGGGGTCAAGACCGGCTCCGGCCCTGAGGCCAAGTACTGCCTGGTCTTCGCCGCCACCCGAAACGGCAAGACGGTGATCGGCACGGTCCTGGCCTCCTCTTCGGAGGCCAACCGCAACGCGGACGCGGCCAAGCTCCTGGACCACGGATTCAGGAAGTAGTAGCCGCATTGGCCACGGCAGGCTGGTCTTGAGTCCGTCCGTCGCTCGAGACCAGCCTGAGCCAGTACCAGTGCCAGTGCCAGTGCGTGTGCCTGAGCCCGCGCCGCACCTCGCCGTCCCCGAGGAGTCCAGCGGGCATCGGCGCCGCCGAAAGCCCCGACCGGTCATGGCGGGAAGCCCGCACTGCCCTCCCGATCGCCCGGAAGACCTGGAGACCCTGGACGCCTACTGCGCCACCGGCTCCTTCCGCCGGGCCGCCGACCTCCTCCACCTCCACCACAGCAGCGTGGCCCGCCGGCTCGAACAGCTCACCTCGGACTGATGTTCTAGCCTGGTCGTCGATCAAAGGAGGCGGCACATGGCCGACGTCGTGGATCTGATCTGCTACCCCGTCAAGGGGTGCGCGGGCACGTCGATGAGCGATGCGCTCCTCACCCCGGCGGGCCTCGCCCACGACCGCACCTTCATGGTCATCAGCGAGGACGGGATCTACCGCACCCAGCGCCGTCACCCGCGTCTCGCCCTCATCCGACCCACCGTCAGCGCCGACGGCACCCGGCTCACGCTCGACTCGGCCGACCCGACAGCCCGCCACGGCACCGTGCACCTCGACGTGACCACGTCCGCACCGCGCCGTGACGTCGACCTGTTCGGCGCCGCCTTCCAGGGCATCGACCAGGGCGACGACGCCGCCACCTGGATCTCGGAGGTCCTCGGCACCCCCAGCCGCCTGGTCCGCGTCCCCCCGGAACACGACCGGATCGCCGACGGCCTGACCCCCGGCCCCTCCGCCTACGCCGACAGCAGCGCGGTGCACCTGCTGGCCCGCTCCTCCCTCACCCTCCTCAACCGGCGCATGGCCGAGCGCGGCGCCCCACCCCTGCCCATGAACCGCTTCCGCCCCAACATCGTCATCGACAACCGCCCCGGCCACGGCGGTGACTGGGCCGCCGAACCCCACACCGAGGACCGCGCCCGCCGCCTCACCATCGGCGAAACCGAGCTGGGCTACACCAAACTCGCGATCCGCTGCGCCGTCACCCTCGTCCAGCAGGAAGCCGGCTCCCGGCAGGGCCCCGAGCCGCTGCGCACCCTCGCCACCTACCGCCGATCGGCCCACGGGGGCGTGGTGTTCGGTACGAAGTTCTCCGTCATACGGCCGGGCAAACTCTCGGTCGGCGACGAGGTGGTCGTCCAGGAGTGGGGCGACGCCGAACCGTAGCGGGCGATGCCCGCTCGGCGGGGAATTCCGGGGCGCGACCCGTCAGGGACGTCGTAGGGCGTTGAGCCGGGCGGCCTGGCGCGTCAGGTGGTCGCGCTCCGCGAGGTTGGGTGCCTTTCGGGCCGCCTCGGCGTACAGCCGTGCCGCCGTCGCCAGGTCGCCGTCGCGCTCGTGGAGATACGCCGCCACCGCGGCGTGGCGGGGCAGCAAGGCGTCCAGCGCCGCGAGCGCGGCCAGCCCGGCACGCGGTCCGTCGGCCTCACCGACCGCCACCGCGCGGTTGAGCCGGACGACCGGGCTGTCGGTCAGGCGCACGAGCTCGTCGTACCACTCGACGATCTGCACCCAGTCGGTCTCCCCGGCGGTGGGCGCGTCGGCGTGGAGTGCCGCGATGGCGGCCTGGGCCTGGAACTCGCCCAGCCGGTCGCGGGCGAGTGCCGCCTGGAGGATCTCGACGCCCTCGGCGATCAGCTCGGTGTCCCACCGACTGCGGTCCTGCTCGGCGAGCGGCACCAGGCTGCCGTCGGGCGCGGTCCGGGCGGCGCGCCGGGCGTGGTGGAGCAGCATGAGGGCGAGCAGCCCCGCCACCTCGGGGTGGTCGACCTGGGCCGCGAGCTGCCGGGTGAGCCGGATGGCCTCGGCGGCGAGGTCGACGTCGCCGGAGTAGCCCTCGTTGAAGACCAGGTAGAGGACGCGCAGCACGGTGGCGACGTCGCCGGGCCGGTCGAACTGCACGCCGGAGACGGTGCGCTTGGCACGGCTGATGCGCTGCGCCATGGTCGCCTCGGGTACCAGGTAGGCCTGGGCGATCTGCCGGGTGGTGAGCCCGCCGACCGCCCGCAGGGTGAGCGCGATCGCCGACGACGGCGTCAGCGACGGGTGGGCGCACAGGAAGTAGAGCTGGAGCGTGTCGTCCACCGCGGGCGCGGGCCCGGGCGCCGGCTGCTCGTCGACGAGGTCCTCACGTCGGCGGCGGGCGGCGTCCGCCCGGGTCTGGTCGAGGAACTTGCGCCAGGCCACGGTGACCAGCCAGCCCTTCGGGTCCCGCGGCAGGTCTGCGGGCCAGACGCGGACCGCCTCGACCAGCGCGTCCTGCACGGCGTCCTCGGCCGCCGCGAAGTCGGCTCCGCGGCGGACGAGGATGGCGAGCACGCTTGGCGTGAGGCTCCTGAGCAGGGCCTCGTCCATCGAGGAGGTCACTCCGTGATGGTGGGCGACACGCCATAGAACGGGCGCAGCTCCAGCCACTCGTGGATCGGCTTCCCGCCCGCCCCGGGGGCGGCCGACAGCTCCCCGGCCAGCTCGACGGCGCGCTCGTAGCTGTCGACGTCGATCACCATCCAGCCGGCGATGAGGTCCTTGGTCTCGGCGAACGGCCCGTCGGTGACCGGCGGGCGCCCCTCACCGTCGTAGCGCACCCACGCCCCCTCGGGGGCGAGCGCCTGACCGTCGACGAACTCGCCGGTCTTCTCCAGCCGGGCCGCGAAGTCGTTCATGTACTGCATGTGCGCCGAGATCTCCTCCGGCGTCCACTGGTCCATGGGCACGTCGTTGACCGGAGCCGGAGCGCCGCGGTAGTGCTTGAGCAGCAAGTACTTGGCCATCGTGTATCTCCTCGGTGCTGATGCGGCCCATTGTGGTCGCGTTCATGGCGGGGACGGAGCCAGGCACAGGTTCTCGACATCGTCGGCCGAAATTTTTTTGACCGGCGATGGAGCGGGCCGACGCACGGCTTCGAGGAAGAACCCGACGCGGGCGCCTCAGCCCGGGCTGCGGTGTTCGTGCGTCACTGTGCGGCACCTTCCTCCGCGGGCGAGCAGCAGCCGTCCTGGCGCATGGCGCGGCCGACGTCCAGCCAGTCCCGCGCGCCTCGTCGGTCGGCCGGCGGCTGGAACGCCCGGACGAGGGCGGCCGTCTCGTGGGGCACCCCGGCCTTGAGCACCGAGACCGTGCGGATCAGCGAGCTGAAGTCCGTGAAGGGATCGCCGTCCACCACCGTGAGGTCCGCGACCTTGCCCACCTCCAGCGTGCCCAGGTCGCGGTCCAGGGCGAACGCCCGCGCGGGGAGCAGGGTCGCCGTTCCAAGGGCCTCGGCGGGGGAGA
The DNA here is from genome assembly GCF_040674455.1 of Streptomyces sp. NPDC049837. Classification (NCBI taxonomy): domain Bacteria; kingdom Bacillati; phylum Actinomycetota; class Actinomycetes; order Kitasatosporales; family Streptomycetaceae; genus Streptomyces; species Streptomyces sp. NPDC049837. The sequence continues at coordinate 672,271 of NZ_JBFAMP010000001.1, read as the reverse complement.
GGCCGCCCAGGTGGAGTGCCCGGAGGTTCAGGTGCAGGGACAGGCCGACCGGGACGATCGGGGCGTCCGTGCCCAGCGCGACCAGGCCGCCGGACGCCAGTACGCGCCGGTACACCTCGATCTCCGTACGCAGCGTCTCCAGTCGCGCGTCGCTCGGCGGCTGGGCGGACGTCTGCCGCACGAGCGCGGAGTCCCACGGCGGCATGATCGACGTGACCCGTTCGTCCCGTACGAGAGCGGGATCGGAGCCCATCAGCCACGACGCCGTGAACGGTGTGGCGATCAGGGTGAAACCGCCGCCGGGGGCGGTGTAGAGCTCCCGCACGTCCTGGTACGCCCGGCCGGCGGCCGACACCGCGTGGCCGGCCTCGCCGCGCTGGGTGGCTTGCAGGTGGGTGGTCAGGTCCTGGCCCGTCTGCATTCCGGGCGAGCAGAAGTGGCTGCCCACGCGCACCCCGAGCCGTTCATGGGCGAACCGTGCCGCCTCCTCCATCACCCAGCCCGGGGCCCTGACGTACGTCTTGACCACGTCCCAGTCGAGCGCGGCGCCCCGTTCCAGCGACCGGCGCAGCCCCTCGCGCGTGAGGTGTGCCCTGCCCATGCTGTACGCCACCCGGGAGCCGTCCAGCAGTTCGCCGCAGGTGAGCAGCCGTGGGCCCGCCAACTGCCCGGCGTCGACCGCCTCCCGGATGCGGGCCTGCTCGTGGGCGAACCCGCCGAGCGACACGGCGGTCGTGATGCCGTACGCCAGTTGGCAGGCGGTCTGCCGGCCGCCGTACGTGTACTGCCAGGGGTGGGTGTGCGCGTCCCACAGCCCGGGAAGCACCGTCCGGTCCGAGGCATCCACCCGCCGCGCCGCCGGCCTCGCGCGACCCGGCCGGTGCGGTTCCACCGCCGCGACGCGTCCGCCGCGTACGACGACGTCGACGTCCTCCCGCACCGACGCGTCGCCACCCGCGCCGTCCCAGAACCGGCCCGCGTGCACGACGGTGCCGGCCGGCTCGGGCCGCCGGTAGTCCAGCGGTACGCGCACGGTGCGCGATCCGCGCCCGTCGATGCCGGTCAACCGCAGCCGGGTGCCGGACAGGTACAGCAGCGTGCGGGAGTCGCCGGACCAGGAGGGGTGATCGGCCGGCTCGGTGGAGAGCGTACGCAGGGGGCCCGCCGGGCGGCCGTCCGCCGTCACCGGCAGCAGGCACAGGGCGGACTCCGCGATCAGCGCCATCCAGCGGCCGTCGGGCGACCACACGGGCCCGGAGCCGTACCGGTCGGAGATCGAGGTGTGCGGCGCGACGGCGTGCAGCCGGGCCGCGCCGCTCGCGGCGTCCACGACCCGGACGAGGTTGTAGCCCTCGCGGAACCGCTGGTTCAGCCGGTTGCGGTCGCACAGTGCGAGGAAACGGCCGTCCGGGGACCAACTGGGCCGGCCGGGCAGACCGCCGCCGCCCAGCGGGGCCGCCAGGACTCGCTCGGTGCCCGTGGACAGGTCCTTCACGACGAGGCGGCCGGTCAGGTCGAGGCACGCGAGCCGGCCGCCGTCGGGGGAGAGGGCCGGATGGACCCGCCCGCCGGTCGCCAGCGCCGTGCGCGTACCCGTGGCGAGGTCGTGGCGGTACACCCCGAGCAGGCCGTCGCTGTCGTCCGCGTACACCAGCGACTCTCCGTCGGGCGCCCATGCCGGCCCGAGGAGGTAGCGCGTCGCCTCCGCCCGCACGAGCCGGCGCGGCGGACGGCCGCCCGTCGTGTCGGCCAGCCAGAGGGAGTTCAGCGCGGCGAAGGCGATCCGGCGTCCGTCGGGCGCCAGCGCCGGCAGGTGGATGCCCCGGACCGGGCGCGTCCGGCCGCCGTCGAAGTCGTGCCTCTTGGGCCGGTAGCGCGGCCGGCGGACCGGCAGGGTCCCCTCGAAGGGGATCGGCTCCAGGGCACCGGGCGCCTCGGGACGTACGAGGGTGAACCGGCCGTCCACCGTGAGCAGAAGCTCACCCCCGGCGGTCCACCGAGGTGGCACGGGCGCGATATCCCCGGCGACGGCCACCGGCTCGCCGTCCACGACCAGCGTGCACGCGCCGTGGGGCGCCGGGGTGACGCGCAGGTACGCCAGCCGCCGCCCGTCCGGCGACAGGGCGGGGGTCATCACCTGGGCGGCGGCGGTCTCGGCGTGCACCGCACTCACCGGCCCGCTGCCGTCCGCCGGTACGGACACCACGGTCCGGGCCTCCAGGGACGTCCCCGAGGTGGTGGTCGTCAAAGCTGCCCGTACGAACACGATCCGCTCGCCGTCCGGCGACCAGGACGGGTCGAAGTCCTCCCAGCGGCCGTCCTGAAGCGGACCGTCCTGCCCCGGCAGACCGCTGACGGCGGTGAGCGCGCCGGTGCGCAGGTCCAGTACCCGGATGCGGTACGGGGCGCCGGTGACGGGGTCGCCGCCGCGTTCGGAGGCGAAGGCGATCCGCGTCCCGTCGGGGGACCAGGCGGGGCCCCGGTCGTCCCACGGTCCGTCGGTGCGCCGGCGCACGTCCGAGCCGTCGGGCCGCATGGTCCACACGTGGAAGGCCCCGTCCTGGTACGCGCAGAAGGCGATCAGGGAGCCGTCGGGGGAGTACACGGGGCGGTTGGGTTCCAGCTCGGCTGGGGTGAGCGCGACGGCGGTGCCGCCCGTGCGGGGCAACGACCAGAGGACGTGCTGCACTTCGGCGATCAGCCGGTCGCCGGAAGGCGCGATGTCGGCCGCCCCGTTGGTGGCGGCGGTGTACCGCAGGGAGACGACCTGGTCCCGAGCCGCCACGGCCGCGGCCGCCGCCGGCGACACCAGCACGGCTCCCGCCGCCGTTCCGGCGCCCGCGAGGAAACGGCGGCGCGACAGCGCATCCGTGGCACCCGTGGTCGTCCCGGTCTCCGCCCGGCCCATCCCTCTGGCGTTCAACAGTCCTCCCACTCAAGGAAGCCGGCTCCGCCCGGTCGTGGCCGCCCGGAGTACCGAAGCCGACACGGAGCACATGATCCCGCACGGAAGGCGCCGACGAGCGCGGACACCACATCTCGGGCCCCCAGAGGACCCATCCCGACGCGAAATCTTCAGGTCAGCTTGAAGAAGAGTGTGTCCTGGGTGTACCAGTCGATGTTCTTCGTGGCGTACTCCCATGCCTCGTGTTCCTGGTCGAGCTTGTCGATGAGCTCCTGGATGTCGTACCGGAAGCCCTGGTCCATGCGATCCAGGACGGCGCGGTACGCGTCCGCGGCGGCCTTCGTCCTGGCCAGCGGAAGGTGGCCGATGGCCGGGTAGCCGTCCATCGAGTACGGGACATAGGGGAAGTCGTCGGGGAGCCCGCCGTAGAGATAGCCGTGGGGCAGGAGGTCGGCAGGCACGTCGAGGCGGCTCATCTCCTCGTCGACCAGGCTGAAGAACGTGCTGGGCTTGGAGTAGGTGCCCAGGTGGGCCGGGTCGGAGGCGTTGTGGTCGATGATGTGCTGAAGCGCGGCGTGGTACGCGTTGCCCGAACAGGGCGCCTCCGAGTCCGTGCGCCCGGCTATGAGGTGGTCGAGCGCCTCGGGGATGGACAGGCCCCAGTCGACGCCCTGGCGGTCGAGGTCGTCCTGCTGGGCCTGGGCGTCCTTACGCATGCCGTCGAGGCGACGCCGCTGCTCCGCCGTCAGGTCGCCCTTGCTGCCCAGGTAGGCCAGGACGTCGGCCTTGTCGGCGGTGGAGTACGCGATGTTGTGACTCATGACCGCAATGCTGCCAGTCGCCACTGACAATCCCCGGCCGGCGAGGGGACCCGTCGGCGCCGGCGACGGGACCGCCCCCCACGCCGCCGTCGTCCGACCGCGTCGTGCCCTACGCGTGCGCCGCGGCCGTATCGTCCCCGTCCTCCGGGGCCTCGACGGAGCCCATGACGTCCGCGCTGTTCGACGGCCCGTCAGGGGTGGCCGCCTCGGCGGCCGGTGGCGCGGGGCTGAGGGCGGCGATCGCCGTTCCGACGACGAGGGACGCGACGGCGAGCATGCTGCGCTTCTTCATGCCCAGTTCAACCGCCTTCCCCCGAACGGCGTCACGTCGACAGACCCTTCGAACACACGTCGCCCGACTCCGGCCCGAGTGCACCCGTGTTGTAATGTGCGCTAATGACTAGCAGCTATTACATGGGTGAGTTAACGGTCCCGGAGCTCGTCAGGATCTGGGCATCCGGCTGGGCAGTGTCACGGCGCACTCCCCGGCCCGTAGAGAAACCCTGGGGCCTCTGCCTCGAGGTGGGCGCCCCGAACCAGGTCGCCCGTCATGTCCTGCCGTACGCACATGAGTCGGCGGTCCGCCGGGCCGCCTCCTCGGTGACCGTGCCGCACACCTGGCTCAAGGTCCCGACGGATCCGCAGGTGGCCGGGGAGTGGCTCCCGCGCGGCTGGGTGGCGGACCGGGCGGAGTCCGGCCACCTGATGGCGGTGGACCTGCGCGCCACGGACCCTGTGGCGCCATCGGGTTACGCCGCCTCCGTGGAGACGCGCGACGGTGTCACGTACATGCTGGTGCGCGATGCGTCGGGCGGCCATGCCGCCCAAGGGCAAATGGCCCTCCTCGGCGACGCCACGGTCATCGACCGTGTGGTGACCCATGAAGCCCACCGCCGCCGGGGCCTGGGCGGCTTCGTGATGCGTTCCCTCGTCGACCTCGCCGTGGCCGACGGAGCGACGCTCGGCGTCCTGGGCGCGACGGACGAGGGCCGCGCCCTCTACGAGACGCTGGGCTGGCAGACGTACGCGCCCCTGGCCGCCTGCGTCTACCGCCCGTGACGTCCGTGAAAGCCGTGGCGCGCCCCGCCCCACGGGACGTGGCGCGGCGCGAACCCGACTCGTAACGAAAGCCGGCTGTCAAGGGCCGCGTCCAGGACAGCGCCGAGGCCCGGCGACGAGGGGACCGGCGGCGCCGCCGGAGACGTGAGGAAGGCCGGGGCGGCCGCCCCGGCGCCCGCGAGGAGCGCGATGGTGACCCCCGGCGCGGCGCACTGTGCCGGGGTGCGGGGCACGGCGTGTCGGCCAGGCGGGAATTTCGGGCGGCCGTACGAGGCCTCATACCAGAGCGGGACGCTTGGCGGGCAAGTTTGTCAACTGCGCATCGCACATGCCGGTTTGACGACTACCGTGTGTGGCCGGTGATCAACGGCGGGCTCATGCGACGCATGGCGTGCCCGCTCTGGCACCGAAGCCGAACATCCGTTTAGTACGCCGAATCCTGTTCCTGGGGCCCCACGTACCAAGGACGCTGATGTCTCAACTTCGCGCACCCGCCGCGCGGCCGGACCGCCGTGAAGGCGGGCGGCACGGCCGGCCAGGCGCCCGTTCCCTGTCGTACACCGGGAGGTCGCGCTCCTCGTCCCCCTCTCCTGAAGTCCGCATACGACCCCAACTCCTGCGCGCCGCCGTACTGCCCGCCGTCGTGGTCGCACTCGGCGGGGCGGCCGCCGTACTGTTCACGATCCGATCCACCGGTGCCCACCCGTCGCCCGCTCTGTGGGCCGCGCTCGCCGCCTCCGCGGCGCTCGCCGTCGCCGCCGTCGCCGCGGCCGTGCTGGGCGCCAACCGCGTGGCCACGGCCGTGCTGGACCGGTGCGACGCCCTGCGGCGGCGCAGCGCGCGCGGCCAGAACGAGCTGCGCGCCCTGGTCGAGCAGCTCCGCCGCGGGGAGCGCCCGCCCGCCCGTCAGGGCTCGCCGCTTCCTTCCGTGGGCGGCGACGAGTTCGAGCTCCTGACCGAGGAGCTGAGCCGTGCCCACGAGGTGGCGGTGACGACCGTCGTGCAGGCGTCCCGGCTGTCCAGCAGCGTCGGCAACGAGCAGAAGGTCGAGGTCTTCGTCAACCTCGCCCGGCGCCTCCAGTCCCTCGTCCACCGCGAGATCCAGCTCCTCGACGAGCTGGAGAACGAGGTCGAGGACCCCGAGCTGCTCAAGGGCCTGTTCCACATCGACCACCTGGCCACCCGCATCCGCCGGCACGCCGAGAACCTCGCCGTACTGGGCGGGGCCATCTCGCGCCGCCAGTGGTCCAACCCGGTCAGCATGACGGAGGTGCTGCGTTCCTCCATCGCGGAGGTCGAGCACTACCCGCGGGTCAAGCTCGTACCGCCGATCGACGGCACCCTGCGCGGCCACGCGGTCGCCGACGTCATCCACCTCCTCGCCGAACTCGTCGAGAACGCCACGCTGTTCTCCGCGCCGCACACCCCGGTGCTGCTGCGGGCGCAGTACGTCACGGCCGGGCTCGCCGTCGAGGTCGAGGACCGGGGCCTGGGCATGTCCGTCACCGAGCAGAACAAGATGAACGCCCTGCTCACCGACCCGGACCAGGTGAATGTGGCCCACCTGCTCCAGGACGGCCGGATCGGGCTGTTCGTCGTCTCGGCGCTCGCCCGCAGGCACGGCATCGCCGTACGCCTCCAGTCCAACATCTACGGCGGCGTCCAGGCCGTACTGGTGCTGCCCCAGGGCCTGCTCGGCGCCGACCCCGACGGGCTCTCGCCGGCCGAACGCCAGGCCAGGCTCCAGACGGGCCACGAACCCGGCCACGAGCCCACCCACCAGCCGGGCCACGAGCCCGCCCTGGAGGCCGGACACCTGGCCTCCGGCCCCCCGCCGCGCATCCCCGGCGAGGTCACGGCCCCCGAGCCCGTGCACCGCAAGCCCGTCCACGCGGCCACCGCCCCGCCCATGCTCCCGCACCAGCAGAGCGGCAACGCGCCCCTTCCCGTACGCGGCGAACGGCCGGACCGGCCGAACCCCGCGGCGGGGGCGGGGACGCCCGGCACCCCGGGCCGCCCCCAACTGCCCAAGCGCCGCGCCCAGGAGCACCTCGTCCCGCAGCTCCGGGACGAGCCCACCCCGCGCAAGACCGACGACGACGCCCTGCACGACCCGGGCCTCATGGCGGCCTTCCGGCGCGGCATCGGCCTGGCCGAGTCCATGCCCCCGGCCACCCGGGACGCGCACCACCCCGAACGACCGGGAAACTCCGAACGACCGGGACACCTCGAACACGCGGGACACCCCGAACACCCGGAACCGCAACGACACGACGAAGCGCACAAGGAGTAGATGCACCATGGCGAGCGATGTGCCGACCGGCCATTCCTCGGATCTCGACTGGCTGCTCAGCGGCCTGGTCCAGCGGGTGCCGTACACCCGCAGCGCGGTTCTGCTCTCCTCGGACGGCCTGGTGAAATCGGTGCACGGCCTCGACGCCGACAGCGCCGACCACATGGCGGCCCTGGCCTCCGGTCTGTACTCCCTCGGCCGCAGCGCCGGTACGCGCTTCGGCGACGACGGCGAGGTCCGCCAGGTGGTCGTCGAACTCGACTCCACCCTGCTGTTCGTCTCGACCGCCGGAACCGGCACCTGCCTTGCGGTGCTCGCCGGCCGGGAGACGGACGCGGCGGTCCTCGGATACGAGATGACGATGCTGGTGAAGAGCGTGCGGCCCTACCTGGTCACGCCGGCCAGACAAGCGGCGGCGGCGCCGGGCGGCACGGGACGCTGACCGTGCCCCGGCGACAGGACGGCCCCTGGGTCGACGACGCGGCCGGCCGGCTCATCCGCCCGTACACGGTGAGCGGCGGCCGCACCCGGCCGACGGCGGCGCTGGACCTGCTCTCCCTGGTGATGGCCACCGGGACCGCGCCCCAGGCGCACCTCGGCCCCGAGCACACCACGGCCCTCCGGCTGTGCCACGGGCCGACCTCGGTGGCCGAGATCGCCGCGCACTTACGGCTGCCCGCCGTGGTCACCAAAGTGCTGCTCTCGGACCTCGTGGACTGTGGGGCGCTGACCGCGCGGGCGCCCCGCTTCCACGACACCCCCACCGACCGTTCCTTGCTGGAGGCAGTGCTCGATGGCCTACGACGACGGCTCTGAGGAGCGACCAGAGGACCGCGACGACCACCACGACGTCTTCCCCACCGCCCTGAAGATCCTCGTCGCGGGCGGCTTCGGGGTGGGCAAGACGACGTTCGTGGGGGCGGTCAGTGAGATCGAACCGCTGAGTACCGAGGAACTGCTCACCACCGTGAGCGCCGCGACCGACAGCCTGGAGGGCGTGGAGCGCAAGACGACCACCACGGTCGCCATGGACTTCGGCCGCATCAGCATCGACGACCGGCACGTGCTCTACCTCTTCGGCACGCCCGGCCAGGAACGCTTCTGGTTCATGTGGGACGAGCTGTCCGAGGGCGCCCTCGGAGCGGTCGTCCTCGCCGACACCCGGCGCCTCCAGGCGTCCTTCTCGGCGGTGGACTTCTTCGAGCGGCGCGGCATCCGGTTCCTGGTCGCGGTGAACGAGTTCGACGGCTCCTACCGCTACGAACCGGAGGAGGTACGGGCGGCGATCGACCTCAAGCCGGAGGTGCCGGTCGTCATGTGCGACGCCCGGATCGCCAGCTCCGGGATCCAGACCCTGGTCACCCTCGTCCAGCACCTGCTGGACACCAACCCGGCCCCGGCACCGGCGCCGAGCTACGGAGCACCGACATGACGTATGACCCCACCGGCCACCTGCTGCTCACCCCCGTCGACCGGGAGGCCCCGCTGCGCGTCCAGCGGCTGCGCCAGCTCGGCATCGGGGACCGGCCGGACCCCGACTTCGACGCGTTCGCGGAGAAGCTCGCGAAGGTGACCGGCGCGCCCTACTCGATGGTCAACTTCATCGACGAGAACCAGCAGTTCTTCGCGGGCCTGCACACGCCGAACGGCACGCACAGGACGGAGCAGCTCAGCGCCACGGCGGCCGCCGGCGGCGGCGTCAGCCGGTACATGGCCCGCGACCACGGCTACTGCCCGCACGTGGTCGTACGGCGCAAGGCGCTGGTCCTGGAGGACGTCTGCGACTATCCGCGGTTCGCCGGGAACCCGGTGGTCGACGAGATCGGCATCCGCTCCTACCTGGGCGCGCCCCTGATCGACCGTACGGGCACGGCCCTCGGCACGATCTGCGTGGTCGACACCGAGCCCCGGCCGTGGGGGCGGCCGGGGCTGGAGACCATCAAGTCGCTCGCCGCCGAGCTGGTGGAGCAGATCCACCGCCGGGAGGACAGCCGCCTGTGACGTCCCGAGGGGCGTGACGTCCCGAGGGGGAGGGGGCCGGGGCGTGACGTTCCCGAGGGGGGCGAGGGGTGCCGGGGCGCGTCGTGCACGCTTCCCCGGGGACGTCACGCCGGCCGTGCCGGACTACAGGGCGGGTTCCATCCGGACGACGTCGGCGAGCCGCTCGGACCACTGCCCCTTAGCCGTGCCCAGGGCGACCTCGGCGAGCCGCAGCAGTTGGATGTCGGACGTGCCGGCCGGGGCGAAGATGTGGTGCGCGTCGCGCAGGTAGCGCTCGATGGGCCGGTCGGTGAAGAGCCCGGCCGCCGCGTGGATCTCCATGGCGTTGCGCGCCGAGTCCAGGGCCGACTCGACGTTGACCAGCTTGGCGTTCATCAGCTCCGCGTCGCAGGGCAGCCCCGCGTCGAGCAGGTGCACCGCGTGGTACGCCGCGAGCCGGGCGGTCATCAGCCGCGACTGGATCTGGCCCAGCTTGAGCTTCACCGAGGGCAGTTCGTGCAGGGGCTTGCCGTACCGGTGGCGCTCCTCGCAGAACCTGGTGGTCTCCTCCAGGATGGCCCGGTGCAGGCCGAGGGAGACGGCGGTGAGGTTGGCCCGGCCGTAGAGCACGCTGGAGGAGTACGCGACCGCCAGGCCGTCGCCCTCGTCGCCGAGCCGGTTGGCCGCCGGGACGCGGCAGTTGTCGAAGAACAGCTCGCCGAAGCTGAAACCGTGCAGGCCCATGGTGGGTTTCTGGTCACCCACCCGGAAACCCGGCCGGTCGGCCTCCACGAGGAAGGCCGTCAGCCCCTTGGAGCCGGGGCCCGTCCGTACGACGACCCCGTGCAGGTCACCGACGTGGCTGTTGCCGACGTACACCTTTCGGCCGTTCAGGAGGTAGTCGTCCCCGTCACGCACCGCGGTGGCGCTCATGCCCAGTACATGGCCGCCCGACTCGGGTTCGGTGACCGCGATGGTCGGCAGGCACTCGCCCGCCGCGATGGCCGGCAGCCAGGTCTTCTTCTGCTCGTCGGTGCCGAAGTGGACGATCTTGGCGGCGCCGAGCTGTGAGGCCTGCACCATGGCGCCCATGGCGCCGCTGACCCGGGACAGCTCCTCGATGATGATCGTCTTTCCGAGATGGCCCACGCCCATCCCGCCGTAGTCCCTGCTGATGGTCGCGCCCAGCCAGCCCTGGCGGGCGATGCGCCGGGACAGGTCGTGGTGGACCGACCGGGCCGCCTCCATGGCCGGTATCAGCGGCCGGACCTCGCTCTCCGCGAAGTGCCGAACGTGCCCCCGTAGCTGGTGATGCAGTCGACTGGCGAAGTACCCGTCCATGCGAGCCCTCCTCTGCGAAACGCCTGCTCGCGCGGTTGTTCGAGCAGATGGTGCATCGGCAGTGGTCCCGTCCCGAACAGGCCGACCACCTCATGGTGTTGATCATTCCGGAACGGTTCAATGCGGTCGCCAACTCTGGCCGAATCAGGGGGCATTGACGTTTGATTAGAAGTATGTGTCACGTGGTAGTGGCCTGTCCGGTCCTATCCGAAGGGCATTCCCCCAGCGCTTCTTTCTGCCACATGCCAAGGGCAAAGGTTTCGTGGGCATATGGCGCCGGGGGACGGGCCTTCACCCCATGGATGCACAGGTGCCCCACGGGTACACGTCTGCCGGATCGATTCAGCGTGAATGTCGACCGAAACAGTTCCGTACGTGAGCGGGAACTGCGCTGTCCTGTAGGCCCCTGGCGCGCCGGAGCCCGGCGGTGGCGCCCCGGCGGTGCGGCGCGTCGGAGCACCGGCCGGAGCGAGCCGCGCATCGTGGTGCCCACGGCGCACACTCCGGCCCGCGCCACCCGCACGGGCGCCGCACGGCGTGCGGGGCCGCGCCGCACGCCCGCGTGACGCCCCTCTCGCCCGGCGCCCGTGCGGCACGGGCGCCTCTCCTGCCCGGCGTTCGTCCGGCACCGGGCCCCCGTCCTGCCCGGCGTCCCTGGCGCAGCTCACTGCCGTGCTCGGCGCCCCGGCCGCCCAGGCGCGCGCCGCACAGGGGCAGCGGTCTCTCCCGCCGCCGACTGGCCCGCCCCGCCACAAGGGCTGCCGACGGCGCGTCACCGGGCGCCGCCCTGGGGAGGGACAGGGGACCGTCCCCACCAGGAACGAGGTCCCGCACATGACGACGACAACCGACCTCCGTCTCGGTGTCCTCGGTTACGGGCTGCGCGGCAGCCTGGCCCGCACCGCGCACCGGCCCGGCGCCGGCTGTCGTGTCACCGCCGTCGCCGACCCCGACCCGAAGGCCCGGGCGGCGGCGGCCGCCGCCCTCCCCGGCGTACGCCTCCACACCGGCCACCAGGAGGTGATCGACGCCCCCGACATCGACGCCGTGCTCGTCCTGACCCCCGACGACACCCATGCCGACCTCGCCTGCCGCCTCCTGCGCGCCGGGAAGCCGGTGTTCGTGGAGAAGCCGCTCGACATCACCGTCGAGCGCTGCGACCGCGTCCTGCGTACCGCGTACGAGACCGGGACCCGGCTCTACGTCGGCCACAACATGCGCCACATGCCGGTCGTACGCACCATGCGGGACCTGGTCGCACGCGGCGCGGTCGGCCGCGTCAAGACCGTGTGGATCAGGCACTTCGTCGGCTACGGCGGCGACTGGTACTTCAAGGACTGGCACGCCGAACGCCGCCGCACCACCGGCCTGCTGCTCCAGAAGGCCGCCCACGACATCGACGTCCTGCACTGGCTCGCGGGCGGCTGGACGCGTGACGTACAGGCGCTGGGCGATCTGATCGTGTACGGCGACAACCCGCACCGCCGCGCCGTCGGCGAGCCGAAGGCCGACGACTGGTACACCAAGGACGGCCACTGGCCGCCGCACACCCAGCGCGCCCTCAACCCCGTCATCGACGTCGAGGACGTGTCCCTGCTGAACATGCGGCTCGACAACGGCGTACTCGCCGCCTACCAGCAGTGCCACTTCACGCCCGACTACTGGCGCAACTACACCGTCATCGGTGACGAGGGCCGGCTGGAGAACTTCGGTGACGGGCCGGGCGCGTGCGTGAAGGTGTGGAACACCCGGCGCTCGGGCCATCGGCCGGACGCCGACGAGACGTACGAGATCCCGGGGGTGGAGGAGGGCCGGGCGGGCCGGGGCGGGGGGCACGGCGGCGCGGATCCGCTGCTGATCGACGAGTTCGTCCGCTTCGTACGGGAAGGCGGGCCGACGGACACCTCGCCGGTCGCCGCCCGGATGGCCGTCGCCGTGGGGTGCGGGGCCACCGCGTCGCTCCGGGACGGCGGCACGCCGCGCCGGGTGCCGGGGCTGGACGGCGAGCTGGTGGCGTACTTCGAGCGGGGGCAGGCCGGGAAGTGAAGCGCGTCACATCGGTGACCCGGCCCCTATCGCGTGTCACATCCGCGCACCCCCGTTCCGTCGCATGGGTGACCGACGAGATACGGAGCGAAGGAGAACACCCATGCAGGCTCGGATGACCAACCCCGCCACCGTCCTCCCCGAGACGATGCCCGCCATCCAGGACCTGATCAAGGCGGCGAAGACGGGCGGTGTGCCGGAGACCATCCTCGAGCTGGTGCACCTCAGGGCGAGCCAGATCAACGGCTGCGGCTTCTGCGTGGACTTCGGCGCCCGCCAGGCGAAGAAGTCGGGCGTCAGCGACGAGAAGCTGCACGCGGTGGCCGCCTGGCGCGAGGCGCCGTACTTCAGCGACGCCGAGCGCGCCGCGCTCGCCCTCGCCGAGGCGGCCACCCGGCTCGCCGACCGGTCGGACCCGGTGCCGGACGTGGTCTGGGACGAGGCGGCCGACCACTTCGACGAGAAGCAGCTCGCCTCGATCATCCTGTGGGTCGCCACGACGAACTTCTTCAACCGGATCAACGTCACGGTGAAGCAGCCGGCGGGCGTGACGGGCTGGTGACGCCCCCGTGGGCCGCCCCCACCGGGCGGCCCACGGACCGGGCGGTTCAGTGGCTTGCCAGTGGCGTTGTCAGTGGCGCGCCGTACGGTCGTCACATGGCCACAGCCGACGACGTACGCAGGATCGCCCTCTCCCTGCCGGGAGCCGTGGAGAAGCTCTCCTGGGGCATGCCCACGTTCCGCGCGGGCGGGGCCGGCGGGAAGATCTTCGCCTCGTTGGACGACGACGACCGGACGATGGGCGTCAAGTGCCCCAAGGAGGACCGGGAGGAGCTCATCGCGGCGGAGCCGGGGAAGTTCTTCATACGGGAGGGCCACGACGACAACTACGCCTGGCTCCGGGTCCGGCTGACGGCGCTGGACGACGAGGACGAGCTGTACGCCATCCTCGTCGACTCCTGGCGCCAGGCCGCCCCGCGCAGGCTGCGCGAGGCGCACCCGGACGTCGGCGCGCCGCCTACCGGGGGTTCAGGAACGGCGTGATCCGCTCCCGCAGGCCCCGCGGGTCGAGGCCATGGGCGGCCAGGTGCTCCTCCATGTGGCCGTAGCGGCGCAGTTCCCGCTTGGCGACGCCCAGGCCAAGCACGCGGTGCGGAAGGTCCGGGAGGGCGTCGTTGGCGGCGGCGGTGGACGTACCGGCGAGGTACGGCTCCACGATCACGACGTCCGCCGCGCCGCCGGCCACCGCGCGCCGCACCGCCTGGTCGTCGAAGGGGCGCACCGTCGTGGCGTACAGCACCGTCACGTCGAGGCCCTCCGTCGCGGCCAGCACGTTGTCGAGCATCGGCCCGACCGCCACCACCACGCCCCCGCGCCCCTCGCGGACCGTGAGGAAGCCGTCACCGGTGACGGCCCGCGCCTCCCCGTTCGACTGGAGCGACAGCCGTACGTACACCCGGTCGTCCCCCGCGACGGCGTGCCGCAGCAGCGCCTCCGCCTCGTCCGGGTGCCCCGGCACGTGGACCGTCCAGCCGTCGAGCGTGTCCATCAGGGCCACGTCCCCCGGCGACATGTGGGTGAAGCCGCCGGCGGGCCAGTCGTACGACGCGCCGGCACTCACCAGCACCCCACCCACGCCCTGGTGGCCGAAGTCCAGCTTGACCTGCTCGAACGGCCGCTCGACCAGGAAGCTCGCGAAGGTGTGCATCACCGGCCGCATCCCCGTGAGCGCGAGCCCGCCACCCACCCCGATCAGCAACTGCTCCCTGATCCCGACGTTGATCACCCGGTCCGGATGCCTCTCCTCCGCCTGCCGGAAGCCGTCGCGGCTGATCTCGGCGAGCACCAGCGCCAGGCGCGGGTCCTCGTCCAGCAGGCGGCTGGTGGTCGAGATGAAACGGTCACGCATCGTGTCCATGAGTGTTCTCCCCCTCTGTCTCTACGCGTTCTTGGGCTCGACCCGGGCCACCACGGCACGCGGCCGCCCCGGGTGCGGGCGGGTGAAGGCGGCGTACAGCGCCTCGTGGTCCCGCCCGTCGACGGTCTCGGCCGACCAGCCGGCCGCCTCGAACCGGGCGGTGATCCCGCCGGGCCGGCCGAACGTCGCCGACGCGTTGTCGATCACCAGCGTGTGCAACTGCTCCAGGCGGGCCGGTCCCGCGTACGCGATGGCCTCGTGGTTGCTGCCCTCGTCCAGCTCGGCGTCCCCGATCAGCACCCACACCCGGGGGTCGGTGAGCCCCTGCGCCCGCAGCCCGAGCACGGTGCCCACCGCCAGCGGCAGCCCGTGCCCCAGCGACCCGCTGCCGATCTCCGCGCCCGGCACCAGCACCCGGTCCGGGTGGTGGCCGAGCGGCGAGTCGTACGCCCCGAATCCCGGCAGGAGCTCCTCGGCGAAGAACCCCTTGGCGGCGAGCACGGCGTAGTACGCCATCGGCCCGTGCCCCTTCGACAGCAGGAACCTGTCCCGCCCCGGCGCGTCGGCGCTCCCGGGCGACACGCGCAGCACCCGGTCGTACAGCACCCACAGCGCGTCGAGCGTGGAGGTGGCGGCGGGTCCGTGCTTCTCGTCGCCGGTCATCAGGGCCATGAGCCGGTTCAGCTCGCGAATGTCTCGTCGGGTGTCTTCCCGGGCGTCGTGCGGTACGGATGTCTGGGCCGTGTTCGTCATGCCACTCACCGTGCAACTTGAACCGCACTTGAGGTCAAGCGCGCCGGGTGCGCGCAAAGCGGTTCGTGATCACCGGCAGGAGTGCGGTATTGTTCTCGTGCACGCCGGGCCGGGGGAAACCCCAGGTCAGACGGGCACCGGGACGTGGCGCAGCTTGGTAGCGCACTTGACTGGGGGTCAAGGGGTCGCAGGTTCAAATCCTGTCGTCCCGACTCGCGAGAGTCACAGGTCAGGGGCCGTTTCAGAGGAATCTGAAACGGCCCCTTGATCATTTCTGGGGCGCCGGCCCGGCTGTGGGGGCCCGTCCGGCCGTCGGCGGGCCCGTGCTGGTGGACCGGCCGGCCGGGCCCGGTCGGGTCAGCTGGACCGTTGCAGGGTGCTTCCGTTGCCCATGGGTTTGGCCCGGGCCGGATCGGAGCCGGTGAAGTACTGCGCGTCCTTGGGGCGGGTGGCGTCGTGGCCGGTGGGGCGGGGGGCCGGTTCCAGGTGGGGTATGTACTTGGAGCAGTGGATGTAGGCCTCTTCCACGCTCAGATGGACCCACATCTCGGGACTGCGTCCGGGTGCGATGTCGGTGGGCAGGGCAGGGTGGAGCGAGCGCAGCTCGGTGTCGCCGTAGAGCCGGGCCACGCCGTTGACGTGGAGTCCCACGTGGTGGTGGGTGAAGTCCACGAACAGCATGCCGAGGTGGGGGTTCTCCGTCATGTTGCCGGCGCTGGCGAGTACGCCGTTCCCGCGGAATTCGGGGTAGGCGAGCGTGCTGTCGTCCAGCACCTGGACGAATCCGGGCGGCCCGGCGCGGAAGCTGGCGTCACACTCGCCGCGGGAGTCGGCGGTGGCCAGGAAGACCATGGCCTGGCGGCCGATGAAGTCCCGCATCTCGGGTGTGAGGCGGCTGCGCACCTGCTGGTCGTAGAACCGGGCGGCGCGCTCGGTGCTGCCCAGGTGGTGCTGGAGCAGGCGCTCACCCGCTGATCCGAAAGGCAGCGGAGGCAAGGTCACGGGGCGTTCTCCTGGTGGGACGGCCAAGCGCGGGGCTCAGGGCATGGACAGGACGGGAGTGTCGAACGGGTCGTGATGGATGCGTTCGGGGGACGTGCCGTTGTCGGTGAGAGTCTGTCGGGCGGAGACGACCATGGGGGCCGGACCGCTGAGATAGACATCGTGCTGGTACCACGGGCCGTACTCGGCCAGGACCTCCGGCAGCGATCCCCGGATTCCGGGGGTGTACTCGTGGGAGACCGCGCCCCTGATGGTCAGCCAGTGGTGCCGCTGGGCCATCCGCAGCATGTCGTCGACCCCGTACAACTCGGCGCCGGTGCGGGCCCCGATGAAGAGGTTCACCTGATGGCGTCCGCCGCGACGGGCCACCTCCTCGACGAGCGCCCTGATCGGAGCGAGGCCGGTGCCGCCGGCCACGCACAGCAGGTCTCCGAAGACGGCGGCGTCCAGCACCATGTCCCCCATCGGGGGGCCCAGCCTGAGCACATCGCCCACCGCGGCCCGGTGCACCAGCGCGGTGCTGACCGAGCCGCCGGGCACCGCGCGCACATGGAAGGTGAGGGTGCCGTCCTCACGGGGCGCGTTGGCGGGGGAGTAGTACCGCCACTGCCGGGGCCACCAGGGGGTCTCGACACTGACGTACTGACCGGCGGCATACGCGTAGGGCGTGTGGGGACGTACGGTGATCTCGGCGATGCCGTGCCCGCGCGCGACGCGGTGCACCACCGTGGCGGGCCACACGGCGGGCCGTACCGCCTCGTCCTCCTCGGCGGCACTGATCATGACGTCGGCGACCACGCCGTACGCCTTCGTCCAGGCGGCGGCGATGTCCGCGGTCCAGGCGGGGCCGGCGTAGCGGGCCAGGGAGGCGAGGAGGCACTCGCCCACGGCCGGGAAGTGCGCGGCGAGGGTGCCGAACTTGCGGTGATCGCGGCCGAGGTGCCCGCAGAAGCGCACCAGCTTCTCCGGCTCGTCGACCAGGTCCACGATGTGCAGCAGGGCGCGCAGCAGGCGGCCGCGCTGGGCGTCCATCCCCGGCGGGAAGAGCTGACGGACCTCGGGGTGGCGGGCGAAGAGGATCGCGTAGAAGTAGACCGTCATGTCCGCGGCAAGCGGTGCGACCACCGAGACGGAGGCGCGGATGAGGCCGATCTCGTGGGGCGACAAGGGCGCCTCGACCGCCTCGGGTGCGGCGGTGTGCACGGCCGGGGTGGGCGCCGGGTCCCCCGGAGAGGGATGCGCGGACGCACGGTTTGAACGATTGATCCGGAATCTCAAGGGACCAGCGCTCTTTCGTCCGCTATTCGATAGGGCTGCCCACGGAGCGCGGTGACCGGGATGTCGAGTGTGGCGATCATGAGTCCTCGTGGCGGGGGCCGGAGCGTGAAACGGATCAAGCGGTTCCGGACGCTACATGACCGTGTGGGTACTCAGAAGTAGCCCCAGCGGTATATCCGTTAAGCGGCGCTTCGCGACCGGCTGTGGCGGGTTTGTATCCTCGGCACGCGCGACGCCACCGATCCGGTAGGTACCTGAGTGGTACCTGTGAGAGGACACACCATGACCACCGAGCTGAGCCCCGACGCCCTGAGCGGGCTCCTCGAACGCGCCCGTCAGGACTACCAGGACCTCGTGGGACGCGGGCTCTCGCTCGACCTCACCCGTGGCAAGCCCGCGCCGGAGCAGCTCGACCTCTCCGAGGAGCTGCTGAGCCTGCCCGGCGGGCGGTACACCTCGGCGGACGGCACGGACGTGCGCAACTACGGCGGGCTCCAGGGGCTGCCCGAGCTGCGCGAGATCTTCGCCGGGGTGCTTCAGGTGCCCGCCGCGCAGTTGCTCGCCGCCGGGAACTCCAGCCTGGAGCTGATGCACGACTGCCTGGTGCACGCCCTGCTGAGCGTGCTGCCCGGAGCCGACGGGCGCTGGGTGGACCAGGAGCGGATCGCCTTCCTGTGCCCGGTGCCCGGCTACGACCGGCACTTCGCGCTCTGTGAGCGGTTCGGGATCGAGATGATCCCGGTGCCGATGACCGCCGAGGGTCCCGACATGGACGCCGTGGAGCGGCTGGTGGCCGACGACCCGGCGGTCAAGGGCATCTGGTGCGTACCGAAGTACAGCAACCCGGACGGCGTCTGCTACAGCGACGCGACCGTGGCGCGGCTCGCCGCGATGAGCACCGCCGCGCCCGACTTCCGGATCTTCTGGGACAACGCCTACGCCGCACACCACCTCACCGATGAGCCCGTCGAGATCGCCGATCTGCTCGCCGCTTGCGCGGAGGCCGGGAACCCGGACCGGGCGTTCGTGTTCGGCTCCACGTCGAAGATCACCGCGGCGGGCGCCGGCGTCGCCTTCTTCGGCTCGTCCCCCGCCAACGTGCGGTGGCTGCTCGCCAACAACGCCAAGCGGTCGATCGGCCCCGACAAGGTCAACCAGCTCCGGCACGTCCTGTTCCTGCGGGACGCCGACGGGGTGGCGGCCCACATGGAGCGCCAGCGCGCCCTGCTGCGGCCCAAGTTCGAGGCGGTGGCGCGAATCCTGGAGGCCGAGCTCGGCGGGACCGGGCTCGCGACCTGGACCTCGCCCAAGGGCGGCTACTTCGTGACCCTCCAGGTGCCGGACGGCTGCGCCAAGGAGGTCGTGCGCCGTGCCGCCGAGGCGGGCATCGTGCTGACCCCGGCCGGTGCCACGCACCCGTACGGTGACGACCCGCGTGACGCGGTCATCCGGATCGCGCCCAGCTACCCGGGGCTCGGGGAGCTGGAGCAGGCGATCGAGGGACTGGCCGTGTGCGTGCGGCTGGTGGGGTACGAGCAGCGGGCTGCCCGGTAGGCATCAGGGCCCCTGGCCCTCCGCGCCGGTGCGCTCGCACGTCCGGCGGACGGTGTCGGCGAAGGCGCGGGCGAGTGGGGTGAGGGCGTCCCAGCTCCGGACGGCCCACCCCACCGACAGGGGCGGCAGCGCGGGGATGGGGACGAACCGGAGCGCGTCCCCGCCGTCGGTGAAGCGGCCGGGAAGTGCGGGCACGACGGCGTGGCCGAGGCCCAGCTCGGCCAGGAGGATCGCGGTGTCCCAGTCGGCGACGCTCGTGTCGGACCTGTGGGGTACGCCCAGTTCGGCGAAGGCCGCGTCCAGGTGCGCCCGCGACGTGGACCTCGCCGGAAGGCGGATGTGCCGGATCTCCGCGAGGTCGGCCACCTCGATCCGGGGGCGCGCCGCGAGCGGGTCGTCGGCCCGGACGGCCAGGACCCAGGGCAGGTCGACGACCGGGCGCTGCTCGATGCCGCGCACGCGGTCGCCGATGGTGACCCAGGCCAGGTCGAGGTCGTCGGCGGCGAGCGCGTCGAAGCATCTGCGACTGGAGCTCTCCGTCTGGAACTCCAGGCTTGCCCGGGGGTAGCGCCGGTGGAAGGCGACCACGGCCTCGGACATGAAGTGCCGCAAGGTCGTGGCGCCCGTGGTCACCCGTACCGAGCCGACATCCCCGCGTACGGATTCCTGGATGCTCCGCACGGCCAGGTCGAGGCCGGCTATGCCGTGGGCGGCGGCCGCCCGGAGCACCCGGCCCGCCTGGGTGGGGACGACACCGCGCGTATGGCGTTCCAGGAGGGCGACGCCCATCTCCCGTTCCAGGCGCTTCACATGCTGGCTCACCGCCGACTGCGTACAGCCGAGGTCGCGGGCGACCGCGCTGAGGCTGCCCGCGCGGCAGACGGCGACGAAGACACGGAGGTCGTCAAGAGTCACCGACCCAAGGTACCCCTTGGAGCCGATGAGCAAATCCTAGGATTGACTTGGTGGTTGGCGCGCCGGAAGATCACTGCAGGGCCCTCGGGCGGCAACCCGTCCACCCCTTCGCACCCCAACGGGCCCTGGCGAAGGGCATGGACGGGTGCCGACCCACCACTCGTCGCGGAAGGAACGCCACAGCATGCCCAAGCCCTGGACCGTCGCCGTACTCGGCCCCGGAGGGATCGGTGGCCTGCTGGCCGCCCTGCTGTCACGCGCCGGGCACCGGGTCATCTGCGTGGCGGGGCAGGAGACGGCCCGCGCCCTGCGCCAGGACGGCATCCGCGTACGCAGCGGGCAGTTCGGCGACTTCACAGCCACGGTGGAGGCGGACACGGAACTGCGCGAGCCGGTCGACCTGTGCCTGGTCGCCGTCAAGCACACAGCGCTCGGCGCGGCGCTGGAGCGCGTACCGTCCGGCGTGCTCGGCGACGCCGCCCTGGTCGTGCCGCTGCTCAACGGCATCGAACACCCGGACGCGCTGCGCGAGCGGTACGGCGAGCACCGGGTCGTCCCCGGGGTGATCCGGGCCGAGTCGACCCGGGTGGCGCCGGGTGTCATCGAGCACGGCACCCCGTTCACCGAGGTGGACCTGGCCGGACCCCCCGAGCGGCTCGACGGCCTCGCCGGTGTGCTGGAGGCGGCGGGGGTGCGCGTCCGGGTCGCCGAGGAGGAGGCGGCGACGCTCTGGGCGAAGCTCGCCCTCCTCGCGCCTTTCGCCCTGCTCACGACGCGGTACGGGGTCCCCATCGGCGACCTGCGCACCGGGCGCCGTGACGAACTGGTCGCGCTCGTCGCGGAGGCGGCGGCGGTGAGCCACGCCTGCGGGGCGCCGGCCGACCCGGCGGCGGTCCTGGCGCGGTACGACGCCTGGCCGTACGGCACCAAGTCCTCCATGCAGCGCGACGCGGAGGCGGGACGCCCGCTGGAACTGGACGCGATCGGCGGAGCCCTGCTGCGCGCCGCCGCCCGGCACGCCGTCCCGGTGCCGGTCGCCGGCCGCCTGGTGGCCGAAGTGGCGGCGGGGGCAGCGGGGACCGCAGGGGCGGCGGGGGCGGAGGGGACAGCCGGGGTGGCGGCCGGCTGACGGCCGGGGCAGCGGGGTGGGCCCGGCCGGCTGACGGCCGGGGCGCCGGGTCGAGTCCCACCCCACGCGTGCCATTACGCCGCATGGCGGGCGCCCATGTCTCCCATAAAGCCGAAGAACCGACAAACCGACATTGTCGGACGCGCTGTTGGAAACACCTACGGTTCGGCACGTCTTTCCCCCGAACAGACCCCGAACAGAGGTGACACCCGATGCTCCACAGACACGCCACCGCCGCGTGCGCCACCCTCACCGCCGTCGGTGCGCTCGTGCTGGCCGGCTCGCCCGGCGTGGTCGCCGCCGAGGCGCCCGCGCCGCCGTCCATCCCGTCGGCGGCCGGCACCCCCGGCGCCGACAAGCCGTCGCCCGCGCTGCTCGACGCCATGCAGCGCGACCTGGGCCTGACCCGCGAGCAGGCCGAGACCCGGCTGAAGAACGAGGCCGAGGCGGGGGCCCGGGCCGGCCGCCTCCAGAACGCACTCGGCGACCGGTTCGCCGGGGCGTGGGTGAGCGGACCGGTCTCCGCCACGCTCACCGTCGCCACCACCGACGCCGCCGACAAGGCCGCCATCAAGGCGGGCGGCGCCGAGGCGAAGGTGGTCCGCCACAACCTCAAGCGGCTGGAGGGCGCCAAGGCCAAACTGGACCAGGGCTCCGTCCGGACGAAGACCACCGACGCACCCGTCTGGTACGTCGACCTGCGCAACAACACCGTGACGCTGGAGGCCGCCAAGGCGTCCGCCGCCGACGTGTTCCTCACCGCCACCGGCGTCGACCGCGCCCTCGTCCAGGTCAAGGCGACGACCGAGCGGCCGCGCCCGCTGGCGCACGACATCCGGGGCGGCGACGCCTACTACATCGGCAACGCCCGCTGCTCCGTCGGCTTCGCCGTCACCTCCGGAACCCAGCAGGGCTTCGCCACGGCCGGGCACTGCGGCCAGACCGGCGCCACGACCAACGGCCACAACAAGGTGGCCCAGGGCAGCTTCAAGGCCTCCACCTTCCCCGGCAAGGACATGGCCTGGGTGGCCGCCAACGGCGACTGGACGGCGACGGCGTACATCAAGGGGCAGGGCGACCAGAACGTCGAGGTCGCCGGCTCCACCGAGGCCCTCGTGGGCGCGTCGATCTGCCGGTCCGGCTCCACCACCGGCTGGCACTGCGGCACGATCGAGCAGCACAACACGAGCGTGTCGTACCTCCAGGGCACCGTGAAGGGCCTGACCCGCACCACGGTCTGCGCCGAGCCGGGCGACTCGGGCGGCCCGTACATCTCCGGGACGCAGGCCCAGGGCGTCACCTCCGGCGGTTCGGGCAACTGCAAGGACGGCGGCACCACCTTCCACCAGCCGCTCAACCCGGTGCTCCAGGAGTACGGGCTGACGCTGAAGACCAACGCCGCCGACCCGGGCGACTCCGGGAAGGCGGGCGGCACCTGGGCCGCCGGCAAGGTCTACCGCGTCGGTGACCAGGTCACGTACGACGGGGTCTCCTACCGGTGCCTCCAGGCGCACCAGGCCCAGCCCGGCTGGCGGCCCCCGGGCGCCCCGGGCCTGTGGCAGCGGGTCTGACCCGCACGCAGCGGGTCTGACCGGCACACGGCGTGCCGGGGCCCGGGCCGGTCACCGGCCCGGGCCCCTCGGCGCACCGACCCCGCGCACGGGCCGCTCGGCGCGTCTCAGCGCCCCCTCAGCGATCCTCCGCCAGCAGGTCGGCGCACTTCTCGCCGATCATCATCGTCGTGATGCACGGGTTGACGGTGACCAGGTCCGGCATGACCGAACCGTCCGCGACCCGCAGCCCCTCGACGCCCTTGACCCGCAGCCGCGCGTCGAGCGGCGCCAGCGGGTCGTCGTCGGCGCCCATGCGCACCGTGCAGGCCGGGTGGTAGACGGTGTTGTGCGTCTTGCGGATGTAGTCCAGCAGCTCGTCGTCGCTCCGGACGCCGGGGCCGGGGGCCAGTTCGGCACCGGCCCACCCGGCGAGCGCGGGCTGGGCGGCGATCCGGCGCGCCAGTCGCAGGCCGTACGTCATCACCCGTACGTCGTGCTCGTGGGTGAAGTACCGGGGGTCGACCATCGGCTTGTCCCGGTAGTCACGGGTGCGCAGCCGCACGGTGCCGCGCGATCTGGCCCGGGTGACGTTGGGCGTGAGGCAGAAGGCGTTCTCGGACGTCGGGTAGCCGTGCCGGGCGGTGTTCATGTCGAACGGCACCGATCCGTAGTGGAACATCAGGTCCGGCCGGTCCAGGCCGGGTTCGGTGTCGTAGAAGATCCCCGCCTCCCACCACTGGCTCGACGTGGTGGGCATCGGCTGCTTCGCCTCCCACATGATGACGCCCTCGGGGTGGTCCTGGAGGTTCTCGCCGACCCCCCGGGAGTCGACGAGCACGTCCACGCCCACCTCGCGCAGGTGTTCCGCCGGACCGATGCCCGACAGCATCAGCAGCTTCGGCGTGTCGATGGAGCCGCACGACACGACCACCTCGCGCCGGGCGCGTACGACGCGGGTGTGGATCAGGTCCGGGTCCAGGTACTCGGCCCCCGTGCAGCGGCGGCCGTCGAAGACCAGCCGCTTGGCCCGCACGCCGGTGCGTATCTCCAGGTTCGGCCGCTTGCCCATGACCGGGTGGAGGTACGCCACGGACGACGACTGGCGGACGTTGTTCTCGTCCGCGTTGATCTGGAACCAGCCCGCGCCCCGGATCACCGTCGTGCCCGTGTTGAACGGCGTGGTGGGGATGCCCGCCTGGGCGCACGCCTCCAGCAGCGCCGCCCCGCACGGGTCGCCGCCCTTGAGGGTGCGCAGTTGCACCGGGCCGGTGCGGCCGTGGTGGTCGCCCGGCGCGTCGTTGTTCTCCAGCCGCCGGTACAGCGGGAACAGATCGGCCGCGCTCCAGCCCGTACAGCCCGCCGCCGCCCAGTCGTCCAGGTCCTCCGCCGGTGCCCAGAAGGCGATGCACGAGTTGTGCGACGAGCAGCCGCCGAGCACCTTGGCGCGGGCGTGCCGCATGAAGCTGTTGCCGTGGGCCTGCGGCTCGACCGGGTAGTCCCAGTCGTAGCCCGACTCCAGCAGGCCCATCCAGCGCTCCAGCCGCAGGATGTTGTCGTCCCCGACATCGCTGGGTCCCGCCTCCAGGACGCACACCGTGACGGACGGGTCCTCGCTCAGCCGCGCGGCGACGACGTTCCCGGCCGTCCCGCCGCCCACGACGACGTAATCGAACACCTCGGTCATGAGAGCGTGGCCTCCTTCAGGGGCGCGGACTCCGGCGACGCCGCGGCGTGTTCGGCCAGCACACCCGTACGGTGCCGCTGCACGAACCAGTAGTAGGCGAAGCCGCCCACCGCGATCGCCCCCACGAACAGGACGGCGCCCCAGCGCAGGTACCAGTGGTACGGCGGGGCGGCGTTGTAGACGGCGGCGCGCGGCCAGATGAGGTTCACGGTCATCACCGCGCCCCACAGCACGGCGAGCACGTTCACGGGCAGGCCCCAGCGGCCCAGCGAGAACTTCCCCTCGGCCGGCTGCCACCCGCCGCGCAGCCGCGCCACCAGCATCGGCACGGTGACCAGCAGGTACGCCAGGTAGATCATGATGATGCCGATGCTGGTGACCACGGTGAAGATCTGCGGCTGGCGGATGTTGACCACCAGGATCGCCAGCGCCAGCACCCCGATGATCACGGTCGGCAGGACCGGAGTACTGAAGCGGGGGCTCACCTTCGCCAGCCGCGACGACGCCGGGAGGTTGTTGTCCCGGGCCATCGCGAACGCCAGCCGGATCGCCGCGGTGTGGACGGCCAGCGCGCACACCGTCACGGCGATGAGCACGCACCACAGCATCGCCTTGCCGGCCGTCGGCCCGAGGACGTCGAGCACGACGTACTGGAGCCCCTCCGTCGAGAGCCGTTCGCCCCGGAGGCTCGACACGCTCATCAGCGCCAGCAGCAGGATCAGCCCGCCCAGGACGAAGGAGGCGACGATCGCCCGGATGATGGCGCGCGGTGCGTTGCGTGAGGGGTCCAGGGACTCCTCGCCGAGCGATGCCGCCGTGTCGAAGCCGTACATGACGTACGCCGAGGCCAGCGACGCGATCAGGAACGCGCCCAGGTAGCCGAAGGACTGGCCCGAGCCGGTGCCCGCCGTGTCCGTGACGACCTGCGGGCCGCGTACGACGTTCACCGCGAGCAGCGCGATCAGCACGACGGTGGCGATCAGTTCGATGAAGACGCCGGCGGTGTTGATCCGGGCCATCAGCTTCACGCCGAAGGCGTTGACGAGGGTGGTGAACAGGATCAGGCCGGCCGCCAGCACCACCGCGTTGGTCGCCACGTCGTACTTGCCGGTGCCGTCCCCGACGAACTGGAAGGAGGACGATATCTGGGGGAGCGTGAGCTGGTAGGCGAGGGCGACGGCCGCGATCGACACGATCGAGGCGATGAGCATCATCCAGCCCGCCAGCCACCCGACGTGCGGATTGCCCAGCCGCTTCGACCAGTTGTAGATGCTCCCCGCGACCGGATAGCGCGCCGCCAGCTCCGCGAAGCACAGCGCGACCATGAACTGGCCGGCGAACACCATGGGCCAGGACCACCAGTAGGCGGGGCCGCCGCTGGCGTAACCGAAGTAGAAGAGCTGGAAGGTGCCGGTGAGGATGGAGATGTACGAGATGCCGGCGGCGAAGGTGTGGAAGTTCCCGAGCGTGCGCTTGAGCTCCGGGCGGTAGCCGAACTCGGCCAGCTCGGCGTTGTCGTCGCTGTTCGCGTGTCCTGGTGGTGCAGACGTCATGAGCAACTCCTGGTGGGGGAGAGGTCGTCGAGTCAGGCGAACCAACCCTGGGGGGCGGGGGCCGTGTTGCGCCAGATGTGCTTCGCCTCGCGGTACTCGGCAAGGCCCGCCGGACCGAGCTCGCGCCCCGTACCGGACTGCTTGAACCCGCCCCACTCCGCCTGCGGCAGATAGGGGTGGTAGTCGTTGATCCACACGGTGCCCAGGCGCAGCCGGGACGCCATCCGGGCCGCCCGCCCCTCGTCGCCCGTCCACACCGCGCCCGCCAGCCCGTAGACCGTGTCGTTGGCGAGCCGTACGGCCTCGTCCTCGTCGCCGTCACGGAAACGTTCCACCGTCAGGACCGGCCCGAACGACTCCTCCCGGACCACCGACATCCCGGCACGGCACTCGTCCAGCACCGTCGGCAGGTAGTAGAACCCCGCCTCGTACGCCGGGCCTTCGGGCCGCGCCCCGCCGCAGCGCAGCACCGCCCCCTCCGCCAGCCCGGCCGCCACGTACGCCTCGACCTTCGCGCGGTGCGCGGCCGAGATCAGCGGCCCCGCCTGCGCCCGCTCGTCGAACGGCCCGCCCAGCCGGATGCGACGGGCCCGGCGTACCACCTCGTCCACGAACCGGTCGTGGAGCGAGTCCTCCACCAGCAGCCGCGCCCCCGCCGAGCACACCTGGCCCGAGTGCAGGAACACCGCCGTCAGTGCCATGTCCACCGCCGCTTCGAAGTCGGCGTCCGCGAACACGATGTTCGGGTTCTTGCCGCCCAGCTCCAGCGCGACCTTCTTCACCGTCCCGGCCGCAGCGGCCATCAGCCGCCGCCCGGTGGCGAGCCCGCCCGTGAACGACAGCAGGTCCACGTCCGGGTGGTCGGCGAGCGGAGCGCCCGCCTCCGGCCCTGCCCCCAGGACCAGGTTCGCGGCGCCGTCCGGCAGCCCGGCCTCCGCCAGCAGCCGCATCAGCCGGATCGCGGTGTGCGGGGTCAGCTCGCTCGGCTTCAGAACGAACGTGTTGCCGGCCGCGAGCGCCGGGGCGACCTTCCACGCCGTCTGGAGCAGCGGATAGTTCCACGGCGTGATCAGCCCGCACACCCCGACCGGCTCGTACACCACCCGGCTGTCCGCCGACGCCGGCCCCGTGTCGATCACCCGCCCGGTCTCCGTCGCGGCCAGCCGCCCGAAGTACCGGAAGCACGCCACCACGTCGTCCACGTCGTACCGGCTCTCCACCAGCCGCTTGCCGGTGTCCAGCGACTCCGCGCGCGCCACCGCCTCCCGGTCCCGTACGAGGAGGTCCGCGACCCGCAGCAGCAGGTCCCCCCGCTCGGCGTCCGCCGTACGCGGCCAGGGGCCCTCGTCGAAGGCGCGCCGCGCGGCGGCGATGGCGTCCGCCGTGTCCTTGCCGCCCGCCTCGTCCACCTCCCCGACGAGCGTGGAGTCGGCCGGGCAGCGGATCTCGCGGGTGCGCTCGTCACGGGGTCTCGTCCACGCCCCGCCGATGAAGAGGTCAGGCACCGGAGCCCCCCAGGTGCTCGGTCAGCCAGGAGTGGAAGATCCCGATGTGGTGCTCGGTCGGGACCAGGACGCCGCCGGAGCGGTAGGCGCGGGAGGCCATCGCCGGCTGGGTGCGCTCGCACGCGTCGAAGTCCTGGACGTTGACCCGGTGGAACAGCTCCACCGACTTGGACACGTCCGCTCCGGACGCGACGACCTCGGGCGCGTACAGCCAGTCGCACTCGACGACCGTGCGGTCCTCGGCGAGCGGGAACATCCGGTGCAGGATCACATGGTCGGGGACCAGGTTGATGAAGACCGTCGGCTTCACCGTGATCGCGTAATAGCGGCGGTCCTGGTCGGGCGTGACCTCGGGCAGCTTCGCGAAGCCCTCGCTGCCGTCGACCGTGAAGCCCTTGACGCCGTCACCGAACTCGGCGCCGTGACCGACGTAGTACTGCGCCGCGTAGCCCTCGGCGAACTCGGGGAGCACATCGGTCAGTTCGGGGTGGATGGTGGCGCAGTGGTAGCACTCCATGAAGTTCTCGACGATCAGCTTCCAGTTCGCCTTCACGTCGTAGGTGATGCGCCGGCCGAGCGCCAGCTCCTCGGTGCGGTAGCGCTCGATGGAGGCCGCGTCGCCGAGCCGCTCCACCGCCGCGCCCATCACCGTCTCCTCGAACGACGGCGGCTCGTCGGCCAGGCACACCCACGCGTAGCCGAGCCACTCGCGCAGGTGCACCGTGACCAGGCCGTACGCGGTGCGGTCGACGTCCGGCATCTTCGTCAGGTTCGGCGCCGCGACCAGTTGGCCGTCCAGGTCGTAGGTCCAGGCGTGGTACGGGCACTGGAGGTTGCGGCGCACCTCACCCGACTCCTCCAGGCAGAGGCGGGCGCCCCGGTGGCGGCAGACGTTGAGGAACGCGCGCAGCTCACCGGCCCGGTTGCGGGTCACGATGACGCTCTCCCGGCCGACCTGGACCGTGCGGAAGGCCCCGGGCCGCTCGAGGTCCGCGCCGCGCACCGCGCAGAACCACATGGCTTCGAAGAGCCGCTCCTGCTCCTGCCGGAAGACGTCCGGGTCGGTGTAGTAGTGGCCGGGGAGGGTGGCGATGAGGCTCGGGGACAGGGGTGTTGTCGTCACTGCGGCCTCCTAGGCGGGCGCGGCGGTGAGGCGGCTGGGGTCGAACAGCTCGATCGGGTGCGCGGTGGTGCCGGTCAGCGCCAGGTCGGCCACGATCTCGCCGACGACCGGCACGAACTTGAACCCGTGCCCGGAGAACCCGCAGGCGACCGTCACGGACTCGGGGTGCCGGGGGTGGCGGGCGATCACGAAGTGCTCGTCGGGCGTGTTGGAGTACATGCAGGTCGCGGCCTTCAGGAACCGGCCGGGCAGGGCCGGGAGCAGCCGGGCGGCCTGCTCCGCCATCGCCGCGACCTCGTGGTCGTGCACGGTCCGCTCGATGGTCTCCGGGGTGCAGACGGTGCCCTTGCGGAAGAACGCCACCTTCGCGCCCAGCTCCGGCCCGTCGATGGCGGGGAACCCGTAGATCTGGACGTCGTCCGCGTCCTCCCAGATGTAGATGGGGTGGTTCTCGGGAAGGAACGGCGTGGTGCCGCCCTCCGGCTGGAACCAGTACATGACCTGCCGTTCGATGGTGAACGGCACCCCGAGGTCGGTGAGCAGCGCGGGCGCCCACGCGCCGGGGCAGATCACCAACTGGCCGGCCGTGTAGGTGTTCTCGGCGGTGTGGACGCGCACGCCGTCGCGGTACGGCTCCCAGCGCAGCAGCGGCTCCTCGAAGTGCAGGTCCGCCCCTGCTTGCGTGGCGAGCTGGAGGTGGGCGGCGACGGTGTTCTCGGGCCGGAGCAGCCCGGCCCGCGCCTCGTACAGCGCCACCTCGTCGTCGGCCGGCGTCAGGGTCGGGAAGCGGCGCCGTACCTCCTTGGCGTCGAGCATCTCGTGCGGCAGGCCCCACCGCTCGGCCGACAGCCGGGAACCGGCGACGGTACGGGACTCGGGGCGGCCCAGCATCAGCCCGCCGCACAGGGTGGCGATGTCGCGTCCGGTGTCCCGCTCCAGCCGCTCGTACAGCTCGTACGCGCGCAGCAGCAGCGGTACGTACGCGGGGTCCTCGAAGTACGACTGGCGGGTGATCCGCGAACCGCCGTGGCTGGAGCCCCGGTTGTGCACCGGGCCGAACCTCTCCAGCCCCAGTACGCGGGCGCCGCGCGCGGACAGGTGGTGGGCGGCGGCACTGCCCATACCGCCCAGGCCGACCACGATCACGTCATAGGTGGGTGACATGCTTCTTCGGCCTCCTCAGCGGCGGATACGGCTCATCTCCGGGTCGAACAGCGGCTCGTCGGCGACCGTCGCCGCCACCTTCCGCCCGAAGTACTCCACGTGCACGGCCGTGCCCGTGGCCAGCGGCGGCAGCCAGGCGTACGCGACGCAGCGGCCCAGCGTGTAGCCGTACGCGGCGCTCGTCACGTATCCGGCCGGTGAGCCGGCCACGTGGACCGGTTCCTTGCCCAGCACGACGTCGGACGGGTCGTCGAGGAGCAGCGCGGTGAGCCTGTGCTCCGGCTCGCCCGCCCCTTCCAGAGCCTGGCGGCCGACGAAGTCGCCCTTGTCCATGCGCACGGCGAAACCGACACCGGCCTCGTACGGGGTGTGCTCGTCGGTCATGTCGTGGCCCCAGGCCCGGTAGCCCTTCTCCAGGCGCAGGCTGTTGAAGGCGGACCGCCCGGCGGCGATGACGCCGTGCTCCCGGCCCGCCTCCCACAGGGTGTCCCACAGCCGCAGCCCCAGGTCGGCGCTGGTGTACAGCTCCCAGCCGAGCTCGCCGACGTAACTCAGCCGCATGGCCGTCACGGGCACGTGCCCGAGGTAGGTCTGCTTGGCGCGGAAGTAGCCGAAGCCCTTGTGCGAGAAGTCGTCGCGGGTCAGCGGCTGTACGAGGTCGCGGGCGAGCGGCCCCCACACGCCGATGCAGCAGGTCCCGGAGGTGATGTCGCGGATGTGTACGTCGTCGGGGGCGTGCCGCAGCAGCCAGTCCTCGTCGGCCCGGCTGTTGGCGCCGACCTGGAACCGGTCCTCCGCGAGCCGGGCCACGGTGAGGTCCGAGCGGATGCCGCCCGTCTCGTCCAGGAGCAGGGTGTAGGTCACCGCGCCCGGCTTCTTGGCCAGGTTGTTGGTGGTCATGCGCTGGAGGAAGGCGAGGGCGCCGGTCCCGGTGACCTCCAGCCGGCGCAGCGGCGTCATGTCGTACAGCGCGACCCTCTCCCGGGTCGCCCTGGCCTCGGCGGCGGCGATCGGCGACCAGTGGCGGGCCGACCAGGCGTCCCGCTCCGGGAGCCGCATGTTCTCGGTGAGTGGGGCGTTCGCCTCGTACCAGTGCGGCCGCTCCCAGCCGCCGCCCTCCAGGAAGTACGCGCCGAGTTCCTTCTGCCGCTCGTAGAAGGGGCTGACCCGCAGCGGGCGTGGCTGATCCATGGGCTGGAGCGGGTGGATGACGTCGTACACCTCGATGAACTGCTGTGAACCGCGTTCACGGATGTACGCCGGTGAGCGCTGCGCGTCCTCGAAACGCGTGAGGTCGCATTCGTGCACGTCGGTCGCCGGCCGCCCGTCGACCATCCACTCGGCGACCGCCTTGGCGACGCCCGCCGAGTGCGTGACCCAGACCGCCTCGGCGAGCCAGAAGCCGCGCAGGGTGCGGGACTCGCCGAGGACCGGCATCCCGTCGGGCGTGAAGGAGAAGACCCCGTTGAAGCCTTCCTGGACCTCGGCCTTCGCGAGCGCGGGCAGCAGCCAGGCGCAGTCCTTCCAGCTCGGGGCGAAGTCCTCGGGGGTGAACGGGTACGAGGACGGCATCCTGCTGGGCGTGTCGGGCGCCTCGTCGTACGCCGGGACGGTGAACGGGTCGACGGGCAGGGGCCGGTGCGCGTAGCTGCCGATGCCGATCCGGTCGGTGTGCTCTCGGAAGTACAGGTCGCGGTCCTGGAAGCGGAGGATGGGCCGGGACGCCTCGGCGGACGCGCCGGCCAGTTCCGGCAGCGGGCCGGTCCTGGCGTACTGGTGGGCGAGGGGGAGCAGCGGGACGTCCACCCCGGCCATGCGGCCGACGACCGGGCCCCAGAAACCGGCGGCCGAGAC
The DNA here is from genome assembly GCF_040674455.1 of Streptomyces sp. NPDC049837. Classification (NCBI taxonomy): domain Bacteria; kingdom Bacillati; phylum Actinomycetota; class Actinomycetes; order Kitasatosporales; family Streptomycetaceae; genus Streptomyces; species Streptomyces sp. NPDC049837. Next base: position 640,841 of record NZ_JBFAMP010000001.1, on the reverse strand, counting down.
GACGTGGTCGGCCGGGAAGACGCCCCGGTCGGTGACGACCCCGGTGACCCGGCCGCCCTCCCGCTCGATGCCGGTGACGGTGTGCCGCTCCAGGAAGCGGGCGCCGCGTGCTTCGGCGCGGGCCATCTGGGCGCGGCAGGCCGGGACGGCCCGGGCGAGCCCGTCGCCGGGGGTGTGGAAGCCGCCGAGGACCTTGGTCTCGTCGAGCAGCGGCCACAGCTCCTTGCAGCGGGACGGCGGGACCACCTCGCCCGGTACGCCCCAGGCGGCGGCGTACCCGGCCCGGCGGCGCAGTTCGGCGAGGCGTTCCTCGGTGGTGGCGAGCTCCAGCCCGCCGACGGGGTTGAAGCAGGACAGGCCATCGGCCTCCAGGGCGCTGAACTTCTCCACGGTGTACGCGGCGAACTCGGTGAGCGTCTTGGACGGGTTGGTCCGGAAGACCAGCCCGGGCGCGTGGGAGGTGGAGCCGCCGGGCGCGGGGAGCGGGCCCTGTTCGAGGACGGTGACGTCGGTCCAGCCGCGGGCGGTCAGCTCGTCGGCGAGGGAGCAGCCGACGATGCCGGCGCCGATGACGACGACTCGGGGGTTGGCGTGGGACGTGCTGGACATGCCCCTCCTTGGTTGGGGGTGTCAGACGGCGGCCGGGACGTGCGGGCGTTCGGCGGCGATCGTCGTGTCGTCGCCGTGGCCGGTGTGGACGACGGTGCCGCCCGGCAGGGTGAGCAGCCGTTCGCGGATGGACGCGAGGATCGTCGGGCGGTCGGAGAAGGAACGGCCGGTCGCGCCGGGGCCGCCGTGGAAGAGCGTGTCGCCGGTGAACACGGCGTCCAGGAAAGGGACGTGGAGCACGCAGCTCCCCCAGGTGTGGCCGGGTGTGTGCAGTACCCGCGCCCGGACCCCGGCCACCAGCAGCCGCTGCCCGTCCCGCAGGTCGCCGTCCGGGGCCCGGCCGGGGTGGACGGTGTCCCACAGTTCCCGGTCCGCGGGGTGGAGGAGGACGGGCGCCCCGGTGGCCTCGGCGAGGGCGGGCGCGGCGCGGATGTGGTCGTCGTGGCCGTGGGTGCACACGACGGCGGTGACCCGGCGGCCCGCGACGGCCGCCAGGACCGCGGCCGCGTCGTGGGCGGCGTCCACGACCAGCACCTCGTCGTCGTCCCCGACGAGCCACACGTTGTTGTCGACGTCGAAGGTCTCGCCGTCGAGGCTGAACGTGCCGGAGGTGACGACCCGTTCGGCGCGCACGTCCCCGTGACAGGTCACAGGACGACCACCGAGCGCAGGACCTCACCCCGGTGCATCTTCGCGAACGCGCTCTCGACCTGCTCCAGGGAGATCGTCTCGGTCACGAAGGAGTTGAGGTCGAGCAGGCCGTAGAGGTACTGGTCGATGAGGACCGGGAAGTCGCGGCTCGGCAGGCAGTCGCCGTACCAGGAGGACTTCAGGGCGCCGCCGCGCGAGAACAGGTCGATCAGCGGGAGGTCGATCGTCATCTCGGGATCGGGGACACCCACTTGGACGAGCACACCGGCGTGGTCGCGCATGTAGAAGGCCTGCTTGTACGTTTCCGGGCGGCCGACCGCGTCGATGGCGATGTCCACCCCGAACCCGTCGGTGAGCGCGCGCACGGCTTCGACGGGATCCGTGCCCCGGGAGTTGACCGTGTGCGTGGCCCCGAACTTCTCGGCCAGGTTCAGCTTCTGGTCGTCGATGTCGACGGCGATGACCTTGCGGGCGCCGTTCAGACAGGCGCCCGCGATGGCGGCGTTGCCGACGCCGCCGCAGCCGATGACGGCGACCGTGTCTCCGTTGCCGACGTTGCCGGTGTTCACGGCGGCGCCGTACCCGGCCATCACCCCGCAGCCGATGAGGCCCGCGGCCTCGGGGCGGGCCGCCGGGTCGATCTTCACCGCCTGCCCGGCGGCCACCAGGGTCTTCTCGGCGAACGCGCCGATGCCGAGGGCGGGGGAGAGGGGCGTGCCGTCCAGCAGGGTCATCGGCTGGGCGGCGTTGCGGGAGTCGAAGCAGTACCAGGGCCGGCCGCGGCGGCAGGACCTGCAGTCCCCGCAGGGGGCGCGCCAGGCGATGACGACGTAGTCGCCGGGGGCGAGTGTGGTCACGCCGTCGCCCACGGCCTCGATCGTGCCGGCCGCCTCGTGGCCGAGGAGGAACGGGAAGTCGTCGTTGATGGCGCCCTCCCGGTAGTGCAGATCCGTATGGCAGACCCCGCAGGCCTGGACGGAGACGAGCACCTCGCCGGGGCCCGGATCGGGCACCACGATCGTCTGCACCTCGACGGGTGCGCCCTTCTTCACGGCGACGACGGCACGGACCTCATGTGGCACGACAGACTCCTCTGCTGTTGCGCACTGCGCTATGGGTTGCGCGACGGGGAACATACTGGGAACGCCGACAAGTTGCCGTCAAGAGGTGCGTGTCAACGCCCGGGAAATCCTTACGCCACCGCCGAAACGCGCCGGACACACGAAGGAGCGGGGCCGGGTTTCCCCGGCCCCGCTCCTGTGGTCCACGCGGATGGCGGTGCGTCAGATGCCGTACCCCATCCGCCGCGACAGCTCGTCGGCCGCCGTGACCGTGCGCCGCGCCAGCTCCGGCAGCCGCTCCCGCTCCAGCCGGTACGCCGGCCCCGACACGCTCAGCGCGCCGATGACCTTGCCGTCGTGCGCCCGCACCGGAGCCGCCACCGCGTTCAGCCCCAGCTCCAGCTCCTCCGCCGCCAGCGCGAACCCCTGCGCGACCACCGACTCCAGCTCGACGCGCAGCATCCCGGCGCTGGTCACCGTGTGCTCCGTGAACCTCGGCAGCGCCCGCGCCAGCAGCCCCTCCCGCAACGTGACCGGCAGATGGGCGAGCAGCACCTTGCCGCTGGAGGTGGAGTGCAGCGGCGTGCGTCTGCCCAGCCAGTTCTGCGCCGTGACGGACGACGGGCCGCGCGCCTGCATGATGTTGACGGCGGCGTCGTCGTCCAGCACCGCGATGTTGACCGTCTCGCCCAGCTCGTCGGCGAGCTCCCGGCAGACCGGGGCGCCCTCCTGGGAGATGTCCAGCCGCACCGCCGCCGCCCCCGCCAGGCGCAGGACGCCCGCACCCAGGAAGTACTTGCCGCGGTCCTGCGCCTGGCTGACCAGGCCCCGGTTCTCCAGCACGCCGAGCAGCCGGAAGGCCGTCGACTTGTGCACGTCGAGCTCGTCGGCGATGTCGGTGACGCCCGCCTCGCCGTGCCGGGCGAGGATTTCCAGCACGCTCACCGCGCGGTCCACCGACTGGATGGCACCCGCCGCGCCCTTGGCCGCTCGCTCCCGCGTGTCGTCGGTCTGGTCAGCCGCTGTCTGATTGCGGGTCATGGTTCAACTCTCACCACCTTGCGGCCGGTTCGGGCCGCATCTTCGGGAAGCCCTTGACGCGGCAGGCACCCCGACCGGATTCTGTTGCGCATAGCGCGCCCTCATGCGCCATGCGAAACGTTATGTGAAACGTCATGTTACCCAAGAGTCCTAGAATCCTGGACCAAGAGGGGGGCCCGTGATTCCCGTCTGCCGCCTCGAAGACCTCCCCGCGGGCGAATCCGTCCGTGTCGACACCACGCCGCCCATCGCGGTGTTCAACGCCGACGGTGAGCTGTACGCCATCGACGACACCTGCAGCCACCAGGACGCCTCCCTCTCCGAGGGGTGGCTGGAAGGCTGTCTGGTCGAATGCCCGCTCCACGCCGCCTCATTCGATCTCCGTACCGGGCAGCCGACCTGCCTGCCCGCCCGCCGCCCCGTCCGCACCCACCAGGTGATCGTCACCGACGGCGTCATCCACGTCCGTCCGGCCGTACAGGAGGACACCGCGGCATGAAGACCGTGACCGTGGTCGGCGCGTCGCTGGCCGGCCTGTACGCGGCCCGCGAGCTGCGCGCCCAGGGGTTCGACGGCCGCCTGGTGATCGTCGGCGAGGAACCGCACCGCCCCTACGACCGGCCGCCCCTGTCCAAGGAGTTCCTCACCGGATACGCCGGAGACGCCGGCGACCAGGCCGGCGACCAGGCCGGTGAGGAGCGGCTCGCCCTCGCCGACGCCGAGGAGGAGGCCGGCCTGGCCGCCGAGTGGCTGCTCGGCACCCGCGCCCGGGGCCTCGACCCGCGCGGCCGCACCCTGCTCCTGGACGGCGGGCGCACCGTCTCCACGGACGGCGTCGTCATCGCCACCGGGGCGTCCGCCCGCCGACTGCCCGGGTCCACGGGCACGGCCGGCGTCCACACGCTCCGCACGCTCGACGACGCTCGCGCCCTGCGGGCGGACCTGGCCGGCGGACCGCGCCGGGTCGTGGTCATCGGCGGCGGCTTCATCGGCGCCGAGACGGCCTCCTCGTGCGCCACCCTGGGCCACGACGTCACCGTCGTCGAGGCCGCCCCGCTCCCGCTGGTGCCCCAACTCGGCCCCGAGATGGCCGCCGTGTGCGCCGCCCTGCACGCGCGCGGGGGCACCCAGCTCATCACCGGCGCCTCCGTGGCGGGGCTCCGCGGTGACCGGCGCGTTCGTGCCGTCGAGCTGGCCGACGGGCGAGTGCTCCCCGCCGACGTGGTCGTCGTCGGCATCGGAGCCGTACCCAACACCGCCTGGCTCGCGGGCTCCACCCTCGCCCTCGGCGACGGCGTGCTCTGCGACGACGGCTGCGTCACCTCGCTGCCGCAGGTCGTGGCCGTCGGCGACGTCGCCCGCGTCGGTGGCGTACGCGCCGAGCACTGGACCAGCGCCACCGAGCAGCCCGCCGTCGCGGTACGCAACCTGCTCGCCGGGCGGACCGCCGCCACCGTGCGCCCGCTGCCGTACTTCTGGTCGGACCAGTACGGCGCGCGCATCCAGTTCGCGGGGCGGCGGAGGGGCGGCGACACCGTCCGCATCGCCGAGGGCTCCACGGACGGAGGCGGCTTCCTGGCCCTGTACGAGCGCGACGGCGCCCCCACGGCCGCCCTCGCCGTGGACCGGCCCCGCCCCTTCATGAAGGCACGCCGCGACCTCGCCCGGGCGGCCCGGCCGGCGCCCGCGATCCAGGGCCTGACCCTAGCCTGGGAAGCATGACGCGAGCCGCTTCCCGCCCGAGGAGACCGAAGATCCGCCGCATCTACGATCCGGCCGAACCCGGCGACGGGGTGCGGGTCCTCGTCGACCGGCTCTGGCCGCGCGGCCTGTCCAAGGCGGACGCGCACGTCGACGAGTGGCCCAAGTCCCTCACCCCGTCCACCGTGCTGAGGCGCTGGTACCACGCGGCGGAGGGCGACGCCTACGAGGAGTTCCGGCAGCGGTACGAGGCAGAGCTCGCCGAGCCGGAGGCCGCCGAGGCCCTCGACCGGCTGCGCGACCTCGCCCGCAAGGGGCCGCTCACGCTCCTCACCGCCTCCAAGGACCCGGAGCGCAGCCACGCGGCCGTGCTCGTGGAGCTGCTCAAGGGGTGACTGCTGAGGTGCTCAAGGGTGGTGACCCTTTGAGCTGCTCAAGGCGTGACCGGGTGGGCATCCGGCTCCGGTGCCCGGGGCGCGGGCACGGGCGCCGGGTGACCGGCCGTCAGGAGGACCACCCCGCGCGCCGCCACCGCACCGGCGGCCGCCGCGGCCAGCCAGCCGACCGGGCCCGCCCGGAACGTCTCGCCGAGCAGGGCGACGCCGATGGCGGCGGCCGCCGCCGGGTTCGCGAGGTTCACCACGGCGAGCGGCGCCGCAAGCCCGCCCCGGAACGCCGCCTGCGACAGCAGCAGCCCGCCCATGGCGAACACCGACACCAGCACCGCCAGGAGCGCCGTCTGCCACCAGGTCATCGGCCCGCCGGGCAGCTCCCGCGCGAGTGAGGCGGTGACCGTCTGGGTGAGGGCGGACGCCACACCCGATGAGATCCCCGACGCCGTCGCCAGACCCAGACCCCCGCCCCCTCGGCGTACCAGCGCCGCGATCCCCGCCGCCGTCACCGCCACCACCGCCAGCGCCTCCGGCAGCGACAGCGCCTCGCCCGGCGCCGCCGGGCCCACCACCGCGACCAGGCCGACCAGCCCGCCCAGCGTCCACAGCGCGCCGCGCCACTCCGCCCGTGTCACGCGTCGCCGCTCGTAGTACGCCCCGACGGGCAGCGCGGCGACCAGCGTCAGGGCGCCCAGCGGCTGCACCAGGGTGAGCGGCCCGTAGTGGAGCGCCGCGACGTGGGTGAGCGCGCCGGCCCCGTTCAGCCCGACCGCCCACCACCACAGCGGCCGGGACAGCAGCGCTCGGGCACGCCCGGGCACCGCCGCCAGCCGCGACTGGACGACCGCCGCCAGCGCGTACCCGGCGGCCGACGCGAGGGAGAGCAGCACGGCGAGCAGCGTGGTCCTCATCGCAGCGCCGCCGCGCGCACCGGGGCCACCCGTACGAGGGCCAGACAGGCGCCCAGAAGCACCGTGGCCACCAGCGCGTCCACCCAGTAGTGGTTCGCCGTCCCGACGATCACCAGCAGGGTGACCAACGGGTGGAGCAGCCACAGCCCGCGCCACCGCCCGCGCGTGGCGGCGATCAGCCCGAGGGCCACCACCAGCGCCCACCCGAAGTGCAGCGACGGCATCGCCGCGAACTGGTTCGCCATGGTGTCCGTGGCGGGAGTGGCGCCGTACACGGAGGGCCCGTAGAGCCGCGCGGTGTCGACGAGCCCCGCCTCGGCCAGCATGCGCGGCGGGGCGAGCGGCGCGAGCAGGTGCAGCGCGAGCGCGGCGGCGGTCAGCAGTGCCAGGACGCGGCGCGCCCACAGGTAGTGGGCGGGGCGGCGCCAGTACAGCCAGGCCAGGAAGGCGACCGTGGCGGGGAAGTGGACCCACGCGTAGTAGGCGTTGGCGGCATGGACGAGGGCGGTCCCGCTGTCCAGCAGCAGGTCCTGCACCCCGCCCTCGCCCGGCAGGTGGACGGCCCGCTCCAGGTGCCACACCCGGTCCGCGTTGCCGAAGGCGAGGCCCTCGTGCCCGTTGGCGACGAGCCGGCCGAGTTTGTAGACGAGGAACAGCACCGTCACCAGCAGCACCTCGCGTACCAGGGGCGGCCGCGGGGCGGTGGTCGTATCCGGCGGTATCCCGGCAGCCATGCTCGGCCCCTCTGAAGGTTCACATCAGAAACAAAAACGGAGGAAGCGTAGATCCGTTTTTATCGAGACGCAAACGTCTCGATACGTTTGCGTCTCGATTGAGCGGCCCTTACTCTCGTACGTGCACGGCTCCCGTACGTGCACGACGCCCCGCCCGCACCCGTGGAGGAACCGATGTCCACGCAGGCCGCCACGGCCGCCGCGCGCCGCAGCAAGATCACGCCGGAGCGCGAGCAGGAGCTGTACGGGGCGGTGCTCGACCTGCTGCGGGAGGGCGGCTACGACGCCGTGACCATGGAGGGCGTCGCCGCCCGCACCAAGTGCGGCAAGGCCACGCTCTACCGCCAGTGGAAGACCAAGTCCCAGTTGGTCACGGCCGCGCTCGACAAGAGCCGGTGCAGCCTGTTCACCGGCATCGACACCGGCTCCCTGGCCGGTGACCTGCGTGCGGCCGCGGTCGCCGCCGCCGGGCGCCGGGGCCGGGACACCGAACTGATGGAGGCCGTCGGGCAGGCCTACCTCCAGCACCCCGACCTGCGCCGGGCACTGCGCGAAACGGTCATCAACCCCGAGGTCGCCGCTCTCGACGCGATGCTGCGGCGCGGTGTCGAACGCGGCGAGATCGCCGCCGACAACCCGGCCATCGCCTTCGTCGCCCCCGGGTTCCTGGGCGTCCTGCGCATCGAGCGGCTCTTCGAGGACCGCTTCGGCGGGGACGACGCCCTGCCCGCGTACGTCGACGCGGTGATCCTCCCGGCGCTGGGCCTCGCCCCGGCCGACGCCTGACGCGGCGGCCGCCGTCTTCCCGGCGCACGGCCGCTCGTGCACCATGGCCGGACCGCACCGTGCCCGCACCCTTCCGCCAGGAGGCGCCGCCGCATGGACCCCACCGCCCCCACCGACCCCACCGCCCCGGCCGACCCCGCGGGCCCGGCGTCTTCCACCGCCCCGGCCGGTACTGCTGCGCCCGCCGGCCCCGCCATGCCCGCGGGCCCGGCGCCCTCCATCGCCTCCAGCGGCCCCATCGCCCCTAGCGGCGCCAATGGCCCCACGGGCCAGGCGACGCCCGCCGGTTCCGCCGCCCCGCCCCCCGCCCCGTCCGCCCCAGCCGGGCCCAGCGCGGCGTTGGACGCGCTCCAGCGCGATCCGTATCCCGTGTATTCACGCGCGCGGCGCGCCGAAGGGCTCACCTACGTACCCGAGCTGGACGCCTGGCTGGTGGCCCGCGACGCGGACGTGCGTGAAGTGCTGCTGCGGCCGGAGGAGTTCTCGTCCGCCCAGTCCCTGCGCCCCGACGTGATGCCCGCGCCCGCCGCGCTCGCCGTCCTCGGCCGGGGCCTCGGCAACCGGCCGACCGTCGTCACGACCGACGGCGCCGCCCACCGGCGCCACCGCGCACCCCTGAACAGCGGCCTGTCCGCCGCCCGGGTGGCCGCGCTCCTGCCGTACGCGGCCGAGGTCGCCGACGAACTGGTCGACGGCTTCGCCGCCGACGGCCGGACCGAGCTGATGGCCTCGTACGCGGGCAGGCTCCCCGGCGCGGTCGTCGGGCGCCTGCTGGGCCTGGACCCCGCCGACGTCCCGGCCGCCGTCCACGGCGGCCACCGCGCCGAACAACTGCTGTTCCGGCCCATGACCGAGGCCGAACAGGTCGAGGCCGCCGAGGACGTCGTCGCCCTCCAGCACCTCCTCGACACCTACATACGTGACCGGCGCGCCCACCCGCGCGACGACCTGTGCTCCTCCCTCGTCGCCGCCCTCGCCCCCGGCACCGGTGAACTCACCCTCGACCAGCGGCACGAACTGGTCGCCACCCTCCAGAACTTCCTCATCGCCGGCCACCTGACCACCACCGCGCTCATCGGAACCACCCTGCTCCACCTCCTCGGCCACCCCGACCAGTGGCGCCTGCTGTGCGCCAAGCCCGAGCTGATCCCCGCCGCCGTGGAGGAGGCGGCCCGCTACGACACCGCCGTGCAGGGCTTCCGCCGCACCACCACCCGCCCCGTCACCCTGGCCGGTACGCGACTGCCCGCCGGGGCCACGGTGTTCGTGGCGTACGGCTCGGCCAACCGCGACGAGACCCGCTACGAGCGCGCCGACACCTTCGACATCACCCGGTCCCTCTCCCGCCCCCACATCCGCCACGTCGCCTTCGGCCACGGCGCGCACGGCTGCCCCGGCTCCCAGCTCGCCCGCGCACAACTCAGGCTCACCGTCGAGCTGTTCGCCCGCCGCCTGCCGGGGCTGCGCCTCGCCGAGGGCCACGACGTCGTGATGCGGCCCACCCTGATCCACCGCTCGCCCCAGGAACTCCACCTCACCTGGGAACCCGGTCCGGGCGTCCGGTGATCACCCCCGCAGCCTCGGCGCCTCCGCCACCGGATCGACGACCCCCTCCAGCCGCCCCGCCAGCTCCCGCGCCCACGCCACCAGACCGCCCACGTCGATCCCGTACGGACGGTCGGTGAACGCCCCGATCCGGTCCGCGCCCCGCAGCAGCAGCCGCGCCCCGCCCGCCGTGTTGCCCCGGGCGGCATGGGTGAGCCCCACCGCGAGCTGCGCCAGCCCCCGCCACAGTTCCCGTTCCTCCTCCGGACCGGACTTCCAGGCGTCCTCGAACACCTCGTGGGCGTGGAACGGCATCCCCGCGTCCAGCAGCCGCTGCGCCTCCCGCACGGTCTCGGCCGGCGTGCGCTCCACCCCCTCGGGCTGCCGCTCCACCCCCGCCTCGCCGTACGGCAGGGGGCGGCCCAGGCCGTCCCTCGGGCGCGCGTTGCGTGCCCGCCCCTCTTCGTCCCGGTCCCGTCGCGTCCTGTTCACGCCCCAATTGTCACCCGTCCGGCGGGCACTGTCCCAACCATGTCCGCCACCCGGGGCACGGGGCTACGCTCGGCTTGCCACGATGTGTGGGGACTCGTCGGGTACTCGTGGGGGAGGGAAGGCGATGCTGCCGTCCCGGCCGGAACACCGGCTTTCCGTACCGCTGTTGGAGCGCGAGCCCGAGCTCGCCGCCGCCGCTCGCGCCGTGGAGGCACTGTGCGGCCCCGCCGCCTCGGGCGGCCTGCTGATCTACCGGGGCGAGGCCGGCATCGGCAAGACGGCGCTGCTCGCCGAGGTCCGCCGGCTCGCCCGGGACCGGTGCACCGTCCACGGTGCGCAAGGCGGCGAGACCGTCACCTCCGTGCCGTTCCACGTCGTGCGTCAGTTACTGCGGCCGGCCCTCGCCGTGATCGGCGACGACCGGGTCGGGCCGCTGTTCGGCGACTGGTACGACGTCGCCGCCCCCGCCCTCGGCATCGCGGCCCCCAGCGGGCCGGCCGCCGACCCCCAGGGCGTACGGGACGGCCTCGACTGGGTCGTCGCCCGGCTCGCCGAGCGCCACCGCGCCCGGCCCCTCGTCCTGCTCGTCGACGACGCGCACTGGGCGGACACCGAATCCCTGACCTGGCTCGCCTCGCTGGCCGTGAGCCTGCCGAGCCTGCCCCTGCTCGTCGTCCTCGCCCACCGCGGCGACCCGCCGCCCGGACCCGTGGCCGCCCTGCTCGACCGGCTCGGGGCCGCCGCCCGGCTGCGCGTCACCCTGCACCCCTTCAGCCCCGGCGCGACCGCCGAACTGGCCCGGGCCACCCTCGGCGACCGGGCGGACGACCCGTTCTGCCGCGAGGTGTGGGCGGTGACCGGCGGCAATCCCTACGAAACGGTGGAACTCCTCGCCAAGGTCCAGGACCGGATGCTCGACCCCGTCGAGCGGTCGGTCCCCCACCTGCGCGACCTCGGCTCCTCCGCGCGCGGCAGCGGACTCGTCGCCCGGCTGGAACGGCTCGGCACCGGACCCACCCGGCTCGCCTGGGCCGCCGCCGTGCTCGGCACCGACATCTCACGGGGCCTCGCCGCCACCCTGGCCGGGATGACCCCCGCCGAGGCGGTCGGCTGCACCGAACGGCTCCGGGAGGCCCGGATCGTCACCGGCTCCGACCCCCTGGAGTTCGCCCACCCGCTCATCGCCACCGCCATATACCGCTCCATCCCGCCCGCCACCCGCACCGCCATGCACGGCCGCGCCGCCTGGGCCGTCGCCCGCGCCGGCCTCGGCGCCGCGGCCGCCGCCCGCCACCTGCTGGAGATCCACCCGGACGACGACGAGGAAGTCGTCGACCAACTGCGCCGGGCCGCCCGCGAACACCTCGCCGTCGGAGCCCCCGACGCCGCCCGCCGCTGCCTGGAACGCGCCCTCCAGGAACCCCCGCCGCCGCACGCCTACGCCCAGGTCCTCTACGAGCTCGGCTGCGCCGCCCTCCTCACCTCACCCCCGGCCACCGTGCGCCACCTGCGCTCCGCCCTCGCCCTGCCCGGCCTCGACGGAGACCTCCGCACCGACGCCACCTGCCGCCTCGCCCAGGCCCTCGCCCACAACGACCAGCTCCGCGAGGCCGCCCACTCCGTCGCCGCCGAGGCCGCCCGCACCCCCGCCGGCGCCGCCCGCACCCGGCTCCAGGCGGCCCACTTCATGTACGAGGCGTTCCGGGCCACCGAGGACGACGGACCCGGCCGCTCCCGCCGCCTCGCCGGCCTCGCCGACCACCTCCCCGGCGCCGACAACGCCGAGCGCGCCCTGCTGTCCCTGCGGGCCTTCGACGCCATGCTGCGCGGTGAGGACGCCGAACTGGTCCTGGACCTGTGCGACCGCGCCCTCGTCGACGGCCGCCCGGCGCGCGGCCTGAGCTGGACCGACACCGAGTGGGGTTTCGAGACCCCCGCCATGGTCGGCGTCACCTACGCCTTCACGGACCGGCCCGACCGTGCCCTGGCCCTCTTCGAGGAGGCGGTACGCGCCTTCGAGATCTCCGGCTGGAGCGGCGCCCACCTCGCCTTCGCGCACACCCTCGTCGGCCTCGCCCACCGCCGCCGCGGCGCGCTCGTCGAGGCCGAGAGCTTCCTCCGCGAGGGCCTCCGCCTCGCCGACCGCGTCGGCAGCGGACTGCCCGTGCAGTGGGACGCCGCCTGCCTGCTCATCGACACCCTGCTCGCCCGCGGCCGGGTCACCGAGGCACGCGGCGTCGCCACCCGCTACCGCTTCGGCCCGCCCTGGCCGAGCGCCATGCTCATGCCGGACGGCCCCTGTGTCCACGGCCGCCTGCTCCTCGCCGAGGGCCGTACGCAGGAAGCCGTCGCCGAACTGGAAGCCGCCGGCCGCGCCTTCGAGGCCCGCGACCGCCACAACGGCCTCTGGGCGCCCTGGGCCTGCGACCTCGCCCGCGCCCTGGCCACCGAGGACCCCACCCGCGCCGCCCGCCTCGCCACCCGCGCCCGCGTCCAGGCCGAACGCTTCGGCACCGACACCGCCATCGGCGAAGCCCTCCGCTGCGCGGCCCTGTTCGCCCGCCCGGACGAAGCCGTCCAGCTCCTGTCCCAGGCGGTCCACCACCTGGAGGCCTCCCCGTCGGCCTACGAACACGCGCTGGCCCGCCACGAGTACGCCTTGGCCCTCCGCTCCCCGGCCCAGCTCACCCACGCCGCCGCCCTGGCCACCACCTGCGGCGCCGACACCCTGGCCACCCGCGCCCTCGCCGACCACGCCCTCCTGACCCGCGACACGAACCCGCCCCCGGAGTGAGGTAATCTTCTCTTGCGCGCTCACCACGGCGAAAACCGCGGGACACGCGCATCGGGACGTGGCGCAGCTTGGTAGCGCACTTGACTGGGGGTCAAGGGGTCGCAGGTTCAAATCCTGTCGTCCCGACTCGTGAGAGTCGCAGATGAGGGGCCGTTTCAGAGAAATCTGAAACGGCCCCTCGCTCATTTCCGGTGACACGCGGGCGCGGTGCGGTCCCGCTCCGGAAGGATTTCCTCCGGTTAGAGTGCGGATTCTGCTTCTACGGCACGCCCGCGCGCGGAAGCGGGGCACGTGAGGAAGAGACAATGCCGCTCTATCTGACGCGATTCAGCTACACGCCGGAAACCTGGGCCAGGCTGATCCACAATCCGGAAGACCGCCGCAGGGCGGCTCAGGCGTACATCGAGTCGGTCGGCGGCAAGCTCCACGGCTTCTGGTACGCCTTCGGCCGGCATGACGGCTACACCCTCTGGGAAGCCCCCGACAACACGTCCATGGCCGCGGTCGCGCTGGCGATCACCGGGGGCGGCGCGCTGGCGTCGTTCGAGACGACGGTTCTCCTGACCGTGGACGAGACGATGGATGCCCTGCGCAAGGCGCGGGACGTGAACTACCAGCCGCCCGGCCGCTAGGTCAGCCGAAACGACCGCCCCGGCCGGTGGTGTCCGGCCGGGGCGGTCGCTTGGTGCGGGAGTGCCGACGAGGCGTCAGCCCAGGGTCGCGAGAGCCTGGTTGAGGGTGGCCGACGGGCGCATGACCGCAGAGGCCTTGGCCGGGTCGGGGTGGTAGTAGCCGCCGATGTCGGCCGGCTTGCCCTGTACCGCGATCAGCTCGTCGACGATCTTCTGCTCGTTGTCGGTGAGCGTCTGCGCGATCGGCGCGAACGCCTTCGCGAGGTCGGCGTCGTCGGTCTGCTTGGCCAGCTCCTGCGCCCAGTACATCGCCAGGTAGAAGTGGCTGCCGCGGTTGTCGATGCCACCCAGGCGACGGCTCGGCGACTTGTCCTCGTTGAGGAACGTCGCGGTCGCGCGGTCCAGCGTGTCGGCCAGGACCTGGGCGCGGGCGTTGCCCGTGGTCTGCGCGAGGTGCTCGAAGCTGACCGCGAGGGCGAGGAACTCGCCCAGGCTGTCCCAGCGCAGGTAGTTCTCCTTGACGAGCTGCTGGACGTGCTTGGGCGCGGAGCCGCCGGCACCCGTCTCGAACAGGCCGCCGCCGTTCATCAGCGGGACGACCGAGAGCATCTTGGCGCTGGTGCCCAGCTCCAGGATCGGGAACAGGTCGGTCAGGTAGTCACGCAGTACGTTGCCGGTGACCGAGATCGTGTTCTCGCCGCGGCGGATCCGCTCGACGGACAGCTTCGTCGCCTCGACCGGGGACATGATGCGGATGTCCAGGCCCTCGGTGTCGTGCTCCGGGAGGTACTGCCTGACCTTCTCGATGAGCACCGCGTCGTGGGCGCGGGTCTCGTCCAGCCAGAACACCGCCGGGTCGCCGGTCGCGCGGGCGCGGGTGACGGCCAGCTTCACCCAGTCCTTGATCGGCGCGTCCTTGGTCTGGCAGGCGCGGAAGATGTCGCCGGCCGAAACGGCCTGCTCCAGAACGACGTTGCCGGCCGCGTCGACGAGACGGACGGTGCCCGTGGTGGGGATCTCGAAGGTCTTGTCGTGGCTGCCGTACTCCTCGGCCTTCTGCGCCATCAGGCCGACGTTGGGCACCGAGCCCATGGTCGCCGGGTCGTACGCGCCGTTCGCCCGGCAGTCGTCGATGACGACCTGGTAGACGCCGGAGTAGCTGCTGTCCGGCAGGACGGCGAGCGTGTCGTGCTCCTGGCCGTCCGGGCCCCACATGTGGCCCGAGGTGCGGATCATGGCGGGCATGGAGGCGTCGACGATGACGTCGGAGGGGACGTGCAGGTTGGTGATGCCCTTGTCGGAGTCGACCATGGCGAGCTCAGGGCCCTCGGCCAGCTCGGCGTCGAAGGACGCCTTGATCTCGGCGCCCTCGGGCAGGGACTCCAGACCCTTGTAGATGCCGCCCAGACCGTCGTTCGGGGTAAGGCCGGCCGCGGCGAGCGTCTCGCCGTACTTCGCGAACGTCTTCGGGAAGAAGGCGCGTACGACGTGACCGAAGATGATCGGGTCCGAGACCTTCATCATCGTGGCCTTGAGGTGCACGGAGAACAGCACGCCCTCCGCCTTGGCGCGGGCGACCTGCGCGGTGAGGAACTCACGCAGCGCGGCGACGCGCATGACGGACGCGTCGACGACCTCGCCCGCCAGGACGGGAACGGACTCGCGCAGCACCGTGGTGGTGCCGTCGTCACCCGCCAGCTCGATACGGAGCGAGCCGGCCTCGGAGATCGCCACGGACTTCTCGGTGGAGCGGAAGTCGTTCTGGCCCATGGTGGCGACGTTGGTCTTGGACTCGGAGGTCCACGCGCCCATCCGGTGCGGGTGGGTCTTGGCGTAGTTCTTGACCGACGCGGGGGCGCGGCGGTCGGAGTTGCCCTCGCGCAGCACCGGGTTGACGGCGCTGCCCTTGACCTTGTCGTAGCGGGCGCGGATGTCCCGCTCCTCGTCGGTCTTCGGGTCGTCCGGGTAGTCCGGCAGCGCGTAGCCCTGCTGCTGGAGCTCGGCGACCGCGGCCTTGAGCTGCGGGATCGACGCCGAGATGTTCGGCAGCTTGATGATGTTGGCCTCGGGCGTCTTGGCCAGCTCGCCCAGCTCGGCGAGCGCGTCCTCGATGCGCTGCCCCTCCTGGAGGTACTCGGGGAAGCCGGCGATGATCCGGCCCGCCAGCGAGATGTCCCGGGTCTCCACGCTGACCCCGGCCGTCGAGGCGTACGCCTGGACCACGGGCAGGAACGAGTACGTGGCCAGGGCCGGGGCCTCGTCAGTGTGTGTATAGATGATGGTCGAGTCAGTCACCGGGTGCTCCGCTCCACGTCTGCAACATTGCTCGACATCAAGATATCTCGTGATCGACGTCTTCTCGACAGGGGTCGAGCTCCTTTCCAGCGGTCGGCGACGGCAGGAACCCTTCCCGCACGAAAAAGCGGACATAGCGGTCGAAGAGTCGGTCGTCGACCTCCGGGGACACCACGCCGGAGCCGTGCAGCGCCCGGCGGGTGGAGGACGAGACGAACACCGGGGAGTCCGCTCGGCGCGGCGTCCCCGTGCCTGTGGGCGGGAGGAGACCGAGGAGCGGGTACGCCGGGTTCTCCGGGTGCCGTTCCAGGTGGCGGTGCCAGTGCTCCAGCGGTACGTCGTCCAGCCGGTACCCCAGGGACCTCAGCCGGTCCACGATGCCGGTGAACGTGCGCAGCCGCTCACTCGAGACGTGGAACGTCTCCCCGGCGGCCGACGGATCGGCGGCCAGGACGGCGATCGCCCCGCTGACGTGGTCCACCGGCACCAGATCGAAGTCGGAGACGTAGTCGCCCGGCGCGATGCCCGCCTCGACGCAGCCCTTCACCAGCAGCCACAGGAAGTCGGACGTCTGGCACACCCCCGTCCCGCTCGCGCCGGCGATCCGTGTGGGGCGGTACACCGTGACGGGCAGGCCGCGCTCCCGGGCCTGGGCGACGAGCGTCTCGGCCACCCACTTCGACTCGGCGTAGCCGTTGCGCAGCAGCGTGACGTCCCCCAGCGGGTGACCGGGCAGCACCCGTCCCGCCGGCGGACCGGCCGGCGGGAAGACCCCGACGGTGGAGACGTGGTGCAGCGGGACCGTGCGGTGGGCGGCAGCCAGGCGCAGCACTTCCGCGGTCCCGTCGACGTTGGCCGCCTTCAGGCGCTCGTAGCCGTACGCCAGGTTCACCTCGGCGCCGGAGTGGAACACCACGTCGACCGTCCGCGCCAGCTCGTCGAACCGGTCCTGCCCGAGCCCCAGCCGGGGGAGGGACAGGTCCCCGGGCACTGCCCGGACGCGGTGCGCGCGTGAGTCGTCCCACAACCGGTAGCGCTCCAGCGCGGCGCGGAGCCGTTTCCCCGCGGCGGCCGTCTCCTCGACGCGGACGAGGCAGTGCACCACAGCACCGGTCCGCTCCAGCAGCTCGTGCAGCAGGAACGCGCCCAGGAATCCGGTGGCGCCCGTCAGCAGGATGTGGCGCGGCTCGCCGGCGACGCGCACCACCTTCCGCGCGGGCACGATGTCCGCGGCGAGCGTCTCGCGGCCGATGACCGGGACCGCCCGGCCGCGTGAGCCGGCGAGCGCCGCCAGGGCGCCCAGGGTGGGGGCCGCGACGACGTCGGCGGGACGGACGTCCAGTCCCAGTTCGGTACGGAGGCGGACGGCGAGCCGTACGGCCAGCAGGGAGTCGCCGCCGAGTGAGAAGAACGACCGGTCGGGGTCGGGACTCGCGGTCCGCAGGACCTCGGCCCAGATCGCGGCCAGTCGGTCCGAGGGCTGGGCGGCGGTGGGGGCGGCGGACGCGGTGGGGCCGGTGGGCGTGGCCGGGGCGGTGGGCGGCTGGGACGCCGGGGGTGCGTACAGCCGGTGCACCGCCGCGCGGTCCGTCTTGCCGCTGGCGGTGAGCGGGAGGCCCGGGACTCGGACGACGGACGCCGGGACCAAGTGGCGCGGAAGCCGCTCCAGGAGCGCCACGCGCACCCGCTCCGCCTCGGGCCCGTCCGGGTCGGGCCCCTTCGCCTCGGGCCCCTCCGGGCCGGCCGCCGTGTAGTACGCCACGAGCCGCTTCTCGTCCGCGCCCGTCCCGTCCACGTGCACCACGGCGTCGGTCACGCCCGGCACCGCCTTCAGGGCGGCTTCGACCTCGCCCGGCTCGACCCGGTACCCACGGATCTTGACCTGGTCGTCGTCGCGGCCCAGGAACTGGATCGTGCCGTCCGGCAGGAACCGGCCGAGGTCCCCGGTGCGGTACAGAAGGGCGCCGGGCCGGCCCGCGTCGAAGGGGTCGGGCAGGAACCGGCCGGTCCGCCCGGCGTCCTCGGAGAGGTAGCCGACCGCGACCGCGTCCCCGGCGACGCAGATCTCGCCGGCCGTGCCCACCGGACACGGCCGCAGCCGGTTGTCCAGGATGTACACCCTGCTCCCCGGCACCGGCCGCCCGATCGGCGGGCGGTCCGGCCACGCCGGGGGCGCGCCGGTGAGGGGGTGGGCGGTGACCACATGGGTCTCCGAGGGGCCGTACTGGTTCTCCAGACGCGCCCGGGGGCACGCGGCGGCGAAGAACCTCCGGATCGCGGGGGTCACGTACAACTGCTCACCGGCCGTGATCACCTCCCGGAGGCTCTCGGCGGAACGGCCGGCGGCCACGGCGTACTCGGCGAGCTGTTGCAGAGCCACGTAGGGCAGGAAGAGCCGGTCGACCGCGTGCCGCTCGATCAGGTCGAGCAGGCGGTGCGGGTCCCCGCGCGTCCCGTCGTCGGTGAGGACGAGCGTCCCGCCGCTCGCCCATGTGCCGAAGGTCTCCTGGAACGCCACGTCGAAGCCGAGCGGTGCGAACTGGAGCGTGCGGGAGCCGGTGCCCGCGGCGGATGAGCGGCACTGCCAGTCGAGGAGCGCCGCCAGTGACCGGTGGGGCAGGGCCACGCCCTTGGGGCGCCCGGTGGAGCCGGAGGTGTACACGACGTACGCCAGGTCCTTTGGGGACGTTCCGGGAAGGGAAGGGCCCGGGTGCTCGCGCGGGACGTCGTCCAGGAACAGCACGCGTACGCCGGTCTCGGTCTCCGGGGGAGTCCCCGTCGCCCGGGTGGTCACGATGGCGGCCATGCGGCTGTCGCGGACCATGTAGGCGGTGCGTTCGGCGGGAAGGGAGGGGTCCAGCGGGACGCAGGCGGCACCGGCCCGGAGGGTGCCCAGGAGGGCGACGAGGGGATCGGCCGACCGCCCGATGCGGATACCTATCCGCTCTCCGGCCAGCCCCTGGGAGACCAGCCATTGGGCAAGACCATGGGAGGCGTCCCAGAGCTCGGCATACGTCATGGTCCGCTCGCCGTGCACCACAGCGGGGGTGCCCGGTGCGGACCGTGCCGTCCGGGCGACGAGCTCGTGGGCGTGCGGGAGCGGCCGCGAACCCGGTGGCTCGGGGCCCCGGGGCAGCGTCTCGGTCACCAGCCGCCGTTCCGTCTCCGGCATGACGGCCAGGTCGTCCACGGCCGCGTCCGGGTTCCTGGTGGCGTCCTCGACGAGAGCCAGGAAACGCTCGGCCAGGCGCTCGGCGGTCGACGGGTCGAAGACCCCGGTCGCGTACTCCATCAGGGCCCGATAACCGCCCTGGCCCTCGCACGGCACGAGTTCGAGGAACACGTCGAACTTGGCGGTGCCGTTGTGCCCGTGGACGCGTTCCGCGGACACGCCCGGGAGCCGCAGCCCGGGGGCACCGGAGTCGTCGACCGTGAACACGACCTGGAACAGCGGGAACCGCCCCGGTACCCGCTCGCCCGCCAGCTCCGCCACCAGGCGGCTGTGCGGAACGTGACGGTGCGCCATGGCCCCGCGTACGACGGCGGTGCTCTCCTTGACCAGCTCCCGGAACGTCTGCCCGGGGCGGACGCGCTGACGCAGTGGCATGACGTCGCTGAGGCAGGCGATCAGCGGCTCCAGCTCCAGTTGGTCGCGCCGCGTGACGGGGGTGCCCAGCACGATGTCGTCCTGGCCGCCCAGCCGCGTCATCAGTGCGGTCAGGACGGCCGTGAAGAACACGAAGGGGGTCGTACGGAGCCGGCGGCAGGCCGCGCGTACGGCGTCGGTGAGCTCCGGGCCGACGGCGAACTCGGCCATCCCGCCCCGGTGGTCCGGCAACGCCGGGCGGGGCCGGTCGAGCGGGAACGTGGACTCGGCGGGTGCGCCGTCCAGCGTCCGGCGCCAGTACTCCATGGCGTCGTCCGGTGCGGACTGCGCCTGTTGGCGCTGGGTACGGGCGTACGCGCCGAACGTCGTGGGGAGGTCCGGGAGTTCCGGGGGGCGGTTCTCGACGGCCGCCCGGTACAGCTCGCTGAACTCCTGGTCGAGCAGGCGGAACGACCACCCGTCGATGACCGCGTGGTGCAGCGCGAGCGCCAGGACGGCGTCCCGCTCGCCGGTGCGCAGCAGCGTCGCCCGCAGCAGCGGCGGCCGGTCCGTGGGCAGCGGACCGGAGACGGCCGCCCGGACCGCGTCGGCCACCGCGCCGGGTGCGACCCGCCGCACCGTGAGCGGCACCGGCGCGGGTGGGGCCACTCGCTGCACCGTCCGGCCGTCCTCCATGACCAGGGCGGTACGCAGCGGTTCGTGGCGGGCGACGACGCCGGTCAGCGCCGCCCGGACGGCCCGGACATCGATGTCGCCGCGCAGGCGGTGGATCCAGGACTCGACGTAACGCCCGGCCCCCGCCTGGAACTGGTCGTTGAGCCAGATCGACTCCTGCTCGAACGACATGGGGTGGGTGGTGCGGGCGTCCCCGTTCTCGTACGTGCTCACGCGCCGGCCTCCATGCCGTTGCCGCCTGAGCCGCCGTTGTCGCCGGAGACGTCGTTGTCGGCGGAGCCGCCGCTGCCGCGCTGGCCGCCGTGTCCGCCGTTGCCGCCCTGCCGGAGCGTGCGCAGCAGCGCGGACCGGTCCAGTTTCCCGTTGGCGGTCAGCGGCAGGTCCGCCCGCCGTCGCACCAGGTCGGGCACGAGGTGGCGGGGCAGCCTGGCGGTCAGTTCCCGGCGCACGGCCGGGGGCGGCAGCGGGTCGTCGCCGGGGGCCTGCGTGTAGAAGAGCGCCAGCCGCTCGTACCCGCCGTTCACGCCGGGAACGGGCACGACCGCGCAGTCGGCCACGCCGGACAGGGCGCGAACGACCGCCTCCACCTCCTCCGGTTCGACGCGGTGGCCGCGTACCTTGACCTGCCGGTCCGCGCGCCCGGTGAAGTGCACGACGCCGTCGCCGTCCTGGAACCCGAGGTCCCCGGTCCGGTACAGCCGGGTGGGTACGCCGTCGACGGTGACGGTCGGGAACATACGGGCGGTCAGCTCCGCGTCGCCCAGGTAGCCCAGTGCGACGCCGTCACCGGAGACGCAGATCTCTCCCGTGGTGCCCGGCGCCGCCGGCAGGCCGCCGTCCGCCAGGATGTGCACCCGGCGCCCGGGGACCGGCTCGCCGACCGGGATTCCCGACGGCACGTCGCAGTCGGAGCGGCGTACGCGCCGGGCGGTGGTGAACACGCACGTCTCGACGGGCCCGTAACCGTTGGTCAGCCCGACGTCCGGATGGCGGTCCAGGAAGGCCCGCACGCGGGGTACGGAGAGCCGTTCACCACCGGTCAGCACATGGCGCAGCCCCGCGAAGCAACCGGGGTCCTCGTCGACGAAGAGGTGGAACAGGGAGGCGGTGAGCCAGACCGTGTCCACCCCTTCGCGCTCGACGAGGGCACGCAGCGTACCGGGGAGCAGGTAACCGCTGTCGAGGAGCACACTGGTCCCGCCGTTGACCAGCGGGCCCCAGGTCTCCAGCGTGAATCCGTCCCAGGACACCGGCGCCGCCTGGGGCATGACCGGCCCCCTCGCGCCGCCGGAGGTGAACGGCTCGAAGCCGCCGTCGAACAGGCTGAGCGTGGCCCGGTGCCCGGACACCACCGCCTTGGGGCGGCCCGTGGTGCCGGAGGTGAAGAAGACCGTGGCGGGACAGGAGCCGTCCACCGGCGGCCGCGACGCCCGTCCCGGCCGTGGGCCGTCGGGCTGTGCCACGGCGTTCCGGGGCCCGAGGCCGCTCGGCGACGGCGCGCACAGCGGGCCGTCCCAGGCCTCCCGGCCCTCCCACGGGTCCGGCGCCACCATCACGCGGGGCGCGAGCATCCCGGTCACCGAGCGCAGCCGCTCGACGGGCCAGCCGGGATCCAGGGCGGCGTACGCGGCCCCGGTCTTGAGCACGCCCAGGAGGGCCGCCACCAGCGTCGCCGATCGCGGCAGGACGACCGGCACGAATCCGCCCGGTCCGGCGCCGAGATCCAGGAGTTCGGCCGCCCACGCGTCGGCCGCCGCGTCCAGCTCCGCGTAGCCGACGCGCCGGGCGCCGTCGACGAGGGCGACGGCGTCCGGCACGCGCGCGGCGTGCCGTTCGACGGCCTCGTGGATCAGGGACGGCCCGCCGTTGCCCGCACCCATGCCGGTGCCGGTGTCGGTCGCGAGGACCTCGGCGACGCCCGGTGCCACGGCGGCGCCGGTCATCGGGCGTCCCTGGCGGCGGCCACGGCCGAGGCGAAACCGGCGAGGTCGTCGCTGTCCAGGAGCGTCTCGGGGGTGATGTCCAGGCCGAGTTCGCGACCGACGCGCAGGCATATGCGTATCGCGTCCAGGGAGGTGCCGCCGAAGTCGTAGAAGTTGTCCGTCAGCCGGTGGGGCCCGGCGCCGGTCACCTCTGCCACGACGGACAGCACGACGTCCACGACATCCACGACATGTTCGGCGGGCGAGGCGCTCTCAGTGCTCACGTGCGGGGCTGACACCCTCGATGTCCCTTCTGCTCTCGGCTCCGCTCTCGCGGCTTGAATCCACCACCGCCGGACGGGTTTTATCGAACAAGTCCGGCGAGCCTTCGCACATCCTGCCCCATGGCTGGCTCGATCGGAGCGGGGCGGCCGGTCCTGGACAGCCTCCTGGACAACCTCCTGACGACCTCCTCATGTGGCCCGTTTACGCGTACGGGCGGTTTCCGGCAGAGATTCGTACGGAAGTCTTCTCTTCGTAGGAATCGGGTCGAAGAGTGGAGCGGAGTCCCCGTGCAGCCGCACCCCCACGAACGACGCACGCCGAGGCGCTCCCGGACCCAGCAGGGCCTCGGCATCGTGATCGCCGGTACGGTGGCGGCCGCCGCCGTGGTCGCCGGGACCCTCATGGCGGGGGAGACGGGCGGTGACGCCGAGCGCCCCGGGGTCACCCGTGCGGAAGCCGTACCCGGGACGGGCCAGGAGGAGGCGGGCACGCGACGTGAGGCAGGCGCCCGGCCCGTGGGGGCCGCCGCCGAGCACGCGCAGCGGATCGTCGCCCTGGTCAACGCCGCCCGCGCCAGGGCGGGTTGCCCACCCCTCCGCGTCGACAGCCGGCTCCGCGGCGCCGCCCAGGGCCACGCCGACGACATGGCCGACCGCGACTACTACGCCCACAACAACCCCGAGGGGCGCGACGCGGGCGACCGGATGGAGGCGGCGGGCTACAACTGGCGTACGTGGGGCGAGAACATCCACCGGGGCCCCAGGGACCCCGCCCGTGCCGTGCGGGACTGGCTGGCCAGCGCGGGTCACCGCAAGAACATCGTGAACTGCGAGTTCAAGGACATCGGCGTGGGCGTGAACCTCCGGTCCAACGGGCCCTGGTGGGTCCAGAACTTCGGCGTCGCCGGGTGACCGGGCGACGCCGCGTCGCCACGGCGCTGGATGCGAGCGGCCCGCGCGGCGATCTCGGGCAGTCGCGCGTACAGGGCGGCCCCCGGACAGCGCGTGGGGTAGCCGTCCGTGTGGCCGCCGACCACCGGCAGCACGGCCTTGGTCCCCTTCGGGTAGCGCGCCTCGTCGTGCGTGGACACCAGGGCGACCCGGTGGCGCGGATCGGGGCCCCGGGGGCCGAGCTTCCAGGCCACCAGTCGCGCGATCGCCTCCACCATCGGCTCCGGGACCGTCTCCCCGCGCGTGAACGTCCCGATCGCGGCGATGCCGACCGTCCCCTCGTTGAACCCCTTCGTGTGCGCCCCGATCACCGGCCGGTCGACGCCGCCCGCCCGGCCCTCGTAGATGGTGCCGCACGCGTCGACGAGGAAGTTGTAGCCGATGTCGTCCCAGTGCCTGCCGTAGGCGTGCCCCGCGTACAGATCACGCAGCGTGCGCGGCACGGTGGCGCAGTCGTAGCCGTTCGGGGTGCTGGTGTGGTGGATGACGGTGGCCTTCACGGCCGGGGCGTAGCGGGCAGCGCCGGCCGGCGCGGTGTCCACGGTCTCGGCGTGCCATGCCCGGCGCGGCACGATGGCGGGCCTGGGGCCCTGGTGGTGCGGCTGCCGCGCACGCTCCGGTGACGAGGAGGCGCTGCCCAGCGGCCACCGGGCGGGATTGAGCCACAGCGACGTGGCGGCGAGGAGCACGAGCACCGCCAGCGCGGCGGCGCTACGGTACCGGCGCCTCCGCATGAGCTGCATGCTCCACCCTCCGCTCGTCGGCACGCGGCCGCGGTGGTGCCGCACCCCACCGGTGACCGGCGTCGCCCGGTGCCATCCTCCCCGCCACCCGGCCGCCCGCGCCCGCCGGACTGCTCCAAGTGGCTACGTCCGGGCCGGCCGGCGAGCCGGCTAGCGCGTCGGCTTGTAGGCCAGCAGGCAGGCCTGCGGGGTCCTCTCCGTCGCGTGCGCCTCCCGCACCAGCCGCGCCTCCACGGCGAACCCCGCCTCCGTCAGCAGCGTGCCGAGACGGTCCGGGGACCACCGGTGGAAGTCCAGCGCGACGGTGTGGCCGAACGCCTCGGTCAGGCGCAGCGGCTCGTCGCCGACCTGGAAGGCCAGCAGCAGGTGCCCGCCCGGGGCGAGCACCCGGTGGAACTCGGCCAGCACACCCGGGACGTCCGCGGGCTCGATGTGGATCAGCGAGTACCAGGACACGATGCCGCCGAGCACGCCGTCCTCCAGGCCCAGGCCGGTCATCGAACCCTCGTCGAACCGCAGGTCCGGGTACGCCCGCCTGGCCATCTCCAGCATCCCGGGCGACAGGTCGACGCCGAAGACGTCCAGTCCGAGGGAGTGCAGATGTGCCGTGATGCGGCCAGTACCGCAGCCGATCTCGGCGACCTGCCCGCCCCGGGCCCGTGCCGTCTCGGCGAAGGCGGCGAGCATCGCGCGGTCCAGCGGCTTGGCGTCGAGGTCGCCGCGGGCGTACGCCACGTAGTCGGCGGCGATGGCGTCGTAGGACTGCCTGGTGGTCCGTACATAGGGTGCTTCGGTCATGGCTCGCGACCCTAGCGATCCCCGAACCGGCCGTCGGCGCCGGGTGATTGTCAGTGGTGCCTTCTACCGTTCAGGAAGTGGGACTCGCGGAACAGGCCGCGGGGTCCGTCCTGGGGAGGGGTCTGCCATGTCGACGACGTCGACGACGTATCTGGAGCTGTCACAGGACGGCGGCGGTGCACACAAGTTCTACGAGGTGACGGTGCAGGGGCAGGTCGTGTCCGTGCGCTACGGGCGGATCGGGGCCGCCGGGCAGACGCAGACGTCCACGTTCCCGACGCCGCAGAAGGCACAGGCCGCGGCGGCGAAGAAGGTGGGCGAGAAGGTCCGCAAGGGGTACGCGCCGGCCGTCCCGGGGCAGCGCGCGCCCCGCGCGGTCACCCGCCGCCAGGTCTCCTCGGCGCCGTCCACCGCGCGGGCGGTCGCGCCGGTGCTGTGGCGGTTCCGTACGGGCTCGTCGGCGTTCGGCATTCACGTCGACGACGAGCGCTGCTGGGTCGGCAACCAGTCGGGGGACGTGTACACCCTGGACCACGGCGGCGAGGTCCTCGCCCGCTACAGCCTGCCCGACGGCGTCAAGTGCCTGGTCGCGGACGACTTCTGGATCTACGCCGGCTGTGACGACGGCCGGGTGTACGACCTGTCGTCGAAGCTGCCGTTCGCGGCGTACGACATCGCCGCCGACGTGGACATCTTCTGGCTCGACATCCACGAGGGCGTGCTGAACGTCGCGGACCGGGGCGGGCGCCTCACCGTGATCGACCACGAGGACGAGCACCAGTGGTCGCGCGGCGGCCGGGGCGAGCACGCCTGGATGGTGCGCGCCGACGACCGGGCCGTCTACCACGGCCACCACCGGGGCGTGACGGCGTACGCACCGGACGGCGGCGGCGAGTTGTGGCACACGCCCACCAAGGGCGCGGTGCTGTTCGGCTGGCAGGAGGCCGACGCCGTGTACGCGGGAACGGGGCACCGGGTGGTGCAGCGGCTGTCGAAGGCGGACGGCGCGCTGGAGGCGACGTACGGCTGTGACAGCGCGGTCTACTCGTGCGCCACCTCGCCCGGCGGCCGGTTCGTGTTCGCCGGGGACGCCGCGTCGTCCGTGTACTGTTTCGACCGGGACGGCACGCGCCTGTGGAAGCTCGGCACGGGCGGCGGCTCGGCGCTGTCGATGCAGTACCACGAGGAGCGGCTCTACCTCGTCACCACGGACGGCTCCCTGGTGTGCGTGGACGCGAGCGAGGCGGCGATCACGGCCGCCCAGCAGGGCACGGTGCCGGTCGCCCGGGACGTGAAGCTGGCCGCCGCGCTGCCCACGTACGCGCCGGCCACCGCCGCCGCCTCGGTGACGACGGTGACGGCGGCGCCCGCCGGCGCGGTGGTCGTGGAGTGCGTCCAGGAGGGCGGCCGGGTGCGCGTGCACGTGGTGTCGGACGGTTACGAGAGGTCGTGGAACGTGCAGTTCCCGCGCGCGATACGGGAGCCGGGCGCGCGGTACGTGGTGGACGCGCTGCACCCCGCGTCGGGAGGCTTCTACCGGGTCCGTGGCGACATCAGGAGGCTGCTGTGACGGACGGAAGGCCGCTGTGACCGACGACGGGTTCGAGGCCGCGACCGGGGACGGCCCGGCACCGCCGCCGGCGGCCGGGGCGGCCGAGCGCCGGGTGGCCGAGGTGAGGGTGGCGTTCGAGGGGATGCTCCAGATCCGGCGCCTGACCAACACGGCGGGCGGCGACCCGGCGGCGGTGCCCGCCGCGTGGGAGCGAAACCGGCCGGTCAGGGCGGTCGCCCTGGCGCTGGAGGCCGCCGGGCTCGCGCCCTCGGCCGTCGACGCGGAGGGGCGGCGGGTGGCGACCGGCTACCGCGTGGGGCCGGGGGAGGGGCCGGGGACGGTACGGGTCGAATGGCTGGGCCCCCCGGGCAGCGGCGCCGCCCAGGAGGAGGAGAGCGCCCTGGGCGAATGCGCCCGCGTGCTGGGCCGGCTCGGCTGGGAGGCCTTGCTGTACCGGGGGCCGCGCAAACGCCGCTTCCTGGAGGTGGAACCGCCCCCCGGCCCGCCCTGAGCCGGCCCGCCCTGAGCCGGCCCGCCCTGAGCCGGGCGGCGCGCAGCCGAGCGGCGCACACCCGTACGGCGCAGCAACGGAGTCCCGGCGGGGCCTCCCGGGCCCACAGTGGAACCGTACGGAGATGATGCCTCACGCCCGGGAGACCCCATGAGCGCCGTCAACCGACGTGACCTCGGCCTGTTCGCCCTCCGCGTCGGCACCGGAGCGGTGCTCGCGGCGCACGGGGCGCAGAAGCTGTTCGGCTGGTTCGGCGGCGGCGGCCTGGACGGCACGTCCAAGGCGATGGAGGCGATGGGCTTCCGGCCCGGTCGGCAGAGCGCCGTCGCCGCCGGTCTCGGCGAGGCGGGCGGCGGGACGCTGCTGATGCTCGGGCTCGCCACACCCGCCGCCGGGGCGGCCGCGGCGGGCGCGATGGCGGGCGCGGTGTCGGTGCACGCCCCGGCCGGGTTCTTCAGCCAGTCCGGCGGCTTCGAGTACCCGGCGTACCTCGGTTTCATGGCGGCCGCCATCGGCGTCACCGGTGCCGGCCGGTACTCGCTGGACCATGTGACCGGCCACCGTTTCGACCGGCCCTTGGTCCTGGCGGCGGCGTTCGTCGGCAGCGCCCTGGCCGCGGCGGCCGTGGTGGGCAAGCGGGCCGTGGAGCAGTTGGCCGAAACCGCCGACGAGGGCGACGGCGGGGCTGCCTGAGCACCGTCGAACCCGGCCCGGTCCGCCTCCCCGGTCACCCAGCGGGTGGGGCGGGCCGGACCGGCCCGGTGTGGACGTGGTGACGGCTCACCAGCGGCCGCTTACCCGTAGCGGCTCACCAGTAGTGACGCCGTCCGCCGACCGCGTGCCCCAGGGCACCCAGGACCCACAGGACCGCCCCGATGACGATCAGGATGAGTCCGATGGTCCACAGAATGCTGATGCCCGCGACGGCTCCGATGATGAGCAGGACGAGGCCCAGGATGATCATGACGCCTCCGATCAGGAGAGTCCCACTACACAAGAGGTCCCCGGTCAGAGCGGGAGCAAACCGCCCAAATAACTACACAGCGGCCGGCGTGCTGCTACCTTTCGTGCGCAATTGACCATGCAGTGTCACTAGTGTCCTCAAGGGGAGCGCGCGTGAAGGTCGCCTGCGTCGGCGGCGGGCCCGCCGGCCTGTACTTCTCGATCCTGATGAAGCTGCGGGACCCGTCCCACGACATCACCGTCTACGAACGCGACCCCGCCGGCTCCACCTACGGCTGGGGAGTCACCTACTGGGCGGGCCTGCTGGACACGCTCCATCGCCACGACCCCGTCTCCGCCCGCGCCATCCGCGAGAACTCGGTCGGGTGGAGCGACGGCGTGGCGTACGTCCGGGACCGCACGACCGCGCACCACGGCGACCAGGGGTTCGGCATCGGCCGGCACACCCTGCTCGACATCCTCACCCGGCGGGCCCGGTCCCTCGGGGTGCGCGTCGAGTTCCGCCGCCCGGTCACCGGCGCCACCGAACCGGCCGGCGCCGACCTGGTCGTCGCCGGCGACGGTGCCAACAGCGGGCTGCGCGGCCGCCACGCCGGGCACTTCGGCACCGACATCGCGGACGGGCGCAACAAGTACATCTGGCTCGGTACCACCAAGGTCTTCGACGCCTTCACCTTCGCCTTCGTGGAGACCGCGCACGGCTGGATCTGGTGCTACGGCTACCGGTACGGCGAGGACCACAGCACCTGCGTCGTCGAGTGCTCCCCCGACACCTGGACCGGGCTCGGCCTCCACGAGGCGAGCCACGCCGACGGTCTCGCCCTGCTCCAGCGCCTCTTCGCCGCGCCGCTCGACGGCCATCCGCTCATCGGCCGGCCGCACGCCGACGGCAGCGCCCGGTGGCGCACCTTCCGCACCGTGACCAACCGGGCCTGGTACCGGGACAACCTCGTCCTGATCGGCGACGCCGCACACACCACGCACTACTCCATCGGCGCGGGCACCACCCTCGCCCTGGAGGACGCCATCGCCCTGTCCGGCGCCCTGCACACGAGCCCCCGCCTCCAGCCCGCCCTCGCCCGCTACGAGCGGGAACGCCGCTCCGCGCTCCTCCCCACCCAGAGCGCGGCCCGCTACAGCGCCCGTTGGTACGAGAACCTGCCCCGCTACATCGACCTCGCACCGCCGGAGATGTTCGCGCTGCTCGGCCAGCGCCACTCACCCCTGCTGCCGCACCTCCCGCCCCGGTTGTACTACCGGATCGACCGGGCGGCCGAGCGGCTCGAAGCGCTGCGCGCCCTCAAGCGCTGGCTGGGTCCGAGGGTCGCCCGGACGGTGGGGCGCGGCCTGGAACGGAGTTTCCGATAGGGGCGCGCACCCCGCACACTTTCCCCTGTGAACGACGAGAGCAGCGATCATCAGGGATACGACCACGCACATGACGACGACGCCCCGCCCCACCGGGGCCACGTCCTGCTCATGGCGGTGCTGGTCCCCGTCGTGGGCGCGGCCGGCGGTGCGGCGGGGCCGCTGCTGCGGGGAGTGACCTCCGCCGGCGGCCCGCTGCTCATCGTGACGGCGGTCGTGGCGTTCCTCGTAGCTTTCGCCCTCTTCTCGCTCAGCGCGATCTGGCTCCTCGACAAGGCCTCGCTCGCGGTCGCCCACGTCAGGGCCGGCCGTGACCGCCGTACCCGAAGGACGCGTTGACCCCGAACCGGCCGTAGACGGAGAACCGGCCGCTGACCCCGAACCGGCCATGGCCCGAGAACCGGCCTCAGTCCTCCCGGAAGACGATGCGGCGCGGAGCAGTGCCGCCCGGGGTCGCCGCGGCGATCGCGGCGCGGCCGGCGGGCACGGCCCGTTCCCGGCCCCACGCCCGGATCTCCTCGATCTGCTCCGGGTTCACCCGGCTCAAGGGCACCGTGTTGGCGAAGGTGTCCATGATGAGCGAGGGCTTCAGATTCCCGACGCCGCCGCACAGGTAGGCCTCGGCGCCCACGTCGTGCAGCGCGGAGGCGATGTCGGAGCCGGCGAACCCCTCCGACAGGTCGACCAGCCGGTCCAACTGCTCCGCCTCGGGCACGGTCCTCAGATAGCGGCGGAAATAGAGCTCGATGATCTCCTTGCGGTCCTGCGAGTCGGGCAGGTCGACGAAGAACAGCTCGTCGAAGCGGCCCTTGCGCAGCAGCTCCGGCGGCAGGCTGCGGATGTCGTTCGCCGTCGCGACCACGAAGGCACGGGACTGCGACTCCTGGAGCCAGAACAGGAACTGCCCGATGATGCGCTGCGGCACGCCCGAGCCGTCGTCCCGGCCCGCGAGCCCCTTCTCGATCTCGTCGATCCACAGGATGCACGGAGCGACCCGGTCGGCCATGGCCAGCGCCTCGCGGAAACGGCCCTCCGACTCGCCCAGGTACTTGCCGTGGATGCTGCCCATGTCCAGCCGGTACAGGGGAAGTTGCCACTCGTGGGCGATCGCCTTGGCGGACAGCGACTTGCCACAGCCCGGCACGCCCACCAGCAGCACCCCGCGCGGCGGCCGCAGCGCCGTGTCCCGCAGATCGGCGTGCATCAACTGGTGCTTGCGCTTGAGCCATTCACGCAGACTGATCAGCCCGCCGACGGTGTAGTCGTCCTCGTTGAGGTGGACGCGCTCCAGCCCGGTCAGATCGCTGAAGATCCGGTCCTTGGCCTGGGCCAGCCCCAGCACGTCCTGCTTGTCGATGGAGCCCTTCGCGGCGACCGTCGCCATCAGGTTGATCGCCTCGGCCTCGGTGACCCCGGCCAGGAACTCGGCGGCCCGTCGCGCGTCGCTCTCGTCCCACGCCACCGGGATGTGTCCTTGGTGGTCGTCGAGGAAAGCGCTGAGGATCTCGTACATCTCCTCCGAGTTCGGCAGGTCCAGGTGCAGGCTCATGCCGAGTCGCTGGAGACCGCTCCAGATGGGCGTGTCCGTGATGATGACGATGCTGCCCATGTTGTTGTCGGCCAGCCGCGCGAGCTCCGCCATGTGCCGGGTGATGGGGCTGTCGCCTTCCAGGTCGGCGGGGTCGACGAAGACGACGGTCGCGTTCGCCCGGCTGGTGAACTGGGAGGCGGCGAAGTCCATGGCGCCGGTCAGCGAACGGTCGTCCAGCACCGTGGCGTTCGTCCGCAGATCACGCAGCCCGGTCGCCCTGGTGTAGATCCAGAACGGCATGCTGCTGCGCCGTGGCTGGGTGGCGGCCTCCAGGAACAGGCGCCGCGCGCGCTGCTGCTCGATGGTGCGCATGCCGATGACCGGCACGCGCGCGGAGATGTAGCTGTCGAGGTGGTGCAGGCTCTCGGCGTAGTTCGACATGCGGACCTTCGCGTTCAAGGGCGGGTGTTACGGAAAAGAGGGCGGGCGGTTCAGTCGGTGATGACCCGCCGCCTGGGCGCCGCCGCCGGGTCGTAGGCCCAGGCGTCAGCCGGGGGCCGTGCCGGGGCGGACGGCGACGACGGCGGTGCCGGCGACGACGGCGCTGCCGGGTCCTGGGCGAGGACCCCGGTGAGCGAGTTGTCCCGCAGCGTGCGGCGGCGCTGCTCGACCCAGTACGCGTCGGCGCCCTCCGCCCGCGCGGTCTCCTCCAGGTTCCGCTCCAACTGGGCCTGCAACTCGGGGACCTGGCGGTCGACGAGCTCGGTGAGCTGTTCACGCAACCGCTCCGGCAGCCCCGGATGGCGGGCCAGCAGGCGGATGCTCTGGAGCCCCGCCCTGGCCTGGGTCAGTGCGCGCCCCGCGGAGAACTCGTCGTCGGCCCCCTCCATGGCCCGTACCAGCGAGTCGGCCCAGGCCTGTAGCCGGGTGCCGAGCGCCTGGGTGAGGTGCGTGGTCAGCCGGGCCATGGTGTCGCCGTCGTACCGGCCCTCCTCCACCGGCGGCAGCGCACCCGGGTCCACCGGCTCGAACGCCGCCCAGCGGCGCAGGAAGCCGACCCACTCCTGGTACGCCCCGCCGTGCCCCCACAGGCCGCTCACTGTTCGGAGCCCGGACGACGGCGCACGAAGGTCTCACCCGGGGGCAGCGGCTCCCAGTCCGGGAGTCCCTCCACGACCCGCCGCAGCCGGTTCGTCGCCCGCTCGGCCTGTGCCGCCGCGCGGGAGGCCGCCCACGGCGAACCGGTCGCCGCCGGTCTGCGCACCGGCGGCGGGGAAGCGGGCGGTGAAGCGGGCGGGGCAGCAGGCGGTGGCGGGCCGGCCTGCGACTCCCGCGACTCGCGCGGCGGATGGTGCGGCTGCGGCGGCACATGCGGCATGCTCACCGGTCGTCCTCCTTGCGTACGGTGCGGCCCTCGAACGGTGAGCCGCCCTCGGTGGCGGTGCTCAGCGAGGTGATCAGCTCACGGCAGCGGACCTCGACCGCGTCGGCGGCCCGGAACTTCTCGTACCAGTCGGTCAGTTCGGCGGAGGCGGCCCGGAGCTGGTGCAGCGAGTCCGTCTTCGCCTGCTCCAGCAGCCGGCGCGCGTTCGCCTGGTGGTTCTGGGCGGCCCGGGCGCCCTTGAAGATGAACGCCCCCCAGATGCCACCGGTGACGAGGGCGGCGAGCAACGCGAAGCCGAGGCTGATCTGGCCGATGATCACCAGGATGCCGACCACCACGAGCGCCGGCGGCAGCACCTTGTTCACCATCGGGTACGCGAGCCCGTTGATGAAGGGCGCCATGTGCTGGTCCCAGTGCCCGGCCAGCGAATCCTCCAGCGTGGCCAGCGGCTGGGTGAACGACCCCTGCCACGGCGGTAGTTGGAACATCTGCGCGCCCACGCTGTGCGCCGAGCCGAACGAGGCCCGCACGTCCTGCGGCACCGCCGCCCGGCAGTCGCGGGTGAAGCCCGCGTGCGCCTGGAAGAACCACTCGTGGCAGGCCGCCACCGCCAGCCGCTGCGTGGCCGCCGAGGTGCCGATGGCCGCCGGGTTGAGCGCGGCGGCACTCTGCACCGTCAGGTAGTCGAGCGTCTCCTCGTACGAGGCCGAGTCGGCCTCCGCCGCCGAGCGGGCCGCGTCGAGGTCGCCGTCGTGGTCGACGACCGCCTTGTTGAACGCGAGGTCACGGCGCAGCGGCAGCTCGTCGTCGTCATACTCCGAGACCAGCCGGTCCAGGATGTCGTCGACCGCGTCCTCCAGCCGGCCGGAGGGCTGGAACTCCTGCTCCATCAGGGCCGTGTACTTGTCGAGCAGCGCCTGCTGCGCGCGGGCGGCGGACAGCACGGCGTCCAGCTCCGGCCACTGCGGCGACACGCTCGCGAGGCGCGGGAACTCGGCCTTGGCGGACGGGGCGCGCAGCGTGTCGATCTCGTCCCGCCAGCGCTTGACCTGCCGCGCCCGGGCGTCCGCGCTGTCCATCAATTGCTCGCGCCAGCCGTGCAGCGTCTTGTTCAGCAGCTCGCGCCCCTCCAGTCCGAAGGCGCCCTGCGCGATCGACTCCAGGATGACCGCGAACTCCCGGCCCAGCCGGGCCGGGTCCTGGGCGAGGAGGTAGTGCCTGAGCCAGCGCACCGCGCCCTGCCGTCGGTTCTGGCGGCGCAGCACGAGGGCGAAGAAGAGCGACGTCCGGTCGGGCGAGCGGCGGAACGCCTCCTCGACGGCGCGCTCGCA
This sequence comes from Streptomyces sp. NPDC049837, assembly GCF_040674455.1. Taxonomy (NCBI): domain Bacteria; kingdom Bacillati; phylum Actinomycetota; class Actinomycetes; order Kitasatosporales; family Streptomycetaceae; genus Streptomyces; species Streptomyces sp. NPDC049837. The sequence continues at coordinate 607,577 of NZ_JBFAMP010000001.1, read as the reverse complement.
CAGATCCCGGTCGTCGGCGGACCAGGACGCGAGCGCGACCAGCGCGGGCGCCAGCCAGTAGCGGGGGGTCTGGAGCATGAGCTGCTCGCTGACCATCCGGACGTTCTCCTCGGACACCAGGCCCACGTCGAAGGCCTGGAGCATGCCCACCGCCGTGCGCCGGACCGTCTTGTGGTGGCCGAACTCGTGGTCGACCTGGTCCTGGATCACGCCGATGCGCGTCTCGGCCCGCTGCACGTTGGCGATGAGCTGGGACCGCTGCATGAAGGCGAGGAAGTCGTTGCGCAACTGCTGGAGTTCGGTGGCGGTCTGCTGCTGCTTGGCCTCGACGGACGAGACCTGGCCGGACACCGATCCGACCTGCTCGCTCAGCCGGGCCACGAGGTTGCCGACCTCCCGCACCTTCTGGTGCAGCGCGAAATCCACCTCGACCATTCGGATCTCCGTTCAGGGTGGTGCTGGGTAAGGGACTGCGGGCTACGGGGTCACGGACGGACGACGGTGCCGTCGTCGAGCACGGGGAGCACCAGACCGCCGCTGTAGACCTCGACGTACGCGTAGCCGCCCGAGCGCGCCAGCATCCGTGCCTTGGAGAAGGGCTCCGGCATCGGGTCGGCCGGGGCGAAGTGCTGGACGATGACGTGGAACAGGTTGAGCTGGTGGTCGACGAAGGGCGGCCCGAGATAGCAGCGCGCGACGAAGCCGAGCGGTACGTCGCCGTGAGCCGCGGCGTACTCCTCACGGGCCCACTCGGCGAGCTGCCGGCACGCCGTCTCGTCGAGCCCGGCGTCGAGCCGGCCGACGGCCTGGCGCAGCCGGTCCGAGCGGCGGTCGTAGAGCCCCTGCCGCGACGGATCCACACCGGCCCCGCCGGTCGCGGCGGTGTGCGGTCCCGCCGCCCCCGTGGTGAGCCGCCGGCCCGTACGCGGTGCCGGACCGGACGATTCCGTCCCGCCGGACCGGACGACGCGCCGGGGACGCTCGATGTGCCCCATGTGTCCCCCGAATGTCATGGGTGGTGACCCGACAGATCTCGTGTGTGACGTGAAAAGACTAGTGACGCATCATCAATGATGGTTTCCGAACAGCGGATTGTCGCCACCGGAACCCAACGACGCCCAGAACACGACCTGTTTTCGGACCGGCCCGCCCCGCGACCGCCGGCACCCGGCTGACAGACTCTCCGCCATGGGCTCGTTCTATGCACTCATGGTCGGGATCGACGACTACCCGCCCGCCGTCGCCACCCCCCTCGCCGGCTGCCTCAACGACATCGCCGAAGCCGCCAGGCTGGTCCGTGACCGCACGCCCGGCGGCGAGGGGGACATCCGTACGCTCCTGAACGCCGAGGCGACCGCCGCGGCCGTCGAGGACGGCATCAGGAACCACCTGGGGCAGGCCGGGCCCGGCGACACCGCGCTGTTCTGGTTCTCCGGGCACGGCACCCAGTCCCGGGCACAGGACGAGGCCCACCTCCGCATCGAGGCGACCGGGCGCAACCAGGCCCTCGTCTGCGTCGACGGACCGCTGCTCGACAAGCGGCTGGGCGTACTCCTGGACGCCGTGGCGGCGGGCGGCGCCCACGTCGCGGCGGTCCTCGACTGCTGCTTCTCCGGCGGCGCGACCCGCGACACGGAGCTGACCGCGCGCTACGCGCCCCCCGCCGCGCACTGGAACCTCGGCGCCCCGGCCGGCTCGTCCGGCTCCCGGGACGCGTCGCACGAGGGCGGCGGTCCGGCGCCGCGCCACGTCCTGATGGCCGCGAGCCGCCTCAACCAACTGTCGTACGAGGGCGATTACGGCGGCCGCCGCCACGGCGCGTTCACCCACGCCCTGATCGGCGCCGTACGGGACGCGGGACCGGACGCCACCTACCGCCGGCTGCTGTCCGCCGCCGACGCGCGGCTGCGGCGCGCGGGCGGGCGGCAGCAGCCCGTCCTGTACCCGGAGGACGCCGGCGGGGTCGCCGACCTGCCGTTCCTGGGCGGTACGGCCGCCCGCCTCCCGAGCCCGTACCTGCTGCGTTTCGGCCCGGACGGCTGGGAGGTGGACTGCGGTACGAGCCATGGCCTGCCGGGCGGTACGGCCGTGGCGGGCACCGCGTTCACGCTGGTTCCGGAGGACGCGGGCGCCCCGGCGCCCACCGTCACGGCCCGCGCCGTCGAGGCCGGACGCACCCTCGTCGACCCGGTCGGCTGGGTACCGTCACCCGCCCGGGTCTACCCGGTCGCGCTCGCCGCGCTGCCCCAGCCGCCGGCCACCGTCACGCTGACGGCACCCGGCCGGTCCGGTGCCGAGGACGACGTACGCCGCCGCGTCGCCGCCTCCCCGCTGCTGCGCCTGTCCGACGACACGGCCGCCCCCGGGACGGCCGGCCCCGGGCGGAGCGGCCTCCACTTCCGCGTCCACGTGGACGGCGGCCGCGCCCACGTCCTGCGCCCCGACGGCACGCCCTTCACCGACCCCCTCCCGCTGACCGGCCGCCACGACGCCGACCGGGTGGCCGAGTGCCTGACGCACCTGACCCGCTGGCACCAGATCCGCGACCTGACGCCCGGTCCCTCCCGGCTCGACGGCCTGGTCCGGGTGGAGATCGCGCCCTGGGACGGCCCCGAGCCCCTGACGCCGGACGGCGACGGGGAGATCGTCTGCGCCTACACCCCCGGACCCGACGGGCCCCGGCCGCCGAGGGTCTCCGTACGGCTTCACAACCGCTCCACCGACCGGACCCTGTGGTGCGTCCTGGTCGATCTGACCGACAGCTACGCCAGCCACACGCTGCTCTACCCCGGCCACTTCATCGGACCCGGCCGCACCGGCCACGCCCTCGACGGCGAACCGGTCCAGCTCTCCCTGCCCGCCTCCCGGCCCGTCGTGCCCGGCGCGAGCACGCAGGACTGGCTGAAACTGATCGTTTCGGAGAGTGAACTCAACACCGCCCCCTACCACTTGCCCGCCTGGAACCCCGAGGCCCCCGGTGGCGCCCGCGACATGGGCGGGGTGCCCGCGCCCACCGGCCGGTGGACGGCCCGCACCATCCACCTCCGTACGGTCGTCCCTACTGCCCCAGGTGCGTGAACCCGGCCCAGGCGCTCAAGTCGTCCGGGTCCACCCGCCCCGCCCGCTCGGCGAGCAGCGGCGGCAGCTCGGCGGGCAGCTCCCGCGCCGGGTCCAGCATCCACAACTGGGCCCGGCGCAACGCCTTCGCGGGCGGCTCGCCCTCCCGGCGCAGGTAGTGGTGGACCATGAACATCAGCACCGACGTCGCGTCGTCGGGCACCGGCCACAGCGAGCCGATCACCGACCGCGCCCCCGCCACCATGAACGCCGTGGCGAGGCTGTACGCCTCGTTGTGCCCCCGCCCGGACACATGGCTGCGGCACGCCGCCAGCAGCACCAGCCCCAGGCTGCCGCGCGCGCCGCCGCCGACGGCCTCGGTGAGTTCCTCCGCCGACAACTCGCCGCCGTACAGCGACAGATACGCGCTGCGCCGCGCCTTCTCGGCGACCGTGGCGTGACACGCCAGGTGCAGCACCCCACCGTCGGCCGCGCCGCCGCGCAGCCAGGACACCACCTCCCGGGGCGTCCCCGCCCCGGCCACCTGCCCGCCGTCGCGCCGCCCGAGGAACTGCCCGTCCGGGTAGAACACACGCTGCACGGCGTCGGCCTCCTCACCCGCGAACCGCAGATCGCCGGTCGGATTGCCCACGATGAGCGCCGCACCGTCCCGCAGGGCACCGTCCCGCCCCGGGCCCGGATGTGCCGAGGGCCTCGCCGCCACCTCGCAGAGCAGCCGCGCGGACGCCGCGTACGAGATCTCGGCCTCCTGGAGCGCGTAACGGCGCCGCCCGCCGCCGGCCGGCTCCCACGCCGCGTGCCACGGGACGAGCCCGAGCCGCCCCATCGGCACGAGCACCAGCCGGGGGACCCGCCCCGGGCGGCTCGGCGCGGCGAACGCGTCGAACAGCGGCCGTATCCCGGCGTACCAGGCCCACCCGCACAGCCGGTCGAGCTGCGCCCGCAGCTCGGGGACCCGCGCCGCCGGAGCGTCCGTCACCGGGCCCATGTCCCGCGCTCCGCCCGGTTCCGGCAGGTAGTCGCGCAGCGGCGCGGCCTGTTCGTTCAGGGTCGGCAGGGGCACCGCGTGCACCTCGCCCGAGGACGTCACGACCACCGCCGTACCGCCCGACTCCTCCGACGCGGGCACCAGATACACCAGCGCGTCCTTGCCGACCGCCCGCAGCGCCCCCCCGATCTCCCCGGGCTCCGGCGGCTCCAGCAGCCGGCCCTGCAACGCGCCCTCACCCGTGAGCACCGCCAGGACCCGGCGGCGCAGCTCGCTCGGCACGCTCATCGGCTCCCGTACGGCGGCCAGCGGATCGGTGGCCGGGTCGGTGCCGGCCACCGTACGCCACTCGTCGGCGAGGTCCTCGCGGCCGGCGGCGACGAGCCGTTCCGGCACCGTCATGGACGTGGTGGCGGCGTGCAGGACCAGCCCGCGGCACGAGTCCAGGGCGGTCACCGCCTCCTCGGGGACGTTGTCCCGCAGGCACCAGCCCGCGACCTCCAGCGCCGTCCCGGTGGCCTCCGCCGCCGCCTCCGCCGCGTGGTCGGTACCGGACTGGAGCAGCGCCGCCCAGGCGTGGCCGCGCAGCGCCTCCAGGCCGTTGCGCCGGCCCGCCTCCCGGTCGCCGCGGTACAGCGACCCGCGCATGCGGTAGGCGCGGCCCAGCCCGAGGCGGACACTGGCGTGCAGCCGGTGCTCGGGCCCCGTAACGGCCGCGTTCGCCTCCTCGAGCAGGGCGATGCCCTGCTCCAGGTGCGTGTCGCGGGCGCGCCGGTCCCGCTGGGCGGACGCCAGCGCGCAGTGCCCGGCCCCCAGGCAGTTGGTGTACCTCAGCCAACTGTCGCTGCCCTTGTCGACGAGCCCGTGCGCCTCCCGCACCAGCTCCATGGCCTCGGCGATCCCGGCCGGGTCCTGCCTGCCCACCGCCCCGACGAACCGGGTCAGCCCGCCGTCACCCAGCACCCAGGCCCGGTGGTCGCGCGGCAGCCGTGCCGCGTCCTTGCGGAGCCGCGCCGCCGTGGGACGCCCGGGCAGCGGCGGCGCGGCCGGTGCCCCGAGACGGCGGGCGAGGTCGTCACGGGTGACGCGGGAGTTCTCGATGGCGGTCCACAGCTCCACCCGCGACGGGTCCTCCGGGTCGAGCCCGCCGTGGACCTCCAGCATCAGGGCGATCCTGGCGTCCACGGTCGCCAGGTCGCCCCGCCGGGCGGCCAGGTGTGCCTCGTGCGACGCCTGCTGGGCGTCCATCAGCAGGCGTACGTGCGGGGTGATGCGCGGGTCGTCGCGGATGCGGCGCCAGTCGTCGATGCCCGCCTCGACGTCGTCGGTGGCCCCGGCGGTCTGGCCGCGGTGCGTGCGGGCGACGAGGGTCACGAAGTCGAGGTCCCCCTCCGGCATCCCGCCGTCGGCCGACGCCGTCGTACGCGCCTCGGCGAAGTGGGCCATCACCTCGTCCATCCGTGCGCCCGTCCCGGCCATCTCCTCCCGCATCCGCACGGCACCGGCCACGGCGTGCGCCTTGCTGCGCCACGCGGGGTCGTCCTCGTCACCCGGCCGCAGCAGGGCGCGCATCAGTTCGGTGCGCCGCTCCTCGTCGACCCGGTCGCCGTGCGGATCGAAGAACGGCAGGTGGGTGAGGAGCATCGCGGCACCCTGCGAACGCTCCCGGCTGCCCTCCTCCAGCTCGCACCAGTTCTCGTAGAGCGCGTCGAACCCCCGGGCGAGCCGATTGGCGTCGGTGATCTCGCCGGACATGCCCGGGAACCCGTAGTCGGTGTCCAGGTCGAAGAAGAGCCGGCCCTCCTGGATCGCCTGGAGCATCTCCAGGTACATGCGGCGCGTCTCCTCGAAGCCGAGCCCCTCCGGCAGGTCCCCGGCGGCCGGTTCGATCCCGCGCTCCTCCATCCGCTGCCGCGCCCAGTGGGCCATCAGCCGGGCGCCGTTCCTCAGGTCCGGGTCCAGTCCCTCGTCCTGGAGGGCGAGCGCGGCGCCGCGCGCCACGTCCTGGAGCCGCTGCGGATCGTCCGGGTCCTCCTGGTGGCGGATCTGCTGGAAGGAGGCCAGGCAGAAGGCCGCGGCGGTGACGCTCCCGTCCCGTTCCGGCCGCCACTCCGCCACCGCCCGGCGCATCAGCGCCAGCGCCCGGTCACGGCCCGGCGCGTCGTGCCGGGCGGCGGCCCGCTCGTACAGCAGCCGCCCGAACACGTCGAGGTACTGCGGCATCAGCCGGTCCAGGGCGCCCTCCACGGCCAGCAGCGCCTTCAGCTCCGTCTCGGCCGCCGCAGCGTGCCCCTGGTCGTGCCACGTGGCCCAGATCATCGCGCGGATGAACACACCGCGGACCTGCGCCTCCCACACCCACTCGGGCTCCGGTCCGCCACCGCGCCGCGCCTCCGCCACCGCCCGGCCGAAGGCGTCCCTGGCCTCCTCCAGCTCGTCCCGGTCCCGCCCGGCCCGGCCGTGCAGCATCAGCGCGATGCCCAGACCGCAGCGTACGAAGGGCAGATCCGTCCCGGGCAGCGCGGCCTCCAGCACCGCACGGAAGTGGCCGGCCGAGACCGCCGCGTCGTCCATGCTGTCGCGCACCATGCACCGCTCCAGGTACAGGTGGCCGAGCGCCTCCCGGAGGTCCACCGCCTCCGCCGTGCCCGGGCCGAACACCGCCAGGGCTTCCTCGTGCCACCGCAGCGCCTCGCCGAGCAGGCCCTCCCGCTCACCGTCGTCCGCGCGCGCCTCGTACCGGGCCTTGGCGCCGAGGGCCAGCAGGTGCACCCCGACCGCCCGGACCGCCGTGTACTCCTCGTCGTCCGGCGGCAGTCCGCCGACGCCCGTGAGAGCCAGCTCCATGACCTCGTCGAGACGTTCGGCGGTCGGCTCCTCGTCGTACCCGAAGGCCAGGACGTGGCCGTACTGGATCCGCCACATGTGCCAGTCGCCGTCGTCGCCCGGCCGGCGGAAGGCCAGCTCGAACGCCTCACGGGCCAGCTCCAGGTCCTCCGGCTCCCGGTGGCGGAGGTACAGCGCGTAACTGATCCGGCCGGTGTGCGCGCAGCACGCGGGCGCGTGCGGGTCGTCGGCGGGCATCCGCGCCAGGGCGTCGAGGAGTTCGTCGCGCTCGCCGCGCAGCTCGTCGTCGGTGGGCGTGTCCGGTTCGTTCATCGTCAGGGGGCGAGCCTCACGTGGTAGGGCTGGAGGACGGAGTCGAGCCACTCCTCGCCCTCCAGGGTCCCGAAGTCGACGGCTCCCTCCGCCACGGCTTCGACGGCTCCCGGCGGGCAGCGGTCCCCGAAGAGGACCACGGTGCGGTCGCCCGGCTCCCGCTTGGACGACCAGATCAGGCCCTGGGCCCAGGGATCGGTGTGCTGCCGGATCCAGTGCGCCCAGTCCCGCGTGTACGCGTACTCGTGCGCCTCCGTGTGGACCAGCCAACTGTCCTGGTGGACGGCGGCCAGGTCCCGCGCGGACACCAGCGAGACGACGTCCACATCGGTGCCGAGCCGCAGCCGGGAGAGCCGCCGCCGCGCCACGCTCACCCGGGGCAGCAGCCGGGGCCCGCCCGCCGGGTCGAACGGCAGCGACCGCAGCAGCGTCTCGCACAGCGCCGCCTCGGCGCCCAGGCCCGCGTACAGATAGCCGTACGGGTCGCACGCCGTACCGTCGAACCGCCCACCGCCGTACAGGCAGTGGGACGGCACCGGGTTGAACGCGGCGGCGTCCCGGTGCGCCGCGTGCACCCGGTACAGCGTGGTGCCCCGGGGCAGGGTGACCTTGCCCGGGGTGCCGGTCATGGCCTCGGGAGGCCGGTAGTTGGGCACGGCTGCTACTCCCCGTCCATCAGGAAACCGGCGGTGTCCACGAGCCTGCGGTCGGCGCCCGTGCCGAGCAGCTCGGCGGGCGCCGTGCCCAGCCAGGCGTTGCCGGACAGCCACCAGTCGGCGGCGCCCCACGGGTCGCGGTCCGCCTCCAGCAGGGTGTTGACCTCCAGGACGACCATCCAGGGCAGCACGTCCTCGGAGAACTGGAACCTGGGCAGCCGCACCGTTCCCCCCGCGCCCCGCAGCCGGATCAGTTCCGGCGCGTACGGGTCGCCGCCCCGGCGCAGCACGTCGTCGGCGCTCAGGCCGGGCACCGCGAGCAGCCGGTCGCGCACCGGCCCCAGCACGGGGCCCACCATCCGGTGCCCGTCCACCAGCAGCACGGCCAGGTCCTCGGCCCGGAAGCCCAGGTACGTGTCGTCGAGGGCGTCCACCATGTCCACCGCGTCCGCCACCAGCCGCGCCCCGCCCGGACCGCCGAACTCCTCGGGCAGCTCCTCCCGCAGCACCCGGGCCGCCGCCTCCGCCGCCCCCCGGAGCTCGCCCTCCCCGGCCCCGTCCGCCCGCTTGCGGCGTACGTCGGTCAGGAGCGCGGCCAGCCGGTCGCGCAGCGGGCCGTCGATACGGCCGGCGACGCGGTCCCAGTGGGCCGCCGCGGCCGCCAGCACGGCGTACGGATTCATGGGGTCCCCCCATCCTGTGCGTGGTCGTGGGCGAGGTCATGGGTGAGCAGTCTCTCGACGAGATCCGCGCGGGCGTGCGCGCGGACGACGAAATGGACCTCCCAGTCCGTGCCGCGCTCCCGGCCCCGGGCCAGCTCCGCCTCCACGGCCGGCCACACCGCGCCGAAGCTCTCCAGCGGGGTCAGCCCGCCGCGCCCCGCCCCCAGCAGCGGCAGGCACACCGAGCGCAGCGGCGGGTCGAAGCGGGCCGACTCCTCGGCCAGCAGCGCGAACGCCCGGGCCACCCCACGGGTGACGTCGGCGGGCTGGACGTCGTAGTCGTTGGTGCCGGGCCTGGGCTGTGCCACGGCCACGTGGTAGATCCGCCGGACGCCCTGGGCGGCCAGCGCACCGGACGAGGTGGGCGCGACCGTACCCGGCAGGACCGCCCGGCCCGGCGTCCCGTGCCGGGCGGCCCACCCCCGTAACTCGTCGTGGATGTGGTCCGCGACGAGTCCCCCCGTCGGGTCGAGTTCCGCACCGGCGCGCCGCAACGTGGCGGAGACGGACGACTTGTAGGTGGCGGGCAGCGCGAAGTACGTGTTGGTGGGCGACACGATGACGTCGACGTCGCGGAGCAGGTCCACCGAGTGGACGTGGACGCGTACGGTCGCCGGACCCCGGGTGCGCACGGTGCGGTGCGTGCGGTGCACGGCGGCGACCGCGAGAGGCAGCGCGTCCGTGCTGTCCGCGCCGCCGGACCCGGCGAGCCCGACCAACTGCTCCGCGATCTGCCCGAGCACCATCAGCTCGTGGTGCTTGCGGAACCTCTCGACGCTGACGCCGTACACCTGGGCCGCCCTCCGGCGCCGGTCGGCGGCCGGCCAGTCACGGGTGCCCTGGGCGAGCCCGAGGCTGTACTCGGCGGCCGTCTGCAACGACCCGCCGCCGATGCGGGAGACCGCGGCCCGTAACAGCCGCTCGACGGCGCCACCGGCGCCCGCCGCCCCGGCGTCCGCCGGGCCGCCCGCCGCCCCGCCGGCGGACAAGCCCCGGGCGATGCGGCCGAGTTCGGGCACATCGAGCTCGCGCAGCCTGACGACACCGGCTCGCCTCACCTTCCTCACCTCCGCAAGGACCGCCCCGTGTTCAGGCAGGTGAGGAGGGTGGGAGGGCATGGCGGAAAGGATCGCACCCCCGCCACCCGCCTCACAAGCCGGTTCCGCGCTCTCCATTGCACCGGACCTCCCGGTCGCACCCCGGCCGCTTTCGGGTCGGATACGGGTCGGGCGGGCGGATCACGGAGAAATGCGGGCGGAGCGGGTCTGTGTGACGCTGGCGGCGGGACGAGCCGTCCGGCTCTTCCGACGGGTCCGACGGGACGGAGAAGGCCATGAACCAGGTCGGGGACAAGCCCGAAGAGGTCCGCAAGCGGCTGGAGGAGGAGAAGCGGCAGGCCCGGCGCAAGCGCGAAGAGGGCCCCGCCGGCCGGGCGGAGCAACCGCCGGAGCCGGCCCCGCCGAAGGGCCCGGTGCCCGGCGACGCGCTGCGCGAGAGGCACCCGGACGCGGAGGAGCGCCAGTGACCGTCCGTCCGCCCGTGAATCGCTTGGTAACGTAGAGCCACACTGCGGTTACACGGGGGTGGGGTGAGGTGGGCGTGCTCGCGAGCGAGGAGCGCCATCCCGGGACGCTTCCCGTGCAGCACATGGGCGCCGGACACCACGCGTTCCTGTGCTACGACGACGACGCACCCGGCTGGGACGTCCTGGCCGCGTTCGTCTGGTCCGGACTGGCCCGTGGCGAGAAGGTCATCGTCTTCGGACCGCCGCATCTGACGGAGTCACAGGTCCGGTCGCGGCTGCGGGACGCCCCAGGGCCGCTGGTCGCGTCCGGGTACGAGAGGGCGCAACTGGAGCTGAGCAGCATGCGGGAACTGATCCTGCCCGCGCGGCGGTTCACCGCCGACCGGCAGTGGCAGCGCATCGTCGAGGAGTCCGGCGCCGCCCGCGACGAGGGGTACACCGGACTGCGCACGTACATCGACATGGGCTGGGTCGCGGACCTCGGGGCCGATCTCGACATGATGATGGAGCGTGAGCGCCGGGCCGGTCACCTCTTCACCGACGGCTTCTACAGCGAGATCTGCGCGTACGACCGGCGGCGCTTCCCCGAGCGGGTCCTGGAGGCCATGTGCCGCGCACATCCGCAGAACCTGCTGCCCCGGCTCGGACACCTGCGGTGCCGGTACGGCGAGGGCACGCTGAGCGTGATCGGCGAGGCGGACCTGGCGACGCACGGGCAGTTCACCCGGGCCCTGGCCGAGCTGCTCGGGGACCCCGCACCACCGCCCGGCCCCCTCACCGTCGACCTGCTGCGCACCGGCTTCCTCGGCGCCGAGTGCGCGAGCGAGCTCGTCCGCCTGCCCGACCGGGCGCCGGCCCACCGGCCCGTACGGATCCGCTGCTCCGAGCGGCACGCGACGCTGCTGCGCCGGCTCGGCGCGGACCCGGCCGCCCTCGATGTGACGGGGTAGGCCCATGACGCTGGACTCCGCCGGGGGCCCGCCCGGCATCGGTGAGGAACTCCTGCTGCACCGCCGCTTCGGCGGCGCGGACATCCCCCGGCTGCGCGTTCTGGTCGAGGGCTACGCGGCCGTGTCCGGACTCCCGGAACCCCGGCGCGGCGACTTCGTCGTGGCCATGGACGCCGTGGCCGGCAACGTCGTGCAGCACGCGGGCGGCCACGGGGTGCTCGTGCTGGCCAGGACCCCGAAGGAACTGGAGTGCCGGGTCAGCGACCGGGGCCCCGGTTTCACCGAGGACGTCATCCCCGACCTGGCCCCCGGCCTCAACGGCGCCTGCCACGGGCGGGGCCTGTGGCTCACCCGCCTGATCACCGACCGCCTCACCATCACCCCTGGCCCGGGCGGCAGCACCGTGACGTTCGCGATGCGGCTGGGCTGAAGGACGTTGCCCCGGACGCACACCTGCCGGGCACCCGCTCGGGGTGCCCGGCAGATGCCCGGCGGACGCTCCTTGCCGGCCGGCGGCTTCGCCGGGGTCAGGCAGTGGTGGAGGGTTCGAGCCGTGCGTGCTCGCTGTGTTCCGGGTCGCGCAGTGGCACGAGGGCCCTCAGCGAGGAGGAGGGCTCCAGCCCGAGTTCTTCCCGGAGGATGCGGCGGCATTGTTCGTATTGACGCAGGGCCGCGCCCCTATTTCCGGCGGCCAGATGTGCCTTTACGAGGACACGATGGGCGCTTTCCCGCAACGGTTCGGTGCGAACGGCCGCGAGTCCGGCGGCGACGGCTTCGCCATAGCGCTGAGCAGAAGTAAGCCGCTCGGTCATCGCTTCCAATGCATAAAGGCGAAGCTGATGATACTGCTCTTGCTCGATCAACATCCAGTCATTTTCCGGCCATTCCGGCAGTAGGTCCGCGGAAAGCTTGGACAACGTCTGCATGGTGAGGATGTCGTCGCACGGACGGGAACTGTCGAGCAGCCGGTGGGCGTGTGCCACCGCCTCGTGCAGGTCCACGGCGATGTGCCGGGAAAGCGCCAGCTCACGTGCGGACACGTCGATGATGGGATGCCCTGTCTGCGCCGCTCGCCACAGCGATGACCGCAGGTTCGCGCTGGCCCGTGACGCCGTGACGTCCGGCCAGAGGATTCCGGCCACGTAGGCCCGGGACCGTGGCATGTCCTGCAAAGCCAGGAACGCCAGGAGCCGTTGAGTGCTGGAGCAAACCGGAATACGCGTGTGGTCAACCGCGAGGGTGAAGCCCTTCAGAAGTCTCAAGGTAATGAGGTGTGCCTGTCCGTTCATCGACGCCCCCGGTACCGATGTCGGTTTGGTGAACTATCGGCTCGGCTCATTGAATTCTCGGAGCCATGTTACGGGCAAGGTATGACCGCAGGTTCGACTCTTTAGTGGTACGGGCGTCACAACGGAATCAATGGAACGTCGCCGGACCGTCACCCGTCACGTTCCAGCAGCTCATCGAGCCAGGCGCGGACGGCCAGGAGGACGTCGGCGGTCCGGCACGCCGCCGCGGGAGGAGTCTCCTCCCCGTCGACGGTCTGGAGGATGCGTGCGCGGAAGCCGTCCGGCCCGCCGCCTTCCACCCACACCCGGACTATCAGGACGCCGGACCGCGTTGAAGGGGTCTCCATGGGGACCGAGTGTCCCTCACCGGTGTCACCCCGGCGTCGTCGATCCGTGTCCGGTGACGTCATGGCACGTGGCGTGGACGCACTGGTGACGCCGGTGCGACGGGTGAGTCGCGGACGGATCACAGGGGACTCTGCATCCTCTCGGCATACGTGGTCAGGGCACGCCGGGCCTAGGGGGGCTTCGCATTGGGTGACTTCGGTGTGATCGCCGACGTCTCGTCGGTCATCGTGAGCACTCTGACGCAGTCCCTGCGTGGGCTCAGCCAGGTCGAACCGCCGATCGCGGAACTGAACGACCTCTCCGAGACGGTGCAGACGCCGCCGCCCAAACTCACCGTGTTCCTCTACGAGATCGCCGAGGACCCGACCTCGCGCAACCGGCCTCCGGTGCGCTCCCAGCCGCCCGGCCCGCCGACCACCCGCAAGCCGCCGATGGCCCTGCTGCTGCGGTACCTGATCACTCCCTGGGGCGGCGACCAGACGACCCAGCACCGCATGCTCGGGCGCGCCCTCCAGACCTTCTACGACGACGCGATCCTGGACGGCGCCCAGTTGTCCGGCGGCCTCGCCGGCAGCACCGAATCCCTGCACCTCACCCTGACACCGCTGACCCTCGACCAGAAGTCCTGGGTCTGGTACGCGATCCAGAAGCCCTACCGGCTCTCGCTGAACTACGAGGTCCGCGTGGTCGACCTGGACTCGGCCGTGGAGACGGCGGTGCGGCCGGTGCGGAGCCGGACCATCGAGGGGACGGCGACGCCATGACCGCCTTCATGCCCCTCGCCCGGTCGACGCTCTACAGCCCCCTCTGGCTGGTGCCGTTCGACGACCACGCACGCCGGGTCCACACCGCGGGCGTGGAGGCGCGCCTGGACCGGTTCGACGAGGTGGACGGCCGTTGGCTGCCGCTGGACGACCGGGCGGTGCGCACGCCCAGCGGAGTCATCGCGTACCCGGGACTCGGCAGGCGCGCCGAGCCGTGGGCGGCCCGGCCGGAGCGCCACCGGGTCCGTCTCGCGGCCGCCGGCTGCCGACCGCTGTACCCGGCCGACGGCGAGCCCTTCTCGGCCGGCCTGGCCGGCGTCGAGTTCCTGGTGCACCCCTGGAACGACGACCATCCGCCCGCCGTCGAGGCCACCCCGCGGCTGGTCCGGATGCTGCCGGCGACCGCCTACCCCTACCCGCCGGGCGCGCGCACGGTCCACGGCGTCGTGCTGGACGCCACCACCGGGGCACCCGTGGTGAACGCCCTCGTCGAGGCCAGGGGGCGCACCAGCCAGGACCTGACGCCGTGGCACGAACGCACCCTCTCCGACGCCCGGGGGGCCTTCCGGCTCTCCCTGCGGTGGGAGGGGGAGAGGGCATCCGAGCACGCGGTCGAGGAGACCTTCCGCATCGAGGCCACCGAACGGCCGGGCCGGACCGGGTCGCTGGCCGTGCACCTGCCCCAGGACGCAGAGCGACAGCACGTCATCGAGATCCGCGAGCAGTGAGGAGCCCATTCATGGCCGAGTACCTGAGCCCCGGGGTCTATGTCGAGGAGATCGACGCGGGGCCGCGGCCGATCGCGGGGGTGAGCACGAGCACCGCCGGGATGGTCGGCGTCACCGCTCGCGGCCCGTACACCGGCAAGCCCAAACTGGTCACCAACTTCCTGGAGTTCCAGAACACCTTCGGCGGCTTCCTGCCCGAGCCCGACGTGTCCGTACGGGACGCGTGGGCCGACAACCCCTCCGAGGGCGGCCGTTGGTGGCTGTTCCCGCTGGCCGTCAAGGGCTTCTTCGACAACGGGGGCCAGCGCCTGTACGTCAAGCGGGTCGCCAGCGGGGGAGCCCGGGCGGCGTCCGCCTCCCTGGGCCAGGGCCTGGTCAGCCCGATCACCGCCGACGCCGCGCGCGGCGCCACCCGCCTCCAGCTCGGCCACCTGATCGGCTTCACCGGGGCCGGGCAGCAGATCCAGGTCCTCCGCGGCGACGACCAGCAGGCGATCCACACCGTGACGGTCTCCGGCTACGACATGACCGCCCGCCGCGTCACCCTCGCCCAGCCGCTGCCCGCCGAGGTCAGGAGCTCCCGGGGCGACTACGTCCAGATCGGCGAGCGCGGCGACGAACAGACGCTGCGGTTCTCCGCCGTGAGCCCCGGCACATGGGGCGGGGGCGTCCAGGTGCGGGTCCAGCCGATGGTCGGCGCCGCGCTGCCGGTGCTGCCCGAACCGCAGGAGGGCGGCCTGTTCGTCACCCGCCTGGTCGCGGACGCGGCCGAGAACAGCGAGACGGCCGAGGTGGCCGCGGTGGCCGGGCTCGACCCCGACGACCTCCCCGCCGACGTGTGGGTGCAGATCGGCCCCGGCCGGTTCAAGGCCCAGGTCGGCCGGCCGGCCGACGGCAAGGTCACGCTCACCTTCCCGGCGGGCACCACGCACGACGCCTGGGAGACCGGCCTGACGGTGCGCCGGGTGCGCCGCGGCAACACCGCGACGGGACGTACCCTGCGGATCGGCGGTGCGAGCAGGCTGTACGAGGGCGCCGTCGTCCAGCTCGACGACGGCACCGCCCTGACCGCGGTGAACGTCGAAACGGTCAGCGGCGACGCCGTCACCTTCGACCGCGACGTACCGGGCACGTTCTTCGAGACCGACCGCATCCACCTGATCGAGGCCGAGGTCAGCACCCGGTTCACCGACCCGGGCGGCGCCACGGTCACCGAGACCTTCGGCAACCTGCGGTTCTCCGGCGACACCCCGGCGAACCTGACCACCGCCCTGGAGAGCCGCTCCCAGCTCGTGCGGGCCACCGCGCTGCCCGGCCTGTCCACCGACCCGACCAGGTTCCCGGTCCCCGCGATCGGCTCCTGGCTGATCCTGGAGGGCGGCGACGACGCGTACGAGTCCCTGAGCGTGGCCGACTTCGTCGGCACCGACGGCGGCAGCGGCCGGCGCACCGGCATCGTCGCCCTGGAGGACATCGACGAGGTGGCCGTCTGCGCCGTACCCGGCATGTGGTCGGGCACCGTCGAATCGAGCCTGGTCACCCACTGCGAACTGCTCAAGGACCGGTTCGCGATCCTCGACCCGCGCGACGGCCTCGACATGGAGGGCATCCAGGCGTTCCGCGAGCCCTTCGACACCAAGTACGCGGCCCTGTACCACCCGTGGCTGGTCACCCGCGACCCGGCCACCAACCGCGACATCGAGGTGCCGCCGTCCGGCCACATGGCCGGCATCTATGCCCGGGTGGACGTGGAACGCGGCGTTCACAAGGCACCCGCCAACGTCGTCGTCCGGGGCGTCCGGCAGGCCGACGGCTTCGCCCAGGACATCACCCGGCGCCACCAGGACCTGCTGAACCCGAAGGGGATCAACGCGCTCCGGTACTTCCCCGGCCTCGGCCACCGGGTGTGGGGCGCGCGCACGCTCTCCTCGGACAGCTCCTGGAAGTACGTCAACGTCCGGCGGCTCTTCCTCTACCTGGAGGAGTCGATCGACGAGGGCACCCAGTGGGTGGTCTTCGAGCCCAACGACGAGTCGCTGTGGGCCCTGGTCCGCCAGACGATCAGCAACTTCCTCACCACGGTGTGGCGCAGTGGCGCGCTCGCCGGCACCACCGCCGAAGAGGCGTTCTTCGTCGCCTGCGACCGCACCACGATGACCGAGGACGACCTGGCCAACGGCCGTCTCATCTGCGTCATCGGTGTCGCGCCGGTCTTCCCCGCGGAGTTCGTGATCTTCCGGATCCAGCAGAAGACCCGCGAGACCCAGCTCGCCTGAGCATCCGACCGAGGAGTGAGGAGAGGCCGCCATGCCGCCTGTGACCAGGGACGACCCGTACGCGTCCTATAACTTCCGGATCATCGTGAGCAACGTCAGCAACGACGGTGTCGCGGTGAGCGGATCCTTCACCGAGGCCAGCGGCCTCGAACTGGAGATCCCGCCGATCGAATACCGCAACGGGAGCGAGGACATCACCGTCCGCAAGATCCCGGGGCTCAAGAAGTTCACCAACCTCACCTTCAAACGTGGCATCACCGGCCACGTCGACTTCTGGAAATGGGTCGTCGAGGCACTCGACGGCAAGGTGCGGCGCACGTCCGGCCAGATCGAGCTCCTCGACGAGAACCGCAGGCCGGTCATGCGGTGGAACTTCAACCGGGGCTGGCCGACCAAGTACACCGGCCCGACCCTGAGCGCCACCAAGAACGAGATCGCCATGGAGACGCTCGTCCTCGCGGTCGAGCAACTGGAAATCGACCTGACATGACCGGCGAAGCGCTTCCTGGGGTGTCCCTCACGTCCGCACCGCGCGGCTTCGAGGCCGAGCCGCTGCGCACGGACGTGGCGGCGTTCCTCGGCCGGCTCCGCCGGGGCCCCGTCGGCGCCCCGGTGCGGGTGGAGAGCTGGAACGACGTCGTGGGCACCTTCGGCCCGCCCCCGGGCCCTTCCGGCCGGGGCGACCACCAGGACGGCGCCTTCGCCACCCCGTACGCCCTGCGCGGCTTCTTCGAGAACGGCGGCCGCACGGCCTGGGTGGTGCGCGTGTCCGGCCCGGCCACCACCGCCCGCGCCCGGTGGACGGTTGGTCCGCTGAGCGGCTTCCCCGCCACGCGCTACCGGGCGGTCGCCACCAGCCCCGGCGCCTGGGCCAACGGCGCGCACGTCGCGATCCGCTACCAGGCAAGCACGGTCGCCGGGCCGCCGACGGTGAGCGTACGGGTCACCGTGCCCGGTGAGCCGCCCGAGGCGTTCCCCGGTCTGCCGCTCCCCGAAGCGGCGGACCGGCTGGCCGCGTCCCGTTTCATCCGGCTGGTCCCGGACGGGCCCCCGCCGAAGCCCGGCCGGCCCGGCCCGATCTCGATGTCCTGGGACCTGACGCTCACCGGCGGCACCGACTCCGCGCCCACCCGCGACGCCTACGAGGACGCCGTCGCCGTACAGGCCGAACTCCCCGAACCGGCGCTGGTGGCGCTGCCGGACCTCGGCACGGACCTGACCGGGAGCGCGCACACCGACGTGGTGCTCGAACTGCTGCGCAGCGTCGCTCCGCTGCACGACCGCCTCGCCGTCCTGGACGTACCGCCCGGGCTGTCCTCCGTGGACGAGGCGGTCGGCTGGGTGCGGTCGCTCACGGCGACCGGCGACAGCGCGCTCCTGGCCTGCGCGGCCGTCTACCACCCGGCGCTGCGCACCCCCGACGGGCACGGGCTGCGCACCGTCCCCGCCTCCGGACACGTCCTCGGGGTCATCGCCCGCCTCGACGCCGAGCGCGGGGCGCACCACACGCCGGCCAACGCCGTGATCCTGGAGGCGGTCGACCTGGCGGACCAGTTCCCCGAGCCGCAGCAGGTGCGGCTGTTCGACGCGGGGGTGGGCCTGGTGCGGTGCACCCGCGGCCGGGGGCTGATGGTGTGGGGAGGACGCACCCTCTCCGCCGACCCCCGCACCCGCCACATCGCGCACCGTCGGCTCGTCCACCTCCTGGTGCGCGCCATCCGGAGGGCGGCCGGCCCGCTGGTGTTCGAGGTCAACTCACCGGAACTGCGCCTGACGCTGGTCAGGGCGGTCACCTCGGTGCTGCTCTCCGCGTTCCGGGCCGGGGCGCTCGCCGGGGCACGGCCGGAGCAGGCGTTCTGGGTGGTGTGCGACGACACCAACAACCCGCCCGAGCAGGACCCGGGGCAGCTCGTCTGCGAGATCGAGGTCGCCCCCGCCGTACCCATGGAGTTCATCCGGCTGCGACTCGTACTCGGCCAGGACCGGGGCCTGGAGGTGATCGAGGCATGAACCAGGACCCGCTGCCGAAGTACCGATTCCTGGTCACCCTGGACCCCGGTGACGCCTACCTGCCGTCCGCGCAGGCGCTGCTGCTGCCGCTGGTCGCCTCCGGCGCGTTCCAGGAGGTCGCCGGTCTCGGCGCGCAGTTGGAGGTGACGAGCTACCCGGAGGGCGGCCGCAACGACTCGGTGCACCAACTGCCGGTGCGCCACTCGTGGAACCGGATCACCCTCAAGCGCGGCGTGGTCCGCGACCCGGGCCTGTGGGACTGGTACCGCGCCGGGCTCGCCGACTCGCTGGGCGCCCGCCGCGACGGCGCGGTGATCGTGCTCGGCCCGGACGGGACGCCCGGCGCGGCCTGGGCGTTCCACGGCGGCCTGGCCGCCAAGTGGACCGGCCCCGACCTGCACGCCGAGCAGAACGCGATCGCCATCGAATCGCTGGAGATCGCCCACGAGGGACTGACCAAGGTCCTTCAGGACACCGCCGCGAGCGTCCTGCCGCGACCGAACCGAGGGAGGTGACCGACGTGCCGAAGGTGACCATTCACCATCTCGAAGTGCGTTTCCAGGTGGACGGCGACGACGGTGCCGTGTTCACCCGCCTGTTCAACAAGCACATCCAGGCCTGGTCGAAGCTGTACGAGGACGCGTGTGCCCGCGCCAGGCGCACCGAGGCCGAACGCGGCTTCGGTGACGGGGAGGGCCGGCCGTGAGCGTGACGCCCGTGTCCTTCGCCCGCCAGGGCGCGGCCCAGGCCCACCTGGAGATCGTCCGGCCGGTGATCGCCGACGAGCGGCGGCGGCGCATCCCGCTGCGGTTCAACCCGACCGACTACAAGCTGAGCAAGGCCAACACCTTCGCCGAGATCACCATCCCCGGCCTGGAGACCCCGCCCCTCCAGTACGTGCGCGGCGGCACCGAGACCCTCACCGTCCAGGCGCTCGTCGACACCTCCGACACCCTGGAGAACGTACGGAAGACCTACGTCGACGCCCTGCGCGACCTGCTGCGGCCCGACAGCCGCGAACACGCCCCGCCGGTCGTGCGGTTCGTCTGGGACGAAGAGGTCTTCACCGGTGTCGTGGAGAAACTGGACGTCAACTACCAGCTCTTCCGGCCCGACGGCGTACCGCTGCGGGCCATGCTGGACCTGACGCTCAAGGAGTTCCGGCCGGCCGCCGTGCAGGTCGCCGACACCCCGCGCTCCTCGCCCACCGTGGAGAAGAGCTACGTGGTGCGCCGCGGCGACACGCTCAGCTCCATCTCCAGCGCCCTGTACCGGCGGCCCGACGCCTGGCGGGAGCTGGCGCGCGCCAACGGCATCACCGATCCACGTGACCTGCGGCCGGGCCGGGTGCTGACCGTGCCCCGGCTGCCGTGAGGAGCGCGCCATGAGCACTCCCACCCCCGAGGTCGCCTCGCCCGACCGGTACGCGCCCGAGTTCGAAGTGGTGATCGAGGGCCTGGAGATGGACCCCTCCACCAAGAACGACATCATCGACATCAAGGTGAACCGGGACATCGACGAGATGTCCGGCTTCGACCTGACCCTCAACAACTGGGACGACGCCAACCTCCGGTTCAAGCACAGCGACTCGCCGAGCTTCCGCCTCGGCGGCCGCGTCTCGGTACGGCTCGGCTACGCCGACCAACTGCTCACCGTCGCCACCGGGACCATCTCCACGCTCGCCCCGAAGTTCACCGAGAGCGCGTCCCCGACCGTCCAGGTGAGCGGCGTGGACGGGCTGCTGCGGCTCAAGGACCGCAAGCCCACCGAGAACGAGACCAAGATCTACCGCAATCTGCCCGACTGGCGGATCGCCGAGCAGATCGCCCAGCGCAACCACCTCCGCGTCGAGGTCACCCGGGAGGGGCCGACGCACGACCGGGTGGTGCAGAAGAACCAGGACGACGCCACGTTCCTGCTGGAGCGCGCCAAGCGGCTGGACTTCGACTGCTACATCCTCCCCGACCCGAAGACCGGCGAGGACACGCTCTACTTCATCAAACCGACCGACGGCCGCGACGGCCGCCCCATGCGGGTGTACCGGCTGGCCTACGCGCCCGGGCTGTCGACCGGCCCCACCGCCCAGCCCGCTGGGCTGATCCCCAACCTGCTGGAGTTCACCCCGACGCTGACGGTGTCCCAGCAGGTCAGCAAGGTCACCGTGCGCGGCTGGGACCCCCGTACCAAACAGCCCATCGCGTTCACCGCGACCGCCGAGAACCTCCCCGCCGGGCAGAACACCGCCGACGGGCAGAGCGGGCCGCAGGTCGCCGAGTCCACCCTCCAGGGCCGCCAGGAAGTCCTCGTCGACGCGCCCGTCGGCAGCGACCAGGAGGCCCGCGAACTGGCCATCAGCCTGCTGCGGGAGCGGGCGTACGAGTTCATCACCGCCACCGGCAAGGTGGCCGGCCTGCCCGAGCTGCGGCCCGGCGACAACCTGGAGATCCACGGCCTCGGGCGCCGCTTCTCCGGCATGTACTTCGTCAAACGCGTCGAACACACGCTCAACACCGGTGGGTTCTTCACCCAGTTCACCGGACGGCGCATCCACCAGGGGGACCAGTGACCATCAGGACCACACCGCGGGCCCGCAGCACGGACAAGCGGTACTACGGCGTCGTCGAAGCGCTCGTCGTGGAGAACGAGGGCGACGACGAGGGGCGCGTCAAGCTGAAGTTCCCGTGGTTCGACGACGTCACCGTCACCGACTGGATCCGCGTCAGCCAGCTCTACGCCGGCCACGGCTACGGCACGGTCTTCGTGCCCGAGAAGGGCGACGAGGTGCTCGTCGCCTTCGTCCACGGCGACATGCGGTTCCCGATCGTGCTCGGCGGCCTCTACAACGGCAAGGACAAGCCGCCGACCGCCCGCACCGAAGGCCGCGACCAGAAGACCATCCGCACCAGGCACGGGCACGAGGTGCTCCTCGACGACACCCGGTCCAAGGCCGCCGTACGCGTCACCTCGGCCGCCGGGCACGTGGTGGAACTGGACGACGAGGGCAAGGCGATCCGGATCACCGCCGCCGAGGGCGGCAGCGTGACCGTGACCGCGCAGGGGGAGATCACGCTCAAGGCGCCCAAGGTGACGGTCGATTCCCCCTCCATCGACCTGGGCGGCGGCGCCACCGAGCCCCTCGTGCTCGGCAACGCGCTGCTCCAGGCGTTCAACACGCACACCCACCCGTCCCCCGCTGGGCCCACCGGCCCGCCCACGCCGCCGCTCACCCCCGCCGTCCTGGCCAAGAAGGCGAGGACGGCATGAGCGAGGAGTTCCTCGGGACCGGCTGGCGGTTCCCGATCCTGCCCGACGCGTCCGGGCGGCTGGGGTACGCCGTCGGCGAGGAGAGCATCGAACACTGCCTGCGGGCGCTGCTGCTCACCGGCACCGGCGAGCGCGTCATGCGGCCCGAACTCGGCACCCGGGCCCACGAACTGGTCTTCGCGCCCGGCAGCGTGCAGAACCTGCGCGACCTGGAGAACTCCATCGCCGCCGCCGTCCGCGACCACGAGCCGAGGGTGGAGCTCGACGAGGTCCGCGCGGAGGCCGACCCGGCCGACGAGTCGCGGATCACCGTCTCCGTCGTCTACCGCATCCGGCGCAGCAACACCAAGGCCAACCTGGTGTTCCCGTTCTACGCCGGGCTCAGCGGCCCCGCGGGGAGGACCGCATGACCCTGCCCGCGCCCAAGCTCGACGACCTCACCTGGGCCGACATGATGGCGGCCATCCGCCGCCGCATCCCCGCCGAGTCGGACGGCACCTGGACGCTGCACGCGCCCGTCGACCCCGGCGTCACCCTCCTCGAACTCTTCGCCTACCTCCTCGAACAGCGGCTGTACTGGCTCGACCAGGTGCCCGACCCGCTCGTGGTCGCCATACTGCGGCTGCTCGGCCTCGAACCCCCGCGCCCGGCCCGGCCCGCCGCCACCGTGCTGCGCCTCGCCGCCAGGCACCCGGGCACCGCCGTCCCCGTCGTCCCCGCCGGGACGGAACTCACCCGCGACCCGGCCGGCCGGATCGTCTTCACCCTCGACGACGACGTGGCCGTCTTCCCGCTCGCCGAGGGCGCGCAGGTCACCGTATGGACCGACCGCGACCGCACGGCCGACCTGCCGGCCCGCCGGGGCGTGCCGCTCCTGGCGAGCGACGGGGCGCCCGCGTGCGCCCGGTTCACCCTGCCGCTCACTGGAGCCCACCCGGCGCCCGGCCCGCTCAGCCTGCTGTTCGAGCTGGACGCGCCCGCCGCGTCGGCCCCGTCGTGGCTGCCCGGAGCGGTCGCCGACGTACCGCCCCCCGCCGAGCTGACCTGGTCGTGGTTCCGGCCGGGCACGGACGTCCACGGCCCGTTCGAGAAGGTCGAGGACGGCACGGCCGGGCTCCGGCGCTCCGGGGTCGTCCGGCTCCACCCGCCCGCCGGCTGGACCACCCGCGACAGCGGCATCCTGCTGTCCACCCGGGCCGCCACCCACGCCGCGCCGCCGCGCCTGCTCCAGCTCGCCGTCAACGTCTCCGCCGCGCACCACCGCCAGTGGCGCACCGCGAGCGGCGAGGAACTCCAGGAGCAGATCGACGCCTGGCTCAAGCTGCCCGGCCAGCACCTCGTCCTGCCGGACGCCGCCGAGCGGCTCCTGGAGGCGCGCGTACGGCTCGCGGGCGAGACGTGGCGGCCGGTGCCGGACTTCACCTTCGGCGGCCCGGCCGACCGGGTCTTCGTCCTCGACCGGACCGAGGGCGCGGTGGTGTTCGGCGACGGACTCACCGGCCGCATCCCGCGCCCGGGCACCGACGCGAGCGTCGAGTACGCCATAGGCGGCGGCCGGGCCGGCAACGGCGGCCTGACCGCCAACTGGGTCCCGGCCGGCGACTCCCCTGCGGCGGTCACGGCCGCCAGCCTCGTCCGCGCCGAAGGCGGCGCCGAACCGGAGACCGTCACCGAGGCACGGCAGCGCGCCGCCGCCTCCCTCGGCGAGGTGACCCGCGCGGTCACCGCCGACGACTTCGTCACCCTCGCCCGCACCACCCCGGGCGTCGCCGTCGCCCGCGCGTACGCCTCCCTCGGCGAGCACCCCGGCTTCCCCTGCTCCCCGGTGCCCGGCGCGGTCACCGTGCACCTCGTACCGGCGGTGCCGCGCGACGACGTGACCGGTGAGGACTTCGTCGCCGCGCCCAGGCCCGACCCGGGCATGCTGTGCGCGGTCGCCGCCCACCTGGAGCGGGCCCGGCTGCTGACCTCCGAGGTCTTCGTCCGCGCGCCCCGCTACCGCGACGTGGCGGTGCGCGCCGACCTGTCGGGCGACCCCGCCGACCGCGCCCGCGTGTCCGCCGTGCTGACCGAGGCGCTGCGCCGCTTCCTCGACCCGCTGGTGGGCGGCGACGACCGGGACGGCTGGCCGTTCGGACAGCCGCTGCACCCGTCGGTCCTGCTGCGGGCCGCGCAGCGCGCGCTGGGCGACCTCGCGGACGTGTCCGCCGTGGCGATCGGCCTCGACGGGGCCGCCCCCGACGAGGACTGCCGGGAAGTGCCGCTCGGGCCCGGTGAACTACCCGACCTGCGGACGGTCCGCACCCGGATCGTGCCCGCCGTCGAACCGGGGGAGGGGCTGGCATGACCGGCGAGGTGTGGTGGGAGAAGGCCGCGCGCGACGAGGAGGGCCGCGTCGTCCCCGGCCCCGGGCCGACCGGCGTTCAGCCCGAACTGACCGACGCCACCCGTGAGGCGGTCCGGGCCGGGGTACGCGGCCGGATCGCGGGCTACACCCCGGACTGGACCGATCCCGACCGCCAGGACGCCGGTGTGGCGCTCGTCCGCCTCTTCGGCACCCAGGCCGAACCCGTGCTCTCGCGCGTCAACCGGCTGCCGGAGAAGGTGCTGGCCGAACACCTCGCGACGGCCGGGGTGCGCAGGCGCCCGGCCGGGGCGGCGGCCGCCCTCCTGGAGTTCACCGTCAACCCGCCCGACGGCGCCTCCGTCCTCGTACCGGCCGGATTCCAGAGCGCGGCCTCCGGCCCGGCGGGGCAGGTGGTGTACGAGACGGACCAGGACCTGTACGCCACCCCGGCCACCCTCGCCGCCCTCGCCGTGCAGGAGGGCGGAACGCTGGAGACCCTGCCGCCGGGACCGGCCGGACCCAGCCGCCCGTTCGCGCCGTTCGGCCGGGACCCGCAGCCCGGCAACGGCCTGTGGATCGGGCTCGCCGGGACGGCCGCCCCCCACCCGCGGCTCTCGCTGGGCTTCGTGGTGGCCGCCGCCCCGCCCGCCCCCGCCGGCTCCGGCGGCCTGGTCCCCCTGCCCCTGCCGCCGGCGCCGCTGCTGCGCTGGGACGTGCTCGACGGCAGCCGGCTCGTCCCCGCCGAGGTGGTGCGCGACTCCACGGCCGGGTTCCGGGCGAGCGGAACCGTCGAACTGCGGGTCCCGCGCACCTGGGAGCCCGGCAGCCCGCCCGGCGCCCGGCCCAGGCCGCCGCTGCGCTGGCTGCGGCTGCGGATCGCGCACGGCGACTTCGGCGGGCCCGCGCCGGTGCTGTCCGGGCTGCGCCTGAACACGGTCCCGGCCACGGCCGCCCGCACCATCAGGGACGAGCCGCTGCAACCGATCCAGGACACCGGGGCGAGCGGCCGCCGTCGTATGAGGCTCAGTCAGGTACCCATCCTCGCCGACTCGGTGGTCATCGAGGTCGACGACGACCCCGGCGCCGATGTGTTCGGCACCCGGGCCGGCTCCGCCTCCCGCTGGCGGGAGGTGGAGAGCCTGGCCGCCCACGGCGCCGACGACCGGGTCTTCACCGTCGACCACGAGACCGGCGAAGTGACCTTCGGCGACGGCGTCCACGGCGCGGCCGTACCACCCGGCTTCCGCAACGTCCGCGCCGTCCGCTACCGGGTGGGCGGCGGCAGCGCCGGAGCCGTGCGCGCGGGCGCCGTCAACTCCGTGGTGACCGCCCTGCCGTACGTCATCGGCGTCACCAACCCCTTCCCCGCATCGGGAGGCACCGACGCCGAGCCCGACGCCGCCGCGATGCGCCGGGGCGTCGGCGAACTGCGCGCCAGGGGCCGCGCCGTGGCCCCGGCCGACTACGGCCTGCTCGCCACCCGCGCGCCCGGCGCGTCGGTCGCCCGCGCCCGGGGCGTGCCCGGCCTGCACCCCGACTACGCCGGGGCGCCGATCCCCGGCGTCGTGGGCGTCCTCGTCGTGCCGCCGGGCGACGGCGGCGGCGAACCGCCGGTGCCCACCGCCGCGACGCTGCGGGCCGTCGCCGGGTTCCTGACCCGCGAGGCCGCCCCCGCCGGGGTCACGGTCGTCGCGGCCGCCCCCTCGTACCGCCGGGTCGCCGTCGAGTCATGGGTCGCCCTCGACCCGGACCTCGACCGGGCCGCGGTCCTGGCCGGGGCGGGCGACGCGGTACGCACGTACCTGGACCCGCTGCGCGGCGGGGAGGACGGCGCGGGCTGGCCGTTCGGCGGCGCGCTGCGGCACACCGCTCTGGTCCGGCGCCTCCTCGCGGTCGACGGGGTGCTGGCCGTCTCACGGCTCTCGCTCACCGTCGACGGGATGCGGCTGCCGCCCTGCACCGACCACGCGATCGGGCCCCACGAACTGGTCTGGCCGGAGCGCCCGCTGCTGATCCCGGTAGGAGACCGGCCATGACGTGCACACCGCACCCCGCGACCTTCCGCCTGCTCGACGCGTACACCGGCTGGGACGAGACCCCGGCCGGCGAGCCCGGCACGGGCGGCATCGTCGGGTTCGACGACCCGGCCGGAATCCGGCTCGCCCACCCCGGTGCCGCCCCCGAAGGCCCCACCAGGGCACAGCTCCTGCCCTGGTTCCCCGACCCGCGCCTCACGCCCGGATGCGGGCCGTGCGGCTGGTACCTGCTCGTACGCGGGGAGCGCCGGCTGCTGCGCCGCGACCCCTGCACGGGCGCCTTCACCCCCGTATGGCCGCCCGCGTGCGACCCCGGCACGCTGCGCGAGCCGGTCTCGGTCGCCGCGCGCGGACACCGGCTGGCCGTGGTCGAGTCCGACCGGGTGCTCGTATGGCGCCGTGAGGGTGCCCAGCTCGCCGGGGTCATCCGGGTGCGGCGGCCCCGGTGGGCCGCGATGGCGCCGGGCGACGATGTCCTGATCGCCTGTCAGGGCGGCACCGAGCTGCGCCGGTACGGCTCGGCGGGCGGCTACCGGGGGACGCTGCGCACCGGGGCGCGGGGCGAGATCGTCGGGCTGCGCACCGGGCCCGGGCGGACGGTGTGGGTGCTCACCCACGACGGCTCCCGGCTGAGCATCCACCGGGGCGGCAACGGCCGGCCCTTCCGTACCGTCACCCTGGCCGAACTGGCCGACGCGCTGCCGCCGTCCACGCTCACCTCGGTGGACGAGCAAGGGTTCTGCCTGAGCGAGACGGGTCCGGAGGGGCCCCTGACCCACGGCTACACCTGGCGGGGCCTGCCCCGGGACACCGTGCCGCCGCCGGCCGGCGTGTACGTGACCAGCGGCTCGTACGTCACCACCCTGATCGACAGCGGCGTCTCGCGCTGCCGCTGGCACCGCGTACGCGTGGACGCCGACGTACCGGCGGGCACGGCGGTGTCGGCCGGGATCGTGGTGACCGAGGACGGCCGGTACGAGGAGAGCGACTGGCAGGCGTCGGCCCCGGGAGTCACGGACTTCCTCGTCGACCAGCCGCCCGGCCGGTACCTGCGGCTACGGCTGCGGCTGTCCGGCGACGGCGGCGCGACCCCCGTCGTGCACCGCGTCCGGCTCGACTTCCCCAGGGTCACCAGCGCCGACCTGCTGCCGCCCGCCTTCCGGCAGGACCCGGCGGCCGACGACTTCACCGAGCGCTTCCTGTCGCTGTTCGACGCCACGCTGGCCGACCTCGACCGGGTCATCGAGCGGTACCCGGCGCTCCTCGACCCGGCCGGAGTGCCGGACCGGGTGCTGCCGTGGCTCGCCGGGCTGCTGGGCCTGTCGTTCGAGGCGGGCTGGGACGCGCGGACCCGGCGGGCGCTCCTCGCCGCGGCCCCCGAGCTGTACCGGCGCCGGGGCACGCCCTGGGCGCTGCGGGAGGCGGTGCGCATCGTGTTCGGGGTGGCCCCGGTCATCGACGAGCTGGCGACGGACCGGCGCTGGGCGCAGTTGCGCGCGGCGGTCGGCCCGGAGCGTGAGGCGGGGGAGGGGCAGGGGCAGGGCCAAGGGCTCGGCTCGGTGCGGCTGTTCGGCCGGTCGGCGAGCCGCTTCCGGGTCGGCGGCTCCGCCCTGGGCGCGGCGCCGCTGCGTGCGTTCGGGGACCCGGACGGTGATCCGCTCACCGCGCACGCGCACCGGTTCCGGGTGCTCCTGCCCGCCGGATCGGCGGACCCGAAGGCGCTGCGGCGGCTGGTGGAGCGCCAGGCGCCCGCGCACACGGTCGGGTCGGTACGGACCGGCGGGGCCGGCTTCGTGGTCGGCTCCCGGTCCACGGTCGGCGTGGACACCGCGTTCGTCCCGCTGCCGCCGCCCGTGCTCGGTGGCGGAAACCCGCTGCGGCTGAACCGCGACGGGGTGCTCAGGCCAGGACCCGCAGGATTGCGCCGAGGGGTGGGCGTGGGAGTCGTCTCCGCCGTCGGTGTGCATACACAAGTGTCGTGAGAGGACGGGGAGATGACCGAGACAGGAACACCGACGTCAGCGGGGTTCGACGCGCCGCCGCTGCGCCGGCTGCGCTATTTCCACGGGCAGATGCTGGGCGCCAGGGACTTCCAGCGCGAACAGGACTACCACCGCGAGAAGCTGAAGCTGCGGATGCGCTGCCTGCTGGGTTACGGGGTGGTGTGCGGCCTGTTCGTGGAGCCGGTGCCGTGGGACGACGACTGCCCGCCCGGCGAACACCCGGCGGCGGCCGACCCGGTCACGGCCGGTCCGGCGGCGGCCGATCCGGCGGCGGAGGCCGATGAGCAGTCGACAGCACCCGGGGAGCGTGGCGCCGAGCCGGAACACACCGAGCGCAAGGCCAAGGTGAGGATCACCTCCGGCCTCGCCGTGGACTGCGACGGCAACGAGGTCGTCGTGCGCGGCGGTTGCGTGGTCGACCTGTGGAAGGCGCTGCCCCCCGGCGAGCGCGACACCGACACCGTCTGGGTCGGCATCCGCTACGCCGAGCGGCCCGTCGAGCCCACCCGCGCGGTCTACAACGACGCCTGCGCGGACACCTCCGACTGCGAGTACGGCTGGACGGAGGAGTGCTACAAGATCTGCGTCACCGGGTGCGAGCCGCCGGTGGACGACCGCTGCGACACCTGCTGTTCCCCGTGCGACCACAAGGTGCTGTGGCTGGCTCGGATCGACTGCGTGGACTGGCACCAGCCGGTGCGCCGGCACCAGATCCACATGAACGTGCGCCGCCCCTTCGGCCGCCACCTGCCCACGGTGATCACCGGCATCAACTGGATCCACGGGCACACCTACACCATCGACGAGGCCAAGGCGCTGCTCGGCACCCAGGACGAGGACGGCGGGCTCGTGGTGCGGTTCTCCGCCGACGTGCGCACCGACTGCTTGCGACCCGGAGTGGTCGAGCTCCAGGTGATCGAGGGCGGCAGCGGCCGCAACGCCTCCACCTGGTACATGGGCGGCGCCTTCGCCGGACCCGACGCCGAGTGCGACGAGTTCACCCGGAGCTTCCGCTACCGCCAGACCACGCGCGAGACGCTCCAGGACGGCGACCGCGTCATGATCACCGTCCGGGCCGCGTTCATCCTGGACCGCTGCTGCCGCCCGGTCGACGGCACCCACGTCGGCGGACGCGTACCGACCATCGACGCCGACACGGCGTACAGCGACGCGGGGTGCGACCTCCCGCCGTCAGGCATCGGTCCCTGGACGTCCGGCACCGGTGCGGGCGGGGACGTCTTCGAGAGCTGGTTCTTCGTGAAGGAGCGCTGATCATGCGAACAGACTGCGGATGCGGCTGCGGTGGCGACGCCACCCGCACCTCCGCCTTCGTACGCCCTCGCTTCTTCGCGGGCCAACTGCTGACCGAGGACGACCTCGGCCTGCTGGTCGACTACATGACCGCGAAGGGCAGACTGCACAACCGCTCCCTGTACGGGCCGGGAGTCATCTGCGGCCTCGCCGTCACCTGCGCCCCCTGCGGCGGCGGAAGCGTGGCGGTGCACCCCGGGCACGCGCTCGACTGCGCCGGGAACGACATCGTGGTGCCCTGCACCGAACAGGTCGACGTACGGGCCCTGGTGCGGGAGCAGCGGATCAGCGGCCTCGGCGTGGACTGCGGGGACGACTGCGACGACGAGGGCGGGCGCCGCTACGGCCTCTACGTGCGCTACCAGGAGCTGCCGATCGAGCCGGTGGCGCCGTACGCCACCGAGGAACCCTGCCCCACACCGGGCTGCGTGCCCTCCCGGATCCAGGAGGGCTTCCGCTTCGTTGTGAAGTGCGCCGACGACGAGGACCACCGCCACAACCCCGGCACCCACCTGCTCGCCACCATCGGCGACCTCGCGCGCGCCGACCGGGCCCGCACCCGGGACCGGCGGCTCGGCCACTACCTCGACGCGCTGTCCACGGCCGCGGCGGGCACGGGCCGGACGTTCCGCTTCGACGCCGCCGACGCCGGGCGGTACGCCACCTCGCTGGCCTGGCTGCGCGAGAACGCGGGCGGCGAGGGCCCGCCGCCGCCCCCGGCGGCCCGCGAGATGACCGAGCACGTCCGCGCCCTCGCCAGCGCTGTGGCGCGGTACGACACCCACGACCCGGCCGGGCAGGAACGGCTCAGGCGGGAGTACCCGGACCTCGCCACGGTCCAGGAGGCCCGCGGCGTCCTGGGCACGGCCTGCGACCGGCTCGGCGACGCCGACATGGAGGCGGCCTGGCCCGACCCGCTGCGCCGTTCGCTCGCCCGCGCGGTCGTCACCGAGACGGCGGCCAGGGTCGTACCCGAACGGGGCGACGCCGACGCGCCGCTGGAAGTGCGCATGCTCGCCCAGGGCACACCGCTGAGCCACGCGCTGCGGGTGGAGTTCCGGGCGGACCTCGGTCTGATCCGGGAGTGGCTGCTGTGCCGCCTGGACCAGACCGGCGAGGCCGTCGACTGCCGGCTGCGCACGGAGACCGCCGCCGTCGACGTACCGCCGCTGCTGCCCGCCCCGCCCCCCGACAGCGTGGAGCGGGCGGCCGTCGCCGAGGTGCAGCAGATCGCCGAAGCGGGGGCGGCGCTGACCGTCGCGCTGCGGCGCTTCCTGACCGACGCCGCGTGCGCCACCCTCAACCCGCCCTGCGGCGACTGCACGGACACCGACGTCCTGCTCGCGCACGTGGAGCTGGACGGCTGCGACGTCGTACGGGTCTGCTCGGCCACCCGGGAGCAGGTACTGCCGGGCGGGTCGGCGTACGGCGAGTGGCTGCCCAAGCTGTACCGGCTGCGGGAACTGGCCGAGCGGCTGTGCTGCCGGCCCGTGCCCGAGCACCCGAAGCCGGCGCTCCCGCCGGAGGGCGACGTGGTAGGGCCGTACGCCGAAGGGCTGCTCGGCGACTGGCCGCGCACGGGGGACCTGGAGGAGATGCTGTCCCTGCTGCTCACCCCCGCGCCCGGCGAGACCCCGCCCAAGGCGCTGCACGAACAGGTCTACACGACCCCCAGCGAAGTGACCGACAGCATGCACGAGCTGGCCGTGCTGCGCACGCAGGTCGCCGACCTGACCTCCGCGCTGGAGGGCCTGCGTACCCAACTGGGCAGCGCGCAGACGGAAGTGGTCCGGCTCCGGGAGCGGGTCGAGGCACCGGACCGGGGACCGGAATCAGGAGCGGCCGGGACCTCCGACGAGTCGCCGGGTGAGCCGCCGGACCAGGACGAGCCCGCCAAACCGCCCGCCAGGCGCACCCGTTCCTCCCGTAACCAGAAGCCCGGGGGCACACCATGACCGGCCCGCTGCGCCCCACCTTCCACGAGGGCCAGGTGCTGGCCGCCGCTGACCTGTCGGCCACGGTGGAGTACGCGCGCGGCCTGGCCGTCCGGCACGCGCGGCACCTGCACGACTGGGGCATCGCCGAAGGGCTCGGACTCGTCACCCAGTCCCGTACCGACCCGCTCACCAACGCCCGCCACGTCGAAGTGGGCGTGGCGCCGGGGATCGCCGTCGACGGCACCGGCCGCGAGGTGGTCGTCACCGAACCGGTCGTGCTGCGCGAGAGCGACTTCGAGGAGGTCAACGGCGCCGACCAGCCCACGGACGAGCCCTACCCGGTCTTCCTCACTGCGGCCGACCGGGAACCGGACAGGGCCGCCGGGCCCGTCTCGTGCACCGGCGGCGCCACCAGGACGCGCGTGGAGGAGTCGTACCAGATCCTCTTCGGGCGCCTCGGCGACGAGCGGCTGGTCGAGGAGCAGCGCCCGCCCGCGCCCGGCGCCCCGCCGGCCGCCCCGTCCGTCCGCTGGCTCGTCCTGCTCGGCTACGTCCGCTGGACGGACGGCCACTTCAGCGGCGTGGAGACCGAGGCGCGCGGAGTGGCGGTGCGTTTCGCCGGGGTACGCGCGGACACCGTCGCGGCCCGCTCGGGCGCCCTGACGCTGCGGACGGCCCCGGCGGTGCGGGAGGGCGAGCCCGCGCTCGTGCTGTCCGGCGGCGACCAGCCCAGCCTGGTCTTCGGCCTGTACCAGGGCAGCGGCAAGGTGGCCCCGCTGATGACCGTGGCGGCCAACGGCAACCTCACCGTCGAGGGCAGCTTCAGCGGCGGGATGCCGGCCGGCAGCACCCTGGTGGCGTCCGGTACCGCCACCGACGGGATGCTGCTGCCGCTGCCCGCCGGCGTCACCCCGCAACAGGTCGCCGACGGCCGGGTCGTGATCCATGTGCGGCTGACCCCGCGCACCCCGCCGACCGCCACGGACACCACCCTGGTCAGCACGGTGGAGGCCGCCGTGGACGACGACCGCAGGGTCCGGTGCCGCACACGCTTCTACGACCCGCTGGCCATCCCGCCCGCGGTCGTCGAACGGCCCGGGGCCGTCGACTTCCTCGTCCTGGCGACGGTCGCGGCGACGAACGGGGGTGGCTGAGGATGGCTCTCACCGTGGTGTACGCGGCCGACACCGGCCATGTCGTGGGTGCCCTGGCCCTGACCGGCACCAGTACCGGCACCGGCGCCCCGCCCGATGTGGCCGCGCTCGTCGGGCGCGAGCTGCCGCTGCGCGTGTCCCTCGGCGGCGGCCGCACCGCCACCCTCCCGCTGAACGCCAGGGAGCTCGCCGTGGCGGCCGTGGACGACGAACCGGCCGCCCTCACCGACCCGCTCGCCTTCGGCGTCGAACTGACCGCCGAGGGCAAGCCCAAACCCACCCTGCTGCGCCTGCCCACCTGGACCGACAGCGGCAGCATCGCGCTGGCGGCCGACGGGCTCACCGTCACCGTGGGAGTCCCGGTGGCCCGGCCCGCCAAGGTGGTCGCCCTGGTCTCCGACGACCAGGACACCCATGTGCTCGCCGGGGAGGTACCCGCCCAGCAGACCGGGGTGAAACTGCCCCTGACCCTCACCCCGGGCGGCACGCACGGCGTGCTGGTGCTCGTGGCCGGCTGGGCGGGCCGCCTGGAGAAGCAGGGGGTGACGTGACCGCGCCCACCGCACGGACCGCCGGGGACAACGGTGAGATCACGGTGCACCGCTGCTCCGTGACGGTGGTCCGGCGCGGTGGGTGGAGCTGGGGACCCGATCCGCGCGCCCTGGTGCAGAACGTGATCGACACCCTCCCGGAGCTGCTGGCGGACCACTTCGCACAGCACCTGAGCGGCGACGGCCCGGACGTGGAGATCACCGAACCGGTGACCGTCACCGTCCGGCCGGGCGGACCCGGATGGCCCGGCCGCCCCCACGCGACCGCCGAGGTCCACTTCCCACCGGCCTCCATGGTGGAGGTCCGGGACGAGGAGCCCGCCGGAGCGGCGTCGTTCGAGGAATCCTTCGCCGCGCCGGCGCTTCCACGGCGCGATCCCACGGCCGCCGCGCTCTTCGGCGAACTCGCCGAGCGGGGCGAACTGGACGCGCTGCTCGGGCTGTTGCCCGAGGAGTCGCTCCCGATGTACGTGCTCGCCCTGCTCGGCGACGGCGACGGCGACGCGGCGGCGGCCCGGCTCCTCACGGAGCTCGCCCGGCGCGCGGGCGCGGACGCCGGCGCCGCGGCCCTGTCCGGTCGGCTCGACGAGTACGTGGCGTCGGCGGACCCCGACGAGGTGGCGCGGCTCGCCCGGTCCCTGGCGGGCGGGCACGACGATGCCGTCGCGGAACCGGCTCCGCGGGCGGCCGGAGCCGTCGGGGTGCGCGCCACCGAAGAGGTACGCGTGTGGTCCGTGCTGCCGTTCCTGCTCGCCGGCCCGCTGGCCCGTATCGGCTACCTCGACGCGATCGGCCCCGCCCTGGCCGGTGCCGAACTGGCCGAGCACGCACCGCTGTTCGCGGCGGCCCTGGCGTACAAGGTCCTGGGCGTGACCGCGCGCGGCTGGCGGCGCGACGAACGGGACGCCGAAGCGGCCGCCGCCTTCGCCGGGCTGGAACCGCCCGTCCCCGACGAGGAACTGGCCGCGTTCGCCCGCGTCGCCCGCCCCGCGCTCCCGGTGCTCGACGGGGTCCTCGCGCTCGCGGTGTGCCGCGGCCACGACCCCGCCGACCCGCTCCTGCTCACCGGCGCCGGCGACGGGCTCCTCCTCGTGGACGCCCAGGGCATGTTCCCCATCGCCTGGACGGCGGACCCCGCGGCGCTGTTGCCACACTGGCAGGCCGGCGGGCGGCCGCCCGTGCTGGTCTGCGACGGCCCCCTGCCCCCCGGCACGCTGCGCGAACTGGACGCGGCGGGCGTGCCGTTCCTGACCGGCGTACGCCCCCTGCGCGGCGATCCCGTCACGCGGCTGCCCTGGCGCACGCCCCTGTGGACCGGCGCGGCACGGCAGCTCGCCGACCCGCGCCTCGCCGCCGAACTGCCCGGTCACGCCGACCGGTTCGCGGACCTGGTCACCGCCCTGGTCACCGAGCGCCGGGCGGCACCGCTCGCACCGGACGGCGCACTGGAGCGCACCGTCACCCTGGCCGCCGCCCTGGGCCTGTCCACGATCGCCTGGACGCTCTGGCGGGACCGCGAGACCCCGGACCCGCTGTCCGCCCTGCACCGCTTCGCCGACCTGGAGGCCACCGTCCGGTTCGAGCCCGCCGCCGTCCGGGTACGCGTCCCGATGGGACGGCGCCACGCCGACCTGCTGCGGGGCGGGCTGCTCGCCGACGTCCCGGACGTGCCCTGGCTGGGCGGTCGGGCCCTGACCTTCTCGGGAGGGTGACCCACATGGGGGAACCGGCGCTGGAACACCTGCGGATCCGCCTCGCGGACCTCCACCGGGCGCTGCGCGCCGCCGTCGAGCGGCAGGCGCGGCTCGCGGCCCGGCTCACCCGGCCGGACCTCACGCCGTACTGCGTGACCGACGAACAGGTCGACGTGCTGCTCGGCGAGGTGCACGCCTTCACCGACGCGATGGCCGCGCCGGACACACCCCGGCGGCCCGAGCCGGAAGCCGAACGGGAGCTGCGGCGGCGTACGTCGGCCCGTGGCACGGTCCTGCCGCTCGACGCGCTCGCCACCCGCTTCGGCCTGACCCGCGCCGAGCAGGACGCGCTGCTCCTGGTGGCCGCGCCCGAACTGGACCGGGGCTACGAGCGGATCTACGCGTACATCGTGGACAACCTGAACCGGCGGCTGCCGAGCGTGGAACTGCTGGTCACGGTCGGGGCGCTGAGCGCGTCGGTCCCGGACGGGCCCGGGAGTGCGGCGGACCAGGACGGCGGCGAAGGGGACGGGATCGCGGAAGACCCCGCCAGCGCCGACCGGGACGGCAGCGCGGCCGCCCGTCTCGTCCTGCGCCGTGCGCTCGGACCGGCCGGGCCGCTGCGCCGGTACGGCCTGCTGCGGCCCTACGGCGAAGCCGCGGTGGAGCTCGCGCAGGAACTCGTCCTGGGCCCCGGGGTGCTGGACTTCCTGCTCGGCTGGAGCACCGACGCCGGCCTGCTCGGCCACGACCCCGGCGAGGTCGCACCGCCGGACCCGCGCCTTCTCGCCCCGCATCTGTCCTCGGACCGGCTCACCCGCCTCGGCCGGGCGCTGGGCACGGGCGGCATCGACCTGGCCGGGCTGTGGGGCTGCCCGCCCGACGGCCAGCTCGATGCCGTACAGGCCCTGGCCCGGGCTGCCGGAGCGCCGCTGCGGACGCTGACCGGCGACCCCGAGGCCGACCTGCGGACGGCCGCCGCGCTTGGCGCGGTGCTGTGGATCCCCACCGACGATCTGCACGGCGAACCGGGACGGGAGCACATCGACACCATCTCCGCCGCGCTGCTCCGCTCCCGCGTGCCGGTGTGCCTGACCGGCCTGAGGCCCTGGCGCCCGGCGGCCCTGCTCGCCGTCCGCGCGTACGCCGAACTCACCGTCCCCGCACCGGGGTTCACCGACCGGCGCGCCATGTGGTCGGCGGCGCTCCCGGACCTGAACGGCCCCCTCCTGGAGGACCTCGCCGTGCGGTACCGGATGAGCGGCGGGGAACTGCGCGCCGTGGCGTCGGTCGCGGACGCCGGGGCGCGCCTGGCGGGCAACGGCCGCCCCGAACCGGTCGCCGACCACGTCGAACCCGCCATCGCCACCGTCACCCGGGGCCGCAGCGGAAGCGCGGTGCACTCGATCGTGCCCCGGCGGACCGTGGACGACCTCGTTCTGCCCGACGTCCAGTTCAAACAGATCCTGGAGATCGCCTCGGCGTTCCGCGCCTGGCCCCGGATCTCCGAGACGTGGGGCTTCGCCCGCCGCTCGGCGCACGGCGGGGTCAAGGCGCTCTTCACCGGAGAGCCGGGCACCGGCAAGACCATGTCCGCCGAGATCGTCACCGGCATGCTCGGCCTGGAACTGCTCAAGGTGGACCTGGCCCAGGTCGTCTCCAAGTGGGTGGGGGAGACGGAGAAGAACATGGAGACCGCGTTCCGGCAGGCCGAGGAGAGCCACGCGGTGCTGCTCTTCGACGAGGCCGACGCCCTGTTCGGCAAGCGCGGCGACGTCAAGCACGGCACCGACCGGTACGCCAACATGGAGGTCGGCTACCTGCTCCAGCGCCTGGAGGCGAGCGACGGCCTGGTGATCCTCACCAGCAACCTCAAGGACAACATCGACCCGGCGTTCACCCGGCGCTTCCACTTCGTGGTCCACTTCCCCCGCCCCGGCGCGGCCGAGCGACGCAGGCTGTGGCGGCTGGCGTTCCCCCAGGAGGCCCCGCTCGCCCCCGACGTCGACCTGGACGCGCTGGCCCGCCTCGACATGACCGGCGCCGGCATCACCGCGGCGGCCCGCACCGCCGCCCTGGCCGCCGCGGACGCCGGCGGCGACGCGATCGCCATGCGGCACGTCGTACGCGGAGTGGCCCGCCAGTTCCAGCGCGAGGCCCGCCTGCTGCGCCCGTCCGAACTCGGTCCCCACGCCCACCTGCTCGACGCCGCACCGGAGGGGTGAAGCCGATGCTGCCCACCGAACCCCCGCTCTCGCTGCACCGCCTCCTCGCCCCGGTTCCCCCGGCGCGCCCCCAGGAGACCGCGACGGCCACCCGCCAGACCCCGCCGGCCACGGCGCCGGCACCGGTGAAGCCGCCGACCGCTTTCGAGCGCCTCCTGGTGGCGGGCCAGAACCAGGTGGGCAACGCGGCGGTGGCGGGCGCGGCGGCCCAGTCGGCACCTGCCGTTTCCGGGCCGGCGGCCCTGTTGCCTGCACCGGTGCGTAAGGTCGTTCAGGCCCCCGCGTCCCCCTGAAGCGCGTCCGCCCGCCGTTGCAGCTCCCGCACCCGCTCCAGGGCCTCGTACGCCTCTTCGACTTCCTCGTCGTCCACCGAACCGGCTCCCCAGCTCGACGGGTTGTCCTGCTCCGCCTCCAGACGACGGACCGCCCTGACATGTTCGCCGTGCAGGACCTCCAGCAGCCCATCCCCGCAGCGCACGGCCTGGCCAGCGGCAGCCGTCCGCGGGAGGGCGAACACCGTCGAGCGGCCCTCCCGCAGCTCACTGAGCCGGTAGCAGACGACCTGGTCCGCCGTGTCGAACTGGAACGCGGGAATACGGAAGAGCGGCATCAGATCGGGGTCCTCCGCCAGGAGCCGCAGCTCGGTGTCGACCATGCTGTTGATCCTGTCCGACGGACCTCCGTGGTCGGGCGGCACGGCGAGCTGCCACGGCTGGTTGGTGAAGCGGGCACGCAGGTCCAGCCGCCACAGGCCGCCCTCGACGACGACGAACACCTCAGGGGGGAACGTGACGCCGTAGCACTCGCGCAGGACCTCGCGCGGGCCGAGCCCCGTCTCGTACAGTGCGCGCGCCAGCCGGGCCATCGACGTGTAGTCGTCGCGCGATGCCTCCGCCCGCAGCCTGTCGAGGCTCTCCGGGGTCATCGTCGTCCTCCTCGCCGCTGCGGCTTCGTGGTGTTGTCCAGTGCCCGCCGGATACGTTGCCACAGCCCGCTGAGCTCGGGAGCGGTCATCGTCGAGATGATCTCCTCAGTGATCTTCTGCGCCTGCTCGATGCCCTTCTTGACGCGTTCGTTCGCCGCGATGTCACTCTCGATCAGATCCTTGACGTTGGCCTCGAGCTTCCTCAGGCGCGCCTTGATGACCGGGCTGTCGACCGTCAGCCGCGGGTTGTCGGCCATCAGCATGGCGACGTCCTCCACATGGACGAAGACCTTGGTCCTCAGCTCGTCCCTGACGCTGTCGCTGATCCCGCGCGTGGCCCGGGAAAACTCCCTGGCCAGGGTATTGGCGCTGGCGTTGGACTGCGACTGGATGATGAGCGCGTACATGCGGTGGCTGACACGGATGGCCTCCAGCCACCTCTTGCCGCGCATGCGTCCCTGGGCGGCCAGACGGACGGCCTCCGGCCTGACGGTGAGGCCCCGGGTCAGGTCGCGGGGCAGGGGGCTGGTGCTGGTGCTCGCCTCCGGCGCGTAGGCGACGGAGAAGTCCGTGCCGAAGATTTTCATCAGCTCGTTGCGGAAGGTCCGGCCCTCGGCACTGCCCACGCCGAACAGCTTGCCCTGGCTGCGCGCGTGGTCCCCGGCCGTGAGCAGGGCGGAGGTCCTGGCGTTCTGGAAGATGCCGCCGGAGCTCTCCTCGTCCCACGCCTTGATGAGCATGTTGGGCTCCGTCGGGTAGAGCATCTGCGGGTACTCCTTGGCGATGGCGACCCGGATGGCCCGGTCCAACCGGTTGGCCAGCAGCGTGAGCTGTTTTCCACGGCGGTTGGCATTCCGGCCCCAGTCGAAGTCCTCGAAGTGGTAGCCGCCGATCGTGAGCAGCGGATGCCGGTCCATCTCCAGGAGCACCTTCTCGTACGCCCTGAGGACCCCCGCACCGCTCCGGGCGGCGACACCCGTGTCGGCGTCCTGGCTCACGATGTGGACCTGGCGGTTCACCGGCGGCTTGAGGATGTCCACCGCCTTGCGGGTGTACTCGGAGCGCAGCACCTCCTCGCGGAACAGGCCGTAGGGCAGTGCGCCCTTGTCGCGCAGACCCTTCTCGTTGGCCTCTGCCCGCTTCTTGTGACGGCCCTTGAGCTTCCGGTAGGCCACGCGCACCTCGTCCATGCCGGCCGCGGAACCGTCCTTGCTGTTGACCCACCGGGGCGTCCAGACGAAGCCGAACACCGCGAGCCGGAGCTCCGGCTGTTTGAGGACGCTGTTGATGGCGTCGCTGACCGGGTCCCCCTCCTGGGGATTGAGCCGCTCGAACGTGTTGACACCGATCACGACTGCGGTGCGCGCCTCCGCGAGGTCTTCGGCGTGCTTGGCCCCCGTGCCCGCCCACGCCTTGTCGAGGTACCGGAGTGCCACCTTCGGG
Organism: Streptomyces sp. NPDC049837; assembly: GCF_040674455.1. Lineage (NCBI taxonomy): Bacteria > Bacillati > Actinomycetota > Actinomycetes > Kitasatosporales > Streptomycetaceae > Streptomyces > Streptomyces sp. NPDC049837. Next base: position 568,194 of record NZ_JBFAMP010000001.1, on the reverse strand, counting down.
TTCTTCTTGATCTCGTCGGGGATCGCCGCCATGTTGACGACGAAGCCGATCCAGAGCTCGTTGCCCTTGAAGGGCTGTGTCAGGGCGTTGAGCTGCACGACCGCGTGCGGGTGCCTCCGCATGCCGATCGGCTTCCTCGCCTTGCCGATCTCGTAGGGGAACAGATCCCGGTACGAGGTGCGCTTCTTCGGGTTGATCGCCACTGTGACGAAGTACCTGCTCGGGCCCGGCTGCTCCAGCTCGATCCGGGTGAGGCGGTACCGCACCTTGATCGCCGGAAGTCCCCGCCGCACGCTCTCCTCCGTCGCGCCTTCCGCGTCGAGCAGACGTGTGGCATCGCGCACGGCGGCGTCGAGGGCGCGCAGCATGTCCTTCCTGGACCGTTTGTCGGGGCGCTTCTTCCCGGGGCCGCGCCGGTCCTTCCGCTTCGGCCCGCGCCGGTCCGGCTTGCGCCGCCGGTCGGGGCGCCTGCGCCGGTGGGGCCCGCCGGTGCCGTCGCGGTCCGGGCGGCGCTTCGGCGGCTTCTTCTTGTCCGGCTTCGACCTGAGCTTGGCCCACAGCTTCTTCACCAGCCCGACGATCTTGTCGATGACCCAGTCCACCGCTCGGTTGACCGGGGCCGACAGCCGCTGGACGATCTGCCGGACCCGGCCGGCGATGCCGCCCACGCCCAGGATGGCCGCAAGGACGCCGAGCAGGACGGGGATCGAACGGGCCAGGGCGCGTTCGATCAGGGCTGGTACGCCGCCGCTGCCGCCCCGCGCGATGGCGATGACCGCGTCGAGCACCGCGTTAACGAAGTCGAAGATCTGGCGGGCCTGGGTGACGATGAACCGGATGAAGTCGATGATCAGCTTTACGGCCCGGACGAACGCGGACGCCGGGTTGAGCAGCGAGATCACCCACATGATGCCGGCGACCACGATCGTTGGAGTGACATAGGCGATGACGTCGTCGAGCAGCTTCTTCTTCAGGTCGCCGACGCGTGTCCTCAGGTCCTCCCACATCGCCGCGACGCCCCGTTTGCGCACGTCGGCGAGGAGGGGTACGCCCGTCTCGGCCGCCGCGACCGCCGGTTCGGGGACCTTGCGGGTGATCCGGGCGCGGATGTTCTGCCACGTCAGGCCCAGCAGGCCGGCGAGCATCTTCACCACGCCCTGGGTGTCGAACTTCGCCGGCATCTCGATGCCCGCCTCGGCCGTCCGGCCCAACAGCCACGACAGGATGCCCTGCTGGAGATGGCGGCCGATGTTCTGGAGGAACCGCCGCAGACCGGCGCCGACGGCGGAGACCAGGTTGCGCAGGAAGCCGATCGGGTCCTTGAGGATCAGCATGACCGCCTGGGCGGCCTTGGCCAGGACCGCCAGCAGCAGCCGCTTCAGCTCCAGGATCGTGTTGATCACGGCCTTGACCGCGTTCACGGCCTTGGCCACCAGGCCCTTGTTCTTCTCCTTCTCCGCGGCGATCTCGTCGTCGACGGCCTTGAGCGCCTCGGTGTACTTGGTGGCCAGCGTGTCGACGAGCTGGGTGCCCTTGTCGTCCACGGCCTGCGTGAGCTCGTCGAACTTGTCGCTGAACTCCGCCGCCGCCTGCTGTCCGATCGCCCGCAGGTCGGCCGGGAGCTTGCGCACCGCGTCCCGCAGCTCGGCCCGGCCCTGGGCGATGCGCCGCTTGGCCCGGGTCAGCTCCGCGCCGATGGTGTCGGCGACACCGGAGATCACCTGCCGCATCCGGCGCACGTAGTTGTCGCGGGCCTCCTCGAAGATCTTGTCCGCCTCGGCGGGCAGTCCCGCGAACAGGTCCCGCACCCAGCGCAGTTTGCCCGTGGCACCCGAGTACCGGCGGTCCTTGTACTCGTCCATCTTCCGCCGGTGCTCGGCGGTGAACGCCTCCCGGGCCGCCTTCTCGCCCCGGCTGAACTGGTCGTCGACGAGCTTGTCCAGGCCCTCCAGGATCGCCTCGACGTCCTTCTTCATCGTGTCGAAGACGCCTTGCAGGACCGCCGTGACCTGGGCCCGCTTCTCCTCGTCCCGGCCCTTCGCGCCCTTCTTGCCCGTGTCGACCCGCTGCCCGGTGCGCACCCGCTCGGCGCCCATCGCGGCCATGGCGGCGGTGCCGAGCCGCTTGGCCTGCGCGGTGGAGGCGCGCAGCTCGGCCGCCTCGTGCTTGCGCAGCCGCCCGGGCGCGGTGTCGGAGTGCCGCTCGGCGGCCTGCTTCTCGCCCAGCGCCTTGGTGAACGCCGGCTCGTTGGACTTCCGCAACTGGCCCTCGGTGACCTGGGCGTCCGCCATCCGGCGGTCGACGTCGGCGGGGCCCGCCGACATGTCGGTGGCCGACGGCGGCAGCCTGTCCGGCACGGCTTGCGCGGGGTTCGGCGCGCCCGGAGCGCCGGGGGGCCGGTCCGCGCTCATCGGCACGACCTTCTTGGGCACGGCCGCCGACGTGTCCGGTGGGGCGGCGGTCGTCGTGGCGATCTGCTCGGCCGAGTCCGACTTGCCCTCGCCGACCCTGCCGTGCACCTCCGCCCGGACCTCGTCCGCCTTGCCGGAGCCGGCGAACTTGTCCGCCTCGTCCAGGTTCTTCGGGGCCTTGTCCGCGATCGCCTTCTCGACCGCCCTGATGAAGGCGTCCTTGTCGAACTCCTTCGGCTTGGCCTCGTTCATCTTCTCGGCGTTGGCGGTCTTGCCCTGCGCCACCTCGTCGTCCTTGGGCGGCAGCGCGGCGTCCTGCGCCGCCACCGCCTCGGCACGCGGCGGCGGGTGCGAGGCGGCCAGCGCCCGCTTCTTGTGCCGTACGTCCTTCTTCAGCGCCGCGAACTTCGGATCCGCCTCGGGGCCCGGCCGGGCCTTCGCCTTCTGCCCGCCGCCGGAAGCCGCCGGGGCCTCCGCCTCCGAGCCACGAGCCGCCGGAGCGGCCCCCGCCTCGCCGCGGCCGGCCGCGGCGACCGCGCCGTTGCCGACCATGTCCTGGGCGGCGGGCGTCAGCCGCCCGGGGAAGGGCGGAGCCGTCACCGGTCCGCCCCGGCCCGCCAGGGCGTTCTTCACCGCCGCGTTGGACGTGCCCACCGGGGGCCGGGTGGAACCGGTCGTCTCCGGCCGCTGCTTCGTCGGCGCGGACACCGCCGTCGACGCCGTCGGCCGCACCGCGAAAGCCTTCGGCGCTGGCATCGAACGGAATCCCTCCCACAGCACGTCAGTGGTGAGCAGGAGCCCGATGCTCCAGGGACACTCCGGCGCAGTGTGCCAACACGGGCGTGACGGGTGCGTCACCCCGGTGTCCCCGAAGCGTCGCCGTACGCAGCCCGGTTACACCGGTTGGCCGGGTAAACCCCGTGCGGACCAAGATCACTGCTTCGAGGTAATGCCGACGGCGTCGCGCGGCGAGCCCGTGGCACCGGCCGTTACTGTTCCCCGGGATCTGGGCCTTCTCCCAGAAAACGAATCGCTTCTCCCTTTTGCATTCTTCCTTTTTCACCGGTTGGCGCGCGCGAACGCCGATCACCGCCCTTGCCGAGGAGAGCCCGACCTGATGACAGTTGAGACCGGCCCGGAGGCACGGCTGGAACCGCCCCAGCAGTCCAGCCTGGGCACCGCCGCCGCCCGCAACCTCGCCACCACCACCAAGTCCGCCCCGCAGATGCAGGAGATCACCTCCCGCTGGCTGCTGCGGATGCTCCCCTGGGTGGAGGCGAAGGGCGGCGTCTACCGGGTGAACCGCCGGCTCAGCTACGCCGTCGGCGACGGGCACATCGAGTTCCTCCAGGACGGTGCCGACGTCCGGGTGATCCCCCGCGAGCTCGGCGAACTGGCGCTGCTGCGCGGCTTCGACGACGACGAGGTGCTGACCGCCATCGCCGACCGGTGCGTCCAGCGCGAATTCCGCGCCGGCGAGGTGCTGGCCGAGCACGATGCCCCCGCGGAGCGGATCCACCTGATCGCCCACGGCCGGGTCAAGCAGACCTCCGTCGGCAAGTACGGCGACGAGGTCACCGTCTCCGTACTCGCCGACGGCGACCGGTTCGGTGAGAACGCCCTTCTGGACGCCGACGCGAGGTGGGACTACACCGCCACCGCCGAGACCAACGGCACCCTGCTCACCCTGTCCCGCGCCGACTTCGCCGCCGTGCTGTCCTCGTCGCCGGGACTCCAGGCCCACATCGAGCGGTTCAGCTCGCTGCCCCTCCAGCGGCAGAACCGTCACGGCGAGGCCGAGATCGCGATGTCGGCCGGCCACACCGGCGAGGTCGAGCTGCCGGGTGCCTTCGTCGACTACGAGCTCCACCCGCGCGAGTACGAACTCTCCGTGGCGCAGACCGTTCTCCGGGTCCACACCAGGGTCGCGGACCTCTACAACGAGCCGATGAACCAGACCGAGGAGCAGCTCAGGCTCACCGTCGAGGCGCTGCGCGAGCGCCAGGAACACGAGCTGATCAACAACCGGGACTTCGGCCTGCTCCACAACGCCGCCTTCAAGCAGCGGATCCAGCCCCACTCCGGCCCGCCCACCCCGGACGACCTCGACGAGCTGCTCTGCCGCCGCCGCGGCACCAGGCTGTTCCTCGCCCACCCCAGGACGATCGCCGCGATCGGGCGCGAGTGGAACGCCCGCGGGATCTGCCCCGACCACGTCGACGTCGACGGACAGCCCGTCCCGGCCTGGCGCGGGGTGCCGATCCTGCCCTGCAACAAGATCCCCATCAGCAAGGAGAACACCAGCTCGATCCTCGCCATGCGAACCGGCGAGGACAACCAGGGCGTCATCGGGCTGCGCCAGACCGGCCTGCCGGAGGAGTACGAGCCGGGCCTGTCGGTGCGCTTCATGGGCATCAGCGAGCAGGCGATCATCTCGTACCTGGTCACCACCTACTACTCCGCCGCCATCCTGGTGCCCGACGCGCTCGGCGTGCTGGAGAACGTGCAGATCGCCCGCAGGTCCGGCTAGCGGACCCGTCCGGCGGCACGACAGCCCGGCCTCCCGGGCCGGGCGAGCCCGCCCGGCACCCGGGACAGCACACCCCCTCACCAAGGAGTCACGGATGCCCGATCCTGGGCTTTCCCCTCTGCAGTCGAGCCTGCCCGCCGCCGCGGCCGGCTTCGCAGCCCATGTCCTCGTCCACACCCGCACCCAGGCCGCCGAGACCGCAGCCGAGGCCGAGGCCGAGCCCGAAGCCGAGGCCCAGGTCGAAGTTCCGGCCGGTGGCGCCCGGCCCGACGTACCAGCCCCGCCCGCCTCGTCCGCCTCGTCCGCCCCGCCCGCATCGCCCGCTGACGGGGCGAGCACGCTGAACCGCGCCCTGGAACGGATCATCCGCGGCCCCAGCGGTCTGGGCACGACCGGGCTCTCCCTGGCCCGGCGTCAGGGGCCGTCCGCGCCAACGGAGTCGCGGCCACCGGCGGAGGGCACGCCGATCCCGGGCCTGTACCACCACCCCGTGGCGGAGCCGGACCAGGCGCGGGTGGAGGAGGTCAGCCGGAGGATCAAGGCGTGGGCGGTGGACGAGGTCCAGGTGTACCCCCCGGAGTGGGAGGACCAGTTCGACGGCTTCTCCGTCGGCCGCTACATGGTCGCCTGCCATCCGGACGCGCCCACCATCGACCACCTGATGGCCGCCACACGGCTGATGGTCGCCGAGAACGCGGTCGACGACTGCTACTGCGAGGACCACGGCGGCTCACCCGTTGGTCTCGGCAGCCGTCTCCTGCTGGCGCACACGGCTCTCGACCCGGTCCACACGACGAAGGAGTACGAGCCGGCGTGGGCGGAGTCGCTCCACTCGGACGCCCCCCGGCGCGCCTACCGCTCCGCCATGGAGTACTTCGTCCAGCTCGCCACCCCCTCCCAGGCCGACCGGTTCCGGCACGACATGGCCCGGCTGCACATGGGGTACCTGGCCGAGGCCGCATGGGCGGAGACGGACACCGTGCCCGAGGTGTGGGAGTACCTGGCGATGCGCCAGTTCAACAACTTCCGCCCCTGCCCCACCATCACCGACACCGTCGGTGGCTACGAACTGCCGGCGGATCTGCACGCCCAGCCCGCGATGCAGCGCGTCATCGCACTCGCCGCCAACGCCACCACCATCGTCAACGACCTGTACTCCTACACCAAGGAGCTCGAAAGCCCCGGCAAGCACCTGAACCTGCCCGTGGTGATCGCCGAGCGTGACGGCGTCTCGGACCAGCAGGCCTACCTGAAGGCGGTGGAGGTCCACAACGACCTCATGCACGGCTTCGAGGCCGAAGCCGCCGCCCTCGCCGCGGCCTGCCCCGTCCCCAGCGTGCTGCGCTTCCTCCGCGGAGTGGCCGCGTGGGTCGACGGCAACCACTACTGGCACCAGACCAACACCTACCGCTACAGCCTGCCCGACTTCTGGTAAGAAATGGACGCATCTGTGACCAGCACCGACATCACCACCGTGGACGGCACCTCGACGTTCGTCCCCGGCCCGGCCTCCCCCTACCAGGGCGACATCGCCCGCTACTGGGACCAGGAGGCCAGGCCCGTGAACCTGCGTCTCGGCGACGTCGACGGGCTCTACCACCACCACTACGGCATCGGCGACGTCGACCACGCCGCCCTCGGGGACGCCGAGGACAGCGAGTACGAGAAGAAGCTGATCGCGGAGCTGCACCGCCTGGAGTCGGCGCAGGCCGAAGTCCTCCTGGACCACCTCGGCTCCATCGGGCGTGACGACACGCTCGTGGACGCGGGCTGCGGCCGGGGCGGTTCGATGGTCATGGCCCACCAGCGATTCGGGTGCAAGGTCGAGGGCGTCACCCTCTCGGCCAAGCAGGCCGACTTCGCGAACCGGCGCGCCCGCGAACTGCGCATCGAGGACCACGTCCACGCCCGCGTGTGCAACATGCTCGACATGCCCTTCGAGACCGGGCAGGCCGCGGGCTCGTGGAACAACGAGTCGAGCATGTACGTCGACCTGCACGACCTCTTCGCCGAGCACTCCCGCGTCCTCGGGGTCGGCGGCCGCTACGTGACCATCACCGGCTGCTGGAACCCGCGTTACGGCCAGCCCTCGAAGTGGGTCTCCCAGATCAACGCGCACTTCGAGTGCAACATCCACTCCCGCCGGGAGTACCTGCGCGCCATGGCCGACAACCGTCTGGTGCCGCAGGCCGTCATCGACCTGACGGCCGCCACCCTCCCCTACTGGGAGCTGCGGGCCACGTCGTCCCTGGTCACCGGGATCGAGGAGGCGTTCATCAACTCCTACAAGGACGGCTCCTTCCAGTACGTCCTGATCGCGGCCGACCGCGTCTGACCGACCGCGTCTGACCGACCGCGTCTGACCGACCGCGTCTGACCGACCGGGGACCACAGACCGCGACGCCGGGCCCGTCACCTGACGGACCCGGCGCGCTGGCGTGGAGGGACCGGAATCGGGCTCAGGCCTTGGGCGTCCAGCGTTGCGCGGCGGTGCCCGTGCAGGTGGCGAGTTCCAGCTTGGTGCCGTTGGCGGTGCCCGAGCGGACGGGGGCGAGGCAGCGGCCGCCACTGGTCACGCTCGACTGGGCGCCGAACTGCCACCGCTGGGTGGCCGAGCCGTCGCACGGCCGTACGGTGACGGTGGCGCCGGAGCCGTCGAGGCAGACGCCATCCTTGCCGGTCAGCGTCCCGGCGGCCGTGAACGTCCAGCGCTGGTTCGTGCCGCCGTGGCAGGAGTACAGGGTCGGTTCGGTGCCGGCGGTGGTGGAGCCGTAGGGCAGGTCGACACAGGACGAGGAGGCCCCGTTGACCAGAGTCGCGTCCACCGGGAGCGGGGTGGCCTTCCCGGTGGCGGAGATCTCGGCGGCGCTGGTCCACGGACCGCTGTCGCCTGCCTCGGTCAGGGCCTTGAGCCGCAGGTAACGCCCGGTCCTGGGCGCGAAGGACTCCTTCTTCTCGGTGGCGGAGTCGGCGAAGGTGCCCGTGGCGACCGGGCTGCCCCAGTCGGCCGTCGTGTCGGACACGTACACCTCGTACGACCCGATCCGGCCGTTGGCGCTGCCGTCCTGGCGCGGGAGGTAGGACAGGCCGTCCACGTCGTAGCGCGCTCCGAGGTCGATCTGGATCTCGTGCGGGAGCGGGGCGGCGGAGCCGGAGTAGGCGGTGTGCCACATGGTGGCGGGGTTGCCGTCGACGGCGTTGGCGGCGGCGCCGTTCTCGGCGGAGGTCTCCTGGCTGTCGGCGTACTGGACCTTCCAGGCGGCCTTGGAGATCGGCGCACCGGTGGCGGGCACCGCCGTGGCCGGGAGCAGCGTCAGGCCGTTCGCCGTGACGGTGAACGCCCCGGACTTCGACCCGGCCTTGACCCACAGCGTGCCGGAGCGGTCGGCCGGGTCGAAGTACCAGCCGGTGGCGGCGGAGTCGTACGCGCCCTTCGAGGGCAGGGCCGGCAGGGCGGTGCCGTCGACGGTGACACCGGTGGGTGCGGCGGCCGCGTGGACGGTGAACTCGTAGCCGCGCGAGGCGGGTTTGCCGTTGTAGGTGCCGGTGCTCGCGCCGACGGCGATGCGTACGTCGCCGGTGCCGGAGGCCGGGGCGGTGACGTCGACCTTCTGCTTCGCGTAGGCGCCGCTCTTGTACGCGCGCGTGATGCCGTCGTCCTCGTAGAGGGTGAAGGTGGAGGAGCCGCGCGGGTGGATGTCGTAGGTGAGCCTGTCCACCGGCTTCTCGCCCGTGTGGTTCATCTGGGGCCACATCGGCACGATGCCGCCGCCCTTCACGAACAGGGGAAGCGTGTCGAGCGGCGCGGAGTAGCCGTTGAGCCAGCCGGGGCCCGAGTAGGTCTTGCCGGTCCAGTAGTCCGTCCACGTGCCGGCCGGCAGGTAGATGCCGTCACGGGTCGTGGTGTCGGTGACGACGGGCGCCACCAGCAGCGAGTCGCCGGACATGAACTGGCCGCTCGTCCGGTTGTCGCGCGCCACGGGGTCGTTCGGGTACTCCAGGACCATGGCGCGGACGGTGGGGGTGCCGGTCTCGGTGGCGACGCGGCTCGCCGAGTAGAGGTACGGCATCAGGCGCATCTTCAGCTTCAGGTACTTGCGGTTGATGGACAGGTACGGGTCGGAGAACCGCCACGGCTGCTTGTCCTGGTAACCGGCCTCCGGGTTGGTGGGGCCCCAGCCGGACATCGTCATGAACGCCGGGGTGAACGCCTTCCACTGGAGGTCACGGACGTACGTCTTCGGGCTGCCCCCGAAGATGCCGTCCACGTCGCCCGCGGCGTAGTTGAGCGCGGACAGGCCGGCGCCCGTGATGGCCGGGACGTGCCAGCGCATGGCGTCCCAGGTGCCGGAGGTGTCGCCCGTCCACACGACGGCGTTGCGGTGGGTACCGGCCCAGCCGTCGACGGTCCAGACGTAACGGCGGGCGTCGGAGTTCTTCTCGATGCCGTCCACGGCCTGCTGGACGCCGTCGAAGGCGTACTTGTAACCGGGGCCGATCCAGGCGACGTCGGTCTTGACGCCCCGGCTGCCGGCGGTGCCGACCTCCTGGTCGATGTTCGCCAGACCGGTGGAGGTCCACAGACCGGTCTGGAAGCCCTTGGCCTTCAGCCCGTCGACCGTTGCCTTGAGGTCCGTGTAGCCGCAGCCGTAGCCGTCGTTGGGCAGGAACCAGCCCGAGGGCATGTCGGCGGCGCGGGCGTCGGCGGCGTACCCGAGGACGTCCTTGGTGGTCTGGTGGCGCGCCCGGTCGTGGTCGCCCTGGTAGTCGGGGTTGGAGGCGTTCCAGCAGTCGGCGTTGCCCAGTTCGAAGCCCCACATCGGCGCCAGGAACGGCTTGCCGCTCACGTCCGTGTACGCGTCGAGGACGCCCTTCAGCGAGTCGCCGACGAAGTACCACGCGTCGAAGCGGCTCTCGTTGTGGGTGAACGTGCCGGGCGCGCCGAAGCTGTACGTGCCGGGGGCCCAGGTGTTGCGCATCACGCCGTAACCGTTGGTCGACATGTAGAACGGCGCGGGGCTCGCGTTGGTGTTCTCCTTCCACGTGTTGGCGACCGAGACCGGCACGGTCCTGCCGCGCAGCGCCCACTCGCCGAGCCGCAGACCGGTGCCGTAGAACTGCTCGTCGGGGCCCTGGGCCAGGTACTGGCTGGTCTGGGAACCGGTCCAGGACAGCGGCTGCGACTCGGCCCACACGAGCGTGGTGTTGTCGGCGCGGTAGACGGAGAACCGCAGCGGGGACTTGTTCACCCGGATGTTCAGGGCCGGGGTGGTGATGCGGTAGTAGGCGCCGGCGTCCGTGACGCTCGTCGTCACCGCCCCGAAGTCGGTGTCGATGGCGAGGGCGCCTCCCGCCGGGTCGTCGGCGAAGGTGCCCTTGGGCGACAGCCAGATCCGGAAGATGTCCTGACGGGCTATCACCACCCGTGCCTTCGCCGCCGTCGACGTGCTGATCGTGACGGTGTTCCCGGACCGGCTGACCCCGGTCACGTCACCGGCGCTCGCCGCCGCCGCGGGGCTCGTCGGCCCGGCGACCGAGAAGACGGCCGCCACCATGGCGGCGACCAGGCCCAGGATCGCCGGGCGTCGGCCGCGGGCCCGGCTCCCTCCCCACCGGCGTGGGGGTCGTACGGAACGTTCGCGCATCACAGCCGCCTTCCGGCCATGCGGATGCCGCCATCCGGCGGCGCCGCCGACAACACGGGTCGACGGGCCATGACAACAGTCACCCTGGATGACGTCAAGTGCGCGAAGGCGGTCTGTTTCAATCAGGAGCGCGCATGACTGCTCGACCGGGCCCAGTGCGGGCGAGGCCTACACGCGGTGGACGTCGACGCCCTGCTGGGTGAGCTGTTCGACGAGGTCGTCAGGGGCGTCCTGGTCGGTGACCAGGACGTCGATCTCGCTGATCGCGCAGACGCGGGCGAAGGCGCGCTGCCCGAGCTTGGTGGAGTCGGCGACCACGACGACCCTGTCGGCACGCTCGGCCATGGCCCGGTTGGCCTCCGCCTCGCCCTCGTCGTGGGTGGACGCGCCGAACCGCGGGTCGACCGCGTTGACACCGAGGATCGCGTAGTCGAGTGACAGGCCCTGGAGGACGGCGGCCGCGAGCGGGCCCGTCAGCTCGTACGACTGCGGTCGGGCGACCCCGCCGGTCACCACGGTCTTCACATACGGGCGGACGGCCAGTTCGTTGGCGATGTTCACGGCGTTGGTGACGATCGTCAGGGCGGTCCCGGCGCGATGCTCGGCCAGATCGGGGCGGGTGACCAGCTCGCGGGCCACCTCCGAGGTCGTCGTGCCGCCGTTCAGCCCGACGACCGCGCCCGGCGGGATGAGCGCGGCGGTGGCACGGGCGATGCGGTGCTTCTCGTCCGCCTTGCGCGCGGTCTTGTAGCGCAGGGGCAGGTCGTACGTGACCCCGCTGAGCACCGCCCCGCCGCGGGTGCGGGTCAGGAGCTGCTGGCGCGCCAGCTCCTCCAGGTCCCGGCGGACGGTGGCGGGGGAGACGTCGAGCAGTTCGGCGGCCTCGGCCACCTCGATGCTGCCCCGCTCGCTCAGCGCGTCGAGGAGCCGCGTCCACCGCTCGTGCGTACCCATCACCGTTCTCCTCTGTCGCGTCACGGCCTGCTTGGGCTGTTTCGGGCTGTGAGCGTAACCCGCCCGCTCAGCTCGGTGCGCATTCGTGCGCACTCTTGCTTAAAGCTGAGCGATAGGCCTATAAAAAGGCCATCTTCAATCACGAATCCAGGAGCCACCATGAGTCATGTCGACGGGGAGATCGCCGGCCAGCCCGCGTGCTGGCGGCGTGCGCTGGAGGCGCGCCCGGCCGGGCTGCCGCAGGACGGCGAACGCGTCGCCGTCATCGGCTGCGGCACCTCCCTCCACATCGCCCAGGCGTACGCGTCACTGCGCGAATCCGCCGGGCTGGGGGAGACCGACGCCTTCGCCGCCTCCGCGTACCCGGTGACCCGCCGCTACGACCGTGCGCTCGCCATCACCCGCTCCGGCACCACGACGGAGGTGCTCACCACGCTGCGACGGCTGGCCGGGGACACCCCGACGGTCGCGCTCACCGGCGACCCCGGCACGCCCGTCCGTGATGTCGCGGGCACGGTCGTCGACCTGTCGTTCGCCGACGAGCGGTCGGTCGCGCAGACCAGGTTCGCCACCACGGCCCTCGTCCTGCTGCGCGCCGGCCTCGGTCTCGTACCGCCGGACCTGCCGGAACAGGCCGAGCGGGCCGTGCTCGCCCCACTCGCCGAAGAGGCGGTGGCCGCCGAGCAGTTCACCTTCCTCGGGACCGGCTGGACCGTCGGCCTCGCCCACGAGGCCGCGCTCAAACTGCGGGAGGCGGCCGGGGCGTGGACGGAGTCGTACGCGGCGATGGAGTACCGGCACGGCCCGATCAGCATCGCGGGACCCGGGCGAGCCGTCTGGTTCTTCGGCGCGCCGCCGGCCGGCCTCCTCGACGAGGTGCGGGCGACCGGCGCGTACGTCTCCGTCTCCCCGGCCGACCCGCTCGCCGAACTGGTGCGCGCCCAGCGCCTCGCGGTCGCCCTGGCCGGCCGGCGCGGCCTCGACCCCGACCGGCCCCGCCACCTCACCCGCTCCGTCGTCCTGGCCGACGCCGACGCCGACGCCGACGCCGACGCCGACGCCGACGCCGACGCCGACGCCGGGGCGGGAGCCGGGGCCGGGGCGGGAGCCGGGGCCGGCGTCCGGGTGGAGTCATGACGGTCATCGCCCTGGACGTCGGAGGCACGTACATCAAGGGCGGCGTACTCTCCGACGACGGCACCCTGCGCCACACCGAGCGCTGGTGCACGCGGGCGGACCGGGGCCCGGACGCCGTCCTGGAGACCGTGCTCGCCCGCGCCGCCGAACTGGCCGAACGCTGCCCGGCGGCCGAGGCGGCCGGGGTCGTCGTTCCCGGCATCGTCGACGAGTACGACGGCGTCTCCGTCCTCGCCACCAACCTCGGCTGGCGCGACGTACCCGTCAAGGACTGGCTGGCCGAACACCTCGACCTGCCCGTCGCGTTCGGGCACGACGTCCGGGCCGGCGGCCTCGCGGAGGCCAGGGCCGGCGCCGGGCGGGGCTGCGGCGACTTCCTCTTCGTGCCGGTCGGCACCGGGATCGCCGCCGCCGTGTTCACCGGGGGCCGGGCCCGGGCCCTGACCGGTGGCCATGGCGGCGCCGGGGAGCTGGGGCACCTCGTGGTGCGGCCCGGGGGAGAACGCTGCCACTGCGGCGCGCGGGGCTGCCTGGAGACCGTGGCGTCCGCCTCCGCCATCGCCCGCCGCTACTCCCGTGCCACCGGCCGGTGCGGCATCACCGCCAGGGACGTCCAGGGCCGGGCCCAAGCGGGGGACGCCAAGGCCGCCGCCATCTGGTCCGAGGCGGTCGAGGCCCTCGCCGACGCGCTGACCACCGCGATCACCCTGTACGACCCGGAGCGCGTCGTCATCGGCGGCGGCCTGTCCGGGGCCGGCGAGTCCTGTCTCGCCCCCTTGCGCGCCGCGCTCGCCGAACGCCTCACGTTCCAGGCCCGCTTCCGGGCCGTGCCCCAGGTCGTCGCGGCCCGGCTCGGCGACCGGGCGGGCTGCATGGGCGCGGCGTACCTCGCCCAGGACCTCCTGGCCCGCCGTTCGGGAGCGGTGTCGCCGTCACCCTCAACGCCCCTGCCCCGTACACCAGGAGAAGCACCATGCCCCTCGTAGGGACGGCCGACATCGTCACCCCCGCCGCACGCGCCGGAAGGGGCGTCGGGGCCTTCAACGTCATCCAGCTCGAACACGCCGAGGCCATCGTGGCGGGCGCCGAAGCGGCGGGCGCCCCCGTGGTCCTCCAGATCAGCGAGAACGCCGCCCGCTACCACGGCGCGCTCACCCCGATCGGCACGGCGACGCTGGCCGTCGCCCGCGCCGCGACGGTTCCGGTGGCCGTCCACCTGGACCACGCGACCTCGCCGGAGCTCGTCGCCGAAGCGGTGTCGCTGGGCTTCACGTCGGTGATGTACGACGCATCGACCCTGCCGTACGAGGAGAACGTCCGCGCCATGGCCGGCATACGGGCCCGCTGCCACGCGTCCGGTGTCTGGGTGGAGGCCGAACTGGGCGAGGTCGGCGGCAAGGACGGCGTGCACGCCCCGGGCGCCCGCACCGACCCGGACGAGGCGGCGGCCTTCGTCGCGGCCACGGGCGTGGACGCCCTGGCGGTGGCCGTGGGCACCTCGCACGCCATGCTCACCCGCGACGCCGCACCGGACTTCGCCCTGATCGCCGCGCTGCGTACCGCCGTCCCCGTACCCCTGGTGCTGCACGGCTCGTCGGGGGTCGCGGACCACGGCCTCGCCACGGCCGTGGGCCACGGCATGACCAAGGTCAACATCGCCACCCACCTGAACCGGGTCTTCACCGGCGCCGCCCGCCGGGCTCTCGACGCGGACCCCATGGTGGCCGACACACGCCACTACCTCGGTGCCGGGCGTACGGCCATGGCCCATGAGGTCACCCGCCTGCTCGGAGTCCTCGGCGCGTGAGCGCGAGTGGGCACCCGTGGTAGCTTGCGCAGGCCAGTCGTACTCCGTACGCGTGTACGTGAGTCAGGGAATCCGGTGCGAATCCGGAACTGACGCGCAGCGGTGAGGGTGACGGGCGTGGCAACCACAGCCACTGGGCCGGAGACCGGCCCGGGAAGGCGCCGCGCCCGGATGATCCCGAGTCCGAAGACCTGCTGGCGAACACGTACGGACGGGCCCCGCGCATGGGCCCTCGACGCTGAGGACTTCGCTGTGCCCATCACACGCCCGACCGCCTCGTTCGCCGCGCTCCTGTGCGGAGCCCTCCTCCTGACCGGCTGCGGGGGTGCCTCCGGCACGTCCCCCTCACCGGCGCAGGCCGGCATCCGCGTACTGGACAACTGCGGACAGAAGGTGGAGATCAAGGGGGACGGGCCGCGCCGGGCCGTCTCGCTCAACCAGGGCACCACCGAGATCATGCTGTCCCTCGGTCTCGCCGACCGGATGGCCGGAACCGCCACCTGGACCGACCCCGTCATGAAGGGCCTGGAGAAGGCGAACGCGGGCGTGACCCGGCTCGCCGAGAACAACCCCTCCTTCGAGAAGGTCCTCGACACCGAACCCGACTTCGTCGCCGCCTCGTTCGCCTCCACCCTCGGCAAGGGCGGCGTGGCCACGCGCGAGCAGTTCGCGAAGCTCGGCGTGCCCACCTACCTTTCCCCGTCCGACTGCGTGGGCAAGGACAACAGCGGCGACGGTGACGGCGTCCGCACCAAGCCGCTGACCATGGACACCGTGTACGGGGAGGTACGCGACCTCGCCCGCGTCTTCGGTGAGGAGAAGCGCGGCGAGGACCTGGTCGCGAGCCTCACGTCGCGTGTCGCCAAGGCGACCAAGGGACTCGATGCCTCGAAGGTCACTCTGCTGTACTGGTTCTCCGACGCGAACTCCCCCTACATGGCCGGGTGCTGCGGCGCCCCCGGCGTCATCACCCGCGAAGTCGGCGCCAAGAACGTCTTCGACGACACCACCGAGGAATGGCCGCAGATCAACTGGGAGACCGTGGCCGACCGCAACCCCGACGTCCTGGTGATCGGCGACCTCACCCGCAAGGCCCAGACCGGGGAGAGCGCCGCCAAGAAGATCGAGTTCCTGGAGTCCAACCCGGTCACGAGGAACATGGACGCCGTCAAGCACAAGCGGTACGTCCTCCTCAGCGGCCAGGCCATGAACCCCACCATCCGCACGGTGGAGGGCATCGAACAGGTCGCCGCCGCGCTCCGCGAGTTCGGCCTGTCTAAGTGACCGCCGCCCTGCTGCGAACGGCGGCGGGGCTCGCGGCACTCGCCGCGTCCGTCGCCCTCGCCATCACCATCGGCCCGGCCGACATCGTCGTCGCCGACGTCTGGTCCGTCGTGGCGTCCCACCTCGGCGGGGACGCCTCCGGCCTCACACCGATCCGCGACGGGATCGTGTGGAACCTGCGGCTGCCGCGCACCCTGCTGGCCGCCGTGTGCGGTGCCGGGCTGGCGCTGTGCGGGGCGGTGATGCAGTCGCTGCTGCGCAACCCGCTCGCCGACCCCTTCGTCCTGGGTGTCTCGTCCGGGGCCTCCACCGGAGCGGTCGTCGTGGTCGTCCTCGGTGCCGGCGGCGGAGCCCTGTCCGTCTCCGGGGGCGCCTTCGTGGGCGCGGTGTGCTCGTTCGCCGCGATGCTGCTGCTGAGCCATACCCTGGGCGGAACCACCGACCGGGTCGTGCTGTCCGGCGTCGCCGCGATGCAGTTGTTCTCCGCGCTCACCTCCTTCGTCGTGGTCACGTCCGCCGACGCCGAAACGACGCGCGGCGTGCTGTTCTGGCTGCTCGGCTCGCTCAGCGGCGCCGGCTGGACCGACGTGTGGCTGTGCCTGGCCGCCCTCGCCCTCACGCTGGCCGTCTGCCTGGCCCACGGCAGGACGCTGGACGCCTTCGCCTTCGGCCAGGACGCGGCAGCCACCCTGGGCGTGAACGTCGGCCGGGCGCGGCTGGTGCTGCTCTGCGTCACCGCACTGCTCACGGCGGCCCTCGTCAGCTCGGCCGGCGCCATCGGCTTCGTCGGCCTGGTGCTGCCGCACGCCGCCCGCGCCCTCGTCGGCCCCGGACACGCCCGGCTGCTGCCCGCCGCCGCGCTGGGCGGAGCCGTCTTCCTGGTGTGGATCGACACCCTCGCCCGGACCGTCATCGAACCGCAGGAGGTGCCGGTCGGCGTCGTGACCTCACTGGTCGGCGTGCCCGCCTTCGTACTCGTCCTGTACCGCACCCGGAGAGCCCACCGATGACCCTCAGCGCCGATCACGTCTCACGCGCCGCCGCCGGCACACCGATCCTCGACGGCGTCAGCATCACGCCGCCCCCCGGAGTCATGACCGGCCTCCTCGGCCCCAACGGCTCGGGAAAGTCCACCCTGTTGCGCCTCCTCTGCGGCGTGCTGGCCCCCGCCTCCGGAGTGGTCACCCTCGACGGCAGGCCTCTGGGCAGCCTGCGCCGCAGGGACGTCGCCCGGCGGGTGGCCGTCGTCGAACAGCAGGCGGACACCCTCGTCGAGCTGACCGTCACCGACGTCGTACGGCTCGGGCGCATCCCGCACCGGCGCCCCTGGGCGCCCCCGGCGGAGGCGGACGAGCGGGCCGTCGGCGACGCCCTGGAACGCACCGGCCTCGCCGACCGGGCCGACCAGCCCTGGCACACCCTCTCCGGAGGCGAGCGCCAGCGCGTCCAGATCGCCCGCGCCCTGGCACAGGAGCCGCGCGAACTCCTCCTCGACGAGCCGACCAACCACCTCGACATCCAGCACCAGCACGAGCTGCTGCACCTCGTCCGCACACTCGCCATCACCAGCGTGGTCGCCCTGCACGACCTCAACCTCGCCGCGATGTACTGCGACCACGTCGTGGTCCTCCGGCGAGGCCGGGTCGTCGCCACGGGCACACCCCGGGACGTACTGACCGAGACGCTGATCGCCGACGTCTACGGCGTACGGGCAGAGGTGACCGACCCCGACGCGACCGGACGCCCGCACATCCGGGTGCTCGGCGCTCCGGCGCACAAGGGCGCTTGACCTGAAGCGCGCTTGAGGTCCTACGTTGCGATCAATGCACCGCGTCGCATGAGGGCGACGGGTGCGGACCAGGGGAGAACACGGCATGGACCACGCCGACATGGAACTGGCCAAGCAGCCGATCGGCTACTGGACCGGAGTCGCCAACGACGCGGTGATCGGATACATCCGCGGCGAGCTGGCGCGGCTGGGCACGAGCCAGCCCCAGTACTGGCTGCTGCGCCACCTGTCCGTGAACGACCTCAACCCGGACGGCCAGGGGCAGACCGTACCGGAGCTGACCGGGCGGATGCGTGAGTTCCTGCGGGCCGAGGACGACCTGGGAGCGGAGTCCGACCGGCTCGTCGAGCGGGGCCGGCTGCGGCGGGACGGTGAGCGGCGCCTGTGGATCACCGACGCGGGAGAGGCGGCCAGGGCCGACATCAAACGGCACGTACCCGCCTGGCGGGAGCGCCTGCACGACGGCATCGACGACGCCGACTACGTCACCACGGTCAAGGTGCTGCGCCGCATGGTGGAGAACGTCGGCCGCGAGGCCGCGTGACGCCGCCCGCGCCCTTCTATTGACTCGCCGTCTAATTGAGTCCTAGCCTCCTGATGCCGCGTCAGTTCCCGCTGGCGCGGGCCGAGAGGACCTCGACCCGGCAGCACTTCCGTACGCACCACACGACGTTCGGGAGGATCAGTGAGCAGATCAACGCACCCCCGTGCCGGCACCACGAACTGGCGGAGGTCGGCGGCCCTCGCCGTGCCCGGCTTCGCCGCCGTGGGGGCCATGGCCCTCCTGATGGCCGAGGGCGCGCTCGCCGCCTCGTTCGCCGTCTCCGGTACGAACTTCCAAGTGGCTTCGAGCAAGCTCAGCAGCGACGGTCTGGCGTCGTACGTGCACACCGACCGGTCCGCCGACGGCAAGGGGCACCCGGTCGCCCTGCTCGGCCTGGACAAGGCGACCCTGACCGACATCTGCCAGTCCGCGCGGGTCAAGACACCCCTGGGCACCGTCGTGTTCAAGCTCAGCGCGGGCGGCGACGCGGGCACGGTGACCGCGCGGAACCTGGTGATCGACGGCGAGGACCTGGTGGGTGACGCACGGTTCGGCACGGCCGAGATCGGCCGCGACGCGTCCACGCTCGACGAGGTGCCCGGCGTCACGGGGCCGCAAGGGGCGTTCGGCCTCCAGGCGGGAGACATCGAGGTGAGCGAGGTCCGCTCGCACGCCTGGTCGGCCACGGGCGGGAACTTCCGCCTCAAGGGCCTGAAACTCGCCGTCAAACTGGGTGGCACACAGTGCTTCTGAGCGTCTTGCGCCGCCACCGGGACCGGCCGCGGCGGCCGCGGCGACTTCGGATACGGGTGCGGAGGCGGATGCGTGTGCGGGAGCGGACGCGGCGGTTCGCGGACCGGCTCGACCGACGCCTGCCTCTGCCGGGGGCCCGCCACCGCTTCCGCGACTGGCGCCGTGCCCGCCCGTTCGGGGGCGGGCTGTTGCTGGTCCTGGCAGGCGCCGAACTGCTCCTCGTACCGCTGTCCCCCATCCCCGTCCTGGTGAGCCTGGGACTCGGCGGCATCGCCGCGATCGCCATCGGCCTGGCGCTGATCGCGGCCGGCGTCTTCCTCTGGGTCCTGCCCCACACCCGGCACTACGTGAGCGTGAACGCCCTGATCCTGTCGGTGGTGGCCTTCGCGGCCACCAATCTCGGCGGGTTCCTTGTGGGGACCGCGCTGGGAATCCTGGGCAGCGCCCTTGGGTTCGGCTGGACCCCGGCCGACGAGCCCGTCTCGAAGGCCGGGGCCGACGGCGTGGGCGAAGCCGGCTCGGGGCCCACGGCACCGCGCGCACTGGCCGTACTGCTGCCCGCGGCCCTCCTGGCCGCCGCGGCCGTGACCACCGGGGGCGGCCGCGCCGAAGCCGCCCCGGGCGGCCCTCCCCCCGCCTCCCGCACGCCGCCCACGATCACCGCCGAGGAGTTCCGCCCGCAGGGCTTCATCGTCGCCGGCGTACGGGAGATCCCGACGGTGGACGGCACGCAGAGGGTGATGGTGCTGCGCATGCGGGCCGCGTCCCTGCGCGACTACCGCATGACCACCCGGGACGGCGCCCCGCGCCTCGCACTCGGCGCCGGCCGGCTCGACCTGCGCGGTGACGTCACCCTGTACCTGACCCGCTTCCACGGTTGCGTGGAGGGGCTGATCTGCCTGACCTTCACGCCCGACCGGCTGCCCGTGCCGCCGCTGGTACCCCCCTTCGTGTTCCTCACGGACGTGACGGCGGAGCAGGCTCTGGTCACCTCCGACACGATCACGGCGCAGCGCCTGGTGCTGCGCGCCTCATGACGACCGCCTCCGCTGCCGCGCCGCCAGTGGTCGCACGCGAGGGGTGAGCGGGGCTCTGCGGTGGACGGTGCCGGCGGCCGGCTCACCTTCACCTTCGAGGCCAAGGGCAAGGGGACCACCCGGTTCACGCTGCTGCACTGCACGTTCGCCACCTGCCAGGGCAACACCTCCACCCGGCCCCCCGAGACGACCGGACCCTCCGCCACCCCGACCACGGCCCCCGAGCGCATCACCTGCACCGTCACCGTCGACTGAGCCGCAGCGCACGGACGACCACCGAGCAGAAGCGGATGACCCGGGCGCGGGGCCGGAGTACGTGACCTGAGCCCCCGGCCGGCCGTGCAGCGGTGCGGGACAAGGGGGACGTGACGGGGATCTCGCTGAGGTTCGGGGCGTCAGTCCGTACTCTGGTCGCGCTTGTCGGTCGCTGGTGAGGCCGGGCGCCCGCCACTCATCGTGGGTGGAAGGGAGCCGTTGTAGGCTGAGTGAACAGCCCTTGACCTGCGCAAAGCAGGCAGGGAGCCGAATTCAGGGAGTTTCTCCATGCTGCGCACCATGTTCAAGTCCAAGATCCATCGAGCCACCGTGACCCAGGCGGATCTCCACTACGTGGGTTCCGTCACCGTCGACGCCGACCTGATGGAGGCGGCCGATCTGCTGCCGGGCGAGTTGGTGCACATCGTGGACATCGACAACGGCGCACGCCTGGAGACGTACGTCATCGAGGGTGAGCGCGGCTCGGGGGTGATCGGTATCAATGGCGCGGCCGCCCACCTGGTGCACCCCGGTGATCTGGTGATCCTGATCAGTTACGCCCAGGTCGACGACGCCGAGGCGCGCTCGCTGGTGCCGCGTGTCGTGCACGTCGACGGGGCCAACAGGATCGTGGAGCTCGGGTCCGACGCGTCCGCGCCCGTGCCCGGCACCGACACCGCGCGCAGCCCGCACGCCGTTCCGGCCGCCCGGAGCTGACCGTCCCGGGGTGGGCGTAACCCGATGAGTGATCCCGCCGCGCGGGGGAACGCGCAGCGGGAGAGCCTGGAACGTGCACGGCCGAACCGTCCAGGGAGCGCGCCATGACCAGCCCGAACCCGTTCCCCACCGACCCCGTACCGCCCGCGCCGACGCCGCCGCCCGGCCCGCCGGACCCGGTGCCGCCGACGCCCGTACCGCAGCCGGGCCCGCCGGGCCCCGAACCGGGTCCGGCCCCCGGCCCGGTGCCGACCCCGACGCCGCCACCGCACCCCGGGCCGCCGCCGCCCGGGCCGTCCCCCGACCCGGTGCCCAAGCCGCCCGGACCCGACCCGGTACCCGGTCCGGAGCCTGAGCCCGGCCCGATGAGCTGACGTCGGCGTCAGGCGTCCACCTCTGAGCGGTCACCGCCCCAGAGGGTGTGGAAGGAACCCTCCCGGTCGGTCCGCCGGTAGGTGTGCGCCCCGAAGAAGTCCCGCTGCCCCTGCGTGAGGGCAGCGGGCAGTCGGAGCGCCCGCAGCGCGTCGTAGTACGCCAGCGCCGCCGAGAACCCCGGCGTCGGCACGCCCCGCCGCGCCGCGGCCGCCACCACCGCGCGCCAGTCGTCCTGGGCCGCCCCGATCTCCTCCGCGAAGCCCTCGTCGGCCAGCAGGCACGCCAGCCCCGGCCGGGCGGCGTACGCGCCCCGGATCCGGTCGAGGAACGCCGCCCGGATGATGCAGCCCGCCCGCCACAGGGACGCCACCGTGCCGGGATCGACCTTCCACCCGTACGTCTCGCTGCCCGCCCGGATCTGGTCGAAGCCCTGCGTGTACGAGACGATCTTCGACGCGTACAGCGCCCGCTCGACCCGCCCGGCGAAACGCGCCGCCTCCGCCTCGGCCAGCGGTGCCACGGTGGGACCCGGCAGCGACCGGGACACCTCGCGCAGCTCGTCGTGTCCCGACAGCGACCGCGCGAACACCGCCTCCGCGATCCCCGGCACCGGCACGCCCAGGTCCAGCGCGCTCTGGACCGTCCACCGCCCCGTGCCCTTCTGCTCGGCGCGGTCGGCCACGACGTCGACGAAGGGCTCCCCGCTCGCCGCGTCCGTGTGGGCGAGCACCTCCGCCGTGATCTCCATCAGGTACGAGTCCAGGCGCCCCGCGTTCCAGGTGCGGAACGTCCCGGCGATCCGCTCGGGGGAGTAGCCCGCCACCTCGCGCAGCAGGTGGTACGCCTCGGCGATGAGCTGCATGTCGGCGTACTCGATGCCGTTGTGCACCATCTTCACGAAGTGACCGGCGCCGTCCGGGCCGACGTGGGCCACGCACGGTGTGCCGTCCGGCGCCCTGGCGGCGATCCGCTCCAGGAGGGGGCCGAGGGACGCGTACGCCTCGGCCGACCCGCCCGGCATGATGCTCGGCCCGTGCAGCGCGCCCTCCTCACCGCCCGAGATGCCGGCTCCCACGAAGTGGATTCCACGCTTCCGTAGCTCGTTCTCGCGGCGCCGGGTGTCGGCGAAGTGCGCGTTGCCGCCGTCGATGACGACGTCACCCGGCTCCAGCAGCGGCGTGAACTCCTCGATCACCGCGTCCGTCGGCTCTCCCGCCTTCACCATGACGACCAGGCGTCGCGGCCGCTCCAGCGCCGCGACGAACTCCTCGGCGCTCCTCGCGGCGACGAACGCTCCCTCGCCACCGAACTCCTCGACCAGCGCCTCCGTCCTGCCGGACGTCCGGTTGTGCACGGCGACCGTGAAGCCGTTGCGGGCGAAGTTGCGCGCGAGGTTGCGGCCCATGACCGCGAGCCCGGTGACGCCGATCTGGGCAGTGCCACTCATCTGTGTACTCCTGGCTTCCGGTGGGTTCCGCGTGTGGGTACGCGGGCGTACGCGTCCATACGCGGCCCGGGAGCAGGACGTTCACCGGTGATCCGTCAACCCGCCCTTCGGCGGGGGCATTTGACGTGCAACGCGCCCCCTTGTCACGGCCTGTCGGGTGCCTCTAGCTTGGGCGACTGCTGACGTGTGCAAGGGGGGACCGCCCATGGCCGTACGCGGACGACACCGCCGGTATCAGCCCAGCCGTATCAACCGGGCATCGCTCACCGTCACGGCGAGCGGCGCCGGGATGGCGCTGCCGCTGATAGGAGCGGGCCAGGCGCACGCCGCGTCGGTGGACGTCTGGGAGAAGGTCGCGGCCTGCGAGTCCACCAACAACTGGAAGATCAACTCGGGCAACGGCTTCTACGGCGGGCTCCAGTTCACCCAGTCGACCTGGGAGGCGTACGGCGGTACCCGCTACGCGCCGCGCGCCGACCTCGCGACCAAGGACCAGCAGATCGCCATCGCCGAGAAGGTGCTCAAGGGACAGGGCCCGCGCGCCTGGCCCACCTGTTCGGTCAAGGCGGGGCTCACCCGGGGCGGCGACGCGCCCGACATCGCACCGCAGGCGCGACCGGCGGCGAAGGAGCGGGGCAGGCCCCGGACCCAGACTCCGCCCGCGACCCCCACCACCGTGCCCGGGAAGCGCGAGAGCTACACCGTGGCGCGGGGCGACTCCCTGTCGGGCATCGCCGAGGCGGAGAAGGTCAGGGGCGGCTGGCAGCGGCTGTACGCCGACAACCGCACGGTCATCGGCAGCGACCCCGACCTGATCATGCCGGGGCAGAAACTGACGCTGCGCACGACCGCCCCGAAGCCCGCAACGGCGGCCCCCGAGCGGCCCGCCGCGAAACCACCCGCCGCCAAGCCCGCCCCCGCCAAACCACCCGCCGCCAAGCCCGCAACCGCCAAGCCCGCCACCGCGAAACCGGCCGTTCCCCGGCCCCGGACCGCCGGATTCAGCGCGCCCGTGGACGCCGGGCCCAGCACCGCCTACCGCAAGGCGGGCTCCGCCTGGGCCAGCGGCTACCACACCGGCGTCGACTTCGCGGTCCCCACCGGCACCGCCGTGAAGGCCGTGGCACCCGGCCGGGTGGTCTCCGCGGGCTGGGGCGGCGCGTACGGGTACCAGGTCGTCATCCGGCACGAGGACGGCAGGTACAGCCAGTACGCCCACCTCTCCGCGCTCACCGTGCGCGAAGGGCAGCGGGTCACCAGCGGCCAGCGGATCGCCCGTTCAGGGTCGACCGGCAACAGCACCGGGCCGCACCTCCACTTCGAGGTGCGCACGGGGCCGGGGTACGGCTCCGACATCGACCCCCTCGCCTACCTGCGGGCGGGCGGCGTCCGGCTCTGACGGCGGCGGCACGGCGGTGAGCAGGATCAGCCCGCCCGCCGCCACCACGCCGCACCCCAGCGCCAGTACGGTGCCGGCCACCCCGTACCGGAACTGCTCGCCGAACAGCGTGATGCCGACGACCGCCGCCACCACCGGGTTGACGACGGTCACGGTCGCCAGGGGCGCCGTCAGCCCGGCGCCCCGGTAGGACGCCTGGGTCAGCAGCAGCCCGGCCGCCCCCAGCGCGGCGATCACCAGCAGGCCCGGCCACTGGCCGAGCGGCGCGGCGGCCGTGAAGTCCGCCGCGACCGCCTTGGTGAACACCGAGGCGGTCCCGAACGCCACGCCCGCCGCCGCCCCCAGCAGCACCCCGCGCACCACCGCCCGGCGCACGCCCCGCGCGGCCAGGAACAGCGCCGCCACCGCCCCGGCGCACACCACCGCCAGCAGCGGCCGCGCCCCGCCGTCCAGCGGCCGGCCGTCGCCCGGGCCGGCCAGCGTCAGCAGCCCGGCCAGCCCCGCCGTCGCCATCACCGCCCCGCGCCACGCGCCCGCCCCCGCCCGCCGCCCCGCGAAGACCGCCGTCATCGGCAGGGCGAACACGATCGTCAGCGCGCCCAGCGGCTGCACCAGGCTCAGCGGGCCGTAGGCCAGCGCCACGACGTGCAGCAGACCGCCCACGCCGTTCAGCAGCACGGCCGCCCACCAGGCGGGGGCGGACAGGACGGGAGGGGCGGTCGCGGCGACGCGCTCCTGCACGATCGCCCCGGCCGCGTAGGCGACCGCGGAGACCAGCGACAGCAGCACGGACAGCGCGAGGGAGCTCATGCGTCAACGATCTCCACCCCAGCGGGCCACGTCGTCGTCCGTGAGCACGCAATCGCCCGTACTGCCGTCGCAGTACGGGAGTACGGGCGGGAGCCTGCGGGGACCCGGGTCGACCGTTTGGCGGCCGGGCCCTCCACTGACGTAAAGTGCGGCTTTTGAAAAGTATTGAAAAGTAAACGTGGCATACGAGTGATCGAGGAACGGCAACGGCCATGACGGTGACTGAAGAGAACCAGGCGTACGGGCCGGGCATCGACCCCGAGCGTCTGGCCGTCTGCCTGAGCGTCCTGGAAGAGCTCGACCAACTGGACGTCGACCACCCGGACGCCATCGCCGTCCGCCGCGCCACGGCCGGGATCTACCGCACCGTGAAGCAGCGCCGCCGCCAGGAGCGCCGGGCCGCCAAGACCGCCCACGACAAGGCGGTCACCGAGGCCACCGCGACCGGCTCGGCCGAGCGGATCGACGACGAGACGCAGGGCCTGCTGCCGTCCTCCTCCGTGGTCGGCGAGATCGCCGGCATACTCCAGCGCCCGCGCTCCTGCTACATCTGCAAGACCCGGTACGTCGAGGTCGACGCCTTCTACCACCAGCTCTGCCAGAAGTGCGCCGCCGAGAACCGCGCCAAGCGCGACGCCCGAACCGACCTCACCGGCCGCCGCGCCCTGCTGACCGGTGGCCGCGCCAAGATCGGCATGTACATCGCGCTGCGGCTGCTGCGTGACGGTGCCCACACCACCATCACCACCCGCTTCCCCAACGACGCGATCCGCCGCTTCAAGGCGATGCCGGACAGCGACGAGTGGATCCACCGTCTGAAGATCGTCGGCATCGACCTGCGCGACCCGGCGCAGGTCGTCGCCCTCGCCGACTCGGTCGCCGCCGAGGGCCCGCTGGACATCCTGATCAACAACGCGGCCCAGACCGTACGCCGCTCCCCGCAGGCGTACAGCGAGCTGGTCGCCGCCGAGTCCGCCCCGCTGCCCGCGGGCGAGCTGCCGTCCGCCGAGGTCATCGGCACCTTCGGCAGCGGCGCCGTGGAGACGATGGCCGCCCTGCCGGGGCCCCGCGACGGCGATCGTCTGACCGCCCAGGACGTCACCGACCTCGCCCTCGTCAGCGGCTCCGCCTCCCTGGAGCGCATCGCCGCGGGCACCGCGATCGACGCGGGCGGCCTGGTGCCGGACCTGCACGACACCAATAGCTGGATCCAGACGGTTTCCGAGGTCGATCCCGTCGAACTTCTGGAAGTCCAGCTCTGCAACTCCACCGCGCCGTTCATCCTCATCAGCCGGCTCCGCCGGTCGATGGCCGCGTCCTCGGCACGGCGTACGTACGTGGTGAACGTCTCCGCCATGGAGGGCGTCTTCAGCCGCGGCTACAAGGGCGCCGGGCACCCGCACACCAACATGGCCAAGGCCGCGCTCAACATGCTCACGCGCACCAGCGCCCAGGAGATGTTCGAGAGCGACCGCATCCTGATGACCGCGGTCGACACCGGCTGGATCACCGACGAGCGCCCGCACCCCGACAAGATGCGGCTCGCCGAGGCGGGCTTCCACGCCCCGCTCGACCTGATCGACGGCGCGGCCCGGGTCTACGACCCGATCGTGCGCGGCGAGATGGGCGAGGACCTGTACGGCTGCTTCCTCAAGGACTACGCGCCCTCGAAGTGGTGATCCGGCACAGGACGCCCCGCCACGGGTGATCCGGCACGCGTGCCCGGAAGCGGGCAACGTGTCCGGATACTGACTATGTGACGCGTTCCATCGAGCGGAAGTGCGCTCATTTGGTTAACCTGAAGCGAACGGCTCGCCGCCAGGGATCCACGAAACCCCCTCAGGCGGGCCCCGGGGACAAGCCTGCCACCAAGGCTGCGTTTCCGCCCGAGTAACCGGCGCCACCGCGACCGAACGGCAGTACATGTCCTCATAGGTTCGCGACACGAAGGAGTGCGCGGTGACACCAGAACTCACGAAGCAGGAGCAGCGGCCGGCGGATATCGGCGAACGATCCGCGGGGCCGGACACCCTCGGCAGCCTCGAAGTGTGGGCCCGTTCGGCCCCGATCCGGCTGGCCGGATACGAGGAGGACCTCGCCGAGCCGCACATCCTGCCCGGCATCGACTGACCGGCCGGTCCACCGGCCGGCCCCGGCGAGCCGGTTCGTACCGTGCGCCCCGTGCCCCCCGCCCTCCGGCGGGGGGCACGCGCATGCGGCGGTCAGGACAGCCGGGTGGGCGGCAGGAACTCCCGCACGTACGTCCGGTGCCACCAGGCGCCCGTCTCCCGCAGTTCACGCCAGGTGGTGAAGCGGTAGCGGTACAGCCGGGCGCGGATCCGGACGGGCGGGGCGTCGGGGAAGGGGTTGTGGCGCAGCAGCCGCAGCGTGTCGCGGTCCCCTTCGAGCAGCTTCTCCACGAAGGGCGCGAACCAGGAGTACGCGTACGCGGGGGAGAGCGCCGCGAACCACATCAGCCAGTCGAGGCGCAGGTGGTACGGGGCGAACTGGCGCGGCAGTCGCCGTACGTCGCCGGGCTTGCCCTTGAACTCGTACTCCCGCCACACCGTGCCCGGGTGGACGGTCGGCTCGTCGGTGCCCTCGATCACGATCTCGTGCCGGACGCGGCCGACGGTGCCGAAGGCCCCGTAGGTGTTGACCAGGTGCAGCGGGTCGAAGGAGCGGTTCATGGCCTGGTGGCGGGAGACCAGGTTGCGTGCCGGACGCCAACTGAGGACCACCACCAGAGCGGTGACGGCGATGACCAGGATTCCGTACCACAGCGGGGGATGGGGCAGCGCGGGCGCGTCGGCCACGAGGGAGCCGTCCACGGCCGACAGGGCGAGCACGATCGTGATCCAGTTCAGCCAGGAGAAGTTGCCCGACAGCACCAGCCAGAGCTGCGTCAGGGCGATGAGGCCCGCCGCCGCGCTCGCCACGGGCTGCGGGGTGAACAGCAGGAACGGCACGACGAGTTGCGTCACATGGTTGGCCGCCACCTCCACCCGGTGCAGGGGCCTGGGGAGGTGGTGGAAGAACCAGCTCAGCGGCCCCGGCATCGGCTGGGTCTCGTGGTGGTAGTACAGGCAGGTCAGGTTCCGCCAGCAGGCGTCGCCGCGCAGTTTGATCAGGCCCGCCCCGAACTCCACCCGGAACAGCAGCCAGCGCAGCAGGAACAGGATCAGGATGGGCGGGGCGGTGTCCTCGTTGCCGAGGAAGACGGCGAGGAAACCCGCCTCCAGGAGCAGCGATTCCCAGCCGAAGCCGTACCAGGTCTGCCCGACGTTGACGATGGACAGGTACAGCGCCCACAGCACCGCCCACATCAGCATCGCCACGGCGAGCGGTACCGCGTCGCCCGCGCCCGCGACGAGCGCCAGCGACAGCGCCGCCCCCGTCCAGGCGCAGAGCGCGAAGAACCGGTCCGAGTAGTGCAGATGGAAGACGCTGGGCGCCACCCGGGGCGGGACGCGGCGCAGGTACGCGGGCACCGGCAGCATGCCGCGTTCGCCGATCAGTGCCCGGAACTGGAGGGCGGCGCAGAGGAACGCGACCAGGTAGATCCCGGCCAGAGCCCGCTGGAAGACCAGCCGGCTCAGCCAGTAGTCGGACGAGGCGAACCAGAACCACTCCATCGGTTCCAGTATCGGCCGCCCCTCAGCGCGCGGCGATCTTTCGCAGCGTACGGCCCAGGTGTCGCGCGTAGGCGCGCTGGAGCACCGGGACGAGGGGCCCGGCGGCCCGCGTGTACCAGCGGGCGGGCCGGCTGAACGCCGTGACCGTGAACCACACGGACCCGTCCGCCCGCCGCTCCACCACGAACGACTCCTCACCGCTCTCGGGGTGCCCCGCCAGGGTGCCGTACGCGAAGCCGGTGCGGTCCGCCTCGTACGCCGTCCACACCACCTCGCACGGCGCGGCCATCCGGAGCGGTCCGGCGCCGAGCGCGATCTCGACCGCCGTGCCGGGCTCGGCCCGTACGGACCCGGCACGCACGCGTGCGCCGGACTTCCGGTGCATCGCCCAGGTGGTAACGGCCGTGCCCGCGTTCTCGAAGACGTCCCGGCCGTGGCCGATCAGGGTCTCGTGGTGCAGGTGGTGGTAGCCGGCCGGGAGGGGGCGGGTCCGGGTGGCGCCGACGTCCGGGTAGCTGAAGCCGGACGGTACGGGGGCGGCGCCGGGGCCGCGCGGCGGTCGCGTCATGTGACGGGCTCCTTGAGTCGTCGCCAGGCCAGCACCGAGCACAGTGCGAAGCCGAGCGCGTTGCCGAGGCCGTGGGTGGCGGCCATCCAGGTCAGGTTGGGGTGCGGCAGGCCGGTCGCCTCGCCGAGCGCCCAGCTCAGCGCGAGCAGCATGGTCGCCACCAGGACGGCGGCCGAGACGGCGAGCAGGGCGCGGGTGGGCCGGTCGTGCCGCTCGGCCGCGACGTCGCGCCACGTCAGCAGGGCGACGGCCCACATACCGGCGGTCAGGACCAGTGCCCCGGCCAGTTCGGCCCAGTCGTCCAGGAAGTACCCCAGAAGGACGAGCAGGGTGCCCAGCGGCACGCTGAGCGCGGCGAACCGGGCGGCGGGGCGGTCCACCGTGCGGCAGACCAGCCCGGCCACCAGGGCGGCGGCGAAGCCGGCGAAGTGGAAGTGGGGGACCGTCAGCGTCAGGATGTCGAGGCCGAACCCGAACAGCCGGTGCCCGGCCCGCTCGGCGACCAGCGCGAGCGCGGCGACCGAGGGGCTCGCCAGCGCGGTCAGGACGGCGATCTCGGCGGGCGCCGCCGACCGCGTACGCAGCAGGCGGCGCGGGGCGTGCAGCGCGAGGAGGACGGTGCCCAGCGCGTAGCATGCGGCGAGCGTGACGGCGGGGACACCGCGTGGCAGCCACAGGCAGACGGCCCCGGGCAGGGCGAACACCGGCCACAGGCGCCGTATGGTGTCGAGCTCGGGGGCCTCCATCAGGCGGAGGCCGGCCGGGACGATCAGCAGCATGCCGAGCGTCACGATCAGGTTGACCAGTACGGACACGGCCCCGCCCCCTTGCTCGAACGTCTTGCTCGAACGCGTCGCTTGAACGTGTTCAATCGAGACCCTAGAGCCTTTCTTGAACGTGTTCAAGTCCTTGTCGGGTGATCTGCTTCCGGTTGCGGGCGGGTCCGGGATCCGGCAGATATGGACCAGCCAAGGGACATTCAGGAGGAGGCTCGCGTGCGTTCACCGATACGTCTGCTGCTGGCCGCCGGGCTGCTCGTCGCGGGCTGCGGCGGCGACGGCGACACGCGCGCGGCCGGCACCGGGACGGCGGCGGACTCCCGCGAGGTCCGCCTCCAGCCCGCCGGCGCCCCGGGGCCGCACCCCTTCACCGCGTCGACCGCCCGCCCGGCACCCGGGACGCCGGCCGCCCCGCCTTCGCGGGCGGAGGGCGGCCGAGGGCCCCGTACCGTCTCCGGGTCCGCACCCGGCCTCTACGGCGGTGTGCCCTCCGCCCCCAGTTGCGACGTCGAGAGGCAGGTGGGCCTCCTGACCGCCGACGACATCAAGGCGCGCGCCTTCGCCCAGGCCGCCGGGATCGGCCCCGACGGCATCGCGTCCTGGCTGCGCGGTCTCACCCCCGTGGTGCTGCGCGCCGACACCCGGGTCACCGGCCACGGCTTCCGCGACGGCTCCGCCGCGCCCTTCCAGGCCGTCCTCCAGACCGGTACGGCCGTGCTGGTCGACCAGTACGGCGCGCCGCGCGTGCGGTGCGCGTGCGGCAACCCGCTGCGGTCGCCGGTGGTCACCGAAGGAGCCGCCGCGGAGAAGGGCCGGCGGTGGCCCGGCTACGACCCCGGGCGGGTGGTGATCGTCAACCCCACCCAGCAGGTGGTCCACAGCCTCACCATCGTCAACGTCCTGGACAACACCTGGCTCGAACGCCTCACCGGCAGTGGCCCCGACCGGGACAGGCGCCCGGAGGTGCCGCCGCCGTACGCCCCCGGTGAGCGTGACCTCGCGGCCGCACCGGCACCGGAGGAGCCGCGAGAGCCACAGCAGCCGCCCAAGACCCCGGCGCCGGCCGATTGCCCGACCGCGACCAGTGGCGCCCGGACGGTCCCGCCCGGCTGCCCCACCCCGCCCCCGCCACCGCCGCCCCCGGTCCTCACCTCGCCGGACGGCACCGGGGACCCCGGCGGCCCGGACCAGCCGGCCGACCCGTACGACCAGCCGGCCGACCCCGGACTTCCGGACGGGCCCGGCGTACCCGACGGCCCGGACGGGCCCGGCGTACCCGACGGCCCGGACGGGCCCGGCGTACCCGACGGCCAGGGCCTGCCGGACGACGTGGGGGAGCCGCAGGACATGCCCCTCGAACCGGAGCTCTACGAGGGCTGATGGCTCCGCACCCGGTACCGCAGACGGTCGAAAAACCCGACAAATGATGGCAGAGTGGCTCCATGGTTGATCCGGCAGCGGATGCCCTGTCGCTCCCCGAGGACTGGCCCGCCCACCCGGATCTGAGTCTGTCCCTCAACCGCATGGGCAGCTTCGACTGGGACCTCGACACAGGGCTCATGCACATGGACAAGACCGCCCTCGACGTGTTCCAGACGGACGTCACCGAGTACGACGGGCGGCCCGAGAGCCTTGCCCCCCGCGTCCCGCCGAGCGAGGCCATCCGCCTCGACGGACTGGTGTCGCAGGCCCTCAAGAGCGGCGGCACGCACTACGGCGCGTACTTCCGCATCCGCTCCCGCGACGGCGGTCTGCGCTGGACCCACACCCAGGGATTCATCCGGCGGGACGAGACGGGCCGCCCGCGCCGCATCATCGGCATCGTCCGCGACGCCACCCAGGAGCTCGCCGAGTCCACCGCCCGGCGGGAGGTCGACGAGGAGCGGCGCCGCCAGACCAGCGTGGTGGAGTCCACCACGGCGGCCCTCGCCCACGCCCGGACCGTCCAGGACGTCATCGACGTGCTGAAGGACTCGCACGGCCTGGAGCACCTGGGTGCGACCAGCCTGGTGATGGGGCTGCTGGAGGCGGGCCGCATCCATCTCGTCGCCGACGGGCCCGAGGGCTCCTTCGTGCCCGGCACCCGGTACACCCGGGTGGACGAGCAGTACCCGATGAGCGAGGTCGTCCGCACCCTCGCCCCCCGCTTCATCGAGTCCCCGGAGGACTTCGCCACCTCCTACCCCATCCTCTGGCCGCACATCAGCGGCCTCGGGATCACCTCCGCCGCGTACCTGCCGCTGATCGCCCAGGCCCGGCCCATCGGCGCGCTCGGCCTGCTCTACAGCGACAAGAACGGCTTCACCCCCGAGGACCGCAACGTGCTCGTGGCCCTCGGCAGCAGCATCGCGCAGAGCATCCAGCGCGCCATGCTCTTCGAGCAGGAGCACGACCTCGCCGAGGGGCTCCAGCAGGCCATGCTGCCGCGCCGCATCCCGCAGGTGCCCGGCGCGCAGATCGCCGTCCGCTACCGCTCCGCCCGGCTCGGCCGGGACATCGGCGGTGACTGGTACGACATCATCCCGCTGCCCGGCGGACGGGTCGGCGCCGTCATCGGGGACGTCCAGGGGCACGACACGCACGCCGCCGCCGTGATGGGGCAGCTCCGCATCGTGCTGCGGGCGTACGCGGCGGAGGGACACACCCCGGCCACCGTGATGGCGCGGGCGTCCTCCTTCCTGCACGAGCTGGACACCGACCGCTTCGCCACCTGTACGTACCTGGAGGCGGACCTGGCGACCGGCGTGGTGCAGGTGGTGCGGGCCGGCCACGTCGACCCGCTGCTGCGGGACACCGACGGCGACTGCCGCCGGGTGCCGGTGCAGGGCGGGATGCCGCTGGGCCTGTCGGCGGAGTTCGGCGCGCTCGACTACCCCGTCGCCATCCTGGAGCTGGATCCGGGGCAGGCCCTGCTGCTGTACACGGACGGGCTCGTCGAGCAGCCGGGCGCCGACCTCGACGAGGGCATGCAGTGGCTGACGGCCCTGGTGCGGGGCGGGCCGGACGACCTCCAGGACCTCGCCGACCACCTGTGCGACGTGGTCGACGAGCGTGGCGGCGAGGACGACGTGGCGATCCTGCTGCTGCGCCGCGAGGGCGGGTTCACCCCGCAGGCGGGCGGGCGGCTCCAGCAGCACGTGGCCCAGAGCGACCCCGAGGCGCTGAGCTCGGCCCGGCACATGATCAGGGCGGCGGTACGGGCCTGGGGCGCGGGGGAGCGGGCCGACGACATCGAGCTGGTCGCCGACGAGCTGATCACCAACGCGCTGCTCCACACCGACGGCGGGGCGATCGTCACCCTGCGGATGCTGGCCGGGCACGAACGGCGGCTGCGGGTGGAGGTGGAGGACCGCTCCAGCGCCCTGCCACGCCGCCGTGACGCGGGCCTGTCGGGCGTCTCGGGCCGGGGACTGCTGCTGGTGGACCTGCTGACCGACGTGTGGGGCGTGGACTCGCGCGGCAGCGGCAAATGCGTCTGGTGCGAGTTCACCGTCCCGGTCCGGCCGGAAATGTAATGGACACCGGCTGTTAACTGTAAGTGAGGGGATCGTACTTGACCGTAACCGATCGAACGCGTTTGACTGCTGTTCCGTAGCCGTCCACGGCCCTCCACGACATGGGGATCCCTTGAGCAGTGAGCTGCTGGCACCTCTCGACCTGGCCTTCTGGCACCTGGAATCGGCCGACCACCCCATGCACCTGGGCGCCCTCGCCCGCTTCGATCCCGGCCCCGGTGACCCCGGCGACGTCCTGGACCTCCTCGCCGAGCGCGCCGCCGCCATCCCCCGGCTGCGGATGCGCGTCCGTGACGTGCTGCTCCCCGTCGGCGGCGCCGCCTGGAGCGCCGACAAGACCTTCGACGTACACCGTCACGTGCGGCGCGTCGAGTTGCCCGGCGGCCCGGCCGGCTTCACCGCCGAGGCGACACGGCTCGCCGGCGAGCTGATGGAACGTCCCCTCGAACGCGGGCGGCCGCCCTGGGAGATGTACCTGCTGACCGGCGCGCCCGGCGGCCCCTTCGCCGTCCTCGTCAAGCTGCACCACGCGCTCGCCGACGGGATGCGCGCGGTCGCCATCGGCGCCGGCATCTTCGACGAGATCGCCGGCGCCCGCACCGCCACCGGCCGCCGCCGCCCGCGCCCGGTGCCGCCCCGCTCCTGGCTGCCCGGCCCGCTGAACGTCGCGGGCACCGCGCGCGGCCGCATCGAGGAGCTCGGCCGGGCCCTGGGCGTCGGCGCCTCCGTCGTACGCGCCAGCCGCCTCGACCCGCGCGGCACGCCCGCGCTCACCGCCGGCTCCAGCGGGACGCGGCGCCTGGCCACCGCCGACCTGGACCTGGAGGAGGTGCGGCGGGTGCGCCGGGTCACCGGCGGCACCGCCAACGACGTGCTGCTCGCGGTCACCGCCGGGGCGCTGCGCCACTGGATGCTGGAGCGCGGCGAGCGGCCGCCCACGGCGGACCCGCGCGCCCTCGTACCGGTCTCCCGGCGGCGGCCCGGCGGTGCGCCCGGCCCCGGCAACACCTTCTCCGCGTACCTCCTGGACCTGCCCCTCTCCGACCCCGACCCGCTGAGCCGGCTCGACTCCGTACGGCGCGGCATGGACCGCAACAAGGCCGCCGGGCCCACGCGCGGGGCCGGGGCGGTCGCCGTCCTCGCCGACCAACTGCCCCCGCTCGCCCACCGGTTCGGCGCCCCACTGGCCCAGGGGGCGGCGCGGATGCTGTTCGACGTCCTGGTCACCAACGTGCCGCTGCCCCGCTCCACCCTCTCCCTCGGCGGCCACCCGCTGCGCGCCCTGCACCCCATGGCCCCGCTCGCGCGCGGCCAGGCGCTGGCCGTGGCGATGACCCCGTACGGCGGGCAGGTGCACATCGGGCTCGTCGCCGACGGCAAGGCCGTACCGGACGTGGACCGGCTCGCCCACGCGATGGCCGACGAACTCGCCGAACTGGTCAAGCTCACCCAGCGGAGCTGAGCGGCGCGCCGGGCGCCCCTGCGGCACGCTGGAACCATGCCTGAACTGCCCGAGGCCGAAGCCCTCCGAGAGTTCCTCGACGAGCACCTGGTCGGCAAGGAGATCGCCCGCGCCCTGCCCGTCGCGATCAGCGTCCTCAAGACGTACGACCCGCCGCTGTCCGCCCTCGACGGCACCACCGTCACGGCCGTCGGCCGGCACGGCAAGTTCCTGGACATCGCGGCGGACGGCCTCCACCTGCTGATCCACCTGGCCCGGGCCGGGTGGCTCCAGTGGCGGGACGTCCTGCCCTCCGGGCCGCCGCGCCCCGGCAAGGGGCCGCTCGCGCTGCGCGTCGCGCTCACCGGCGGCGACGGCTTCGACCTCACCGAGGCGGGCACCACCAAACGCCTCGCCGTCCACCTCGTCCACGACCCCGCCGACGTCCCGGGCGTCGCCAGGCTCGGCCCGGACCCGCTCGCCGACGACTTCGACCGGGACGCCTTCGCCGCCCTCCTCGCCGGGGAGCGGCGCCAGGTCAAGGGCGCCCTGCGCGACCAGAGCCTGATCGCGGGCATCGGCAACGCCTACAGCGACGAGATCCTGCACGCCGCCAGGATGTCGCCCTTCAAACCCGTACAGAACCTCACCGAGGATGAGACGACCACCTTGTACGAGGCGATGCGCACCACCCTCCGCGAGGCCGTCGAACGCTCCCACGGCGTCGCCGCCGGCCGCCTCAAGGCCGAGAAGAAGAGCGGGCTGCGCGTCCACGGCCGCACCGGGGAACCGTGCCCCGTCTGCGGCGACACCATCCGGGAGGTGTCCTTCAGCGACTCGTCGCTCCAGTACTGCCCCACCTGCCAGACCGGCGGCAAACCCCTCGCGGACCGCCGTCTGTCGCGGCTCCTGAAATAGCGCCTCAGGTAAAACGCCTCAGGTTGAACGCCTCAGGTGAAACAGCGGCTCACGGCCGCACCGACACCAGCCGCTCACCCTCCACGGTCCGCACCTCCAGCCGCTCGATCTCCCCGAGCCGCAGCGCGATGCCGCCCTCCATGACCGGCTCGTCGCCCTCCTTCGTCGCCCACGTCATGACCGGCCACGCCCGGCCGTCCGACCCGACGGCGACCAGTTCGCACACGCGAGCGCCCCGCACCCCGGCCACCCGCAGCGCCACCTCCGTGCCCCACTCCCGGTCCCGCAGCGCGACCGACGCCGACGCCCCGGTCGCCGAGTCCGTCGCCGCCGCCCGCCGTACCGCCGGGTCGCCACCGCCCGGTCCGGGCGAGGCCAGCAGCACGGCGCCCGGCACCGCGACCGCCAGCGCCGCCGCCACCCCGACGACCCGCGACCGCCAGCGCCGCGCCCGCACCGGGCGCGCCCGACGGGACCGCCGGCGTCCCGCCCGGGCGGCCGGCACCGCGACCGCCCCCAGGGGCCGCAGCGGCTCCCGGTCGGCGAGCTGGGCCAGCGCCGACGCGGCGAAGACGAAGTCCGGGAACCCTGCCGCGCACGCCGCGCACCGCGCCAGGTGCTCCTCGCACGCGAGGGCGTCCGCCGGTTCCAGCACGCCCAGCGCATAGGCGGCGACATCGTGATGCCGCTCCCGCAGACTCATGGGGGTGCCTCATTCCCGCGTACGCGTCCGTGTGCCGTGTGCTTCCGTGAAGCCTTACGCCATGGAGTACGCATCCGAGCCGTTTCCCGCTCAATCGACCCGCCCCTACACTCCGCACCATGGTGCGCGTACTGGCCGTCGACGACGAGAAGCCCGCTCTCGAAGAGCTCCTCTACCTCCTCCGCTCCGACCCCAGGGTGCGCAGCGCGGAGGGCGCCACCGACGCCACCGAGGCGCTCCGCCGCATCGGCCGTGCCCTGGAAGCGGGGCCCGACGGCGTGGACGCCATCGACGTCGTCTTCCTCGACATCCACATGGCCGGGCTCACCGGCCTCGACATCGCCCGCCTGATAGCCGGGTTCGCCAGGCCCCCACTGATCGTCTTCGTCACCGCCCACGAAGGGTTCGCCCTCCAGGCGTTCGACCTCAAAGCCGTCGACTACGTCCTCAAACCGGTGCGCAAGGAACGCCTCGCGGAGGCAGTACGGCGCGTCCGCGAGCTCGCCGAACCCGCGATCGCCGCCG
Source organism: Streptomyces sp. NPDC049837 (assembly GCF_040674455.1). NCBI lineage: Bacteria > Bacillati > Actinomycetota > Actinomycetes > Kitasatosporales > Streptomycetaceae > Streptomyces > Streptomyces sp. NPDC049837. Next base: position 531,216 of record NZ_JBFAMP010000001.1, on the reverse strand, counting down.
CGGCGGCGGAGCAGATCCCGGTCGAACTCGGCGGCGTCACCCGCTTCGTGGCCGTCGACGACATCGCCTACGTCGAGGCCCAGGGCGACTACGCGCGGCTGCACACCGACGAGGGCAGCCACCTCGTCCGCATCCCGCTGTCCACGCTGGAGGAGCGGTGGGCGGCGCGCGGGTTCGTCCGGATCCACCGCAGCCACCTGGTCGCGCTGCGCCGCATCGACGAACTGCGCCTCGACGCCGGGGCGACCACCGTCCGGGTCGGCAGCGCCGAACTGGCCGTCAGCCGCCGCCACGCCCGCCAGTTGCGCGACCTGCTGATGCGCCAGGCGCGCGGCTGACACCCGCCCGGGGCGCCGTGGCGGATGCTCCCGAGCACGGGAACAAAGAGGCAGGTCAAGGAAGTTCACGGGACATGGCTGTCATACACAACACCACCATGTCGCCCGGCAAGCTGGAGCTCCTGGAGGCCTGGCTGCCCACCCAGCCGTGGTACACCGGCCCGGCGCGCCGGCCGGAACTGGTCAAGGCCGGCGGGTTCCGGCTCGACGACCCGGAGGGCGAGGTGGGCATCGAGTTCATGGTGGTCGCGGACCTCTCCGGCGACCGGCCCGTCGCGTACCACGTGCCGCTGAGCTACCGGGGAGCTCCCCTCGACGGCGCCGGACAGGGGCTCATCGGCACGTCCGAGCACGGAGTTCTGGGACGGCGGTGGATCTACGACGGAACGCACGACCCCGTGGTGGTCGCCCAGGTGCTCGCCCTCCTCCAGGGGCGCGCCAAGGCGCAGCACCAGAGCGTCACCGGCGCCCCCGACACGTCCGTCACCAGCCACTGCTCCCTGGACGCCCTCCCGGCCGAGGACGAGCCGGGGAACGTCCACAACGACGAGCACGGCACGCGCGTGGAGACGGCCACCGCGACCCTCGAAGTGGTCCGCACCCTCGGATCGCCGCAGGGCGCCGACACCTACGACGGGCACGTCACCGCCGCCTGGCACCTGCCGGACGGCGGCGAGCACCGCGGCCCGTTCTTCGTCCTCCGCACCACCGCCCGCTGACCCGTGCCGGTGCCGGCACCCACCGTTCGTCGCGCGGTACGCGCCGTTCGGCGACGGGTGTCCGGCACCGGACCGACGGCCCACCGTGCGGCGCCTAGGGTTGATCACCGGAGAGGGGGGACCGTGACCGTGGAGATCGAGGCGCTGCTCGCCGAACTGCGCGCGCTGCCGGACCTCCGGCCGGCCGGCCCGAGCGAGGCCGAGGCGCTGCTCGCCGGGGTCAGGAGCGCCGCCGGACGCTGGGCCGACGTGCTCTACGAGATCCAGGAGTCGACGCACGGACTGGTCGGGCCCCGCACGGCCGCCGCCCTGGAGGTGGCGTTCCGCCGGGCCGAGGAGTGCTACGTCGAGCTGGAGATCGCCCTCGGCGACGCCGCCCGGCGGACCGGCAAGTGACCCGAGACCCCCGCGAAAACAGGGTCTACCTTCGGTAATGGCTTCTGCGTAGACTCCACCACCCGAGCCAGCCAGCCGACCCACGGACGCCGATGCCCGCAGAGCACCAAGCCGAGCACGATGCCGAGCACCAAGCCGGGCACCAGCCCGTGCGCCGCCCCCGCCGCGAGACGGTCACCGGTGTCCCGCGCTCCGCCCGCCGCCCGCCCGGTCACGCGCCCGCCCGCTCCGAGATCAGCGAGCAGACCACCCTCGGCCACACCTACGTACGGTCCCTGATGCGCAGCCAACTGCGCGCCGCCCTCTACGCGCTGGGCACCCTCGCGCTGCTCGTCGGCTCGCTGCCCCTGCTGTTCACGCTCCCGGCGGCACTGGGGCACGGCACCGCCCAGCCGTTCCTCTGGGCCGCCCTGGGCGTCGGCACCTACCCCGTCGTCTGGCTCATCGCCCGCTGGTACGTCGGCCGGGCCGAGCGCAACGAACGCGACTTCACCGGCCTCGTGGAAGGCCGCTGAGCCCGCATGGACCGCACGTGAACCAGACCTACGCGGTGGCCGCCGTCACCGCCGTCGTCCTCGCCACCGTGCTCATCGGCGCCCTCGGGCTGCGCATCTCCCGCACCACCTCCGACTTCTACGTCGCCTCCCGCACCGTGGGCCCGGGCCTCAACGCCGCCGCCATCAGCGGCGAGTACCTCTCCGCCGCCTCCTTCCTGGGCATCGCCGGACTCGTCCTCCTCCAGGGCCCGGACATGCTCTGGTACCCGGTCGGCTACACCGCCGGATACCTCGTCCTGCTGGTCCTGGTCGCCGCCCCGCTGCGCCGCTCCGGCGCCTACACCCTCTCCGACTTCGCCGAGGCCCGCCTCGAATCGCCCGAGGCGCGCCGGCTGGCCAGCCTGTTCGTCGTCGGCATCGGCTGGCTGTACCTGTTGCCGCAGCTCCAGGGGGCGGGCCTCACGCTGGAGATCCTCACCGGCGCCCCCGGCTGGGTCGGCGGGCTGGTCGTCGCCGTCGTCGTCACGGGGGCGGTGGCGGCGGGCGGGATGCGCAGCATCACCTTCGTGCAGGCCTTCCAGTACTGGCTCAAGCTCACCGCCCTGCTGGTCCCCGCGCTGTTCCTGGTCACCGCCTGGTGGGGCGACGACGCGCCGCGCGCCCGGTTCGACGCGCCCGCCGTCTTCCGCGAGCACACCGCCGTGACGGTCGACGACACCGTACGCATCGAGGTCGACGCGCCGCTGACCCTGACCGTCACCGGCCGCGTCGACTCCACCGCCTACGAGGAGGACCGGGTCACCCTCGACGAGGGCGGCCACCGCGTCGAGGCGGGCACCACCCTGCGCTTCCCCGAGGGCGCGCACGTCCCCGAGCGGGCCGCCGGAGGCACCGATCCCCAGGGCTGGTCGCAGCCGCTGGCGGGCGGCCGCGACGGCCACCAGCTCTACGCCACGTACGGGCTGATCCTCGCCACGTTCCTCGGCACCATGGGCCTGCCGCACGTCGCCGTCCGCTTCTACACCAGCCCCGACGGGCGCACCGCCCGCCGCACCACGCTCGTCGTCCTCGGCCTGGTCGGCGCCTTCTACCTGCTGCCGCCGGTCTACGGCGCGCTCGGCCGGATCTACGCCCCCGAGCTCGCCCTCACCGGCGCGGCGGACGCGGCCGTGCTCGTCCTGCCCGACCGGGTCGTGGGCGGGACGGCCGGTGAGCTGCTTGGCGCGCTGCTGGCGGGCGGGGCGTTCGCGGCGTTCCTGTCGACGGCTTCGGGGCTGACCATGTCGGTCGCGGGGGTGCTCAGCCAGGACGTGCTGCCCTCGCGCGGGGTGCGGCACTTCCGGCTGGCGACCGTGCTCGCCATGGCGGTGCCGCTCGCCGTCAGCCTGGTGGCCACCAACGTGCCGGTGGCCGACGCCGTGGGCCTGGCGTTCGCCGTGTCGGCGTCCTCGTTCTGCCCGCTGCTGGTGCTCGGCATCTGGTGGCGGCGGCTCACCCCGCCCGGCGCGATGGCCGGCCTGGTCGCGGGTGGCGGGGCCGCGCTCACGGCCGTGATGGCGACCCGCGCGGGGCTCGCCCCGGAGGGGTGGCCGCACTCCCTGATGGCCTGGCCCGCCGTCTGGTCGGTGCCGCTCGGCTTCCTCACCATGGTCGCCGTCTCGCTCGCCACGCCACGCCGCGTCCCGGCCGGCACCCCGGCCATCCTGGCCCGGCTGCACCTGCCCGAGGACCTGGCCGGCCGCCCCTCGGGACGCCCCCGGGCGCCGGAACGGCAGGAAGGGGCCGAGCGGTGAGCGGAACCCTCCTCGCCGCCCTGGCCGCCGCCGGGGCCGTCCTCCTCGCCGCCGGGTTCGCGCTCGGGCGGCTCAGCGCGCGGCGGGCCGGCAAGGACGTCCTGGACCTCGGCACCCCCGTGGAGCGGGCCACCTTCCACACCCTGCACACCGCCTCCCTCGCCGCCCCGCCGCTGCGGGCCGGGCTCACCGAGGACACCGCACGCAAGGCCGCGCGCCGGCTGCGCTCGCTGCTCGGCACGGAGGCGCTGTGCCTGACCGACCGCACGGCCGTGCTCGCCTGGGACGGTCCCGGGGGCGACCACCACCGCGAGCAGGTGATGGAACGGGTCGCCGAGCTGCTCGGCTCCGGGCGGGGCCAGAGCGTGCGCGCAGAGTGCGGCGAGCCGGACTGCCCGCTGCGGTGGGCCGTGATCGCGCCGCTGACCGGTGAGGAGGGCGTGCTGGGCGCCCTGGTCGCGTACGGCTCGCGCGAGTCGGCGGTGCTGGTACGGGCGGCGACGGAGGTGGCCCGCTGGGTCTCGGTCCAGCTCGAACTGGCCGAGCTGGACCGGTCCCGTACGCGGCTGATCGAGGCGGAGATCCGGGCCCTGCGCGCCCAGATCTCCCCGCACTTCATCTTCAACTCGCTCGCCGCCATAGCCTCCTTCGTCCGTACCGACCCGGAGCGGGCGCGCGAACTGCTCCTGGAGTTCGCCGACTTCACCCGCTACTCCTTTCGGCGGCACGGCGAGTTCACCCAGCTCGCCGACGAGCTGCGCTCCATCGAGCAGTACCTGGCGCTCGCGGGCGCGAGGTTCGGTGACCGGCTCCAGGTCACCCTCCAGGTGGCGCCCGAGGTGCTGCCGGTGACGCTGCCGTTCCTGTGCCTCCAGCCGCTGGTCGAGAACGCCGTCAAGCACGGCCTGGAGGACTCCCGAACCACCTGCCGGGTGACGATCGCGGCCGAGGACGCGGGCGCCGAGGCCGTCGTCACCATCGAGGACGACGGGGTGGGCATGGACCCGGCCGTCCTGCGGGCCATCCTCGCGGGCGAGCGCCCCCAGGCGTCCGGCATCGGCCTGTCCAACGTCGACGAACGGCTGCGCCAGGTGTACGGGGACGACTACGGCCTGGTGGTCGAGACGGGGGTCGGCGCGGGCATGAAGGTCACGGTCCGTGTCCCGAAGTATCGCGCGGGTGTGCACCGCGATCCGCCGGCGTCCGTTCAGGAATGAAATGTCCCGGTATGGGGACGCGGGTGCAATGGCGGTGACCGCTCACCGGGAGGCAGCCATGCGCATCCATGATCACTACGAACTGGACTTCGGGCAGGAAGACGTCGTGGAGGTGCACCGCACGGACCGCACCGGGGCCGGCGGGCACCCCGTCTACGCCGACGACACCGGGATAGTCCTGGCCGAGATCAGCGACCGGGGCGAGGTGCGGATGCTGGCCAGCGGCGGCCACCAGGACCTGCCCTCCAGCTCCAGGGTCCGGGCGCGGCCCGTCCAGCCGCACTGAGCCCGCTGCCGCCGCGGCTCACACGTGCGGCGGCTCGTACAGCCGCAGCGCCAGGTGCCCGAGCGGCAGGCCCAGGCGCCAGGACGGCAGCCACACCGCCTCGGACTCGTCGACCGCGAGCGAGGCGGCCGGGCCGGCCGACAGCGCGCCCAGGTCGGTGGCGAGCAGGTGCGTCCCCGCCAGCAGGCGCCAGGTCTCCCGGGCGAGGGCCAGGCCCTCGTCGCCGTCGCCCTCGCGCTCCCGGCGCGCGGCCAACTGCTCGCGCACCCAGTCCTCCCAGGGGTGGCCGTGCGCGGTGCGGATCAGCCACTCCTCCAGCCGGTCATCGGCGCCCGTGCCGGGGGCGTCGTCCGTGCCGTCGCCCAGGTACACGGTGAGCGCGAGCGTCCGGCGGCCCGCCTGGTACTCCAGCGAGCCGGGTTCGACCAGGCCACCGGCTCTCAGCAGTTCATCGGCGATGTACTCGGCACACAGCCAGGCCATCGGGACGGCCAGCCCGCCCCCGCCGGTGCCGTTCGTGCTCTCGGGCCGCAACGTTCCCACCTTCTCCCGGACGTCCTGCGCGTGCGTGTGGTCCTCGACGACGAGCCTCCACCGTCAGGCACGGGCCGGGGCGGCTCTTTGCTCAACTCGGCGGTGTGGTCTCGCCTACATTTCGGCCAGGGTCGTGACACACGGGCGGTGGCGTGCCCGCAGGGGACGGTGGGACGGGAGGGTCACGTCGCCGGCGAGCCGGAGAGCGTCCGGCTGTAGCCCGGCAGGCACCGGCCGAGCGCCCGCAGCGCGTAGTGCGACCGCGACTTGACCGTCCCCGCCGGTATACCGAGATCGGCGGCCGCCTCGTTCACGGTCAGGCCGTCGAAGTAGATCCGTACGAGCACCGCGCGGTGCTCCGGGCTCAGCTCCCGTACCGCCGCCCGTACGTCCAGCGCGGCGACGGCGGACTCGGTGACGTCCGAGGGGTCGGGCGTACCGGCGAGCACGCCGTCCCCGATCTCGGTGGGGCGGGCCATGCGGGAGCGGCGGGCGTCGATCGCCAGGCGCCGGCCGACCGTGAAGAGCCACGGACGCATCGACTCGTACGGGGCCTCGAACGCCTCGGGGTGCTGCCAGGCGCGTACCAGCGTCTCCTGGAGCAGGTCCTCGGCACGCTGCTTGTCCCCGTAGGTCAGGCCGAGCAGGAAGCTCAGCAGCGCGGGTCCGTGTTCACGCTGGAGCTCCTCCAGGGCCCGCTCGTCGGTGGTCGCCGTCGTCATCGTCACACCCTTTCCCGCCGTACTCGAACGCCGTACTCAGACCCTCGACGCGTATCCGAACGCATCCGGGCCCGGAGGGACAGGCGCCGCACCGGGATGTGCGACGAGCGGTCACACCGAGCGGCGAATGGTGCGGTGAGCGGTCACCGGGAGCCATAGGTCCCATATCACTGCGTTTGTATGATTTTGCGTATTTAAGGATTGACTGATCCTCATTTCCCGTAGGGATCAGGGGTGCACGCCCCATGTCTCCACACCCCCCTGAAGCCCACGGAGTCCGGCTGATGACCACCACACCCATGCGACGGACCACGGTGGCGGTGGCCACCGTCCTTCTTTCCGCGGCGGCAGGCTGTGCCGGTGCGGAGCCGGAGCCTCGCACCGCGGCCGCCCCGGCGGGCAGGCCCCCGCAGGCCGCCCACCCCGCCCCCTCGTCGGCGGGCGGCGCCGTCGCCGCGCCGGAGCGTGGATTCACACTCGTGGCCAGCGGCGACGTCCTGCCGCACGCCTCGATCATCCGGCAGGCCCAGGCGGACGCCGGCGGCAACGGCTACGACTTCCGCCCCATGCTCGCCGGCGTCCGGCCCGTCGTCTCCAAGGCCGACCTGGCCATCTGCCACATGGAGACGGTGTACGGCCGGGAGGGCGGCCCCTACACCGGCTACCCGTCCTTCAAGTCGCCGCCCCAGGTGGCCACCGCGCTCGCCGCCACCGGCTACGACTCCTGCTCCACGGCCTCCAACCACACCCTGGACGACGGGACCGCCGGTCTCGGCCGCACCCTGGACGCCCTCGACAAGGTGGGCGTACGCCACGCCGGTTCCGCCCGCACCCCCGCCGAGGCCGCACGCCCCACCCTGCTCAAGGCGGGCGGCGCGACGGTGGCCCACCTGGCGTACACCTACGGCACCAACGGCATCCCGCTGCCCCAGGGCAGACCCTGGGCTGTCAACCTCATCAACGAGAACAAGATCCTCGCCGACGCCCGGGCGGCCCGCGCCGCCGGCGCCGACGTGGTCGTGGTCAGCCTGCACTGGGGCACCGAGTGGCAGACCGCGCCCGACCGGCGGCAGCTCACCCTCGGCCGCAGCCTCACCGCCTCCGCCACCGGCGGCCGCCCAGACATCGACCTGATCATCGGCACCCACGCCCACGTCCCGCAGGCGTACGAGAAGGTCAACGGCACCTGGATCATCTACGGCATGGGCGACCAGATCGCCGGCGACATGATCAACTATCAGGGTGCCTTCGACCCGCGCGGCAACCAGGGCACCATCGGCCGCTTCACCTTCACCCCGCCCGCCGCGCCCGGCGCCCGCTGGAACGTGGCCAAGGCGGAGTTCCTCCCGCAGTGGTTCAACACCGGGACGGGCCGGGTGGTCAACCTCAACGCCGCGATCAGGGCCGGTGAGAACCTCACCGCCGTACGCGACACGATCCAGCAGGTCGCCCTCAGCCGCGGCGCGGCCAAGGACGGCCTGCTGATGGGGGAGTAGCGGAGGACTGCCCTACGGCGCGGGCGGCTGGTCCGTCCGCGCGCTGCCGCGGGCCTCGGCCTTCGCCAGGTTCGACTTGCGGTACGAGTAGCCGAAGTAGATCACCAGCCCGATCGCGAACCACACGGCGAACCGGGCCCAGGTCTGCCACTGGAGGAAGGTGATCAGCCAGATGGAGAAGACCACGCCGATCGCCGGCACGAACGGCATCCCCGGCGTGCGGAAGGTGCGCGGCAGCTCCGGCCGCTTGTAGCGGAGCACGATCACCGCGATACACACCACGACGAACGCCAGCAGGATGCCGATGTTGGTCAGTTCGGCAGCCTCGCCGATCGGCAGGAACCCGGCGATGAGCGCCGACGCGACGCCGACGATCCAGGTCACGCGGGTCGGCACGTGCCGTGTCGGGTGCGTCTTGGCGAACCAGTGCGGCAGCAGCCCGTCCCGGGACATGGAGAACCACACACGGGTGACACCCAGCATGAACGTGAACATCACGGTGAGGATGCCGATGATCGCGCCCACCGCGATGATGTCCGCGAGCGCGTCGAGGCCCACCGACTTGAACGCGGTCGAGAAGCCGCTCTCCTTGTCGACCTCCGTGTAGTTCTGCATGCCGGTCAGGACCAGGCAGGCCAGCACGTACAGGACCATCGAGAAGGCGAGCGAGTAGATGATCGCCTTCGGCATGTGCCGCTGCGCGTCCTTGGACTCCTCGGCCGCCGTCGACATGGCGTCGTACCCGAACACCGCGAAGAACACCGTCGCCGCACCGGTGAACGCGCCGCCCCACCCGTACGGGAAGAACGGGCTGTAGTTGTCGGACGTGACGTGGAAGAAGCCGACCACGATCACCAGCAGCACCACCAGCACCTTCAGGACCACGACGACCGTCTCGAAGCGCGCCGCGTTCTTGATGCCGAGCGTGAGGAGGTAGGCGATCAGCAGGCACAGCAGGGCCGCGAACAGGTCGACCTTGTGGCCCTCGCCCGTCCCCGGCGCGCCCAGCATCCAGGCGGGCAGCTCCGCGCCCACCTCGCCGAGCAGGAAGTTGAAGTAGCCGGAGATGCCGATGGCCACGACCGCGACGATGGCGGTGTACTCCAGCAGCAGGTCCCAGCCGATGAACCAGCCCGCGAGTTCGCCGAGCACGGCGTAGCCGTAGGTGTACGCCGAACCCGCCTTGGGGATCAGACCGGCGAACTCGGCGTAGCTGAACGCGGCGGCCGCGCTGGCGATGCCCGCGATCAGGAACGAGACGAGCACGGCGGGACCGGCCGTACCGTTGGCGACCGTGCCGGCGAGGGTGAAGATGCCCGCGCCGATGATGCCGCCGACACCGATGGCGGTGAGCTGCCACAGCCCCAGCGTCCGGGTGAGCCGTTCCTCCTCGACGCCCTCGTCGATCAGTGCGATGGGTTTGCGGCGCAGAATTCCCTGCCCCGCACGGATTCCGGCCATGAGCGTCACCTCTTTGCAGACGGCATCGGCTGACGGCGGATCATGATGGCCCACCCCGGGCCCCGGCGGAAGACGACACACACCGCCGGCGGCCACCACCGGCCCGCTGGTCCCATCGGGTGCAATCGGACGGCCGTACGGTGTGGGTCAGGGGCGCGAAGCATCCGCCATGCGAGTTATTAGTCATGAAAACAGATCAAATGCCCACGGGGCGGCGGATGGTGCTGCGCATCGCCGCCGCACTCGGGGCCACCACGACCTTCGGGCTCTTCGCCCTGGAACGGACCGGCGGCGCGCCGCCGCGCCCGTCCGGCCCCGCGCACCCGGTGGCCGGCCCCCCGGTGGGCGCCCCGGCCCGCCCCCCGGCCGGCCCGCGCCTGGCGCCCTCCTCGTACCGGCTCCAGCCGATGACCGCACACGCCCCGCCCCGCCACCGGCGCGCCCTGCCGCCCGTGCGGCAGCGGCCCTTCCTGCGGGTCTCCGGGGTCGGCCGGTCGATGGTCCTCTCCTTCGACGACGGACCCGACCCCCGCTACACTCCCGCCATCCTCCGCACCCTCCGCAAGCACGACGTACGCGCCATGTTCTTCGTCTGCGGCGAGATGGCGGCCGTCAACCCGGACCTGCTGCGCGAGATGGCCGACGACGGGCACGTGGTGGGCAACCACTCCTGGTCCCACCCGCTGATGCCCAGGCTGCGCCCCTCCCGCATCCGCGACGAACTGGGCAGCACCAGCGACATCATCGAGCGGACACTCGGCTCCCCGCCGCTGTGGTACCGGGCGCCCTACGGGGCCTGGAACCGGCACTCGTTCGAGATCGGCGCCGAGCTGGGGATGGAGCCGCTCGCCTGGACGGTGGACACGCTGGACTGGAAGGAGCCCGGAGCGCACGTGATCGTCCGCCGGGTGCTGGACGGGGCCGGGCCGGGCGTCGTGGTGCTCTCCCACGACGCGGGCGGCGACCGCTCCCAGAGCGTGGCCGCGCTGCGCGTCTACCTGCCGGAGCTGCTGGCCGCCGGCTACCACCTCACCGTACCGCGCCGATGAGACGCGGTACGGAGTTCACCGCAAGACCCGCTGGGCGGACCGCTCAGCGGGTCGCCACCATCCGCGCGAAGACGACCACGTTGCCGTCGTAGCCGTTGGTCTTCGAGTAGCCGCCGCCACAGGTGATCACGCGCAGCTCCGGGTGCCCGGTGTCGCCGTAGACGCGCACGCCGGGGAAGTCCTCCTTGGAGAAGACCTCGATGCCGTACACCTCGAACACGGCCACCCGCCCGTCGAACCGCGTCACCTCCACGTGGCTGCCCTTCTTGAGCGAGCCGAGCCCGTAGAACACCGCCGGGCCCGCCTCGTTGTCGACATGGCCGACGATCACCGACGTACCGCGCTGCCCGGGGGAGATGCCGTTCTGGTACCAGCCGGCCATGTTGGGGTCCTGGGCCGGCGGCGCGTCGATCCAGCCGTCCTGGTCCAGGCCCACGTCCATGACCGGGGCGTCGACGTCGATGGACTCGATCCGGATCCGGGAGGCCGGCGCGTACGCGAGCGGCCGCAGGCCCTGGGGCGGGGCCGGAACCTTGCCGACGCGGCCGCTCTGGGCGACCGAGGCGGGAGCCGGCTGGGGCGGGCCGGGCTGGATGTCGACGCCGTTCCGCATCATCGCGAGACCGGTGAGCATGACGAGAGCCAGCGCGCCCCACGGCGAGCGCCTCCTCGACTCGAAGCCACTGTGGTACAGGCCCCTGCCCATGGTTCTCCCTTCGCGGCGTAGTACGCACGCTAAGTGCGCCGTGCCGCACCGGCGATCAGGGAAGGGGCGAACGGGTGGTGGCGCCAGGGGGGATGACCCATCCGAGTCATGGTCCGCCAAAATCCCGCCGCACCACCCCTGACGGTCCGTGACCTGCGGCTCCGTCAGATACGCGGGCGCGACACCGGCGTGTCGGCTCACCGGGGTGGACGAGTGTCGAAATGCGGTAATCAGACCGACTTGTGAAGGTTCGTCGTGGAAGGCGTACTCGTCGAATCCTCCCGGAGCGCCGCTTCGGGGCGTCTTCCACTGGAGGTTCACGATGCGTGCTTCACGCGCTCTCGCGGTGGCCGCCACCGCCGGCGCGGCCATCGGGCTCTGTGCCCCCCTGGCCGTCGCCAACCACGGTCCGACCAACGTCACGGTCTCCCCGAACCGGGTGCACCAGGGCGGCCAGCTCGCGGTCAGCGCCATGGGGTGCGGCCACGGCGGCACGGTCACGTCCAACGCCTTCCCCAAGACGGCCCTCACCGTCAACGCCTCGGGCCACTCGGCCGCCACGCCCCGGATCTACGACCACGCCACGCCGGGGCAGTACAACCTGGCGGTCAAGTGCAGCGACCACCCCATGGTGGTCACCCGGACCTTCACGGTCATCCGCGGCCGTGGCTCCCAGGGCGGTCTCGGCGGCTCGATGGCCCCGAGCTCCACCGAGATGGCCATCGGCGGGGCCCTGGTCGCCACGGCGGCCGTCGGCGGCGGGCTGTTCATCAGCCGCCGCCGCCGTTTGAGCGGCGGAAAGGTCTGACCGGCCGAACCTCCCGGTCGGCCGAATACGCCCGTCGCCCCGAGTCCTGGTCGGTCAGGACTCGGGGCGACGGGCTTGTGCTCGCGGGGCCAGTGGCGTGCTCGCGGGGCTAGTGGCGCCGGCTTTCGGCGCGGCGGCGCAGCATGTAGATGATCCCGGTGGCGGCCGCCACGACCAGCCCGGTCCCGGCCGCGAGCTCGCCCGCGTTCAGGCCGCCGATGCTGCCGCCCACACCGCCGCGTACGCCCTGCGTGGGTGTTCTGGTGGGGATCACCGTCCGGGTGGCGGTCACCGTGGGGACGGCGGTCGAACTGGTCGTCGGGGTGCTGGTGGCCAGGGCGATGGTGAGGTCGACGGTGCCCGGCGTGCCGCCGGCGCAGGTGAAGGACACCGTGTAGACCGCGCCCCGCTTGGCGTCCCAGTCGACGGTGGCCGTCGCCGAACGGCCGGCCGGGATGGTCACCGTGTCGAAGACGCCCGAGGACGCCATCGCCGTGCCGGAGCAGCCGGGGGCCGTGAGCACGACCCTGCCCCCCGGCTGGACGGTCGAGGGACTGATGGCGAAGTCACCGGGGGCGTACTTGCCGGAAGCCACCGCCGGGGCGGGGGCGGTCAGGGCGAGAGCGGCCGCTCCGAGGAGAGCGGCGGAGGCGGCACCTATCGCGCGCATCGTCAATCCTCCGGGTCCCGAGGAGCACCTGCGGAACGGATTTCCACAAAGCGTCTGATATGCACCTCGATGCCCGAAACGCTAGGAGCGCCTTACCACAGCCGCGATCCCAGACGGGCGAATGGGGCACCGAGGTCCCCCGGACGGCGGACGGGGAGTCGCCTCCGCTCACCCCGGATCAACCGTCGAGGTGGGGGAAGAGGTTCATGAACGGATCGGGGGTCGCGGAGACCCCGCGGCCGAACGGCGCGTCGAACGCCCAGATCAGGAACAGCAGGAAGGCGATCAGGGCGCTGAAGAGACCGGCCAGCAGCAGCTCGCGGAACGTCCGCCGGATCTGGAGCGTGAAGATCAGCCCCACCGTGATCAGCGCACCCGTGATCAGGCCGAACCACACCACTCCCGGCATCGTGGCCTCCGCGTTCTCGCCGCGGGCGCTGCGCGCGTCGTCGGCGACCGCCACCTGGTCCACCATCGGCTGGTACGCCTCGCCCTCGTGGGCGTCGGCCGGCCGGTAGTCGGAGACGCTGCGGCGCACCCGCTCCAGCAGCTCGGTGCCCTCCTCCGTCAGCTCGCCCCGGTCGGCCATGTGCTGCCACTCGGTGTCGACGACGTGCGAGACGTACGCGTCCACGTCGGCGCGGATCCGTTCCCGCACCCCCTCGGGCCAGACCTCGGCCCTGGCGGACACCTCGTGCAGCGCCTGCGCCTCCTGACGGACGCTCTCCTGGGCGGCGCTGCGGCCCTCCCAGACGCCGGCGATCGCCAGACCGAGCACGATCGCGTACACCACGCCGATCATCATCGTCATGTACTCGATGACGTCAGGGGTTTCGGAGGGGTCGTCGTCGTCACCGATGCGGCGGTTGTTGATGACGACGATGGTCAGGACGACCGCACAGGCGGCGGCCATCGCGATGGACAGGACAAGCCATTCCGACAAGGTGTTCTCCAGGCGGTATCAGCGGGAGGAGCGGGCGCGCATCGCGGCGGCGGCGAGCACCGCGGGGGCCATGATCACGAGCATCACGGTGACCGTGGACGGTCCGTCGGCCGGTTCGGCGCGCTGCGCACGCCGGTAGGCGGGCAGCGGGACCGGGGCCGGCGACGACGGGCGGGGCCGCAGCGACGGGGTGGGCGACGGCGGGGGAGGAGGGGGCGGCGCGGCCGGTTCCGGTTCGCGGGGCGGCGGCGGGGCCGGTGCGGGCGGCGGAGGTGGCGGGGACGGCGGCCGTGGCGCGGGCGGGGGTTCCGGCGCCGCCCGCGTGGGCGGTGGTGGCGGCGGGGGCGGGGGCGGGGGCGGGGGCGGGGGCGGGGGCGGCTCGGGCGGCGGCGGGGGCTCCGGCGTCGGAGTCGGGGCCGGCGTCGGCGTCGGGTCGGCCGGGCAGGTGGCGTCGCCCGCGACCGCCACCACCGGCTCGCCGGGACCGACATGGGCGACGGCACAGCTATCGGCCACCGCGGGCAGTGGTGCGGCCAGCAGCCAGCCGAGGGCGGCGACGGCCAGGAGCCGCGGGACGAGGGATGCGTACACGCCGACGAGCATGATCGGCCGTTGGCCGCCATACGTCCCGAACTGGGGTGATTCCCCTGATGGAGGGGTTCTTGGGGTGCGTGCTTGCCGCCCGGCGGGAGGCGCGCGGAGAAATTTTGCGGACGCGTTGAACGCCCGGCGCCCTCCCCGCCGTACATAGGGCCATGAACGGCGCACCTGGGCGTCGCCAAAGTACCTCAATACAACGGGAGTTGACATGAAGACCTGGCGGAACGCCTCGCTCGCGCTGTCCGCGGCGGCCGTGCTCGCGCTGACGACGGCGTGCGGTCAGGACGCGGGGACGCAGACCCCCGCCGGATCGGTCGGCGCGGCGGCGCCGGCGGGCGCGCCCGCCGAGAACGGTGCGGGCTACGGTTCCGGCGCCGGTTACGGTTCCGGTGCAGGCTCCGGGGAACAGGCGGCCGCCGCCAAGCCGGCCGGGCAGCTCGCCGTCTGGGACAGCAAGGAGCTCGGCAAGGTCGTCACCGACAGCGAGGGCCTCACGCTCTACCGCTTCGACAAGGACACGCCGAACCCGCCCAAGTCCGCCTGCGAGGGCGACTGCGCCAAGGCGTGGCCCGTGGTCGCCGCCGAGGGCGCCAAGCCCCCGGCCGGTGTCGACGCCTCCCTGATGGGCGAGGTGACCCGCGCCGACGGCACCAAGCAGCTCACCATCGACGGCTGGCCGATGTACCGGTACGCCAAGGACACCAAGCCCGGCGACACCAAGGGCCAGGGCGTGGGCGGCACCTGGTTCGCGGCCGCCCCCGACGGCAAGAAGGCGGCCCTGTCCGGCGGCGGCGACGAGGGGGCCGCCGAGGACGAGGGTGCCGCCGAAGAGGGGGCGGCCGAGGACCAGGGCGAGGGCGCGGGCTCCGTCGACCTGGCCGGACTGTCCGTCCGCAAGGACCCCAAGCTCGGTGAGATCGTCGTCGACAAGAACGGAATGACGGTCTACCGGTTCGAGAAGGACTCGGCGTGGCCCATGAAGACCGCCTGCACCGGCGACTGCCTGGAGAAGTGGCCGGTCGTCGCACCCGTCGACAAGAACGACACCGAGGGCATCTCCCTGAAGGGGTACACGGTGTTCAACCGCCCCGACGGCATCAAGCAGCAGACCATCGACTGCTGGCCCCTCTACACCTTCGCGGGCGACAAGAAGCCCGGTGACACCAACGGTCAGGGCGTCGGCGGCACCTGGTTCGCCGTCTCGCCCACCGGAAAGATGGTCGCGACGTCCAAGTAGAGTCCCCACGCACGTCGCGACCCGGGTGTCCGGCCCCGCCGGCCCGGACACCCCGCCGGCCCGCCGTCCCACGCCCCACGCGTGCGCGGCGGGCCGGTCGCACGCGTGGGGCGTGGGCCGCCCGGGCCACGTACCCGCACGCGCTCCACGCACTCCCACGCCGCACGTGCCGCTGTCCAGTGACCGAGACGTGTGACCAAGAACGGATCGATAATTTCCGTTTCCCCTCGCTCTCCCGGCGGGCGATCAGTAGCCTCGGCTCGGACACTGGCCATGAACATGGCCGCATACCGTGGCGACTTGTTGGAGACATCGATGGAGCGTCCCGCCTGGGCCCCGCCGGGCATCGACATTTCGGTGCCGAGCGTGTCCCGCATTTACGACTACTACCTGGGCGGCTCGCACAATTTCGAGGTGGACCGGGAAGCGGCCCGCAAAGCCATGGAGTTCATGCCGGGCCTTCCCAAAATCATGCAGGCCAACCGTGCGTTCATGCGCCGCGCGGTACGGTACGCCGTCGGTGAGGGCGTCACCCAGTTCCTCGACATAGGCTCCGGCATCCCCACCTTCGGCAACGTCCACGAGGTCGCCCAGGCCGCCAGCCCCGAAGCCCGCGTCGTCTACGTCGACCACGACCCGGTCGCCGTCGCCCACAGCGCGGCCGTCCTGGAGGGCAACGCCAACGCCGGCGTCGTCGCCGCCGACCTGCGCAAGCCGCAGGACATCCTCACCGCCCCCGAGACCGGCGCCCTGCTGGACCTGGACCGGCCGGTCGCCCTGCTCCTCGTCGCCGTACTGCACTTCGTCCAGGACACCGACGAGCCGCACCGGGCGCTCGCCGAACTGCGCGACGCCCTCGCGCCGGGCAGCCTCCTGGTCCTCACGCACGCCTCCTACGAGGGCGTCCCGCTGCCGCAGGAGCGGGTGAGCGGCACCGTGGGCGTCTACAACGACATCCGCAGCCCCCTGGTCATGCGCGGCCGCGACGAAGTGGCGCGTTTCTTCGACGGTTTCGAGCTGGTCGAACCGGGTCTCGTGGCGATGCCGGAGTGGCGCCCCGAGAACCCGATCGACCAGGAGGATCCATACGCCTTCTCGGGCTTCGCAGGGGTGGGGCGCAAGGCGTGAGCATGCCGGCACAGGCACCCGGTTCCGCCGCGGAACCGGACGTCCTGGAGGACAGACTCCAGCGGTTCGCGACCATCTGGAGCCGGGCCATCTTCCCCGTCACGGCCACCTCGCTCACCCGCTCCGAGATCGAGCGGCATCTGCTGCCGCTGGCCCGGGACCTGAGCGACGCCCTGCACGCGCGGCCGTTCGACCCGGCGCCCGCGCACCGCGTCGGCGCCGCCCTGGTCGCGGCGCACTGCACCGACCCGGACGCGCTCAGCCGCAGCCTCGGTGTGGTCGACTCCTACCTGGTGCTGTACTGCGGGGGCGACGGGGAGGGCGCCGCCGTCGAGGAGCTGCGGGCCCGCTGCGCCCGGCTCCAGCACGCCCTGGCGGCCGGCTTCGCCCAGGCGCTGCGCGAACGCACCCTCGCCGAGCAGGAGGCGATCGCCCGCTCGGCGCTCTCGGCGCGCAGCTTCGCCGAACAGGCCCTGCACGCCACCGAGGCCCGCTTCCGCGCGGTCTTCGAGGACGCGGCCATCGGCATCGGCATCGCCGACCTGGAGGGCAACATCCTGGAGGTCAACGGCGCCCTCACCCGCATGTTCGGCGGCCTGGAACACCACGTCAAGGGACGCAAGGTCAGCGAGTGGGTCCACCCCGAGGACGCCCCGCACGTCTGGAAGCTGTACGGGGAGCTGGTGCGCGGCGAACGCGACCACTTCCAGGTCGAGAAGCCGTTCTACCGGGGCGACGGCACGGTCCTGTGGACCAACCTGACGGTCTCCCTGCTGCGGGACCCCGAGGGCCGCCCCCAGTACCAGCTCGCGCTGATGGAGGACACCACCGAGCGCCGGCTGCTCAACCTCCGGCTGCGGTACGAGGCGACGCACGACGCGCTGACCGGGCTGCCCAACCGCACGCTGTTCTTCGAACGGCTCGACAAGGTGCTGTCGTCCGGCGACGGCACCCGCTTCGGGCTGTGCTACCTCGACCTCGACGGTTTCAAGGCCATCAACGACAGCCTCGGCCACGCGGCCGGCGACCGGCTGCTGGTCGAGGTCGCCGACCGGCTCCAGTCGGTGGCGACCGGGCCGGGGGAGATGGTGGCCCGCCTCGGCGGCGACGAGTTCGTCGCGCTCACCACCGGCACGGACACCGAGCAGCAGGCCGACGAGCTGGCCCACCGCATCCTCGCCGCCCTCGCCACGCCCGTCCGGCTGGACGGCCGCGAACTGACCGTGCGCGGCAGCGTCGGCATCGTCGAGGGGCCGGCGGGGGAACGCGGCCCGGCGGAGGTGCTGCGCAGCGCCGACATCACCATGTACCGGGCCAAAGCGGCGGGCGGCAACCGGTTCGAGCGGGCCGACCCCGAGGCCGACGCCCGCGCCATCACCCGGCACGGCCTGACCACCGCGCTGCCCGCGGCCCTGGACCGGGGCGAGTTCTTCATCGAGTACCAGCCGCTGGTGCACCTCGGCGACGGCAGCGTGCACGGCGCCGAGGCGCTGGTGCGCTGGTGCCACCCGCAGCACGGCGTACTCGGCCCCGACCGGTTCATCCCGCTCGCCGAGCACACCGGGCTGATCGTGCCGCTCGGCCGCTGGGTGCTCCAGGAGGCGGTGCGCCAGGCCCGGTTCTGGAACCGGCGCCACACCGACGGCGGGCCCTTGCGCATCAACGTCAACCTGTCGCCGACGCAGCTCCACCACCCGAACCTGGTCGCCGACACCGTCGACGTACTGGAGCGCTCCGGACTCGACCCGGGCGCACTGTGCCTGGAGGTCACCGAGTCCGCGCTGATCGGCGCCGACGAGGACCTGCTCAAGCCACTGCGGCAGTTGGCCGAGATGGGCGTGGACATAGCCCTGGACGACTTCGGCACCGGCTACTCCAACCTGGCCAACCTTCGCCGGCTGCCGGTCAGCGTGCTGAAACTGGACCGCTCCTTCACCCAGAGCATGCAGCAGCAGCCGATCGACCCCGTCGACCTGAAGATCGTCGAAGGGATCGTCTCGCTGGCGCACAGCCTGGAGCTCGCGGTGACGGTGGAAGGCGTCGAAACGGGCGCACAGGCCGAGCAGTTGCGCGAACTGGGCTGCGACACGGCCCAGGGCTGGTACTACGCGAGACCCGGTGCCCCGGACCGTATCCACGCGCTGGTGCTCGCCGACGCGGTGTGACCCTCCGTCGGTGTGGGCGGGCCGCCTCCCGGCCCGGCCGGGCCGACGGGGGCAGCCGCGCGTTCGCGGCTCGGGTCAGCGCAGCACGAGCAGGACCGCCAGCGCGATCAGCAGCGAGTCGATCCGGTCCAGCAGGCCGCCGGAGCCCGGCAGCCAACTGCCGGCGTCCTTCGCGCCCGCACCCCTCTTGACCATCGATTCGAGGAGGTCGCCGGCCGGGCCGCCGACCGCCACCGCGACGGTCATCGGCCAGCTCAGCGCGGACAGCACGGCGAGCGTGCCGACACCGGCCGCCGCCCCGGTCAGGGTCCCGCTCCACCGCTTGGCCGGTGAGAGCGGCGACAGCTTCGGCCCGCCCAGTCGCCGGCCGGCGAAGTACGCCACGATGTCGGCGACCGACACCGCCACGAACAGCGCCAGCGCGCTCGCCCCGAGCGGCACCAGCGCGGCCAGCACCCCCAGCCAGGTCAGCCCGAGCAGGCCGGCACCGAGCCGGCGCAGGCCGTGCTCGGCGTCACCGGCCACCAGCGGCACCGCGGCCACCGCGAGCGCCCCGATCGCGACCACCCGGAGCACCTCCCCGGGCGCCAGCCAGGCGGCCAGCACCACGCCCACCACCGCCGCGGCCAGCACCGCCCGGTCCACCCGGCCCAGCCGCATCAGCCCGCCGTACTCCAGCACCGCGATCACCCCGGCCAGGCCGGCGATGGCCGCGGTGCCCGGGCGGCCCCACCAGAACGCGGCGGTGACCAGGGGCACTCCGACCGCCCAGGCGCACCACCGGACCAGCAGCTCACGGCGCCGGGACGCCGCCACCGCGACGCCGCTGAGCACCAGCGCCCCACCCAGGCAGGGCGCCAGCGAGGCCACGGTGATCACCGGGCGGATCCGGCGACACCCAGGGGCACCGCACCGAGCGGGGCGGAAGCCGGCCGCAGCGCGTCCAGGGCGGCTCCGCACGCGGCCACGATGCGTGTGTTCTCGGCGGTGTCCCTGACCGCGATGCGCACGGTGCGCCCCTCGTACTCCGGCGACAACGGCGACAGGTCGCGCAGGTACACGTCGTGGCGGTGGCACTCGTCGACCAGTTGTGCGGCACTCGGCCCGCCGGGCGGCAGGGTGACGGTGAGGAAGTTCGCCACGCCCTCCTCGACCACCAGGGCCTCGTCCAGCCCGGCCAGATCGGCGGCCAGCCGGCCGCGCAGCACGTGGGTGCGCAGCCAGCGCTCCCGGTAGTACGCCGGGTCGCGCAGGGCCGCCACCGCGGCGAGCTGCGCCGGGAGGCCGACCGGCCAGGGCGGCGTCCACCGGCGCAGCCGCGCGGCGGTGACGGGCTCGGCCACCAGGTACGCGGCCCGCGCACCCGACAGCGCGTACATCTTGGACAGCGAGCTGCACACCACGACCCGCGGGTCCGTCGCCGCGAGTCCGGCGAGCGACTCGGCCATGTCGACGTAGCCCAGGTACGCCTCGTCGATCCACCATCGGGTCCCGGCCGGCGCGCCGGCGATCACCGAGCGCAGCTCCGCGGCCGGCGCGTGGCGTCCGGTGGGGTTGTTCGGGTTGACCACCACCACGAGGTCGTAGCGCCCGGACCCGACGGTGGCGGACAGCCGGGCGGGATCGATCCGCCAGCCGTCCTCGCGGCGCAACCGGAACCGGTCCACCCGGCAGCCGATCACCCGCTCTGTGACGTGGGCGTACTCGCCGTAGCCCGGGTCCATCAGCAGCACCCTGCTGTCGGGGGTCAGCCACTGGCCGAACGCCCGGAAGATCAGGTCCGAGGAACCGGCGCCGACCGCGAGCGTCCCCGGAGGCAGCGCCCGGGCCGTGGCGATCTCCGCCACCAGTCCCTCGGCGCCGGTCGGCGGCGAGGTCCGGGCGGCCCAGCCCGGATCGTCCGCGAGCGCCGCCCGCACCCCGGGGGCCGGCGGGAACCAGGCGTCCAGCACGTCGGCGGCGACGACCCGGTGGCGCCGCTCCAGAGTGCGGAAGTCCGTGCCGATGGCGGTGAACGAGGCGCCGCCGTGCTCGCACCCGTCCGGCCGGGGCGCGAACGGCACGTCGAGCCGCCAGTCCACCTGGGGCCGCAGGCGCTCCAGCATCGTGCCGTAACGGTCCATCGTGGCCCTCGTCAGCCCGGCCACGTCACCGGTCAGCACCTCGAACGTCAACGCACCGCTGTGGACGGTACGTCCGACCGGGCGCAGGCCGGCGGCCAGGTACATGGGGAGCAGCTCGGTGCGCCCCATCGCCACGACCCGGCGGCCGCCCCGGGCGGCGATCCAGCGCAGGGCCGCGTACATCAGCAGCGCCGCCGCCGCGGTGGACCGCCAGCGCGGCTCGACGGTCAGGATGCGCACCTCGAACAGGCCGGCCCCGTCCAGCAGCGGCAACTCGTCACGGCTCAGGTACTTGTCCAGCGCGTACCGCCCCAGCCAGGGCGGCGTCAGGCTGACGAAGCCCATACGGTCCGCGCCGCGCGCCGCGACCAGGTAGACGTTGTCGCCGTCCAGCCCGTCGCGCAGCCGGCCGGCCGGATCGGGCGCGTGCTGGCCCAACTCCTGTGCGTACACCCGATGACGCAGTTCGTGGACCCACTGAAGATCCTCAGCAGTGGCGGTACGGAGCTGCAAGTCACGGCCCATGGACACCTCTTCCGACGCGGGCTTGAGTCGCCCCATCGTCGGGAACGCCGACCGGCCGCGTCAGGGGCGAGCGACGCAGACCGCCTGAGTACGCGTACTCAGGCGCGGCGCGAGTGGTTGTGGGCGGTCGTTCCGCTCACCCCCGCCGCGCCAGCAGCAGCCGCTGGAGCTCCCGCGCGGCCCGTGGCGGCGCCACGTCGCTGCGGTGCGCCAGCCCGATCGTGCGCCGCAGCCCCGGCCGCGCCAGCGCCGTGACCCGCAGGTCCCGCCCCGCCCGGGCCGCCACCATCGCGGGCACCACCGCCACGCCCAGCCCCGCCCGGACGAAGCCGAGCACCGCGTCCATCTCGCCGCCCTCCACCGTGAACGACGGCTCGAACCCCTCCGCGCGGCACGCCGCCACCGTCAGCTCCCGCAGGTCGTAGCCGTGCCGGAACATCACCAGCGGCTGCCCCTCCAGGTCCGCGATCCGCACCGGCCGCCGAGGAGCGGGCGCCGCCGCCGAGGAGACGACGACCAGGTCCTCGTGGAGCAGCTCCACGGTCGTCAGCGCCGGTGACGGGGTCGGCAGGGGCAGCACCACCAGGGCGAGGTCGAGCGACCCGCGCGCCAGCTCCCGTACGAGGTCGTGGGAGCCGCTCTCCTCGATCAGCAGTTGGACGCCCGGGTGCAGGTCGTGGAAGGCGCGCAGCACATCGGGCAGCAGCCCGGTGCACAGGCTCGGCGTCGCCCCCAGCCGCACCCGCCCGCGCCTGAGCTGCGCCAGCTCCTGCACCTCGTGGCGGGCGGTGTCGGCGTCGGCCAGGATGCGGCGGGCCAGCGGCAGCAGTGCCTCGCCGGCGTCGGTGAGCGCGATGTTGCCGCGCGCCCGGCTGAAGAGCTCGGCGCCCAGCTCCTTCTCCAGCGCCCTGATCTGCTGCGACAGCGACGGCTGGGAGACATGGACGCGCTCGGCGGCCCGGGTGAAGTGCCGGGTCTCGGCCACCGCCACGAAGTACAGGAGCTGCTGGAACTGCATGGCACCCACCATAGCCAACTCCATAGACATTGCCTATGGAGATCAGCCGGACCATGTCTTGGACCTCTGGCCCGGTCCGCCCCTAGCGTCGGAGCCATGGCTCTGGCAACCCGGACGGATCGACAACCGTCCCTCACGCGCACGTTCTGGGGATCGACCGTCGGCAAGAAGACGGTCATGGCCGTCAGCGGCCTGATCATGATCGCTTACCTCGTCGCGCATGTGATGGGCAACCTGAAGGTCTTCTTCGGCCCCGGCGAGTTCAACGCGTACGGCCACTGGCTGCGC
Organism: Streptomyces sp. NPDC049837; assembly: GCF_040674455.1. Taxonomy (NCBI): domain Bacteria; kingdom Bacillati; phylum Actinomycetota; class Actinomycetes; order Kitasatosporales; family Streptomycetaceae; genus Streptomyces; species Streptomyces sp. NPDC049837. The sequence goes on along the minus strand of NZ_JBFAMP010000001.1, from coordinate 508,497 downwards.
ACCATGGGCGAGCCCGTCCTGCACTACGAGTGGGGCCTGTGGATCGCCCGCGTGGTGCTGCTCACGGCCGTCATCGCCCACGGCGTCTCCGCGTACCAGCTCAGCAGGCGCGACATCAAGGCCCGCCCCACCGCGTACGTGCACAAGCGGCGCCGCGCGAGCTACGCGACCCGCACCATGCGCTGGGGCGGCGTGATCGTGGCGCTGTTCATCGTCTGGCACATCCTGGACCTGACGACGCTGACCGTGAACCCGAACGCCCAGCCGGGCCATCCGTACGAGAACGTCGTCGCGACCTTCTCCACCTGGTACGGCAACGTCATCTACATCGTGGCGATGCTCGCCGTCGGCCTGCACATCCGGCACGGCTTCTGGTCCGCCGCCCAGACCCTCGGCGTGGGCAGCGCGCGGCGCGACCGGGCGCTCAAGACCCTCGCCAACGTCCTCGCGCTCGTGCTGACCGCGGGCTTCATCTCCGTACCCGTCGCCGTCATGACCGGAGTGGTGAGCTGACATGAGCTACCTCGACTACACGACCGGCGCTCCTGTCACCGACACGGCAGCGCCCGAGGGGCCCATCGCCGAGCGCTGGGACAAGCGCCGCTTCGAGGCCCGGCTGGTCAATCCCGCCAACCGCCGCAAGCACACGATCATCGTCGTCGGCACCGGCCTCGCGGGCGGCTCCGCCGGCGCGACGCTGGCCGAGCAGGGCTACCACGTCGTCCAGTTCTGCTACCAGGACTCGCCACGCCGCGCCCACTCCATCGCCGCGCAGGGCGGCATCAACGCGGCCAAGAACTACCGCAACGACGGCGACTCCATCCACCGCCTCTTCTACGACACCGTCAAGGGCGGCGACTTCCGGGCCCGCGAGTCCAATGTGCACCGCCTCGCCCAGATCTCCGTCGAGATCATCGACCAGTGCGTCGCCCAGGGCGTGCCCTTCGCCCGCGAGTACGGCGGCCTCCTCGACACCCGCTCCTTCGGCGGCGTCCAGGTCTCCCGCACCTTCTACGCCCGCGGCCAGACGGGCCAGCAGCTCCTGCTCGGCGCCTACCAGGCGCTCTCCCGGCAGATCGCGGCGGGCAACGTGGAGATGCACCCGCGCACCGAGATGCTCGACCTGATCGTGATCGACGGGCGGGCGCGCGGCATCGTCGCCCGTGACCTCGTCACCGGGAAGATCTCCACCCACTTCGCGGACGCGGTGGTCCTGGCGTCCGGCGGCTACGGCAACGTCTTCTACCTGTCGACGAACGCCATGAACTCCAACGCCACCGCCGTGTGGCGGGCGCACCGGCGCGGCGCGTACTTCGCCAACCCCTGTTTCACCCAGATCCACCCCACCTGCATCCCGCGCACCGGCGACCACCAGTCCAAGCTGACCCTGATGAGCGAGTCGCTGCGCAACGACGGCCGCATCTGGGTGCCGAAGGCGCGCGGCGACCGGCGGCCGCCGAACGAGATCCCCGAGGACGAGCGGGACTACTACCTGGAGCGGATCTACCCGTCCTTCGGCAACCTCGTCCCGCGTGACATCGCCTCCCGGGCCGCGAAGAACGTCTGTGACGAGGGCCGTGGCGTCGGCCCCGGGGGGCAGGGCGTCTACCTGGACTTCGCCGACGCCATCCGCCGCATGGGCCGGGCCAAGGTGGAGGAGAAGTACGGCAACCTCTTCGACATGTACGAGCGGATCACCGCGGAGAACCCGTACGAGGTGCCGATGCGGATCTACCCCGCCGTGCACTACACGATGGGCGGCCTGTGGGTCGACTACGACCTCCAGACCACCGTCCCCGGCCTGTTCGCCATCGGCGAGGCCAACTTCTCCGACCACGGCGCCAACCGGCTCGGCGCGTCCGCGCTGATGCAGGGCCTGGCCGACGGGTACTTCGTCCTGCCGTCCACCATCAACGACTACCTCGCCCGCAACCCCCTGAGCGACAAGGTCACCCCGGACCACCCGGCCGTACGGGAGGTGGTGGCCGAGACCGAGGACCGGCTGAACCTCCTGCTGGCGGTCGACGGGGACCGCACCCCGGACTCCTTCCACCGCGAGGTGGGCGAGCTGATGTGGGAGTTCTGCGGCATGGCCCGCACGGCGGACGGGCTGCGCAAGGCGCTCGACCGGATACCGCAGATCCGGGAGGAGTTCTGGCGCCGGATCAAGGTCCCGGGCACGGGGGAGGAGTTCAACCAGTCGCTGGAGAAGGCCAACCGCGTCGTCGACTACCTGGAGCTGGCCGAGCTGATGTGCCTCGACGCCCTGCACCGCTCCGAGTCCTGCGGCGGTCACTTCCGCGAGGAGTCCCAGACGCCGGACGGCGAAGCCGCCCGCAAGGACGAGGAGTTCGCGTACGCGGCCGCCTGGGAGTTCACAGGTGCTGCTCCCGTCCTGCACAAGGAAGACCTCGTCTTCGAGTACGTCCACCCCACCCAGCGGAGCTACGCATGAGGCTCAAGTTGCGCGTCTGGCGCCAGAAGAACGCCGACGCCCCCGGCGCCATGGCCACCTACGAGGTGGACGGCATCTCCAAGGACATGTCGTTCCTGGAGATGCTCGACACCCTCAACGAGGAGCTGATCCTCCGGGGCGAGGACCCCGTCGCCTTCGACCACGACTGCCGGGAGGGCATCTGCGGGGCGTGCTCGCTCGTCATCAACGGCGACGCGCACGGCCCCGAGCGCACCACCACCTGCCAGCTCCACATGCGGGCGTTCGAGGACGGCGACACGATCGACGTCGAGCCGTGGCGGGCCTCCGCCTTCCCGGTCGTCAAGGACCTGGTGGTGGACCGCTCCGCCTTCGACCGGATCATCCAGGCCGGCGGCTACATCAGCGCCCCCACCGGATCGGCCCCGGAGGCGCACGCCACGCCCGTCCCCAAGGCGGACGCCGACTTCGCCTTCGAGCACGCCGAGTGCATCGGCTGCGGCGCCTGTGTGGCGGCCTGCCCCAACGGCTCGGCGATGCTCTTCACCTCGGCGAAGGTCAACCACCTCAATGTGCTCCCGCAGGGCGCGCCGGAGCGTGAGACCCGCGTCCTGGACATGGTCCGGGTCATGGACGAGGAGGGTTTCGGCGGTTGCAGCCTGACCGGCGAGTGTGCCACCGCCTGCCCGAAGGGCATCCCGCTGCCGTCGATCGCGGCCATGAACAAGGAGTGGCTGCGGGCCACGCGCAAGGCGCCGCGCCGCAACTGATTTCCGGACACTCTCCGGGCGTGAGCCGCGCCACCCCTGTCGCCCCGGGACGGAAGATTCTTCACGGAGTCGTCACATTCTCCGCAAGACTTTCGTTCCGGGGCTTTCTCGTGCTCGCCTACAGCAAGATCAACTTCGTTCAATTCTGCACTATAGATGGCGAGTTGTCCGTATCGCGGCCAACCGACTCCTGCGGAATTCCAGGCTCCGACAACCCCCGATAGGCATGGCCGTGCCGGGGGCACCTGACCACACCCCCGGCGGAAATCGACCACCGCACCACTCAGGGGGTAACCCATGTCCAGCATCACGCGCCGCCGCGCACTCGGCGCCGCCGCCGCGGCCGCCGCGGGCCTCGCCGCCGGGCGTGCCGTCACGGCGCCCGACCGGGCTTCGGCCGCGTCGGCCCGTCCGGGCACCGGGCCGGAGGCGTTCGACGAGATCTACCAGGGGCGCCGCATACAGGGAGGGCCCTCGCACGGCGGCGGCCACCACGGGGGCGGGGAGCACGGGGGCCACGGCGGCGGCTACGCCGTACGGATCGACGGCGAGGAACTGCACGTCATGCGGAACGCCGACGGCACCTGGATCAGCGTGATCAACCACTACGAGCCGCTCACCACGCCCCGCGCCGTGGCCCGGGCCGCCGTCCGTGAACTCCAGGGCGCCCCGCTCGTGCCCCTCGCCACCGCCTGATCACGAACCCGGAGCCGCACCACCATGACCGTACGCAAGAACCAGGCCCAGCTCACCGCCGCCGAGAAGCGCGGCTTCGTCAACGCCGTGCTGGAGCTCAAGCGCACCGGCCAGTACGACACCTTCGTCACCACGCACAACGCCTTCATCATGAGCGACACCGACAACGGCGACCGGGTCGGCCACCGTTCGCCGTCCTTCCTGCCCTGGCACCGCCGCTTCCTCCTCCAGTTCGAGCAGGCGCTCCAGGCCATCGACCCGTCCGTCGCCCTGCCCTACTGGGACTGGACCGTGGACCGCACGCCCCGCGCCTCCCTGTGGGCCCCCGACTTCCTCGGCGGCACCGGGCGCGCCCGTGACGGCCAGGTCATGGACGGGCCGTTCGCCCGCTCCGCCAACCGCTGGACCGTCTCCGTACGGGTCGACGGCCGCGACTACCTCCGCCGCGCCCTCGGGGCCGGCGGCCGCCAGCTCCCCACCCGCGCCGAGGTGGACGCCGTCCTCGCCATGGAGACGTACGACATGGCGCCCTGGAACAGCGCGTCCGACGGCTTCCGCAACCACCTGGAGGGCTGGCGCGGCGCGAACCTCCACAACCGCGTCCACGTGTGGGTCGGCGGCCACATGGCCACCGGTGCCTCCCCCAACGACCCGGTCTTCTGGCTCCACCACGCCTTCATCGACAAGCTGTGGGCCGACTGGCAGGCCCGCCACCCCCGGTCGGGGTACCTGCCCACCGCCGGCACACCGAACGTCGTCGACCTGAACGACACCATGCGCCCGTGGAACGACGTCACCCCGGCGGACATGCTCGACCACACCCGCCACTACACCTACGACACGGCCGCCTGACCCGCCAGAGCCGCCGCGAGGTACGGCGCGGTGCGGCTGCCCGCCGCACCCGCCACCTCGGCCGGTGTGCCGGCGGCGACGATCCGGCCGCCCGCGTCGCCACCGCCCGGGCCCAGGTCGACCACCCAGTCCGCGCCGGCCACCACGTCCATGTCGTGCTCGACGACCACCACCGAGTGGCCGGCGTCCACCAGGCCGTGCAACTGGCGCATCAGCACCTCCACATCGGCCGGGTGCAGCCCGGTCGTCGGCTCGTCCAGCACGTACAGGGTGTGACCGCGGCGCAGCCGCTGAAGCTCGGCGGCCAGTTTGATGCGTTGCGCCTCGCCCCCCGACAGCTCCGTCGCCGGCTGCCCCAGCCGCAGGTACCCGAGCCCCACGTCGAGCAGGGCGCCCAGGCTGCGCACGGCGGCGGGCGTGTCCGCGAAGAACTCCGACGCCGCCTCCACCGTCAGGTCCAGCACCTCGGCGATGTTCCGGCCCCGGTAGCGCACCGTCAGCGTCTCCGGGTTGTAGCGGGCGCCGCCGCAGTCCGGGCACGGGGCGTACGTACTGGGCAGGAACAGCAGCTCCACCGAGACGAACCCCTCGCCCTGGCACGTCTCGCACCGCCCGCCCGCCACATTGAACGAGAACCGCCCCGCCTTGTAGCCGCGCGCCCGCGCACCATCCGTCCCCGTGAACAACTTGCGGACCACGTCGAACAGGCCCGTGTACGTCGCCAGGTTCGAGCGCGGTGTCCGGCCGATCGGCCGCTGGTCCACCGTCACCACCCGATCCAGGCCGGGGAGTTCACCCGTCAGTTCACCCACGAGCGTCGATTTGCCCGAACCGGACACGCCCGTCACCGCCGTCAGGGCGCCCAGCGGCAGCTCCGCCTCCAGGGCCCGCAGATTGTGCCGCGTGACCGGGCCGAGCTTCAGCCACCCGGACGGCTCGCGCACCGACCGCGCGGGCGCCGGGCCCCGGTCGAACAGGAACCGGCGCGTCGCCGACTCCGCCACCCCGCGCAGCCCCTCCGGCGGGCCGCTGTGCAGCACCCGCCCGCCGTGCTCGCCCGCCCGGGGACCCACGTCCACCAGCCAGTCCGCGTGCCGCACCACGTCCAGGTGGTGCTCGACCACGAACACCGAGTTGCCGGCCGCCTTCAGCCGGTCCAGGACCACCAGCAGCGCCTCCGTGTCGGCCGGATGCAGACCGGCGGACGGCTCGTCGAGCACGTACACCACACCGAACAGGCCCGAGCGGAGCTGCGTGGCCAGCCGCAGCCGTTGCAGCTCACCGCTGGAGAGCGTCGGCGTGGCGCGGTCCAGGCTGAGATAGCCGAGCCCCAGCTCGGTGACGGTGGCGATACGGGCCCTCAGGTCGGCGGTCAGTACGCGTGCCGTCTCGCTGCCCGCGTCCCGCGCGAGGACCTCGGCCATCGCGGTCAGCGGCAGCGCCGCCAGCTCCGCGATCGTCCGCCCCGCGAAGGTGACCGCCAGGGCCTCGGGCCGCAGCCGGCTCCCGCCGCACACCGGGCACGGCACGCTGGTGAGGAAGCGTTCCGCCTTGGCCCGCAGCGTCTGGCTCCTCGACTCGGCGAAGGTGTGCAGGACGTACCGCCGCGCGCTCATGTACGTGCCCTGGTACGGACGCTGGATACGGCCCGCCTCCCGCACCGGATGCACCGTGACCACCGGCTGCTCGTCGGTGAACAGGATCCAGTCCCGGTCCCCCTGCGCCAGCTCCCGCCACGGCCGGTCGACGTCGTACCCGAGGGCGTCCAGCACGTCCCGCAGGTTCTTGCCCTGCCAGGCGCCCGGCCAGGCCGCGATCGCCCCCTCCCGGATCGACAGGCCCGGATCGGGCACCAGCAGCTCCTCGCTGGTGCGGTGGATGCGGCCCAGGCCATGGCACTCGGGGCACGCCCCGGCGGCCGTGTTCGGCGAGAAGGCGTCCGAGTCCAGCCGCTCCGCCCCCTCCGGGTAGTCGCCCGCCCGCGAGAACAGCATCCGCAGCGAGTTCGACAGCGTCGTGACCGTACCGACCGAGGAGCGCGAGCCCGGCGACGAGCGGCGCTGCTCCAGCGACACCGCCGGGGGCAGACCGGTGATCTCCCCGACCTTCGGCGCCCCCACCTGGTGGATCAGCCGCCGCGCGTACGGCGCGACCGACTCGAAGTAGCGCCGCTGCGCCTCCGCGTAGATCGTCCCGAACGCGAGCGACGACTTGCCCGAGCCCGACACGCCCGTGAACACGGCGATCGCGTCCCGTGGGACGTCCACGTCCACGGTGCGCAGATTGTGCTCCCGGGCGCCCCGGACACGGACGTACGGATCATGGTCGTAAGGGCCTCGCATGACCGTCAGTCTAGGCGTTTACGCTGGTCAGGCCCGCGAGACGGGCGAGCCTGGCGTACGAGTCCAGCAGCGCTGCGCGGTCGTACGTACTGGTCGTGACCAGGATCTCGTCGGCACCCGTCTGCTTCACGGCCTCCTCCAGCGCGTCCCGCACCTGCTCTTCGGTGCCGTGGATGTGGCCGCGCAGCGCCGACTCGTAGAACTCCCGCTGCCGGGCCGTCATCGTCAGGCGCTCGATCCGCTCCGGCGGCGCCAGCGGAGGGAAGACGCCCTCGGTGCGCGAGTACGCCAGCGACCACGCCTCCGGGACCAGCAGCCGCGCCGCCTCCTCCTCGGTCGCCGCGACCGCGACGGTGCCCGCCACGACGACGTACGGCTCCGCCGACCAGACGGAAGGGCGGAAGCCCGCGCGGTAGCGCTCGATCGCGGCCACCACCTTCGAGCGGCCCTTCAGGTCCCCTATCACCAGCGGCAGCCCGGCCGCGGCGGCGACGGCCGCGCCCTCGCCCGTGGCGAGGACGTACGGCGCCACCCGCAGCCCCTCGGCGGGGCGGGCGTGCACCCGCGGGTACGCCGTCTGCGTACCCGTGAACCAGCCCAGCAGCTCGTCCAACTGCCCCGCGAAGTCGTCGGCGTCCTTCTTGTCGCGGCCCAGCGCCCGCCGTATCCCGTCCGTGAACCCGACGGAACGGCCCAGGCCCATGTCGATCCGGCCCGGGAAGAGGGACTCCAGCACCCCGAACTGCTCGGCCACCACCAGGGGCTGGTGGTTGGGCAGCATCACCCCGCCCGTGCCCACCCGGATGGTGCCGGTCGCGGCGGCGACGGCGGCCGCCAGCACGGTCGGCGCCGAACCCGCGACGCCCGGCACACCGTGGTGCTCAGAGACCCAGAAGCGGTGGTAGCCGAGCGCCTCCAGCTCCCGGGCGAGGGCCACGGTGTCCCGCAGCGCCCGCGGGCCGTCCTGGCCCTCGCGGGTGCGGGAGCGGTCCAGTACCGACAGTCGCGTCGCAGCGATCAATGAGCTCACGCCCTGATTCAACGCCTGCGCCCGGCAGGGATTCCCTACGCTGGGGGCCGTGACGCGAAAGAGCAGGCCACTGGCCGTATTCGACCTGGACAACACGCTCTCCGACGCCCGGCACCGGCAGCGGTTCCTGGAGCGCAAGCCGCGCGACTGGGACGCCTTCTTCGCCGCCGCCCCCAAGGACCCGCCGCTCGCGCGGGGCGTGGAGCTGTGCCTGGAGGCGGCCGGGGAGTGCGACGTCGTCTACCTCACCGGACGGCCCGAACGGTGCCGCGCCGACACGGTCGCCTGGCTCGCCGAGCACGGCCTGCCCGAAGGCCCGCTGCACATGCGCGGCAACCAGGACCGCCGCCCGGCCCGGGTCACCAAGCTGGAGATCCTGCGCCGGCTCTCCGGCACCCGCGAGGTCCGCATGCTCGTCGACGACGACGAACTGGTCTGCGACGCCGCCGAACGGGCGGGCTTCCGGGTCGTACGGGCCCGCTGGGCGGAGAGCTCCCAGGCGCTGGTGGAGGCCCAGGAGAAGGAGGGCCGGACCTGATCAGCCTGCCGCCTCGGTGCCTTCCTCCAGACGGAAGCCCACCTTCAGGCCGACCTGGTAGTGGGCGATCCGCCCGTTCTCGATGTGCCCCCTGATCTGCGTCACCTCGAACCAGTCGAGATTCCGCAGCGTCTCGGAGGCGCGCGCGATGCCGTTGCGCATCGCGTGGTCCACGCCCTCGTGCGAGGTGCCGACGATCTCGGTGACGCGGTAGGTGTGCTGCGACATGGAGGTCTCCTCGTTCGCCCGGTGGTGCGTTCCTTCCACGGTGCACCACCAGGCCGAGGTCCGCGCGGCGATGGGGCACGGGATGCGGCGCCAGGCCGACCCCTTGCCCCGAACCCTTGACCCGCCACTTGGTCCATACCAAAATCCAGCCATCACGCCCGCGGCGAACCCGCTTCGCTTCCCCCCACGTCGGGTCCACTCTTCCGCACACGCAAAAGGTGACCTACGTGAAGAAGCGCTTCCTGGCGTGCGCCTGCGCGCTCGTCGTCGCGGCCGCGCCCGCCCTGACCGGATGCGGCCTCCTGCCCGGCGACGACAAGGCCGGCACCCGCACGGTGACGGTGTGGCTGATGAAGGGCAGCGTGTCCGACGACTTCCTGAAGCGGTTCACCACCGCGTACGAGAAGGAGCACCCCGGCATCGACCTGGAGGTCACCTTCCAGGAGTGGACCGGCATCGGCAAGAAGGTCACCGCCGCGCTGGAGAGCGACGACGCCCCCGACGTCATCGAGGTCGGCAACACCCAGGTCGCCCAGTACGCCGAGACCGAGCTGCTGTACGACTTGACGCTCGAATCGGTGCGCGACCTCGGCTACCAGGACTGGCTGCCCGGTCTCGCCGAACCCGGCAAGGTCAACGGGTCCCAGTACGGCATCCCCTGGTACGCGGCCAACCGGGTGGTCGTCTACAACAAGGACCTGTTCGACCGGGCCGGGATCAAGACGCCCCCGAAGACCCGCGAGCAGTGGCTGGAGGACACCGAGAAGCTCAACGACAGCGCCGGCGGCACCCAGGGCATCTACCTCGCCGGACAGGACTGGTACACCCTGGCCGGGTTCATCTGGGACGAGGGAGGCGAGCTGGCCGTCCGGAAGAACGGCCGGTGGACCGGAGCCCTTGACACCCCGGCCGCCCTGCGCGGCATGGACGTCTACAAAGAACTCCAGGCACTCGGCGAGGGCCCCGAGGACGCCGACGAGGAGAACCCGCCCCAGGCCCAGGTCTTCGCCCGGGGCGACGTCGCCCAGATCATCGCGCCGCCGAGCGTCGCCGCCGCCATCACGGAACGCAACCCCGCCCTCAAGGACAAGCTCGGCTTCTTCCCCATCCCCGGCAAGTCCGCCGGCAAGCCGTGCGCGGTCTTCACCGGCGGCTCCGACCTGATCGTCCCGCTCAACTCCCGCGACCGGCACGCCGCCATCGACGTCGTCACGGCGCTGGCCGGCGAGAAGTGGCAGACCGACCTCGCCCGCACCATGAGCTACGTCCCCAACAAGGCCTCCCTCGCCGCCGCCGTGGACGGCCAGGAAGCCACCGCCGCCATGGCCGCGGGCGCCGCACGCGGCCGTGCGACACCCAACTCACCGGAATGGGCCGCCGTCGAGGCCGCCAACCCCATCAAGCCCTACATGACCACCGTCCTCCAGGGCCGGCCCCCCAAGCCCGCGGCCCAGGCAGCCTCGGCCAGGATCACCGCCATCCTGACCGGCGAGGGGTAACGGGGGCCGGGCGAGGGGCGGCGAGGGGACCGGGGACGGGGTGCGAGCGCTGCGGGATGACGGGGCCGGGTCACGCGCGCCGCGGGTCACCGGCCAGTAAGCGGCGAGGCGTGAACCGGTCCGCGCCCGCCGGGGGACACGGCGCACCAGCGCCGCAGGTCACCGGCCGCCAGGCGGCGAGGGGTAAGCCGGCCCGAGCGGGCCACGGGGTTGCCGGGGCGGGTCGCGCATGTCGCGGTGTAACCGGCCCACGGGCGCCGCCGGGTAACCGGGCCGGGTCGCGCGCGCCGCGGGTCACCGGCGCATGAGCGCGCGGCAGGGGCACCGGCCGGTAAGCGGCGAGGGGTGAACCCGGTCCGTGCGCTGGGGCGTAAGCGGGCCGTGGCCGCCACGGGGGCACCCATCCGTGCGGGTCGCGTACCGGGCATTCAGCAGGCGCACACCCTCGCTCCGCCGCACGGTCATGCCGAATCCAGCCGGCCACGGAAGAAGTAAGGGGCCGGGCCGCCGCAGTCGTGGCCCGGGTCCTTCCCTCCGGCACAGGAGACCGCCATGCCCGCATCCCCCGCCGCCACGCTGGAGAGCCCCACCGCGCCCCAGCCCCGCTACGTCGTCGCGCTCGCCCGCGAGCAGGAGGAGGTGCGCGCCGCCCAGCGGCTGCGTCACCAGGTGTTCGCCGGAGAGCTCGGCGCCCGGCTCGACGGGCCCGAACCGGGCCTGGACGCGGATGAGTTCGACGCCTACTGCGACCACCTCCTGGTACGGGAGGAGGCCACCGGCGACGTCGTCGGCACCTACCGGCTGCTGCCGCCCGAGCGCGCCCGGGTCGCCGGGCGGCTGTACTCCGAGGGCGAGTTCGACCTCACCCGGCTCGCCCCGGTCCGCGACGACCTCGTCGAGGTCGGCCGCTCCTGCGTCCACCCCGCGCACCGCAACGGCGCCGTCATCTCCCTCATCTGGGCAGGCATCGCCCGCTACATGACCAGCACCGGCCACACCTGGCTGGCCGGCTGCTGCTCCCTCCCGCTCGCCGACGGCGGCGCCCTCGCCGCCGCGACCTGGGACACGGTCAGGGCCAAACACCTGGCCCCCGAGGAGTACTGGGTCACCCCGCACAAGCTCTGGTCCGCCGACGGCGTCGCCCGCCCCGCCGGCCGCACCGAGCTCCCGCCCCTGCTGCGCGGATACCTGCGCCTCGGCGCCTGGGTCTGCGGCGCGCCCGCCCACGACGCCGACTTCGGCGTCGCCGACCTGTACGTGCTGCTGTCGCTGCGCCGCACCAACCCCCGCTACCTGCGCCACTTCCTCTCCCTCGCCCCCGACGTCCGGTGAGCGCCTGGCTGCCCGGCGCGCCCTGCACGCCCCGGCACTGCGCCCGTACACCCGGACCGGCGGCCGCCGCCTCCCGCGTCCGGGCCGTCGGGCGCCTGGCGGCCGGGACCCTGGCCGTCCTCGCCGGCGTGCTCCTCGCGCCCCTCACGGCGCCCCTCGGCCGCGCCGCCCGCGAGCGGGCCACCCGCCTGTGGTGCCGGACGGTGATCCGCGCCTTCGGCGTACGCCTGCGGATCACCGGCACACCACACGACAGCCCGCGCCTCGTGGTCGCCAACCACATCTCCTGGCTCGACATCCCGCTCGTCGCCGCCGTCCTGCCCGGCCGGATGCTCGCCAAGAGCGAGGTACGGCGGTGGCCGCTGCTCGGCCCGCTCGCCGCCCGGGGCGGCACCCTCTTCCTCGAACGCGACCGGCTGCGCTCCCTGCCCGGCACGGTCCGGGACATCGCCGAGGCGCTCAGGGGCGGCTCCCGCGTGGTGGTCTTCCCCGAGGGCTCCACCTGGTGCGGCCGCGCCCACGGCCGGTTCCGGCCCGCCGCCTTCCAGGCCGCGCTCGACGCCGGCGCCGCCGTCCAGCCCGTACGCGTCACCTACCACCCGGCCGGCCCGGCGGCCTTCGTCGGCGACGACCCGCTCGCCGCCTCGCTGTGGCGCGTGGCGGCGGCCGGCGGGCTCACGGCGGAGATCCGGATCCTGCCCCCGATCCCCGCCGGTCGCCACACCGACCGCCGCTCACTGGCCCGGGCGGCTCAGAACGCGATTCACACCGCTGTCGCCAGCGACAGCGCGAACCGCCCCTCCTCGTCCGTCCACCAGTGCGTCAGCTCCATCCCGGCGGCCGACAGCTCGCCCCGCACCCCCTCCTGACGGAACTTCGCCGACACCTCCGTACGCATCTCCTCACCGGCATCGAAGGGGACCGCCAGGTCCAGCTCCGGGATCTTCACGGTCAGCGCCTCCCGCGCCCGCAGCCGCATCTCTATCCACTCCTTCTCCCGGTCCCAGACCGCGACGTGGTCGAAGTCGGCCGGATCGGCGTCCGCGCCCAGCTCGCGCGCCAGCACCGCCAGCACGTTCTTGTTGAACGCGGCCGTCACGCCCGCCGCGTCGTCGTACGCCGCGACCAGCGTCGCCTCGTCCTTCACCAGGTCCGTGCCCAGCAGCAGCGCGTCGCCGGGCGCCAGCAGTGAACGCACGGACCGCAGGAACACCTTCCGCTGCCCGGGGAGCAGGTTGCCGATCGTGCCGCCCAGGAAGGCGACCAGCCGGGGCCCCGGCGTGCCCGGCAGGGCCAGGCCCCGGGTGAAGTCGGCGATCAGCGCGTGCACCAGGAGCCCCGGGTGCTCGGCGGTCAGCGCCTCGGCCGCCCCCGTCAGCGCGCTCTCGCTCACGTCCACCGGTACGTAGCTCTCCAGCCCCGGCAGCAGCGCGTCGATCAGGTGGCGGGTCTTCTCCGACGAGCCCGAGCCCAGCTCCACCAGGGTGCGGGCCCCGGTGGCGGCGGCTATCTCCGCCGAGCGGGCGATCAGGATCTCCCGCTCCGCCCGGGTCGGGTAGTACTCGGGCAGCCTGGTGATCTCCTCGAACAGTTCACTGCCCCGCGCGTCGTAGAACCACTTGGGCGGCAGGTCCTTGGGCGTACGGGTCAGGCCGTGCAGGACGTCGGCGCGCAGATCGGCACCGGTGGCGTCCTCGGGCAGGGTACGGGTCAGCAGGAACGGGCTCACGCGGGTGGCTCCTTGAGCGGGGTCGGAAGAACATCGGTGCGGGTCGCGGCGAGCACGGTGCGGTCGGGCACCTCACGCCAGCCCGGATCGTCGTCGTACGGCTCCGAGGCCACGACCGCGCGGCCCCGGCCCGGCTCGGCCAGGTACCACAGGGTGTCGCCCCAGGCGGTCGCCCAGACGGTCTCGCCATCGGTGAGCAGCAGGTTCAGCCGCGACCCGGGCGCCGCGGCGGCGACGTCGTACACGGTGTCGGCCAGCGCCCGGGCGGGGTCGTCGCCGTCCCGCAGCCGGTGCAGGAGCAGCGCCCACACCAGGGCCGAGTCGTTGCGGGCCTCCAGCGACAGCAGCTCGTCGCCCGGCAGCCGCCGCGCGAGCGGCGCCAGCGAACCGGGCCAGCCGCGCACCGCCCCGTTGTGGCTGAACAGCCACGGCCCGGCGGCGTACGGCGCGGCGGCCGCCTCCGCGTCGGCCCCGGACAGCGTGGCGTCCCGGACGGCGGCCAGCAGGGCCCCGGTGCGTACCACCCTGGCCAGGTCGGCGAACGACAGGTCGGCCCAGATGGGCCCGGCGCGCCGGTAGCGGGCCGGCACGGGGTCGCCGTCCGCGTACCAGCCCACACCGAACCCGTCCGCGTTCACCGTCCCGTACCGCTGCCGGCGTGGCTCCCAGGACTGCCGGTACAGGCCGTGCGCCGGCTCCACCAGCACCTCGCCCAGCGGTACCGGTGGCCCGACGTAGGCGATGTGACGGCACATCAGGCGTCCCTCGCCGTACGGAACCCGGAGAAGATCTGCCGCCTGACGGGCAGGTCCCAGTTGCGGAACGTGCCCCGGCAGGCCACCGGGTCCACGGCGAAGGAACCGCCGCGCAGCACCTTGTGCCCCGGCCCGAAGAAGACCTCCGAGTACTCCTTGTACGGGAAGGCGACGAAACCGGGGTACGGCAGGAAGTCGCTGGACGTCCACTCCCACACGTCGCCGATCAACTGCCGTACGCCCAGCGGCGACTGCCCCGCCGGATAGCTCCCGGCAGCCGCGGGCCGCAGATGGCGCTGGCCCAGGTTGGCATGGTCGGGCGCCGGGTCCTCGTCGCCCCACGGGTAGCGCCGCGAGCGGCCGGAGACCGGGTCGTGCCGGGCGGCCTTCTCCCACTCCTCCTCGGTCGGCAGCCGCCGCCCCGCCCAGCGGGCGTAGGCGTCGGCCTCGTACCAGCTCACGTGCAGCACCGGCTCGTCCTCGGGCACCGGCTCCACGACACCGAACCGGCGCCGCAGCCACTGGCCGCCCTCACGGCGCCAGAACAGCGGCGCGCCGATGCCGTGCTCGCGGATCTGCGCCCAGCCCTCCGGCGCCCACCAGCGCTCGTCGCGGTAGCCGCCGTCCGCGATGAAGGCCATGTACGCGCCGTTGGTGACCGGCACCGTGTCGATGAAGAAGTCGGGCACCACGCGCGCGTGCGCCGGGCGTTCGTTGTCCAGTGCCCACGGCTCCGCCGAGGTGCCCATGGTGAACGGACCGCCCGGCACCCGCACTTCGGCGGGGAGGCCCGCCGTACCCGGACCGGGCGGCGGCGCCGGGGCGTCCAGCGCGGCGGGGCCGCGCCGCAGTTGGTGGGTGATCAGCATCGTCTCGTCGTGCTGCTGCTCGTGCTGGGCGATCATCCCGAAGGCGAAGGCCGCGTCCACCAGCGGCCGGCCGCCCTCCAGCGGGGTGCGCTCCAGGACGTCCAGCACCCGGTCGCGCACGTCGGAGGCGTACGCCCGCGCCTCGGCCGGTGCCAGCAGCGGCAGCGTGGGCCGGGTGGCCCTGGGGTGCTCGAACGCGTCGTAGATCGAGTCGATCTCGGGGCGCAGCGCCTCACGGCCCGCCACCGCCCGCCAGAGCCACTGCTCCTCCTGGTTGGAGATGTGGGCCAGGTCCCACACCAGCGGGGACATCAACGGCGAGTGCTGGGCCGTCAGTTCACCGTCGTCGACACAGCTCGTGAGCAGCGCGGTGCGAGCCCGGGCGGTGGTCAGCGCGTCCAGCGCCCGCCGCCTGAGCTTCTCGGGGTCGGTCATCTGCTGGCGTCCTTCCCGGGTGCCCCGGTCACGGTCGTGGTCGCGGGGGTCAACTGGTCGTCGGCGGGACACCGGCCCCGTACGACATGGCGCTCGTGGAACGCGGCGACCGCGTCCAGGACGGCGGTGGTGGCGCCCAGCCGGGGCAGGGCCTCCAGCGCGAGCGCGAAACAGGCGACGGCGGCCTCGTGCAGTGCGGGCGCGGCCAGGCCGTCGCGGGCGGCGCCGCGCCACAGCGCGTCACGCGGCGGGGTGTCGGCCATTGACGCCGTCGCCCCCAGGGGCTCGACCACCCGGTACGCGGCCTCGGCCGCCTCCGGGTCGTCGAACAGCGCGGTCGTGACCGCGAGCGGCACGATCCAGCCGTCCTCGCCCGGCTGGGCGTCGATCATGCGCAGTTCCAGGTGCCCGCGCGGCCGGACCGGCGGGAACAGCGTGGTCACGTGGTAGTCGAGGTCCGCGCGGGTGGCGGGCCTCGGCCCCCCGGACCGCAGCCACTCCCGTAAGGTCAGCGCCTCGGGCACCTCCCAGGGCCCGCCCCCGTCCGTGCCCCGGACGCACATCACCGGCGCGTCCAGCACGTGCGCCGCCCACGCGGCGCGCGGCTCCAGCCCGGTGCCGGGCGCCGTGCCCCGTACCGGATCGAGGTCCGCCCACAGACCCTGCCGGGCCGACCGCAGACCGGACGGTTTGCCGTGCAGGACCGGCGAGTTGGCGAACGCGGCGACCAGGACGGGACCCAGCAGGTGGGCCAGCCGCCAGCGCCGCTCGAAGCCCAGCGGCCCGGGCTCCTCGTGACCGGCGTCCAGGCACACCTGCACCGAGGCCGTGTCCCGCATCATGGCGCGCCCCGCCGGACCCGTACGGTCCAGGTAGCTCTCCATCGCGTCGTAGCGCGGCTCGCTCAGCAGCCGGTCGCGGGGCGGGTACCAGGGATCGGTACCGGAGCCGGTGAGGGTGAGGCCGAGGGCGCCCAGTGCGGTCCGTACGGCCGCCAGATCGGCCGAGACGGTGCCGACGCACTCCATGAGGGACGCCGCGGGCGGCGAGCTGAGCTCGAGCTGCCCGCCGGGTTCGAGGGTGAGTGCCGACTTCAGCGGCAGGGCCCGCAATCCGCCGAAGGCGGTACGGAGCCGGTCGTGGGTGACGGGAAGGTGCGGGACGTGCAGGTCATGGACGAACCACTCCAGTTCGACCCCCACCGCGCGCGGGGGGCCGGTCTTGAAACAGATGCAGCGCAGCAGATCCTCGGCCTCGTCCTCGGCCAGTGGACCGCCGCTGTCCGGCAGGTCGTTCAGTGGCATGTGGGCTCCTCCTGCTGAAGGCGTTCCGTCCCACCTAAGCCACCGGTCTGTGATCGCACAAGAGTGCCCTCAGGGGCGGAAATCCGGTTGCCGCGCGCTCGAATGATTATCGACCATGCCGGGTATGAGTGCACGTCTGCGAGAGATCGCGAAGCGAACCGAGGAGATCGTCGGGGCCGGCCGGTACGAGGCCCCCGGTGGCCGCCCCGTCACCATCGGCGCCGAGGCCGCCGCCGCCCTCGCCGGGACCACGATGTACGGCCCCGAGCCCGTCGCGGTGACCCCGGACACCGACCGGACCACCCGGTTCGAGGTCACGGGCGAGTCCAGCCTGGAGGCCGCGCGACGGTTCACCCACGACGCCCCGGGCGAGGTCGCCGTCCTCAACTTCTCCTCCGCCCGCAACCCGGGCGGAGGCTACCTGAACGGAGCACAGGCGCAGGAGGAGGCCCTGTGCCGGGCCTCGGCGCTGTACGCCACGCTGCTGCGCGTACCGGAGTTCTACGCCCACCACCGCGCCGACCGCAGCCCCTTCTACACCGACCGCGTCATCCACTCCCCGGGCGTCCCGGTCTTCCGCGACGACCGCGGCCGGCTCCTCAACTCCCCTTACACAGTGGGATTTCTCACGTCCCCCGCACCCAACGCCGGGGTGATCACCAGCCGTACGCCCGAGGACGCCGGGCGCATACCGGCGGCGCTGGCCTCGCGCGCGGAACGCGTGCTGGAGACGGCGGCGGTGTGCGGCTACCGGCGCCTCGTGCTGGGCGCGTGGGGATGCGGGGTCTTCCGCAACGACCCCGCCGAGGTGGCGCGCGCCTTCCGGGCGCTGCTGACCGGGGAGGGCCGGTTCGCCCGCCACTTCGACGAGGTCGTGTTCGCGGTGCTGGACCGGACGCCCGGGGCGACGACCCTGGGCGCGTTCCGCGACACCTTCGCGGCCGTCACCGTCGCCTGACGGGGCCGGTCAGACCCATCCGTCCAGCGCCGCCATGAAGGCGTCGAAGTCGTCCCGGTGGATGGTGTGCCCGGCCCCCTTGACCGTGCGGACCTCGAAACCGCGCTCCCGGAGCAGCGCGGCCCGCTCCGGGGATATGAGCTGACTCGGATCGGCGAGGGTCACCAGCGACGGGACGACGGGCGCGGGCGGCAGCAGATCGGTCCCGGCGACGGGTTCGAGCCCGTACGCCGTCGCCTCGTCCCACACCTTCAGGGTCTCCAGCTCGATGTCGACGTCCGCCGCCTCCCAGCGCGGGTTCATCGCCGTCACCATCTCCCGCGTCGCGGCCTTGAACTGGGCGAACAGTCCGCCACGGAAGCCCTCCGCGCCCGCCGGCAGGTGCCACGCCGGGTCCGAGTAGACCGCGCGGCGCGGTGCGAGGCGCTCGACGGCGAGGGACAGTGTCAGGCCGCCGAGCGAGTGCCCCACGGCGAGCTCCGCGCCCTTCGGCAGGGTGTCGACGACGTCGTCGGCGAAGTCCCGCGCCGTGTACGTCTCCGCCCGCCCGCTGGCGCCGTGACCGCGCAGGTCGACGGCGAGGACGCGGTAACCCCGCTCGGCGAGGGCCGGCCCGACCCGCCGCCAGGTGCGGTGGTCGGCCATGATGCCGTGGATGAGCAGGGCGACGCGGTCGCCCTCGCCCCAGGTGGTGGTGTGCAGACGCACGTTGCTGCCCTTCTGGTAGCAGGAGTGTCGACGGGTGATCAGGACACGGTACGGATCGGCCGTACGGCCAGTGCGCCGAGCACCGACAGCGCGGCCGCGACGAGGAAGAGAGCGGTGTACCCGCCGGTGGCGGTGACGATCACCGAGGCGACGAACGGGGCGACGATCTGCGGTCCCGCGTTGGCGATGTTGAGCACGCCCATGTCCCGGGCGGCGTCCTCGGCCTTGGGCAGCACCATCGTGACGAGGGCCGTGTCGACTGCCATGTAGCAGCCGAAGCCCAGGCCGTTGAGCACGGAGAAGACCAGCATGGCGGGCCAGCTCGCCGACACGGCCGGGACCAGCAGGGCGGCCGCGGTCAGCGCCGCCGAGGCGCCGACGAAGAGCTTGCGGCGGTCGAAGCGGTCGGACAGCCAGCCCCCGGCGACGGTGGACAGGGCCATCGCCGCGCTGCTGACCGGCATCAGGATCGCCACGGCTTCCTCGGCGCTCAGCCCGGCGGGCAGCTCGGTGTGGTCCTGGAGGACGTAGAGCTGGAAGGCGGCGACCGCGAAGTACCCCAGGATCAGCAGTGCCCGCCCGATGAAGGCCCACCGGAAGTCATGGGCCCGCAGCGCACTGCCGAACGCGGCGATCTGTTCCCGGAACGGCATCGGCCGGCGGGCGGGCAGCCGCTCCTCGCGGGCGCAGGCGGTGAACAGCACGGCCGCGGCCGCCACGACGGCGCCGAACACCAGGTAGCCGGTGCGGTAGTCCTCCGAGAACGCCGCGCCGAGCAGGGCGCCGGCGGTGGTGCCCACGGGCAGGCCCAGGCCGACGGCCGCCGAGGCCCGGCCGCGCGCGGCCACCGGGACCCGGTCGGGGACAACCGAGGTCAGGGCGGCCTGGTAGACGTTCATCACGGCCTGGCCCAGGCACCAGGCGATCGTCACCAGAAGGATCGTGTCGACGCTGCCGAGCAGCAGCATCACGGGAAGGGCCAGGAGCCCTCCGGCGAGGATCCACGGGTTGCGGCGGCCCGAGCGGTCCGACAGCGCGCCCGCGACCGGGTTGAAGACGGTCGCGAACACCGCCGAGACGCCGGAGACGAGTCCGAAACTGGTCACCTTGCCGGCCGGGTCGATGTCCTCGATCTGGAGCGCCAGCAGGACGCCCGGGACGCCGACGTACAGCGCGTACATGGCGGCGTTTCCCATGAGGAGCAGCGGCAGCAGTCCGCGCGTGGGGCGCCGCACGGGGGCGGGGGCTGGGGACGGGGGAGAAGCCGGCGAGTCGGACGGCGAATCGGTGCCGGACGTCCCGGACGTTTCCGCACCGGACGCGGAAAGGGCCACGTTGCCCTCCTGGGGTGGGGTCACACACGATGGTGACACGTGTCAGTAAGCTGGTGGGGGACTGTGTAGCACCCCTTTCCGGCCATCCGCCAGACCCCGGCGGGGACCGGTCTGGAAAGATGCGAGAGCGATGACCCAGACACCCCCCAGACCGCCCGCCGGGCCTCCGGCGCCACGCCCGGTTCCGACCAGCGCCGATGTCGCGCGGCTGGCCGGTGTCTCCCGGGCCACCGTCTCGTACGTCCTCAACAACACCTCGGCCGTACGGATCAGCGAACCGACCCGCCGCCGCGTGCGGGAGGCCGCCGAGGAGCTGGGTTACGTACCCCACGCCGCCGCCCGCAGCCTGCGCGCCGGCCGCACCCGGATCGTGCTGCTGCCCACGGCGCACATCCCCGTCGGCCCGCTCTACGGCCACTTCCTCAACGAGCTCCAGTGGGCGCTGCGCCGGCTCGACTACACGGTCGTGCAGTACGCCGGCATGGGCCTGGACGGGGACGAGGCGGCCCGCGCCTGGGCGGAGCTGAGGCCTGTCGCCGTCGTGTCGTTCGGCGAGGTGGAGCTCACCCCGCAGGGCGTGGACGTCCTCAAGCGGTCCGGCGCCCGGGCCGTGATCACCCTCGGGCCCCGGCCCGTCGAGGGCGCCCACAGCCTGGCCGTGGACCAGCGCCGGGTGGGCGGCTGCGCGGGCGCCCACCTGCTGGAGCGCGGGTACCGGCGCATCGGTGTCGTCGTGCCCGAGGAGGCCGGTCTGGACCTGTTCTCCGGGCCCCGCCTCGAAGGGGTGCGCGGCGCGGTGGCGGGCACCGGCGCGGAGGTCGTGCCGGTGCCGCTGGCCTACACGGAGGAGTCGGCCGGGGCCCTGGCCGCCCGCTGGCCCGCCCTGGGGCTGGACGCCGTCTTCGCGTACAACGACGAGTACGCGATGCTCCTGATGCGCGCCTTGCAGGACGCGGGCGTGTCCGTCCCGGACGACACGGCCGTGATGGGCGCCGACGACCTGCTGCTCGGCAAACTGCTGAGGCCCCGGCTGAGCACGGTCCAGATCGACATGGAGACCGGCCAGCACCTGGCCGAGCTGGTCGACCGCGTGGTCGGCGACCCGGACCGCACGCCGGAGGGGCACGACCTCATGGGAGCCCGCGCGATCCACCGCGAATCCACCTGAGGTCGCCTGCGGTGCCTTGGGCACCTGAGGTGCGTGGCGGGCCGAACGTCTCTAGCGTCGCCTGCATGAGCACACATCCGCAGCGCTTCGAGATCCTGCTGGTGCCCGAGCACGCGGAGGGGCGCGACCCGGCGCACCTCGCGGAGGTCGCGATCCGTTCGGCCGTCGTCGAAGCCACCGGTGAGACGGGTGCGTCGGGCTATCCCCGGTACGCCGGCGAGGGCGTCGAGGCCGACATCGACCCCGAGACCCGCACGGTGGAGGCCCTGCTGGTGGACGGCGCCGAACTGGACTACGGGCTCTCGGCGCGCATCCGCTGACCGCGCGCCGTTGACAGGGGCCGGGCCCCCGGCCGAAACTCAGGCGAGGCCGGGCCACGAAGATTACTTCACCTGGCGAACAGCCGAGGCAGCGAGGTCACGTGGGAGAGCACCCGATGAGCATCCGCGACGTCTACATCGTCGACGCCGTCCGCACACCGATCGGCAAGTTCGGGGGCGCCCTCTCGTCCGTACGGCCGGACGACCTCGCCGCCCACGTCGTCAGGGCGCTGATGGACCGCACGCCCGCCCTCGACCCCGCCCGGCTGGACGACGTCTACTTCGGCGACGCCAACGGGGCCGGCGAGGACAACCGCGACGTGGCCCGCATGGCCGTCCTGCTCGCCGGGCTCCCCGTCTCCGTACCCGGCGTCACCGTCAACCGCCTGTGCGGCTCCGGCCTCGAAGCGGTCATCCAGGCCGCGCGGGCCATCGCGCTGGGCGACGCGTCGGTCGTCCTCGCGGGCGGCGTCGAGTCCATGTCGCGGGCGCCCTGGGTGCTCCAGAAGCCCGAGCGCGCCTTCCCGGCCGGCCACCAGCAGCTCCACTCGACCACGCTCGGCTGGCGCATGACCAACCCCAGGATGCCCGCCGAATGGACCGTCTCCCTCGGCGAGGGCGCCGAGCTGATCGCCGACAAGCACGCGATCACCCGGGAGCAGCAGGACGCCTTCGCCCTGACGAGTCATCAGAAGGCGGCGGCCGCCTGGGCGGAGGGGCTGTACGACGGTGAGGTCGTGCCGTACGGGGGAGTGGAGCTCACCCGCGACGAGTGCGTCCGTGACAACACGTCCATGGAGGCGCTCGCCAAGCTGAAGCCCTCCTTCCGCACCGACGGCACCGGCACCGTGACCGCCGGCAACGCCTCGCCGCTCAACGACGGCGCCGCCGCGCTGCTGCTGGTCGACGAGGAGGGCCTGAAGGCCTGCGGCCGCGAGCCGCTCGCCCGTATCCGCGCCTCCGCCGTCACGGGCATCGAGCCGCAGCTCTTCGGCCTCGGACCGGTGGAGGCCGTCCAGCGCGCCCTCGCCAAGGCGGGCCGCACGTTCGCCGACCTCACCACCTTCGAGCTGAACGAGGCGTTCGCCGCCCAGTCGCTGGGCTGCCTCGCCGAGTGGCCCGAGCTGGACCCGTCGCTGGTCAACCCGCGCGGCGGCGCCATCGCCATCGGCCACCCGCTGGGCGCCTCGGGCGCCCGCCTGGCCGGGGCCGTGGCCCACCAGCTCGCGGCCGCGGGCTCGGGAACGGGCCTCGCGGCGCTGTGCATCGGGGTGGGCCAGGGACTGGCGCTGGTGCTGGAGCGCTGACCGGGCCGCGCGCCGGCGCGGCGGCCCCTGCGGCGGCCCGGCGCGGGTGTTCGGGGCGTCGGCCCCGCGCGTCGGCCCCGCGCGGGTGGCCGCGCCCGGCGCCGGCGGTCCCGCGCGTCGGTCCCGCGCGTCGGTCCCGCGCGTCGGCCCCGCGCGTCGGCCCCGCGCGTCGGCCCCGCGCGTCGGCCCCGCGCGGGTGGCCGCGCCCGGCGCCGGCGGTCCCCCCTCGAAGGGGTGGCCCCGGGGGTCAGGCCCCGGCCTTGCCCTTCTCGATGGACTTGCGGACCTCGTCCATGTCGAGCTTGCGGGCCTGCCCGATCACGTCCTCCAGGGCGGCCTCGGGCAGCGCCCCGGGCTGGGCGAACACCGCGACGTTGTCACGGACGATCATCAGCGTGGGAATCGACCGGATCTCGAACGCCGCGGCCAGCTCCTGCTGCGCCTCCGTGTCGACCTTGGCGAACACCAGGTCCGGATGGCGCTCGGACGCGCTTTCGAAGACCGGGGCGAACTGGCGGCACGGCCCGCACCAGGCAGCCCAGAAGTCGATCAGGATGAAGTCGTTGTCCGTCACAACCTGATCGAAGTTGTCCTTGGTGAGCTCTACGGTGCTCATGCTGCCTACCTCTTCCGGTCCGGTATACGTGGGGCTGGCCCCGGCCCCCGCACAACGGTGCCCGGAGCCGCGCTATTCCGACTGCCCATGTGGCCACGGCGCACACGTACCACCAGACTGACCCCATGACCGAAACGGTGGAGACGCTGGAGTACGACGTCGTCGTGGTGGGCGCGGGCCCCGTCGGCGAGAACGTGGCCGACCGGGCGGCGGCGGCCGGGCTGAGCGTGGCGGTGGTCGAGAGCGAACTGGTCGGCGGCGAGTGCTCGTACTGGGCCTGTATGCCCAGCAAGGCACTCCTCCGCCCGGCGATCGCCCGCGCCGACGCCCGCAAGGTCCCCGGCCTGCGCGGCGCCGTACAGGGCCCCCTCGACGCCCCCGCGGTGCTCGCCCACCGCGACGCCTACGTGTCGCACTGGAAGGACGACGGCCAGGCGGCCTGGCTCGACTCGATCGGCGCCCGCCTCCACCGCGGCCACGGCAGGCTCGACGGCGGCAAGAGGATCACCGTCGAGGGGCCCGACGGCGAGCGGCGCGTGCTGACCGCCCGGCACGCCGTCGCCCTGTGCACCGGCAGCCGCGCCGTCCTGCCCGACATCCCGGGCCTCGCCGGCGCCCGGCCCTGGACCAGCCGCGAGGCGACCAGCGCCAAGGACGTGCCCGGCCGGCTCGTCGTGGTGGGCGGGGGAGTGGTCGGCACCGAGATGGCCACCGCCTGGCAGGCGCTCGGCTCCCGCGTCACCGTGCTGGTACGCGGCCGGGGCCTGCTGCCGCGCATGGAGCCGTTCGTCGGCGAGCACGTGGCCGACGCGCTCACCGAGGCGGGCGCCGACATCCGTACCGGCGTCTCGGTCACCGCCGTGGAGCGCCCGCACCCCACCGGACCGGTCACGCTCGTCCTGGACGACGGCGAGCGCGTCGAGGCCGACGAGGTCCTCTTCGCCACCGGCCGCGCGCCCCGCACCGACGACCTGGGCCTGGAGACCGTCGGCCTGGAACCGGGCTCCTGGCTGTTCGTGGACGACAGTTGCCTGGTCGACGGGAGCGACTGGCTCTACGCGGTCGGCGACGTCAACCACCGGGCCCTCCTCACCCACCAGGGCAAGTACCAGGCCCGTATCGCCGGGGCGGCCATCGGCGTCCGCGCCGACGGCGGAGCACCGCTCGACACCGGAGCCTGGGGCGCGCACGCCGCGACCGCCGACCACGCCGCCGTACCGCAGGTCGTCTTCTGCGACCCCGAGGCGGCCTCCGTCGGCCTCACCCTCGCCGAAGCGGAGGCGGCGGGCCACCGGGTACGGGCGGTCGACCAGGATCTCGCGGCGGTGGCCGGCTCCGGCCTCTACGCGGACGGCTACCGCGGCCGTGCCCGGATGGTCGTCGACCTCGAACGCGAGATCCTCCTCGGCGTCACCCTCGTGGGCCCAGCGGTCGGCGAACTGCTCCACTCGGCCACCATCGCGGTCGCCGGCGAGGTCCCGATCGCCCGCCTGTGGCACGCGGTCCCGGCGTACCCCACCATCAGCGAGGTGTGGCTGCGGCTGCTGGAGAGCTACCGGGGGTGAGCCCCGCTCCGGCCCGTCCCGGCTCAGCACTTCACGGACGCCTGCGACGCCGCGATGGCGTGGTCCAGCGCCTCCAAATGAGGCCTGATCAGTTGGGCGGCCTGCGTGCCCGTGGCGCCGCCGGGCAGCTCGTCGATGGCCCTGCTGACCCTGCCGTACGCGTCCGACACCGCACGCGCGCGTGCCCGTGCCCGCGCCTTGTGCACACCCCGCGCGCTGCGCGTCACGAGACCGAGGTCATGGGCGACGTCCTCCCGCAGGTCCCTCAGCTCCTCGCGCCCCTTCGACCTGGGGCTGAGGTCGGCCAGTTTGCCCGCGTCCATCCGCATGGCCCCGAGGTCCTCGCAGAACGCGTCGATCGCGGCGATGGCCCGCTCCCTGGGTGACGGGGCATCGGCCGAGCACCCGGCCAGGGAGAGCGGGAGCGCCGCCAGGACCAGGACGAGGACGGCGCGTGGCGGACGGCGGTGCCGCCGCCGTATCCGGTAGGTGAGGTCGCCCATGGCCCCATGCAATGCCGGGAGCGGGCACTGTGCCCGTGGGTGGCGCCGAACGGGTGAATCCGGCGCCCGGCGGCCACCGTCAGGCGGGGTGGAGGCCGGGCATGCCCGTACCGGTGGAGAAGGTGGCGGCCGTGCTGAGCGTGCCGCCGGGCCGGGTGACCGTGGAGACGGTCTTGAAGGCGATGTCGGCGCTGAGGTGGCCCAGCCTGATGACGGTGTAGCCCCGGCGCCCGTCGTAGAACTTCAGGTGCGGGTTGGCCTGGGTGAGGCTGTTCCAGTTGCCGGGCTTCTGGGCACCGTCCCTGCCGCTGGTGACGGACGTCGTGGCGATCTCGGTGCCGATGACGCGTGAGGCGGGGTTGTTGAAGTCCGCCTTCAGGTCGAAGCCGTAACCGACGTGGGCGTCACCGGACAGCACCATCAGGTTGTCCAGCCCCGCCGCGACCGCGCCGTCCAGGATGCGCTTGCGGGAGGCCGGATAGCCGTCCCACGCGTCCATGGAGAGCGTGTAGTTCGCCGTGGGCGCGCTCCGCCGCTGGGCGAAGGTGACCTGCTGCGGCACGACGTTCCACACCGCGTCCGACTCCTTCCACCCGTCGAGCAGCCAGCGCTCCTGCGCGGCGCCCGTCATGGTGCGCGAAGTGTCCTCCGACTCGGGCCCCGGGGCGTGCCAGCCGTCGCCGTACGCCTGGTTGGAGCGGTACTGGCGGGTGTCGAGGATGTCGAACTGCGCGAGGCTCCCGAACGACAGCCGCCGGTACAGCCGCATATCGGCGCCGACGGGCCGCTGCGGCGGACGCAGCGGCTGGTGCTCCCAGTACGCCCGGTACGCGGCGGCGCGGCGCAGCAGGAACTCCTCGGGCGGTACGCCGTTCTCCGGAACCGCCCCCGCGTAGTTGTTCTCGGTCTCGTGGTCGTCCCACGTCACGACGAACGGATGCGCCGCGTGCGCGGCCTGGAGGTCGGCATCGCTCTTGTAGAGCGCGTAGCGCAGCCGGTAGTCCTCCAGGGTGACGGTCTCCCGGTTGAAGTGGGCGGGCAGTTGCCGGTCGGTGTAGCCCCGGTGTCCGCCGGCCGAGTCGACCCCGTACTCGTAGATGTAGTCGCCGAGGTGCACCACCATGTCCAGGTCCTCGGACGCCAGGTGCTTGTACGCCGTGTAGTAGCCGTCGAAGTAGGCGGCACACGCCACCGCGGCGAACGTCATGCTGGTCACCCAGAAGGAGTCGGGCGACGGGGCGGTACGGACACGGCCCACGGGGCTGATCCAGGTACCGGCCTTGAAACGGTAGTAATAGACCCGGTCCTCATCCAGGCCCGGCACCTCCACATGGACACTGTGGGCGTACTCCGGATGGGCGGTGGCGGTCCCCCTCTTGACGACCACGAAGAAGCGCTCGTCGTACGCGACCTCCCACTGCACCTCCACCCGCTGCGCCGGGAGACCGCCGTCCGGCTCGTACGGGCTCGGCGCGAGCCGGGTCCACAGCAGGGCGGAGTCCGGCAGCGGGTCACCGGAGGCGACGCCCAGCGTGAACGGATCCTTGCCGATCTTCCTGGCGTCCAGCACGGAAGGGCTCGCCGCACCGGCGGCCGGCAGGTGCGTGGTGAACGCCAGGGCGGCCGCGGCACCGGCGACGGTGAGGAAGTGACGACGCCCCACGCGCCGGGCGGCGGCGCGGAGCTCGGGCATGTGAGTTCTCATATGGCACGTCATATGCCCGCTTTGCTGGCGTTGTTGGCCCGGCATACGGGTGGTCTGACGACCCGTAAGCTCTGTGGGCCCGGAGCCCGGGCCGCGGGCCCGCCGGTAGGTTGGGCGGCATGAGCAACCTAGACCGTCAGGCCGCGCTCTCCGTCTGCGGCGGCCGCGGATTCGTCGTCGCCGAGCCGGTACGAGAGCTCCTCAGCCCCCGCCGCGTACAGCTCGGTGAATCCACCGAGGTGCGCCGCCTGCTGCCCAACCTCGGCCGCCGCATGGTCGGCGCGTGGGCCTTCGTCGACCACTACGGGCCGGACGACATCGCCGACGAACCCGGCATGCAGGTGCCGCCCCACCCGCACATGGGCCTCCAGACCGTGAGCTGGCTCCACGAGGGCGAGGTGCTGCACCGCGACAGCACCGGCAGCCTCCGGACGGTACGCCCGCGCGAGCTCGGCCTGATGACCTCCGGGCGGGCCATCTCCCACTCCGAGGAAAGCCCCCGCCCGCACGCCCGCTTCCTCCACGGCGCCCAGCTCTGGGTGGCCCTGCCCGACGCCCACCGCCACGTCGAGCCCGACTTCCAGTACCACGCCGACCTCCCCCACGTCACGGCCCCCGGCCTGACCGCCACGGTCATCCTCGGCGAGCTCGACGGCGCCCGCTCACCCGGCACCACCTACACCCCCCTGGTCGGCGCCGACCTCGCCCTCACCCGCGGCACGGAAACGCATCTGCCGCTCGACCCCGACTTCGAGTACGCCGTGCTCGCCATGTCCGGCGAAACCCACGTCGACGGCGTCCCGGTCCTCCCCGGCTCCATGCTCTACCTCGGCTGCGGCCGCACCTCCCTCCCCCTCCGCGCGGAATCCGACGCGGGCCTGATGCTCCTGGGCGGCGAGCCGTTCGAGGAGGAGATCGTCATGTGGTGGAACTTCGTCGGCCGCACCCACGAGGAGATCGCCCAAGCCCGCGCCGACTGGATGACCGGCACCCGCTTCGGCGAAGTCCACGGCTACTCCGGCGGCCGCCTGCCCGCACCCGAACTCCCGCCGGTGGCGCTGAAGCCACGGGGGAGGGTGCGCTGAGCTGCGCTGGTATGCGCTGACTGGGTTCCGCCTCGTAGGGGTGTTGCGATCCCGGTGGTCGTGTAAGTGGAATCGGGAGCCGAAGGTCGTTCGCTGCCTCGATCATCGGCGACCGGCAGTCCAAGGTCTGGTCGTGCGCGTCAAGTCAACGGCACACCCGGACCAACGACTGGAGGGCAGGACCGCCGCCAAAAGATCCTGACTTTTGATGCCTGCCGAGGAGTTCGGCCAGGGCCCGGCGGGTGGCGGCCGGGGCGACGCGGTCCTCGGGTTTGAGTACGTAGCCGGGGTGGAGGTCCCAGATCAGGCCGGTGGTGTGGTGTTCGCCGTCGGCCGGGCGCGGGGTCGCCAGGTCGGGGTGCCGGTCGGCGGGCGCGGTGGTGTCGAGGGCGAGGACGCGCCAGGCACCGGGACGGAAGGTTTCCGCGATGGTGCGGCCCTCCAAGCACGGGTGACCGGCGACCACGAGCGCGGCGAACAGCAGCACCCTGCGTTCGACCGGTATGGCGCCCAGGATCTGGCGGCCCATCATCGCTCCGGCGAAGGCGGGCGCGGCCAGGTGGGAGACGCTGCGGCTGCGGGTGAGCGCCTCGGGGTGGGCGGCGCGCAGGGTGCGGTACACGGCGGTGGCGAAGTCGTCGTCGTACAGCCGCAAGGCCACGCGCAGGTCCGCGACGCCCTCCTGGGTGACGTCGCCGATCACGGTGGGCACTCGCAGGCGGCGGGCGAGCGCGACGCCGTGCGCCTCGGGATCCTCCTCGACGCCTACGACAGGGATGTCGACGTCGCGGCGCCCTTGTGTGCGTCCTTGCGTACCGTGGGGGACCGGCGAACGTGGTGCGCCACGGTGGAGGGAGGATGCCCTCCGCGGCCGTTCTGGTGCTGTAACTGCGGTTAGCCTTCGCCGCTTGTCCCGGCAGACATAATCCGTGACAGTGGCGTGCTCTCAGGAGCACCTGGCCGCTCTGCGCGAGCTAGGTGCGCGCAGGCCGTACGTCAACGAAGAGCTGTGGATGGGGAGAGTCCCCCGGGTGCTCGACGCCACGCCGATGGGATCGGTCTTCAGCGTCTGGCGGACGAAGGCGGACTGCGGTGTGGCAGGTCGAGCAGGCGCTCGCGTGGCAGAACCAGCGGGCCGCCCAGGTGCGGGCGACGGCTCCTCACCCATCACCGTCGATCAACCCGTTCGCGGACAGTGGCGTCGTCCGCTTCGTCGGCACAGCAGGCAACATGGGACACAGAACAAGATCACCTATTTGCACGTGCTCATGCTGTACGCGCGACTTCCGGCAACGGATCCCCTCGGCCCACCAGAAGCCCCGAGAGACATAGTCGTGCCAACTCTTCATCGCCAGGTATTTCAAAAAATCTTCGGTGAACGTTCATTTGCTGGGCACAACTGCACCCCGATACGCTCGCCGCATCTGACCCCTTGCAGCCTGCGGCAGCAGCGGGCAACGGCAGTATCCAGCCATTTGGACATGAGGAGTAAGGGCGAGGAGGCGCGTCAACGGGACCGGCGCGCGCTCCAGCGGCTCCGTCGCCCTGCTACGCCGCGCGCCCCCTATCTGGCCCGTCGAGCCCTTTGCAATGTGCAGCTCGAGACGTTCTTTCGCTCTTGTCTGCACACCTCCCGTCGAATGTTTCATATTTGACCATCCGTGTGGCCGACAGGTTCGAATTCGGCCACATTTGTACTTCGTATATAGTCCTATTTTCCTTGGCCGTCTTGTCGGGGAATCCCTTCATGCGCATAGCTATTGCGTACGCCGCTTCCTCGTCCCGGACTCCCGATGAGCCCTGGGCCGGCGGCTGCGAGCCGGATTCCGGTTCGCAGCCGGCCAGGGAGGTGGTCGTGACACCTGCACGTGAGGAGAGGTCATGAAGAAGGCTTACGAAGCGCCGACGCTCGCCAAGCTCGGGACGTTCCGGAAGAAGACCGGGCTCCTGCAGAGCTCCGGCAACGACCGGCTGATCCTGAGCAAGAACTGACGATCGACGGTTCTGACCCGACGTCATGACTGAACTGCACGAGAGTGCGGGGACGGGCCCCGGCGACGCGCACTTCGCGGTCTTCACCGACCGTGAGGACGCGGCCGCCGTGGCCCGATCCTTCTCCCGCCCCGGAACGCGCATCCTGGAGCATGCCTCGGGCCGCCCCTGGCTGGTGGGGCAGTGGCACGACCAGGACATTGTCACCGCGCGCGCCGGCCACGCGGCCCTCGCCGTCATCGGCTGCTGTCCGATCAACGCCGCTGAACTCGAAGGCCATGCCGGACGGCTGCGCGACCTCGCCGAAGCAGACGCACTGGCCCGCTCGCTTCCCGGCAGCTTCCACCTCGTCGCCGCGCTCGGCGGACAGCTCAGAGTGCAAGGCACCGCGTCCGGGCTCCGATTGGTCTTCCACACCTCCGTCGACGGCGTGCGGGTGGCCGCCAGCCGCGCCGACGTACTCGCCGCCGCGCTCGGCGCCGAACCGGACGCGGAGCAAGTGGCGGTCCGCCTGCTGTGGCCGGTTCCCCAGCCGCTCGCCGAGGCACCCATGTGGCGCGGCGTCACCGCCGTGTCCCCACAGGACGCGCTGATCGTCGCGGCGGACGGCCGGACCGTACGCCACTCGCGCTGGTGGACACCGCCCGAGCCCGTACGGACGCTCGCCGCCGGCGCCCCGCTCGTCCGCGAGGCCCTCAGCGAGGCCGTCGGGGCCCGTACCCGCCAAGGCGGCGTGGTCAGCTGCGACCTGTCCGGCGGCCTGGATTCCACCTCCATCTGCTTCCTGGCGGACCGCTCACCGGCCCGGGTGGTCGCCAGCACCTGGCCGGGCCGCGACCCCGCCGACACCGATCTCTTCTGGGCCGAACAGGCCATCCGGTCACTGCCGGACGTCGAGCACGTCGTCCATGACGCCGACGCCTCCCCGCTGGTCTACGACGACCTGCTCGGCATCGACGACCTGCTGGACGAACCGACCATCGGCGTCATGGACCGCTCACGGGTCCTGCACCATCTGCCCGCCATGGCCGAGCGCGGCAGCCGGCTGCACCTGACCGGCATCGGCGGCGACCACGTCGCCTGGTGCTCCGAGGCGTACTACCACCGACTGCTGCGCACCCGCCCGCTGTTCGCGCTGCGGCAACTGCGCGGATTCAAGGCCTTGTGGCAGTGGCCCCTGGGCGCCACGGCACGCGCGCTGGCCGACTCGCGGCCCTACAGCACCTGGCTGGCCGACGCCCGCTGCCACCTGCGTGATCCGCTGCCCGCAACCGTGGCCACCAGCCTCGGCTGGGGCATGCCCCCTCGGCTCTTCGACTGGGTCACCCCCGACGCCGAGCGGGCGGCCCGGCGGGCGCTGAACGAGGCCGCGGAGAGCGCGTCCCCGCTCCACCCGGACCGCGGCCTGCACGCCGACCTCGAACAGATCCTTTCCTGCACGCGCATCATCCGCCAGTGGGACCGGATGGCGGCCCGCGCCGGGGTGCCGATGGCCTCGCCGTTCCTCGACGACCGCGTCATCGAGGCGTGCCTCGCGGTCCGCCCGAGCGAGCGCGTCACGCCCTGGCAGTACAAACCGCTCCTGTCCGCCGCCATGCACGGGATCGTGCCGGACGCGTGCCTGCGGCGCAGCAACAAGGCCGCCGCCTCCATGGACGCCTCCAACGGGCTGCGGGAACACCGCGCCGATCTGCTGGCCCTGTGGGAGGACTCGCGACTGGAACGGCTGGGCCTCGTGGACGGAAAGGCCCTGCGCCGGCTCGCTGAGCGGCCCGCCACACCCGAGCTTCGTCACGCGACCCTCTACTCGACCATCGCCGCCGAAGTGTGGCTGCGCGGCCTGCCCCGCACCACGAAGTCCGCAGCCCCCACCAGTCCCTAGAACCGGCCTCTGAACTCGATCACGGGAAAGGTACGCACACCATGGCATTGCGGTTCGGCGTCAACGTCTCCACGGCGGAGACCGACTACGGAACGGTCCTCCTGGACGAACGCGCCGGAGAGTACTGGGAACTGAATCCCACCGGCACCCTGGTGGTCAAGACGCTCATGGCGGGCGGTGACGAAGCAGCCGCGGCCGACGCGCTGACCGCCGAGTTCGACATCGACCGCGGGCGGGCGGAACAGGACGTCGCGGCGTTGGTGGCCGAGCTGCGGACGGCGGGGCTGGCGGAATGACAACGCCCAGCGCCCTGGAGAGGCCCACCGGAGTGTCCTTCGCGCGGCGCCAGGCCGCGCGTTTCCTCCTGCTCCCCGCCCTCGCGCTCTCCCTCCTGCCGCCCCGCCGGATCCGCGCAGTCCTGGAACTGGCATGCCGCGGAGCCACCCCCGCCACCACCGGCCAGGCCCAGGCCGCGCGGGACGCCATGTGCGCGGTGAGCCTGCGCTGCGCCGGCCCCAAAGGCTGCCTGCCCCGCTCCCTGGGCGCGGCGCTGCTGTGCCGTTTGTCGGGGGCCTGGCCGACCTGGTGCACCGGTGTGAGCGTGGTGCCTCCCTTCAACGCACATGCCTGGATCGAGGCGGACGGCCGCCCCGTCGGCGAAGGCGTACCCGACGACTACTTCACCCGGCTCATCGCCGTCGCCCCCAGGAGCCGATCGGGCCGATGACCGACAGCACCATGGACCAGGCACGGGCGACGGCGGAAACCGACCGCTCCACCCGGGCCGCGGTCGCCACCATGTACCGGCTCACCGCCGGACACCGGGGTTCCATCGTCGTCGCCACCATGCTCACCCTGACCGGCTCGGCGCTGGGCCTCGCTCAGCCGCTCGTGGCCAAGCAGGTCGTGGACGCCAGTGGACGGGGGCAGGTGCTGTGGCCCCTGCTGCTGCTCCTGGCCGTGCTGTTCGTCACGGAGGCGGCCACGGGCGCGGTGGGCCGCTTCGTTCTGGAGCGCATGGGCGAGGGTGTCGTACGACAGTTGCGCCACAGTCTGGTGGCGCGGCTGCTCCGGCTGGAGATGCGGGAGTACGACCGGCACCGCAGCGGTGACCTGATCTCCCGCGTCACCGCCGACACCACCCTGCTGAGGGAAGTGGCGTCCCAGGCACTGGTCGACCTCGTCACGGGGGCACTCGTCGCGGCGGGCGCGATCGTCCTCATGGTGTGGATCGATCCGCTGTTGCTGCTCCTTGTGGCCCTGACCGTGGCAGCCGCCGCGGCGATCGTCGCCTCCCTGCTGAAGGGCATCCGGGCCGCCTCCGAACGCATGCAAGGCTCGGTCGGTGCGATCGCCGCCGACCTGGAACGCGCGCTCGGCGCCCTGCCGATGGTGCGCGTCCACCGCGCGGAGGACCGTGAGGCGGCGCGCATCGGAGAGCGTGTGGAAACGGCGTACAGCGCCGGCGTACGGACCGCGAAACTCGCCTCGGTGATGAGCCCCGCAGTTGAACTCGCCGTCCAGGGCTCCTTCCTGATCGTCCTGGTCATCGGCGGCCTGCGGGTGACCGGGCAGGCCAACTCCCTCGGTGACCTGGTCGCTTTCCTGCTGTACGCCTCGTACCTGGTCCTGCCGCTCTCGTCGGTTTTCCGCGCGGTCGGCCTGATCCAGCGCGGCATGGGTGCCTACCAGCGGATCGAGCAAGCCCTCGCTCTTCCTGCGGAGCCCACCCAGCCGGACCTGGCCCCAGCCCTCGAACAGAGGCGGTCGGAAGCGGACGCCGGGCCGGCCGCCCGAACCGATGCCCGCCCACCCATTGCGACGGACAAGGGGCAGGACGAAGCGGCAGCCCTCACCGTGCATAACGTCTGCTTCGGCTATGACCCGGACCGGCCAGTGCTGCGCGGCGTCTCCTTCACCGTCCCGCACCGCAGCCAGACAGCCCTGGTCGGCCGGTCGGGCGCAGGCAAGAGCACCATCTTCGCCCTGGTCGCCAGGTTCTACGAACCCGATTCCGGAAGCTTGCTGTTCGACGGCCTGCCCGCCGCCGAACTGAGCCGAACCGCCTGCCGCGAACGCATCGCGGTCGTCGATCAGAACACCCACGTCGTCCACGGCACCCTGCGCGACAACATCACCTATGCCGCACCCCACGCCACCGACGCCGAAGTACGGCGCGTCGTCGAGCTCGCCCAACTGGAGGGAGTCGCACGGCGACTGCCCGGCGGCCTGTCGGGCATGCTCGGCCAACGCGGCGGCACCCTGTCGGCCGGGGAACGCCAACGCATCGCCCTGGCGCGCGCCCTGCTCGCCCGCCCCTCACTCCTCCTGCTCGACGAACCCACCTCCCACCTCGACAGCATCAACGAAACCGCGCTCACCACCGTGCTGAGGGACGCTGCGCGGGAATGTGCCCTCCTGGTGATCGCACACCGCCTCTCCACCGTTCAGCACGCCGACCGGATCATCGTCCTGGACGAAGGCCGCGCTACTGCCTGCGGACGCCACGAGGAACTACTCACCACCAGCCCCACCTACCGCAAGCTCGCCGCCGGCCAGATGCTCCACACACGCGAGTGAAACCGGCACCCGACGCGTGCCCCAGCAGGCAGGCAATAGCGTTGACCAGAACGTGAACACTGCAAGCCCGAGCCACATACTGACCGGAATGTCGCCCCGGCGCGGACCCCCCGCCGGGTGTCATACCAGCCGTGGTCCGTGCGTGCCGGAGCCACGATGACGACACCCTCATCATCGAACTGCAGTACGAGATCGATCACTACAGCGCCGGCCCCCTGCGCGTGACGCTCACCGCAGCAGCCGCCTGTGGCTTCCGCCGCCTCGTCTTCGACACCAGAAGCGTCACATTCGCCGACTCGGCCCTGTTCACCGCGCTGGAATCCTGGCAACGCCACGGCCGGACGGTTCAGATCGCACAGCCCTCACCAGCGGTTACCCGCCTTCGCCAGGCCACCGCCCCATCGGGGGGGCGTCAGCCCATCTGCGGATCTGCCATGGTCTCGCTCCCTGGCCGGGCGTCGGGTAACACCACCCAGGAGACGTGAGTGCCGCCGGCTAGGAGAGGAGCTATATGTGGCGCTATAGGCGGCGGGTTCTCGGTGCCTGGGTCATCACCGCAGCCACGGTGTCAACCATCGTTTTGGCCATCGCAGTCCAGTCGACGCTGCTCTCTGTCATCGCGATCGTCATGGCGGCGGTCACATTCTGCGCCTGGCTCTTTGTGGCCATCGTCGGCAACTCAGCCTTCGGGGACTCTTCCTCCGGCGAGGGAGGCCACGGTCCAGGTGGGTGCGGCGGAGGAGTCAAGTGCGGAGGCGGCGAGTGTGGTGGAGGACTCTGGGAGACCGATT
The DNA here is from genome assembly GCF_040674455.1 of Streptomyces sp. NPDC049837. Taxonomy (NCBI): domain Bacteria; kingdom Bacillati; phylum Actinomycetota; class Actinomycetes; order Kitasatosporales; family Streptomycetaceae; genus Streptomyces; species Streptomyces sp. NPDC049837. The sequence goes on along the minus strand of NZ_JBFAMP010000001.1, from coordinate 473,170 downwards.
CCATGCGAGCTTGGCGTGCTCGGCCAACTCAGGCAGGCCGTCCTCATGGCTGTTTGGGTTGCGTTTGCCAGCGAAGCAACCCTCGGCGCTGCACTGCGGTGCCCACTGCGGACAGTGTCGCTGCCGTCGTCGGACATCAGGCGCAGAGGGACTGTCCCGGTTCGGGGGCGTCCTTCGAGAACGCGCTCTGGAACAGGGCGGTCTCGCTTGAGTCGCAACGACCGGCCTTGTTCTGCGCCTAGGCGTTCACCTGCCTCGCGGCAGCAGTGATCGCCTCGCGGACGTGTCCGCTTCGCCACAGTGGACGGGTGCCTTCCCAAGCCCAAGGATGCGTGGTGCCGGCGCTCAACAGAGGAACGTCGTCTCCGGCCTTCTCGCGCACTTCTGCCTGGCGCTCGAGCAGAGCGAGCGCGTGCAGGACGGCTTCCCCGTGCTGGACCCGCCGGTTGGCCTTGGAGTTGCGGTCGTCCGGCACTTCGGTGCGCCAGAGCGGTATCACTCGGTCGAGAATCTGCTCCCCCTCTTGGAGCTGAGGTTGGCCGCCGTGGCAGGGCCGCGCAGCGCCGTGAGATTGGCGAAGTGAATGAGTTCGTCCCGGGCCCGTGCGATGTTCAGGTGCGTCCCCCATCATCAACGGACGACTGCCATCAGCGTTGGGCATTTGCAGCCGCGGCTTCAGATCTGCTTGATGACCCCGCGTGCGAGGTTGACGGCGGCGGCTTCTCCGTTGCGCATGCCGCAGCCGCTCATCAGGTCGGCGAACAGCAGGAACGTTTCGTCGCCGGCGGCGCGTATCTGCCGTAGCTGGCGAGGTACGGGATGACTGCGCGTTTCGGGTCGTACTGGGGTGGCATGACATTCGACTGCGTCGCCAGGCCGGCGCCGTTGCGCTCCATGGTGCGGATGAACCCGTCCACGACCTTGTGGTCGAGGGCGCCTGAGTCCGGGAGGCTGCCTTCTTGGCGTTGTAGACATCCGTCAACCGCTGGATCGCGTCGTCCTGGGTGGCGAAGCCCGACACTCCTCCACCTGCTTCCCGGCCGCATCCCGATACCGGACCTTGTACAGGTGTGGACACTTCGACCACCGCGATTTTGCGTGCTCGCAGTCTTTGAGGAAGGTGTCCATGCCGTGGGCCAGGGTCTTGCTCACCAGGAGGGGAGACTCCTCGGAGACCACTGCTGACGGTTTGCTGACCGTCGATGGCCCGAGACGTCCCTGACCTGCATGGATACCTGCAGGACGCGGTATGTGGTGCCGCGCCGACTGGATGACCGGCACCCGCTTCGGCGAAGTCCACGGCTACGCCGGCGGCCGCCTGCCCGCGCCCGAACTCCCGCCGGTGGCGCTGAAGCCACGGGGGAGGGTCCGCTGAGCTGCGCCGATATGACGCAGCCGACGGCCTCCAGTGCGACGTGCGCGGTTCCCGTTCCCGACAGAGGCGTCGACCGGGATCCGTGGTCGCCGCCATCCGGAGAGTCGCGATCGAGGACACGTTTCGGGGCCGGCCCGTCACGGTGAGGTACGCGGGGCCTCGGCCACGGCCCGCCCGGAGGGCCGATGCGGTCCCGATGTCCGCACAATGGAGACAGAGGGCCCGAGTCGCGTGACCGGCGTGCCGTCCGCGCGGACTCGGACCGCCGTGCCAAGGGTGGAAGGGGCCGGTGGTGGCATCGGATGGGTCGGGGCGTGAGCAGGCTCCCGGTTCGCTCTGGTCCGAGCCCGGGACGCTGCTGGAACACGTACGCGTGGCGGTCTTCGGCATCGGTGAGGACGACCGGATCTGCTACTGGGGGCCCGGCGCGCACGATCTCTTCGGGCACGACCCGGCAGGGGCGCTGTCCCGGCCGGCCGATGTCCTCCTCGCGGAACCGCGCTCTGACGCGGCCGACGCCCCGATGTCGCTGAGCGAGCGGGGCCGCACCCTCGGGTACTGGCGCGGTCGGCTGCGGGCCCGCCACCGGGACGGCACGGTCTTCGACTGCGGGTTCCGGGTGTTTCCGGTGACCGGCGTCGGAGGGGCGACCGTGGTCATGGCGCTGGCCAGCCGGAGCGACCAGCTCGACCGGGTGAAGACCAATCTGGCCTTCCTCGACTCCCTCTTCGAGACCTGCCCCATCGGCCTGGTCATGCTCGATGAGGAACTGCGCTACGTCCACCTCAACCAGGCGCTCGCCGACATGGACGGACTCTCCATCGAGGAGCACCTCGGGCGACGGATGGACGACATCATGATCACCTCCGACGGCGGCGCGTACGTGCGGATGCTGCGGGAGGTCGAGGAGGAGGGGCGCCCCGTCGTCGGCGCGCTGGTGGGAGTGCGCACGCCGGGCCGTCCGGACCGCGACCAGGTGCGGTCGGTGAGCTTCTTCCCCCTCAGCGGGGCCGTCGGCAGCCGAACCGGTCTGGGCGGCCTGCTGGTGGACGTGACCGACCGGGAGCAGGCGATCATGGAGGCCACCGCCGGCCGTCAGCGGCTGGCCCTGCTCAACCGGGCCGCTGCCGCCATCGGCACCACCCTCGACGTGAACGTCACCGCCCGGGAACTGGTCGAAGCCGCCGTACCCGACTTCGCCGACGCCTCCGTCGTGGAGGTCGTGGAGTGGATGGACGAGCACGAGGTGTTCGATCCCGGCCGCCCACTGATCACCCGCCGGATCTCCTCCGGCACCACCCTGCCACCACCCGCCACGGAGCTCGTGAGCGGACTGGAGCACGTGACCTACCCACCCGGTTCCGCGATCCACCGGATGCTGGAGACGGGCGGCGTCGTCTCCGTACCGGTGGACGACGAGTTCGTGACCCGGACCGTCATTCACCAGGACCGGGCTCAGCTTCTGAGGGACAGCGGCCTGACCTGCATTCTCATCGCCCCGCTCATCGCCCGGGACACCGTTCAGGGCCTCGCCATGTTCGGCCGGTCGGCGGCCCGTCCCGCCTTCACCGACCAGGACCACGGCCTCGCCGGGGAGCTTGCCTCGCGCGCCGCGCTCTGCCTGGACAACGCCCGTCTCTACAGCCGGGTCCAGGACATCGCGCTCACCCTCCAGCGCGCGCTGCTGCCCAGCGCCCTGGCGACCAGCCCCTATACGGAGGTCGCCCACCGCTACGTGCCCGGCAGCCACATCACCGAGGTCGGCGGCGACTGGTACGACGTGATCAGCCTGCCCGGCGGCCGGATCGCCCTCGTGGTCGGTGACGTCATGGGGCACGGTGTGCCGGCCGCCGCGGCCATGGGCCGGCTGCGCATCACGGCCAAGGCGCTCGCGCGGCACAACCAGGAACCGGGCGACCTGCTCGACGAGCTGGACGCCTGCGCCCAGGAGGCCGGAATCGAGCTGGCGACCTGCCTCTACATCCTGTACGACCCTGCCACCGGGCGCGCCCGCATCGCCAGCGCCGGGCACCCCCCGCCCCTGGTACGGAACCCGGACGGCACGGTCGAGTCGATCGACGACGTCCTGGGCGTCCCGCTCGGGGTGGGCGGCCTGCCCTTCACGACGACTGAGGCCGAGCTGGCCGAGGGCGCCGTCGTCGCCCTGTACACCGACGGACTCATCGAGGCCCGCGGCCGGGACATCGAAGAGGGCCTGGACGCGGTACGCGCCGAACTGCGCGGTGACTGCGGCGACTTGGAGTCGGCCGCGGACCGCATGCTGACCGGCCTGCTGCCCGGCCCACCCGACGACGACACGGTGCTCGTCCTCGCCCGCGTCCACCGCCTCCACCCCGCCGGCTAGGCGCCCCTCGGGGCGGCGGCACCCGCGTCAGGTCGGAGACCCGCATCCGGACCTGCCGCTCGGCCCGAGCGCGCCCTCCACCCCTGCCTTTGAGTGCGGGCCTGCCGAAAACGCGCGCGGACAAGTGATCACGCCGGTCATGGGTCCTGCGATGAGCTGGACAAAGCTTCGGCGATCACGCGGGTGGCGAAGTCGCGGTCGTCAGTGAGCCGGTTGATGTGCTCTGCGAGCAGCACGGCCGTGGCTTCCAGGGGATTCATCTCGCTCCCGGTCCAGTCGCCGTACTGCTTGCGCCACAGGTTGGGGCTCAGGCCGGTGCCGGCCGCGACGACCAGGCCGGCCATGGTGGGGATGACCTCGGGACGAACGCTCTTGGGCATCATGCGCATCGAGGCCACGAAGCCGGGCAGGACGTACTCAATGACGTCCCTGTCGTGGTCCTCGTAGGCCATCCGCAGCCACCGCATGAACATGTAGATGAGCGTGCACGTGCCGTCGAGCAAGTCATCGACTTCATTGGGGCCGAGTGACGCGGTGAACTGGTCGCTCAGCCGCTGCTGTTCGGGGTCGGTCTCGGCCTCGCCGTCGTAGAGGGCTTTGAGCCGAGAGTCGATCACCATGAGAGCAGCACCCACATCGCCGGCGGGAGCGTGTTGAGGGTCGCAGGGCGATGACACAGGATTCCTCCTCGGGCGATCGTGGACAACGCGGCGTGTCCGACGGTAGCCCGCCGATGAGGACACGGTCTGACGAATCGTGTGTCCTGTGCCATCGAACCTCCGGCGATCCGGTCCGTTGGACGCCACTCATGTCACGCGAGACCTCGACCGGCGCGGCGATGACACCCCAGGGCCGCGGTGAAGCATGCGCCACTATGGTGGACCGATGGCGTCGATCAAGCAGTTCCAAGTCACCTTCGACTGCGCAGAGCCCGAGCGCGTCGCCCGTTTCTGGTGCGAGGTGTTGGGTTACGTCGTACCGCCCCCGCCGGAGGGGTTTGCCACTTGGGACGATTTCGACCGCTCGCTGCCGCCTGAGCGTCAGGGTTCAGCGTTCGCGTGCGTTGATCCCTCAGGAGTGGGCCCGCGACTGCTCTTCCTGCGCGTTCCCGAGGGCAAGGTCGTCAAGAATCGGGTGCATCTCGACGTGCGGGTCGGCACCGGGCTCGTGGGTGCGGAGCGCTTGGCCGCACTTGAGGCCGAATGCGCACGACTGGTCGCACTCGGCGCGGTACGCGTGCGCCTCCTGACCGCCGATGACTACAACGAGTCGTGCCTCGTGATGCAGGACGTCGAGGGCAACGAATTCTGTCTCGACTGAGGGGCAGCGTCCCCACAACCCTCCGCGTGAACGCCTGTCCACCAGGTCACTCGATCGTTGATCTTCGGCGTGCACGCGTGGGAGTCCGGGATCCTGTCGGGGAGGGTCGCCGGTTTCCGACGAGCAGGGGGCAGAGTGGGGTACCAGAAGCAGCGAGACGGCGTTCTCGCGGGCAACGAGCTGGTGCAGTTGGCGGCGGGCGCCGCCGATCTGGCCTTCAGCGGTCTGTCGTCCGCCTTCCGGAGCGCGCGGGGGCTGCTGCGCCGCGCCGATGTGCCCGAGTTGGCAGCGGAGGGGCGGCGCGAGCTGACGGCCCGTGGGCGTCTGGTTCTGCACCGGCTTCCCGCGGCCACGCCGCCGCACATGGAGACGCTGGCCCGGCACGCGATGGCCCGTCGCACCGGGGTCGGCGATGTCTGAGGGCGGGACGCACGCCGCTCTCAAGGACCGTGTTGATGAGGTGCTGCTCGCCTTCGTCGAGGACGAGGCCGACCAGCTCTTGGCGATCGACGCGGACCTGGCGCCGGTGGTGGAACAGTTGCGGATCGCCACGGGGCACGGAAAGCGGCTGCGCGCGGCGTTCTGCTACTGGGGATGGCGAGCGGGCGGACAGCCCGACAGCGACGCGATGGTGTGTGCCGCCGCGGCCATGGAGCTGGTGCATGCCGCGGCGGTCATCCACGACGACCTCGTCGACGAAAGCCCGCTGCGCCGCGGAATGCCGACCGCCCAGCACGCGCTGCGTGCGGCCGTGGCCGGCCAGCAGGCGGCGGCACCGGCTGCGCGCTCGCTGGCCATGCTGGTGGGGGACCTGCTGATCTCCTGGGCCGGGCAGATGTTCACCACCTGCGGCCTGCCGGCGGCCTACCTGTCGCGGGCGCGCCCGCTGTGGGGCGTGCTCGCCCGGGAGCTGGTGGCCGGGGAGTGCCTGGAGATCCTGCGCACCGGCGCCGGACCCGACACGGCCGCGTCCCTCAAGGTGGTCCGCTACAAGACGGCCAAGTACACCGTCGAGCACCCTCTGCACATCGGCGGCGCCCTGGCCGGTGCCGCCGCTGATGTGCGGGAGGCGTTCTCCGATTACGGGCTGCCTCTGGGCGAGGCGTTCCAGCTCCGGGATGACCTGCTCGGGCTGTTCGGCGACCCGGAGCGCACCGGCAAGGCGAACGGGGACGACATCGCCGCCCAACGGCCCACGGCGCTGCTCGCCCACACGTGGCGGGAGGCCGGCGAATCCGAACGGCGTGAGCTGCGGGATCTCCTGGGCCGGCGTGACCTGACCGCTGAGGACGTGGACCGGGTACGGGCGGTCATGCTCCGCACGGGAGCGCCCCACCGCGTGGAGGACATGATCAACGAGCGGGTCGGGGCCGCCCTCAGCGCCCTGGGCCAGGCGCACCTGCCGGCCGAGGCCACCCGCGCGCTCACCGGCCTTGCCCGTACCGCCACCGAACGCGAGCGCTGACCACTCCCGGCCGACCGGTGCTGCACCCGCGCGCGTCGATGAACGAGGAGCTCCTGATGACCTACACCGAGCAGTCCCTGGACGCTCTGCGCCTGGTGGGCGACGAACTGGCCGACGCCACCGTGGCCACGCTGTTCGAGCGCGGAGAGGTGGGCAAGTTCAACACCCTCATGCGCTACGTCTCCACCGTCGGACAGGAACTGCCCGACGGGCTGCCGGACGTGGCCCGGGAGTACCTGCACGAAACCAGCAGCCCGCCCGCTTGGGTGGACTGGGGCGAGATGGAGAAGGCACGGCTGTTCTTCATCGACAACAACGTCCACATCTCCACGGCACTGTCGTTCGCTTCGATGCCCGCCTGTTACGTTGTGCCGCACGTGGCGAAGCTGCTGTCGGCGACCCACTCGCTGAAGTACCCCTCCAAGCGGATGGCCGAGACGGGCCAGTTCACCGTCTACCTCATGCAGCCCGATGCCTTCGAGGCCGGCAGCCGGTTCATTCCCGCTGCCCAGAAGGTGCGGTTGCTGCACGCCTCCATCCGCCACCACCTCGCACGCGAGGACCGCTGGGACACCGCTGCGCTCGGCACGCCGATCTGCCAGGAGGACATGATCGGCGGCCAGATGATGTTCTCCATCCAGGTCCTGGACGCGCTGCACCGCCTGGGCATCCACATGAGCGTCGAGGGCGCGGAGTCGTACTACTACGCCTGGCGGGTGGTCGGTGCGATGCTCGGCGTCGACCAGGAGCACGTCCCACACGACCTGGAGGCCGCCCGCGCGTTCTCCGACCTGTACATGGTCCGGCACATGGGCCCCAGCGAGGAGGGCGCCGAGCTGACACGCCAGCTCATCGACCTGTACGAGGAGGTCGTCCCGGGCACCTTCTTCGACCCCGTCGTATCCGCCCTCATCCGCTACCTCATCGGCGACACCTGCGCCGACTGGCTGCGAGTGCCGCGCACTTCCTGGGACACGGTCGTCAAACTCGCCCCGGCCCTCCTCAACGTGCTGGAGACCATCGAGGACCGCTCACCCGTCGGCGCCTGGGCACTGGACCGGCTGGGCCACCTGACGACCCTCTTCGAACTCAGCTCGCTCACCCGTGGGCGTGTCATGCACTACGCCATCCCGGAACACCTGAAGAAGGACTTCGACGTCCCCTCCTACGCAGCTCACACGCACCGCTGGACACCACCCCCTCCTCATCTGAGCTGAGGCCTGGCCCGGCCAACAGGTCGACGCACGTGCCCGGAGGCAACTCGGCACCAAAGGCGCAGCGGGGCATTACAGCCACGGACCCAATCGTCGCACCAGCGTGATAAGGACAGATTCTCGGCCGTTCCCACACCCGGTCGACAGTCCTCGTTTGCCTGTTGTTCGCCGTGGGGTAGTGCTCCCGCCATGCGTGATCCTGTGCGGGAGCAGTACTACCGGCATCGTGCCCCGGTCTATGACGTGACCAGCTACCGCGGCGACGCCGTGGTGAACGCCGGGCTGGACCAGGAGACAGCGGACATCGGAAAGCTGCTCGCCGTACTGCCCGAGGGGCGGGTGCTGGACGTGGGCTGCGGGACGGGCGTGTGGACACAGTTCCTGCGCGGCCCGGTGATCGCCTTGGACCAGAGCGCGGAGATGCTGACACTCACACGTGCTCGGGTGCCGCATGTACTGCCGGTGCAGGCCTTGTTCCCACCACTCCCGTTTGTCGACGGCGCGTTTGACCGGATCGTCACCGCGAACTTTTACGGGCTGTTGCGGCCTGACGAGCGCGCGGCCTTTCTCGCGGAGGCACCCCGGACGGCAAAGGAACTGGTCGTGATCGACCTGCGCAGTGACGGCGACCAACATGAGGAGAAGATCGAGTTGAGAACCGTCGCCGGAGCCACATACCCCATATTCCGGCGCCGTTTCACGCCCGAGAGCCTGCGTGCGGAGCTGGGCGGGGCGTTGATGTACTGCGGGCGGTACTTCCTGGCGGTCCGCGTCTGAAGGCGGCAGGAGCCCCCGGCCGGACCGCGAGCCGGGGGCGGGCAGGTCATGCCAGTGCGGCTTCCAGCGTGAGCAGGTGGGATTCGCCCGAGGACGCGCCGTCGTCCGGCACGGCGAACATCCGCAGGACGCTACCGTCGGTCTCCAGGTGAACGGCGTTGTATGTGACCACTCGGCCCGCGGGCGACAGCTCGGTCATCGGTGCCTCGTGCTCGATCCGTCCGGAGTCGACATCGACGACGGCGATGCCGCCGAGGCTGAACACGCCGCCGGGGACGGGATATTCGGCGATGCCCGTGCACACCATGCGACCGCCGCCCACGCTGACGCAGGTCTGGTAGTCGACGAAGTGGCTCTTGTTCTCGACCTGGTGAGTGAGACGCCCGTCAGGCGTGAAGGTGAGCAGACGCCTGGAACCCCAGGTCACCGCGTGCAGCAGGCCGCTCTGGCGATCACGGACGATCCCACCGATGTGATCCCCGAACCGGAACGCCTCACGGACTTCCAGGGATTCGGGGTCCACCCGGTAGACGATGGAACGGGAGTCGGGCCGGTACTCCGCAACGGGGACCCACAGGGATTCGCCGTCGAAGTCGATTCCGCCCGGATGGTAGATGGCATCTTCGCCCACCGTCACGTGGCCGAGTTCACCACCACCGGCATCGGTGACAACGACGTGTCCAACGCCTTGGCCAGGAGTACGGTCGAAGCCGTCCACGGGGCTTTCGTAGGCCCGTGTCGGCTCAAGGATCTCCGCAGTCGACAGGTACAGCCGGTGGTCGGAGCCTCGGGTCACTCCCTGCGGGTGGTGAGCGGGAAAGCCCAGCGGCACACGATCGACCACGCTCCAGGCAGTGCCCCGGGTGAGCTGTCGGACGGCTGAGACAACCGCCTCGTTCGAGTCGTCACACACACCCACGGCCGGGGGATCATCAGAAAGACTCATGATCCATCAACGACGCATGGGTGCGCGCGTCACGGGAGGGGGAGTACCGGCTCTCAAGTGGCGTTTGGCCGGCCGGCGCCGCAAGCCGATGCGCATGGCCCCTCGCGGCCCCCGAGGCGCGTTCCCGCCTTGCCCCGGCCTGGCGGCCGGCCCGCTCGCGGGGCGGCCGAGGAGCAGCGCCGGAGCCGTACAGCGTCGTCGAGCGCGTAGTGGCTGTGCGCCTTGCCCCCGTCACCCGAGTTCGTCGCCCTCCAGCCGGTAGCCCTGCCCGCGTACCGTGGTGATCCTGGAGGCGCCCAGCTTGCGGCGGAGGTAGCGGACGTACACGTCGACGATGTTGGAGCCCTCGGTCGCCTCGTACCCCCAGACGTCGGAGAGCAGCTCTTCGCGGCTGAGCACGTTGCCGGCGTTGCGCATGAGGTGTTCCAGCAAGGTGGCCTCCCGGGCACTGAGCTGGAGGATCCGGCCGTCGGCGTAGGCCTGGCGGGTGCGGGTCTCCAGGGCGATTCCGGCACGGCGCAGGACGGAGCTGTCGGTCTCGCGCAGACGCAGGCGCAGCCGGACCCGGGCGAGGAGTTCCTCGAAGCTGAAGGGTTTGGTCATGTAGTCGTCGGCGCCGCCCTCCAGGCCGTGCACGGTGTCGGCGACGGTGTCCCGGGCCGTGAGGATGATGACCGGGAGGGCACTGGACGCCGCGCGGAGGCGGGTGACCACGGTGAAGCCGTCCTCGCCGGGCAGCCCGATGTCCAGGACCATCAGGTCGTACCTGCCCGACATGGCCGCGCGCCGCGCCGTCCCTCCGTCGGTGACCACGGTGGTGCGGAAGCCATGGGCTGTGAAGCGTTCCGAGAGGTAGGAGGCTATGTGGGCCTCGTCCTCGGCGATGAGGATGTGGCGGCGGGGCTGTCTGCTCTGGCTCATGGTTTCCGGGGGCCGCCGTTCAGGGCGTGCGTGACGTACGGAACGCGCAAGGTGAAAGTCGCGCCCCGGCCCGGGCTGCTGTCCACCTGGATCTCGCCGTGGTGCGCCTCGGCGATGGCCTTGACGATGGCGAGTCCGAGGCCCGCCCCGGACCTGCCCCGGCTCTCCTCGGCACGCGCGAACCGCTCGAAGATGCGTTGCTGGTCCGCGAGCCGGATGCCGGGGCCGGTGTCCTTGACCCACAATTCCACCCTGTCGGCTCCGGCCCGTCCGCCGATCCAGATCCGGCCGTGTTCCTCGGTGTGCTGAGCGGCGTTCTGAGCGAGTTGGATCATGGCCTGGGTGAGGAGCTGACGGTCGGCGTGGAGGGTGTCGCGGTGCGGGTTCTCCACGAAGTCGAGGAGCCAGCGGCGTTCGGCCAGCGCGGCGGCCTTCACGTACACCTCCTCGATCAGTTCGGAGAGGCTGAGGTCCTCGGGGCGCAGGGCGTCCGGGCGGCGTGCCTTGGCCAGCATGAGGAGCTCCTCCGTCATGCGGTGCATGCGCTGGAGTTCGCCGGTGACGATGGCCACGGTCCGGTCGCGGCCGGCGGGGTCGTCGGGAAGTGTCTCCAGATGGCTGAGCACGATGGTGATGGGGGTGCGCAGTTCATGGCCCACGTCGTTCATGAACTGCCGCTTGGTGGAGAAGGCGTCGTCGAGGCGATCGAGCATGTCGTTGAAGGTGCTCGCCAGTTGGCCGATCTCGTCCCTGTCCTGGACGGGGATGCGGCGGGTGATGTCCGACTCGTGGATCGAGCGGGCGGTGTCACCCAGGAGCCGCAGCGGCGCGACGATACGGCTGGCGAAGATCCAGCCGACGGAGGCGGAGAGCAGCAGGGAGCCGAGGCCCAGAGAGACTTGGGTGCGGATCGACTCGTTGATGTGGTCGCGCTCCTGCTGGGTGAAGGTGGCGATGACGAGGACGCCCCGTGCGGAGTCGCCCGCCACCCCGACGGGCACGGCCACGAACCGTACCGGGCCGGCGGCACTCTTCGCGTCCCCGTAGGAGGGTGAGCGGACCCCGGCGGCCCGTCGCATCAGTGCGCGATCGGTGTCCAGGCGGGCCGGCGGCTCTTTGGCGGAGCGGCGGTACGGATCTCCGTCGACCAGGGTGATCAGGGTCTGGCCGTGCTCCGGTACGTAACCCTCCAGGTAGGAGACGAAGAGTGCGCGGACTCCGCCGGGGGCCGGCCCGGAGCCGGCTGCGGTCGTGGTCCCGGTGGCGGTCGCGGTCCCGGTCGCGAAGGAGCGGAACGCCTCGGTGTCGTGGGCGAGTTCGCGGTCGACGCGTTCGTTCAGGCGAGCCGTGAGGATGAACGATTCCGCACCCGTGAGGCTCGCCAGCGTCAGCCCGACGAGCACCACCATCCGCCCGAGCAGGCGCACGCGGATCGACCGGAACGGGTGGCACCCGGGCGTGCCGGCGGCCCGCTTCGGCGGTGCGGGCTCAGCCGTCCTCACCGGTGTCCTCGTCGTCTCCGTCGTCGTCGCCTGCCGGTGTGCTGGGCGTCCCGGAGGCTGATGCCACCGGGCTGTAGGTGGGCGTCGGATCGTCGTCGGACGCCTCCCCGGCGGGGACAGGGGCCTTCGGTGACACGGGCCGCGCCTCGTCCGCCCGGCCGGGGGCCGTGTCGTCCGGCTGCTCCGCACCGGTGGGCGCGGGGGGCACGGCGCCCTCGCCGCCGTATGCGTCGGAGGTCCGTGTCGTCGCGCCGGGCAACGGTGACCTGGTCGGGGTCCGGGTCACCGTTGCCCGGCTGCCCGGGGACGGTACGGAACTGCTCGTGGGGCCGGGTGCGGTACGGCCGACGACGACGGGTTCGCCGAGATCCGGCGGCGGCGCCTGATGGGCACCGGAGACGGGGATCCCGACGAGCAGAATCGCGCCGGCCGCGAGAGCGGCGAGACGCCGGCTGCGGGTCACGCGGGTACGACCTCCTGGGTGTCCTGGGTGTCCTGTTGAAAGGGCCGTGCGGCGCCGGACCCGTCTGAAGGGGTACCAGAGGAGCCCGGCGGCGGCCCGCTGACCGCATTACCTGCTCTTGAACTTTGTGTGTGAGCGATGCGCCGGCCGGGTACGCCGGGGCGGCACCCCTACGGCGCCGCCCCCGCGTCCGCTCAGACGGCCATGATGACCTTGGCCGATGCGGTGTCGGCCACTCCGTGCCGCTCCGCCCAGTTCTCCAGGGCTGTACGGCAGGCGTGGTCGAGGTGGTGCACCCGGGACAGGTTCAGCTCGACGGGGCGGTCCTGCGGGATGGCCTCCAGGGCGTCGAGGATCTTCGGCAGCCGGAGGAAGGTGGCGTTGCCGCTCAGGTGGGCCTGCACGGGGCCCGCACCCTTGTCGACGATCTCCAGCCTGACGTGGGACGCCTCCCAGGCCGTCTTGACCACGGCGAGCGCGAGGCCGATCAGTACGCCCTCGAACATGCTGATCGCGACGATCGACACCGCGGTGACGACGAGGATCACGGCCTCACCGCGGTGCCCGCGCCAGAGGGCGGCCAGGCCCTTCACGGGGATCAGCTTGAAGCCGGAGTACACCAGGACGGCCGCGAGCGCCGGGATCGGGATGACGCCCAGCGCGGCCGGGAGCAGGGCGGCGAACAGCAGCAGCCAGGCACCGTGCATCACCCGGGATGCCTTGGTCCGGGCGCCCGCCTGGACGTTGGCCGCACTGCGTACGATCACCGCGGTCATCGGCAGGGCGCCGAGCAGTCCGCACACCGTGTTGCCCACGCCCTGGGCCATCAGCTCCTTGTCGTAGTGCGTGCGCGGACCGTCGTGCAGCCGGTCCACGGCCGCCGCGCTGAACAGGCTCTCCGCCGAGGCGATCAGCGTGAACGCCAGGATGGTGCTCACCACGCCGATGTCCGCCAGCTCCGCGAAGGCGGAGGGCGCGGGCGGCTGGATCACCGAGACGAGGCCTTCCACCGTGACCTTGGTGACGGGGAGGCCGAGGGCCAGGGAGGCGACGGTGGCGAGCGCGACGGCCGCGAGCGGGCCCGGCACGAGGCGGGCCTTCTTCGGCAGCTTCGGCCACAGCAGCAGTACGGCGACGGTTCCCGCGCCCAGCAGCAGCGACGCCACGGCTGGGGCGGAGTCCAGCGAGCCGGCGAGCATCCCCGGAAGCCCGGCGATCTTGTCGATGCCGGAGGACGGTGCCGTGCTGTGGGTCATCGCGTACAACTGGCCGGCGATGAGTACCAGACCGATCCCGGCGAGCATGCCCTCGACCACGGCGACGGAGATGGCCCGGAACCAGCGGCCCCAGCGCAGCGCCCCCATGCCGAGCTGCAAGAGGCCCGTGGCCAGCACGACCACGCCGAGCGTGGCGAGCCCGTGCGCGTGTACGGCCTCGAAGACCAGCACGGTCAGACCGGCGGCGGGGCCCGACACCTGAAGGCTGCTGCCCGGCAGCATGCCCGTGACCAGACCGCCGACGATGCCGGTGACGATGCCGAGCTCGGCCGGCACACCGGAGGCGACCGCCACGCCGACGCACAGCGGCAGGGCGACGAGGAACACGACGACGGAGGCGGCGAAGTCCTGCTTGAACCAAGCGGTGTTCATCGGATGCCTCACAGCGTCTCGAAGGAGTCGGATTCGGCCCGGTACGCCAGCACGCCGCCGGTGTGGACCTCGTAGAACCAGGCATGGACCCGCAGCCGCCCGTCGTGGAGGCGAGTCTCCACGCACGGGTACGACTTCAGCCGGAGCACCTGGGCCAGCACGTGGTGCTGGACCGCCTCGGCGACGAGCGGGTCGTCCGGCGCGCCGGCCGGCGGCCCGCCGGCGTGACCGAGCCAGTCGCGTACGGCGGGTACGGCCGACAGGTCGTCGCCGCGTACCAGCGCGCCGACCGCACCGCAGTGGGAGTGCCCGCAGACCACGATGTCGGAGACACCGAGCACCTCGACGGCGTACTCGATCGTCGCGGCCTCGGAGGTGGGACCCGCGCCGTACGGCGGGACGATGTTGCCCGCCGTACGCAGTTCGAAGAGCTCACCGGGGCGGGAACCGGTGATGAGCGAGGGGATGACGCGTGAGTCGGAGCAGGTGATGAAGAGGGCGTACGGCGACTGCCCTGCGGCCAGTTCGCCCAGTTCGGCGCCCTGGGCCTGGGCGAAGGCCCGTGCGTGTGCGATGAGGGTTTGCATGTCAGCTTCCTCGAGAGGAGAGGTGCCACTGGCGGGGGTCCGGCAGTGGCTCGCCGTTGAGCCGCTGCCGTTGAGCCGGTCGAGCCGGTCGAGCCGGTCGAACCGTGGGGGGCGGAAACCGGGGGAAGTACCCGGGGGCTAGTCGTCGTCGCCCGACCACGGGCCGGTGATGGCGAGGAGGACGCCCGGGTCCTGGATGTTGGCGAACAGTGTCTTGCCGTCGGCGGAGAAGGTGACGCCCGCGAACTCGCTGTACTCCGGTGCCTCGGCGGTGCCGACGTTCAGCTCGTTGCGGGCGATGGGGTAAGTCCGGCCGTCGGCGGTGGCGCCGAAGAGGTGGGAGACGCCCTCGCCGTCCTCGGCGATCACCAGGCCGCCGAACGGCGAGACGGTGATGTTGTCGGGGCCGTCGTAGGCACCGTCCTTGGACGTGTCCGGGTTGACCGCCAGCAGCACCTTGAGGGTGATCGTGCTGCTGCGCGGGTCGTAGAACCACACCTGTCCGTCGTGTGGGGTGCCCGGGCTTTCGGTACGGGCGTAGCTGGACACGAAGTACGCGCCGCCGTCGCCCCACCACATGCCTTCGAGCTTGCGGGAGCGGGTGATCTCACCGGCCAGGAACTGCCTCCGCACGGACGTGGTGCGGGCGTCCCGGTCCGGCACCTTGACCCAGTCCACGCGGTACGTGGTGCCGGCCCGTGCGGCGCGGGAGAGGTCGTCGACGTACTGACCGGCGGCGTCGAAGCACTTGAACGCCTCCAGCACGCCCGCGTTGGCGGCCAGGGCCCGCAGTTGGCCGGGGCCGTGGGCGAACCCGACCGGCGGGGTCCAGCGGTAGAGCAGGCCGTTGGGCTTGGAGGCGTCCTCGGTGAGGTACAGGTGGCCGCGGTACTCGTCGACCACGACCGCCTCGTGGGCGTAGCGGCCGAGGCACTTGATCGGCTCGGGGTCGAGGTTGGCGGCGCTGCCGTGTGCGGGGTCGACCTCGAAGACGTAGCCGTGGTCCTTGGTCATGCCGTTGATGCCGGCCTTGTCCTCGGTCTCCTCGCAGGTGAGCCAGGTCCCCCATGGGGTGACGCCGCCGGCGCAGTTGGTGGAGGTGCCGGCGATGCCGACCCATTCGCGTACGGAGTCGCCGGACACCTCGACGACGGTGCACCCGCCGGCCGCCGCCGGGTCGTAGACCAGCCCGTCCAGGTGCGGAACGGGATGCTCGGCCACGCCCATGGGGTCGTCGATCTCGTGGTTGTTCACCAGCAGGGTCACGGCGTCGTCGTCATCATCGCCGTCGCCGCCGACTGCGAACGCGCCCGTGCCGTCGTGGTTGCTCGGGGTGGTGTGGCCCGACTCCAGGGTGGTTTCGCCGGTGCGGGTCAGGATCCGGTAGGAGAAGCCCTCGGGCAGGGCGAGGATGCCCTTGGGGTCCGGGACCAGCGGGCCGTAGCCGACGGCGCTGCCCGTCGCGCCCGTGTCGGCCACGGCCCCGGGCGCCGTGAGCAGCGCCTCCGCACTGCCGACGAGCATGACTCCGGCGCCGGCCAGCACCGATCGGCTCAGCAATTCCCTGCGGTTCAGCGGCATCTCGTCTCCCGGGCGGAGTGGTGAGCGGTGGTGTTCGGCCGACCGGGGAGGGCGGCGCTTTGCCATGCTGACCAGCCGGGACGAACCTCAGCGGAAGTAAAGGAGAAGTCATGAATGTGCGGTTCTCATGTTTCTCATCCGCGAGAGATACGTCCGCCTTCGTGCAGACCCCCGCCGGCCTGACGGCACGGCCGTGGCACCTGAGCGCCGGCCTCGGGGAGAGTCCTGGCGACGCTGACGTGCTCGGAAGCCCGCTGACCGATGCCGGTACGCTCCTTCAGCACAGCCAGATTGGCACGGAGGAGGGAAGTGGGATGGGGCGTAAGGCGTGGTTGTCCATAGCAGCAGCCTTCCTGCTGGGTGTGGGGACCGCGGTGACGGTATCCGAGCTGGCCGAACCATCGTCGGGGGTGACCGTAAGCCGCACGCCGCCGGCTGATGAGATCCCTCGCACGCGACAGGCTTTGGTCTCGCGGTGGGAGAAGTCGCTTGCTGATGCCGGCCTGAAGCTTCCCGAGGGTTGGGAGAAGATGTCGACGAACCAGATTCGGACTGAGTACGTGAGCCAGGAACTGGCCAACGCGGGTCCGCCGCCGACGGGCCCGGCGCTCGACCCGGGTTTCAAGAACCCGGACAACTGACGTCAAGGGGGCGGGCACCAGCCCATGTTCGGCTGGTGCCCGCTTCCTTGTGTCGTGCTGCTAGTTGAGCGTGCCGATCCTGTTGATGACGTCGATCGCGTTGTCAGCGTGTGCCGAGCTGTACAGGAGCGGTGCGGTGATGTTGCCTGCTCCGTCGTCCTCGCCGTGCGAGTTGGCGCCGACGATCTGACCCTCCGGGGTGGACATCGGGCCGCCGGAGGCGCCATGGCCCATGTCGCAGTCGAACTTCAGCCGGTCATCCACGGGGAAGAACCGGGTGGCGTCCTCCGCGTTGCCGGTGCAGTAGAACTGCGTGTAACCGTCCATGTCGGTGCGCTTGTAGCCGTCACCGGGGAAGCCCGAGTCGATGATGTCCGACCAGTTGGGGCCCGAGCCGAAGTTGTAGCCGAAGGCGCCGACGGAGTCGGTCAGGTTCGTGTAGCCGGTCGGGGGAACGACCGTGAAGGCTGCCATGTCGCCCCAGAACATGTCCCCGTCCGCAGTCCACGCAGTGGGCGCGACCTTCGCATTGGCGGCCCACTCGCCCCACGGAGCGTCATAACCCTTGGGGGCCTGGTCGTTCTTCTTGTAGCCGGGGATGAAGAGGATGTTCCGGTAGAAGCCTTCCGCACCGGTTCCGTCACCGGGGTGGATGCAGTGACCGGCGGTCCACACGGTGTTCTTGTTGGCGGTGACGATGGACGATCCGCTGCAGCCGTGCGTGGTGCCGTCCTTGGCGGTGAACAGGATCTTCCCGACCATGACAGCAGGCTGGGACTGCGGGAACGGGACCGGCTGAGCGTACGGCATCTCCGGCACATCCGAGGCGGTGGTGGTGCTGGTGGCGAGAGGCGTGAGCGTCTTGCTGGAAACCGCGGGCCTGGACTGCGCCGGCAGCGTCTGCTTGACGGGCTTCCGGTCACCGGCCTCGGTCGCGGCCGCCGCCTTCTTGTTGAAGGCGGCCTGGTCCCTCTTCTCGTTGGCGAGGGCACGGTTGACGCGCTCGGCAGTCCAGTAGTCCCGCACCTGCTGCGGGTCGGTGGTCTGCTTGCCGATGGTCAGCTTCGGCTTGGGGGACGGCGTCTCAGCCTGCGCGACGTTGGCGGTGGCGAGGGTGGCGGGGAGGAGCACAACGGAGAGCAGGGCGGTTGCAGCCGCTCGTCGGGTCGCACGTATGTTCACTGTCGGCCTGTCTGGTTGGGATGTTGATCTTGAGCTGAGAGTGAAGCACGCCGATGAGGAGGGCCGGTGAAGCGCGCGTGAGGGAATCCCCTGGTTCAAGGGTGAGTTGAGGCCGATCGTGCGGCGTTCTTCACAGCCTGCGCCACCCTGGTCTCCGGGGTGACGACCACGCTGGCAGACCGTCGCGCTCGCCGCGGCCCTGCGGCCGGCGCTGTCGGCCGTGCCGACGGTCAGCGAGACCTCGACGCGTACGGGCTCGCCTTCGGGTCATTCGGCTTCGCCACTCGCCCCCGACGGGCGCGTCCGCTCCGGAGACCTGGGAGAAGGTCGCAGTGTGGCAGGTCCAGCCGGTTCCTTCGCGTCGTGCGACGCGGTGCGAGGCGCGCTGGCGGACGGGGATCGCGTTGAACGCCCGTACACCGATGACAGCGGGTGCCGCCGACCCGTCTCGCCGGTATCGGTGACGTGCAGCTCCTTCCAAGATGGGCGGCGACGGTGAGGCCGTCGCTGCAACGCGGGTCACCGTCCCCGGGCGCGGCTTCGCGGTCTCGGCCATGTACCTGCCGTCGCCGACCGGGACCTGATCCGCCAGGCACGGCTGTTGCGGCGGCGCTCACAAGCGCAGGTCGCCGCGGCGCTGGGACCGAGGACGTGCACCGCCGTACCCTTCTCGCCGCGGGCATCCGCCTTCGCGACCCCGGCGACGCCCACCGCGGCAGACCGCGCGCTGGTCCAGGCGCTCCTCCCAGGGCCGAGCCCGCTGCCACTGGCCACGGCTTGGAGCCGGGTCAACCTGGATAACCCCGATACCCGGGCCAATGAGTCTTAGCTGCGCCGCATCCGTTTGATCGCCACCATCGCCGCGTCGTCGCCCAGATACCCCTCGGGTGTGTGGGCGAGCAAGTCGTCGCGCAGCCGGTGCAGCAGTTCATGCGGGGCGGCCGCGGACCAGGCGGCGATCCGGTCGGCCAGGGGATAGAAGGCGCCGGATGCGTCGCGGGCCTCGATGACCCCGTCCGTGTACAGCAGGACGGTGTCGCCCGGCTCGAAGGTGAAGGTCTCCGCGGTGAGGGAGGACTCCGCGAAGTCGGTGAGCCCGAGCGGCGGAGCCGGGTGGGACACGTCGAAGGAGGTGACCCGGCCGTCGCGCAGCAGCAGCGGCGGCGGGTGACCGCAGTTGATCAACTGGAGCGTCGGGGCGTCGTCGGGGACGTCGAGCACGGCAGCGGTGATGAATCCCTCGCTGGGGTCTGCCCTGCCGGAGTCGGTCGCCGCCGGGTCGTCCAGGTCCGACGCGACCGTTCCCTCCAGGTAGGTCACGAGCGTCGGCAGGTCGGCCTCCTGGTGTGCGGCGGCCCGGAAGGCACCTAGCACGAGTGCGGCGTCCCCCACGGCCTCCAAGCCCTTGCCCCGCACGTCGCCGATGATGATCCGGGTACCCCGTGTCGTACGCGCGGCGGCGAAGAGATCACCGCCGATCTGCGCCTCGGCCTCCGCGGCGAGGTACACGCAGCCCACCCTCAAGGGGCCGATCCGGCGCGGGAGCGGCCGCAGCACGACCTCTTGAGCAGCCCGGGCGACGGAGCGTAGCTGCGTCAGTTGCTTCTCGTGTCGTTCGCGCAGGTGTGCGAAGAGGGTGACGAAGACGGAGATCAGGATCAGCGCGATGAGCTGGAAGGTGTGGTTCAGGTCGGTGAGGCTGGTGCGCACGATCGCCACGACCGCCTGGGCCAGCACGGCGACCGCGCCGATGACGGCGGTGGTACGGGGCCCGGCGAACGACGCCGTGATGGCGGGGGCAGCGGCCAGGAAGGGTCCGAGGTGGACCTCGGGTGGGGCGAGGATGTCGACCACCGTGACGACGACGATGAGGGCGAGCGGTACAGCCACCAGCGCATGGCCCGGCTCCCATGACCAGGCGCGACCGCGGGGCAGCCGTCCAGAACCCATGACTCCTGGATACACCCGCTCGGGGCCGCCCACCTCCGCTGCCGCTGATCAGCGACCCGGGTCGGGTGCTTCCGGGCGGGCCGCCGGGCGACGCGGGATGAGGCGCCGGCCGCGGTCGACTCCGGCATGCCGCTGCGGCGCGCCGGCCGGACAAGGACCCGGAACGCCGAGACGGCGCCGGCCGACGAGCTGCACGCCCAGTACGAGTGCTCCTGTGGTGGGAGAGCCGCTCGACGAGCGCGGGAGTGGCCTCGGTTTCGACGAGTGCCGCATACCGCGACCGACGGTTCGGACCGTCGGCGAACCGGGCCGGACCGGGGCGGGTGAAGTTGTGGCGGAAGGCAGGCATGGGCGTTGTCGTAGACGCACAGCATTCAGCCTGACGAAGCGGTCGTCGTCGGCGGTCGGCCGAGAGCGCCCGCTCGGGACGTATGCCGCGCCTCCGGGTGCGGTTATGTCCGGTTCATGGGAACTCCGGTTTGTCTGCGGCTGATTGAGGTGGGTTGCTAGCCTTCCGTAGTGGATGTTCCGACCGTGGACGAGATCCGTGCCCTCCACGCCAGGCATGCGCCTACGCGGGAGGCCCTGGAGCTCGTACTCACGCACTGCGAAATCGTGTGGAAGATCGCGCAAGGGCTGATCGGTTCGTCGGGCCATGACGTGGACGCCGATCTCGTCCGGGCGGGGTGCCTGCTCCACGACATCGGCGTCTACCGGCTCTACGACGGTGCGGGGCGGATCGATGAGGCGAACTACCTCCGGCATGGTGTGCTCGGTCACGAGCTGCTCGCCGCCGAGGGCTTTCCCGAGGTGCTGTGCCGGTTCTGCTCACACCACACGGGTGTGGGGCTGACCAAGGAGGACGTCGTCCGCCGGCGGTTGCCGTTGCCGCCCGCGGACTACCTCGCGGTCACTCCGGAAGAGCGGCTCGTGATGTACGCGGACTCGTTCCACAGCAAGACGACGCCCCCCAAGTTCATCGGGGTGGCGACGTACGCCTCCTACCTCGAGCGCTTCGGCACGGAGAAGGTCGCCGCGTTCCGCCGCCTGTGCGACGCCTTCGGCGAACCGGACCTGGAGGGCCTGGCCGCGTTCCATGGGCACGCCCTGATCTGACCCGGTCTCACCCGCGGGACGACGGTCGGCCCGGTCCCGGACGTCGACGGTGCTGACCGCGGTGCGGCACGGGGAGTAGTTGGCGTGGAGATTTCTACTCGGGGGTAGGCCCGGGCGGTCCTCCTGCTATACGGTCCGTCCCACAGCTTGTTTACGGCTCGTCTAACAAGCTGACCGACCGGCCACAGGAGCGAGGACACACCGCTCGACCCGAGGAGCCCCCGCATGGCAAGCAACACTGTCCGGCCAGAGGTCCGCAACGGGCCCCACGCACACGATGTCGCCCGCCGCCTGCTCGCCTCCGCGGCGACGCTGTCGTACGACCCGGCCACCGAGGTCGACTGGGAGACGCCGCTCGACAAGGACTTCCATGGCGCCAGCCCCGAGTGGAGCACCCTCTACGGCACGGCGTACTGGCGGGAGATGACCGAGGCGCAGCGCAAGGAACTGACCCGGCAGGAGGCCGCGTCGGTGGCCAGCACCGGCATCTGGTTCGAGATGATCCTCCAGCAGATGGTGCTGCGCGACATCTACGCCAAGGACCCGACCGACCCCCGCTTCCAGTGGGCGCTGACCGAGATCGCCGACGAGTGCCGGCACTCCATCATGTTCGCGCGCGGGGCGCAGAAGCTGGGAGCCCCGGCCTACCGGCCGCACCGCGTCGCCGTCGAGCTCGGCCGGGCGTTCAAGACCGTCGCCTTCGGCGAGGCCGCGTACGCCGCCATCCTCGTCGCCGAGGAGGTGCTCGACGTCATGCAGCGCGACTGGATGCGTGACGAACGCGTCGTGCCGTTCGTCCGCACCATCAACAACATCCATGTCGTCGAGGAGTCGCGGCACATGAAGTTCGCCCGCGACGAGACCCGCAAGCGCCTGGAGAAGGCGGGGCCGCTGCGCCGCCGGATCCATGCCCTCGTCATCGCGATCGCGTCCTACGTCATCGTCACCAGCATGGTGAACAAGGACGTGTACCGGCACGCCGGACTCGACACGGAGCGCGCCGTCCGCGAGGCCAGGGCCAACGAGCACCACAAGGCCCTGATGCGTTCGAGCTGCGCCGGCCTCATGGAGTTCCTGGCCTCCGCCCGGCTCCTCACCCGGCCCGCCCTGGTGTTCTACAAGCGCGCGAACCTGATCTGACCCGAACCGGACCGAGCCGACACCATGACCTTCGCCATCACCCAGACCTGCTGCGGCGACGCCACCTGCGTGGCCGTGTGCCCCGTCAACTGCATCCACCCCGCCCCCGGTGAACCGGGGTTCGGTACCACGGAGATGCTGTACATCGACCCCAAGGCGTGCATCGACTGCGGCGCCTGTGCCGACGCCTGCCCGGTGGACGCCGTCTTCCCCGTGGACGGCCTGCCCGACGCGCAGCAGGACTTCGCCGCGGTCAACGCGGCGTACTTCGCGGACGCACCGCCACCGCCGGCCGACCACGGGCCGAACTTCCACGCCTGGGGCGTGCCCCGCTTCGAGCGCAGCCTGCCGGCCGACTTCGCGCCGATCCGGGTCGCGGTCGTCGGCACCGGGCCCGCCGGCATGTACGCCGCCGAGGACCTCCTGCTGCACACCAACGCCGAGGTGACCCTGGTCGACCGGCTCCCGGTCGCGGGAGGTCTCGTACGGTACGGCGTGGCTCCGGACCACCCGGCGACCAAGCGGATCGGCGACACCTTCGCCCGGTTCCACTCCCACCCCCGGGTCCGGCTGCACCTGGGCGTCGAGGTGGGCCGCGACATCACGGCCGAGCAACTGGCCGCCCACCACCACGCGGTCGTCTACGCGGTGGGCGCCAGCACCGACCGCCGCCTCGGGATACCGGGGGAGGACCTGCCCGGCAGCCTCCCCGCCACCACGTTCGTCTCCTGGTACAACGCCCACCCCGAAGTCGCGCCCGGCGCGGTCGGCCTGTCCGGCGAGCGGGTGGTCGTGGTCGGCAACGGCAACGTCGCCCTGGACGTCGCCCGTATCCTCGTCTCCGACCCCGACGCGCTCGCCGCCACCGACATCGCGGACCACGCACTGGCCGCCCTCCGCGCGGCGCGGGTGCGCGAAGTGGTGCTGCTCGGGCGGCGCGGGCCACAGGACGCGGCGTACACGGCGTCCGAGTTGCGGGCACTGAAGCACCTGGACGGCGTGGAAACGGTCGTCGACGACCAAGACCCGCGCATCGCCGAGGCGATCGACCGGGCCGGACCGGCCGGCAAGGCCGGGCTCCTGCGGGGCCTGTCACGGGAGCGGGTCGACTGGTCGCGGCCGCCGGCGCCGGGGCGGCGGATCGTGTTCCGCTTCCACTCCGCGCCCGTGGAGGTCCTGGGTGACGGCACGGCGGCCCGCGCCGTGCGCGTGACGGAGGCGGACGGGCAGCGGGAGATCCCGGCCGGCATGGTGCTCCGCGCGGTCGGTTACCGCGGTGAGCCGGTTCCGGGCCTGCCGTTCGACGAGGCTGCCGGCACCGTTCCGCACGACGCGGGGCGCGTGTCCGGCCGGCAGGGCACGTACGTCGTGGGATGGATCAAGCGCGGTCCGTCGGGGGGCATCGGAACCAACCGCACCTGCGCCGCCGAGACGGTGGGCACGCTTCTGGCGGACGCGGTCGCGGGCCGCCTGCCCGAACCGCCCTGCACCGCCAAGGAGTTCCGCCGACTGCTGCGCCGCCGGGGCCGCGACGTCGTCGACGCCCGCGGGCTGGCCGCGATCGACCGGGCCGAGCTGAACAGGGGCCGCCTCACCGGCCGCCCCCGCGTCAAGCTGGCCACGCTCGAGGAACTGCGGGCGACGGCGAGGCGCGGCCCGCGGATCGCGAGCCGCTGAGCGCCCCCCGCACTGCCCGCCGCCACCCGCGCACCGGTGCACGCGGTGCGCGGGTGCACGCGGCGGATGAAGGCGCTGGTTTTCCAAGGCCGCGGGCAGGCGTCCTGGCAGGACGTCCCGGACCCGGCCGTCGATGATGCCGCCGACGCGGTCGCACGGGTGGAGACCGGCACCGCCTGCGGCCCGATGGCACCCCGGGCGCGGGCCCCCGCCCGGCGGCACACCTCACGGCTGGTGTGACACGTCATTACCTCGTCCGGGCAGGGTCGTTGGACCGACTGGATCCGGCACAGGAGGTCTGGCGGACCAGCTCGGACGGGAGTCGGAACGGTGCGATGGTTCGGAATGCGAGCGCTGGGCGTACTGGCGCTGGCGGGTGCCTTGTTCGCGACGTCCGCGACACCCGTCACGGCCACTGAACCGGGGCGGGCACAGCGGAGTCTCACGTGTGACGGTCCCGTGGTCGGCTGCGTGGCCGAGGCGAAGCACACGCTGGCGCGTCTCCGCGACGAGCTCGCGTGCGATCACCGGGCGCCCTTCGCCTCCATCTACGTACACAGTCAGCAGTCCCTGGAAGACGCGGTCCGCCGCCCGGGCTCCTTCGACGAGCCGTCGTGGCTGGCCGGCGACCTCAACACCGGTTTCGTCAACCTGTATCTGATGGCGTATCACGGGGACCGCGCCGGCCGGCCCGTTCCCCGTGCCTGGGACATCGCCTTCGACGCGGCCCGTGCCGGCGATGTCAACGCCGGACAGGACGTCCTCCTGGGCGCGAACGCGCACATCCAGCGCGACATGCCCTACGTCCTGGCCCGACTCGGGCTCACCCGGCCCGACGGAGCATCGCGCAAGCCGGACTACGACCGCTTCCAGTCGGTGCTGGACCGCGCGTACGGACCCGCTGTGCGGGAAGTCGCCCACCGCTACGACCCGTTGGTGTCCCTGGCCGACGAGCGGTGGAACCCGGTCGCCGGCTACACCGCCAAGCAGCTCTTCCGCATGTGGCGCGAGCAGGCATGGGCGCACGCACAGCAGTTGTCGGACGCCCGGGACACCGCGACGCGCGATCGGGTGGTACGGGCCATCGAGACGAACGCGGCCCGGTGGGCGGCCCTTCTGGCGACGCCTCAGGTCCCCGGATACCGGCAGATCCGCGACACCTACTGCCACCAGTCGCTCACGGACATGCGACGCGGCCCCGGAGCCGCCCTCCGTCAGTGGCGGTGACGGGCGCGGGTCACGCGGCGCGGAGCCCGCGCAGCAGCACGGCGAGGCCGCCGAGGAATTCCTCGTCGGGGCTGACGTTCCGGGCGTACCGCGCGGTCTCGGACATGTACGGGAACTCCTCCGGAGGCAGGGCGGAGATGGCGACCGTGCCCTCGCCGGACAGGGGCCCGAGGTGTTCCAACTGGATCGCCCCGATGACGTAGCCGAGCAGGCTGCGCAGCGCGATCACGCGCTGCTCGCCTTCGAAGCCGGCCTCGGTGAGGATGGCGAGCACCGATTCCGACCAGCGCAGCCCGGCGCGGGAGCGGTGCCGGTGAGTGAGGGTCAGCGGCACGACCGACGGATGTGCGCTCACGGCGTCGCGCAGGCGTCTCACCATGACCTCGATCCGTTCACGCCATGGCGTGTTCGCGGCAGGTGGGGCGCTGTCGACGGTGCCGAGCACCAGCTCGACGACCAGCCTTTCGAGTTCGTCGCGGTCGTCGACGTACCGATAGAGCGCCATCGTGCTCAGGCCGAGTTCCTGGGCGACCGCGCGCATCGACAGCCCGGCGAGCCCCTCGCGGTCGATGACGGCGAGGGCGGCCGAGGCCAGTTGGTCCTGGGTGAGGGAACGGGGACGTGGCATGACGGTTGACAGCGTACGCCCTACACGTACGCTCGTAAGCGTATGCTGTACACCTACCGGAGGGGCTCGTCATGCGCACGTCCGAAAAGCAGTTGGTCCCCGGCTCCGTCGTCAGCTCACGCTCCCTCGCCCCGGTCTGCGGCCCGCCGGTCGCCGTCCCGGACTCCGACCGGCTGATCCACCTTCAGTTCCGCCGCTTCGCCGGCTGCCCGGTCTGCAATCTCCACCTGCGGTCGATGGTGCGGCGGTACGGCGAGATCGAGGCGGCCGGCGTCCGTGAGGTCGTTGTCTTCCACTCGCCCGCGAAGGAGCTGCGGCAGTACGCGGCCGACCTCCCGTTCGCCGTCATCGCCGACCCCACCAAGCGGCTGTACGCGGAGTTCGGCGTCGAGTCGGCTCGACGTGCCCTGCTGGACCCCCGGGTGTGGCCGCACGTGCTGCGGGCGCTCCTTCGCAGCACGGCGATGTTGCTGCGCGGCCGCGAAGGCCTGCCGTCCCCGCGCCAGCCCCACGGACGCCTGGGCCTTCCCGCGGATGTCCTCCTCGCCCCCGACGGCACCGTCCTGGCCGCGAAGTACGGCGAGCACGCGTACGACCAGTGGACGGTGGACGAGCTGCTGGAGCTGGCCTCCGGGGCGCCGCACTCCTCTTCGGCGCGCCTTGCCTGAGGCTGTCGAGTCGTCGTCTTGCGCCTCAGCCCCGAGGCCACGGTGGCAGCCGGGGCAGCGGACGGGACCATGACGATCCCCCGGTCGGGGGCGGCGGGGAGGCCGGCCTGGACGGTTGCCCCGCCGGTCAGCTCCTGGCCCGAGCGGACGCCTCCCAGCTCTGCTTCTGCCAGAACAGCACGAGGAACAGCGCGAGGAGCAGGTCGTCCGGGAGCGACTCGCCCTCGCCGTGCAGCCGTGCACGAATGGGACGGCTCCCGCCCCGGTCGTAGGAGATCTCGAGCGGGCCGACGGCACACACCCGGCTGCCGAGTCGGTCGTACCGCAGTTCGTAGGGTCCGATGCGCCGCAGACTTCCGCCGAACTTGCTGTGTTCACAGCTCCACTCACCGACGGCGAGTGGCTGGCCGGACCACCGACGGTAGGTGATCCCGACGCTGCCCACGGCGCGCAGAGTCGAACTGAACCGTTGGTACTCGAGCGGCCACGGACCCAGAGCGCGAGGTGTGCTGTCCAGCCACTCCCGCCGGCCGTAGGTGACCGGCACGCCGCCGATCGCGCGCAGAAGCCCCTTGTGGTACGTCAGCTCGACGTCCATGCCTCGACTCACCTCCGGGCGGAGCGCCACAACGACCGGGCCCGCCCGCTTCAGAAGTGGGCGGGCCCCGGGTAGCCCGGTGCGGATGGCCTTCGCGATACCGCCTGCGAGCGGCGATCCACGCAGACCAGTAGCTCATCAGTGGCACCAGGTCCAGCTTCACACGTGCGAACTCCCGCAGCCCGACGGCGTGGCGGCCCCCCTGGGGCGGCTCATCCGCCGCGCTGCCGCGGGGGTGCTGGAGTGATCAGGCCGGGTCCCGGCTCGGCCACGTAGTCGCGGACCCGCCCCTGAGCGTCACGGTCACCGTCCTCGCCGACGATACGCCCGGGTGTCACACTTCCGGCGTACGCTGACGTGGCGAGTTCGCAAGGGGGAAAGCCATGGCTGACGCCGGGTGCGGCCTCCCCCGGCCCAACAGCCGCAGGGCACCTGCACGGTCGCCGTTTCCTCGACCCTCGCGGAAAACGAGGCGGACAAGCCGCTGACCTTCGACGAGCGGGTCGTCGTCGACTACGGTCCCGTTCCGGTAGCGGCGAAGGAACGGCACACGTGGCTGGCCCAAGCCTTCCACGGCACGGCCTCTCCACTGCCCGACGGACTCGACGGACTGGTGGCCGGAAACCGGGCCATGCCGCAAACGGTCAGCCGAGGCCAGGTTCAGCGGTTCAGTGGTTCAACGGTTCACCGGCCGAACCGCAGGATGCGCGGGGCGAAGGTGCCCTCGGGGCCGTCGGCGCGGCCGACCGACCACACCGTCGCCGTGCCCGGCACCGGAGCCAGGCGCAGCGTCCGGGAGTCGCCCTCGCCGGCCACCGCCGGTTCGCTGTACTCGGTGAACGACTGTCCGTTCCAGGCAAGGAAGTCCGGCCCGGGGACGAATGGCGGATAGCTGCCCGGCGGGCCCCACTTCTGCGAGTTGGCCACCGAGACCCAGGCCAGTTCGCCGGACGTCGTGGGCGCCAGCGAGCTGATCGAGCCGAAGTCGGTGGGCACGGCCACCCGGCTCCACGCCTGCCCGTCCCAGCGGACCAGCAGAGGCGGGATCGGCCGGCCGACCGGGCCGCCGACGAATCCGGCCGTGCCGCCCGCCCACACCTCCGTGGGCGAGACCGCCAGCACACTGCCCACGGCCGAGCGCGGGAACCCGTGCACGATCGTCTGCTGCCACGCCTGCCCGTTCCAGTGCGAGACGGCCGCACCCGAGTCGGTGGCGCCCGCGGCCCAGACGTCGTCGGCCGCCAGGATGTGCAGGCCGTACACGGACCCCGGCGGCACCGGCACGTCCCGCCAGCCGCGCCCGTCCCAGCGCAGCAATACCTGCGCGCCGTCCCGCGAACCGATCAGCCAGGCCTCCCCGCCGCCGGCGACGACTCTGGTCAGCGTGACACCGCGCGGTGACCGGCTCTCGTACCAGGCCGTGCCGTCGAAGCGGAGCAGGTGGGCGCCGCCCGCCGAGTCGCGGCCGACCGCCCAGACCGCCGTCGGTGAGGTCGCGGCGATGGACAGCAGCTCTCCCTGCCAGCGGATCCCGGGCAGGCTCTGGCGCTGCCAGGCGGTCCCGTTCCAGCGCACCACCAGCGGGAAGCCGGGCGCCTCGCGACCGACGGCGTCGGTGCCCACCGCCCACGCCCGGTCCGGCCCGAACGCCACGGCCTCGTTCAGCCCGGCCTGTGGTCGTAACTGTGCCGGGACCGGGACGTGTTGCCAGGAGAGGGTCTCCGCCGCTGCCGGGTTCATGGAGGTCATGAGGGTCATGACGACAGCGAACGCCGCGACGAGAAGTCGACGTACCATGATCAGCCTCCCAGCCGCTCGCTCATCAGGTTCGGTTTCGAGCCGTAGATCTCGACGGTCCCGAAGGACAGCAGTGAGAGCCCGGCGGTCGCCAGTGCACGCGGTTTGACGTCGATCGCGTCCCTGCGCTCCGGGCCGTAGGAGAAGGTGGTGCGGGGGCCGTCCACTCGCGCGTACTTCGACTGGAACGCGCGGTCGCTGCGCACCGGCAGCCACAGCGCCCCGTCCGGGCCACGCACCATGGCCTCGGTGTAGGTGTCGCTCAGCGGTGGGTAGGTGGTGCGCCAGGCGTGGCCGTTACGGGTCATCAGGTAGGTGCGGGCCACGCCGTCGGTGTACTGGCCGCCGCCGATCGTGACCCGGCCGGACGGTTCGAGCACGATGGTGTGCACGTTGCTGTTCGGCGGCAGCGACACCTTCGCGTCCCGCCACGCCATGCCGTCCCAGCGCAGGATGGCGGATCCGGTGCTGGTCTCCGCCCAGGCCCAGACGTCGGTGGCGGTACGCGCGGTGATCCCCATCAGGAACAGCACACCGTCCGGGGTGGACTGGGTGGTCCAGCGGGAACCGTCGTAGTGCAACACCTTCAGCCCGGTGTCGTCCTCACCGACCACCCACGCGGCGCCCGGTACCGCGGTGAAGTCCTGGTACGTCCACAGGGTCTGCGGCAGCGGGACGGCACTCCACACTCCCGCCGACCGGCGCAGGATCTCCCCCGTCCCCACGCGGTTGTGGAAGATCCACACCTCCTCGCCGACGAACTGCACCTTGCCGAGCCAGCCCGGCTCACCGGCCCCGGGGAAGGACGTGTCCCGGCTCCACGCCGTGCCGTCCCACCGGTACAACATCGGCCGCAGTCCATCGGCGGCGTGCTCGTACCCGGTCGCCCACGCCTCGCCCGGCCCACGGGCGGCGAGATCGGACACGGTCACCGGCGGGGCCGCCGCCGGCACCGGCAGCGGCGACCAGCCCGGCGTCACGGCGGCGGTCGGCGTCACGACCACGGCCGGCGTCACGACCACAGCCGGCGTCACGGCCACGGCCGGCGACACCACCGCGGCACACGCGATCACAAGGCACATCACGACCGTACGGAGACCGTTCACGAGACCTCCCCAGAACGCGAAGGCCGCTCAGCCTATTGGCGTTCCCCACCCGTGAACAGACGTCTAACGGCCGTGCCTGCTCCGCGCGTTGACCGTGCGACCGCCGCCCCAACGGCGCGCCGCGTCAACGGTGCTGGTCGCGGAGGTCCATCGAGCCGACGACCCGGGCGTACAGGTCTCTTTCGGCGGGTGGGACGGCGCGGGCGTACGCGAGGACCTTGCTGTGGGGCAGGTACCAGGCTTCGACGGTGAAGGAGCGGCCACTGGCACAGGTGACCCGCCATTGACGGTGGATGGCCCTGCGGCCGTCCGCCAGAGTGGTCGGATCGCGACGCGTGATGCGGGCGGCCGTGGGGGGCGTGTCGGCGTCGAGGCTGCTGGCGCCCGGGGCGCGGCAGCCCGGCTGGCCGATCGCCCAGCCGTCGTCCAGGTCGAGGTCGAGCGGTGCGAGGAAGCTGTCCCCGAACCGGCCGCCGTGGGGGTCGGAGGAGGTGGCCCCCACATAGAGCTGGATGCCGTGGCAGGCGCCGGGCTGGGTGGTGGCGGGGCCCAGGCATACCGGGTCCGGCGCCGCTCCGCCCTCCGCGGTCCAGGTGGTGGGGAGCGCGAGCCGGATGCCCCGGTAGGAGAAGGCGTGCTGGGAGGGCCGGGCCGGTGCCGGGGCGCGCCCGGTCGCATCCGCGGTGGCTGTGGGGGCTGTAGTGCCACGGGGTGGTGCCGGGGACGCGGCGCTCGACGACTGCGCGGGGCGCGGACCGGCCGAGGAGGCATGGGCCGTGGGCGTCGGACTCCCGGACGGCGCCGGCGCGTGAGCGGCACTCGGCGACGACGTGGTGCGGGCGGCGCCGGCACCGTCGGCCCCGCCGGTGGCTCGGTGGCCGTCGGTGCAGGCGCCGAGTGACAAGACGGTCAGGGCGACGACGGCGGCACGGCCGCGGAGCCGGCGACGCGCGGGGGTGTTCATGGGTGGCAGCACGGGTTCCTCACGGCAAGCGGTGCTCGGGGCGGTGACGGCGGACGTGTACGGCGCGATCTGCGACGCCCACGCAGCCGCCCGTCTGGTTCGAGGCGAGCCTAGGGACGCTGTCGCCGCCTGCGTACCTGTAACACTGCAGGGTGGCCTCCGGGGCGCACGGCCCTCCGGGGTGCCTCAGCCTGCCGCGGCGGACGAATGACCGGCGCCGGGGCCCGCCCCGGGCCGGGGCGCCGGAAGGAGCGCGAGGTGCTCCTCCCGTACGAGACCGAACCGGAGCGCGAACGACACCAGGGCGTCCTTCCGGCGGTGCAGCCGCCCGCGGCCGTCCGGGCTCTGCCGTGCGGAGTCACGTATGCGCAACTTGGTACCCGTCAGGTACTCGATGTGGAAGTTGACGGCCGACGGCGTGAGACCCCGGTACTCGGGCAGGGCGCCGAGGCGTGTGATGACCTGTGCCGTGGTGGGGATCTGAACCGACCCCGGATCGCGCAGGCGGTGCTCGCACAGGGCCACCAGCACCCGGAAGTACTTGGCCGCGGGGTCGAGGGAGTACAGCGTGTCGGTGGGTTCGCCGAGTGCGCCGACGGGCGTGTCGGCGGGAACGAACCGGTGCTCGGGCGCGTAGATCTTCAGCTCGCAGGGCTCGCCGCGGGCGGGGAGGATCATCCGGGACATCTCGAAGGCGACGGGAGCGTCGAGGCGCCCGGGCGCCACCTTCAGATGCTCCCCGGCACCCTCCAGGTTCTCGATGACGAAAGCGGAGTGCCGGCCCAGGTTGCTCACGGTCCAGAAGTCGCGGACCGCGGTGATCCGGCCGGCGAGCCGGGACACACCGGCGAAGGGCAGCTCGATGTCGACCGGTGCGTCCGGCGCGCCACGGCCGAAGGTGGCCGATCGGCCGGAGGCGAGCGGGAAGAGCGCCGAGGTGCCTTCCGGCCCTCGGTTCGGCAACTCGATCGTCACCGTTGCCATGACACCTCACCTCGATGGACGCGGACGTTCCCCGGCACGCCGCTGACGAGGTGGGGCGGGGGGTGGGCCGGCCGCCGCGTCGGTGCGGGCGGGCGTGAGGTCCGCCGCAACGGTGGAAGTTCGCTGGTCGGGCCGGAGGCGAGCAGGATAGCGTGCGTCTACCGAGGGCGGGCTGCGCCGGGAATCGCGGCCGCCCGCAGACGGGCTCGCTCGACCGCCGGAGCGGGGGCGGGACGGCTCCGTGAGCCGGACGCCCGACGTCCGACGCCCGCGGCGCACATCGAACCTCGAACCTCGATCATTGACAACGGGACGTGACGCAGTGGGCCAGGAAGGTCTCGGGCCGGGCTCCGCATCGGGCGACGGCGGTACGGTGGCCGAGGAGTGGGCGGTCACCGCTCCCAAGGGCTACCGCATCGGTGACTGGCGTCTGACCGGACCCATCGCGTCGGGGAGCTGGAGCAGCGTCTACGCGGCACAGCGCGCCGATGCTGCCGGTGCGGCCGATGCCCCAGCGGCGATCAAGCTGATGCCCGGCGGGCGGTTGACCCCCGCGCACCAGGCGACGTTGCGTGCCATGGCCACCAGGGAGAAGCGCCGGGCCGCCGCCGTCCGGTCGCCGGGTCTGCTGCCCATCCACGAAGTGCACGTCATCAGCGACCCGGTGAATCCGCACCTCGATGGAGTCACCGCACTGGTCATGGACCGGGCCGCTGCCTCGCTCGCCGACCTTCTGGCCGCCGCCCCGGGAGAGGTCCCGCTGCCGCGGGCCCACCGGCTCATCGCCGACATCGCGGCCGCGATCGACTCGTTGCACGCGCAAGGCTGGGTCCACGCCGACCTCAAACCGGGGAACGTGCTCATCATGGCGGACGGGCGCGCGGTCCTGGCCGACTTCGGTCTGGCGGCGGAGCTCGACGGCACCCACGCCTACATCGAGCCCCTGGGCACGGTGGACTACCTGCCCCCGGAGTGGTGGTCCTCGCACGCCACCGCGTACGGCGTCGAGGTGCGCGCCACCCGGGACATCTGGGCGTTCGGCATTCTGGCCGCGCACATCCTCACCGGCGGCCGCCACCCGTTCCCGGGCGCCACTCCGGGAGCCCGGGCCTCGCACGTGCGCTCTTCGGAGCACCTTCCCCACCTCCCACCGACGGTGCCGACGGCGTGGCGGGAGCTCATCCACGCCTGCCTGGACCGCGACGAGCAGGCCCGAGCCGGTCTGGTCGGGCGCCTGGCGCTCCGTACGGCCGCTGCTCAGCGGGCGGAGGCCCCGCGGAGCCCGGACGCCGACTCGCCGGCACCGCCCAACGGGGTCACGGAAGGGCGGAGCGGTCAGGCAGGCTCCGGCTCCGGTTCCGCCCGAGGAAGCCGCCGCCCGGCGACTTCGGCCCTCTCCCTGGTCGTCGCCGCGCTGATGGCGGGGGTGGTCGGTGTGGGGGCCACGTTGGCGGTGTCCGGTCGGACGGGTGACCTCTTCTCCTCCGCGCCCGCTCCCGTCCCTTCCGCATCCGCCACGCGCACGACTCCGGTGCCGCAAGGCAGCGGCCCCGTCCCGGCCGACACGGGGAACGGCCCGGACGAACAGGGACCGTCCTCGTACGCGCCCGACGAGGGGCCGGCCTGGTCGCCGGGCCCCCTGCCCGCCGCCCTCCGGTTGTCCCGCCCCGTGCCGGCGACCGGCGAGTCGATGGTGGCGATGCTGCGCACGCTCGTGCCGGATTCCGCGAAGACGTCGGGGTACGAGGGGCACAACACGGACGGCCGCCAGCAGGGCCGGCTGACCCTGGACGACGGGCAGGGCCCGGCGAGCGTCGTCGTCAACGTCGACCCAGCCGGCCCTGGCACGGTTCCGCGGCGTTGCGAGGACCTTTCCCCGCTGACCTCGATCCGGGTCATCGCCTGTGCCGATCACCCGCTCCCGGGCGGCGGCTGGGCCCACATCACGTCCATCGACTTCACCGGCAACGGTGCCGACCCCAACGACCGCAACAAGATCCAGAATTCCGTCAGCATCCTGCGCCCCGACGGCGTGAGCGTCCAAGCGGTCACCTGCAACGGGCCATGCGGCGCACTCGGCCCTGCCGTCCGTCCCTCACCGCCGCTGACGACACGACAGCTCTACACCATCGCGAGTGACCCGCGGTGGCGCGCGCACATGGAGAGGGACTTCGTCGACAGGGCGGCGTCCATCACCTTGCAGGGCACGGGCTCCCACTGAACGGCACCGCGCAACGGGGGTGAGCCGAAACCCCGATGGCCACCTGGTCCCCCCGGGGGTCCTCGGGTCAGCGCTTGCCGTCGGCCTGCTCATGCTGGTCCAGCTCGGTCAGCAGCCGGCGCAGGAATGCCCGTGTGCGGGTGATCTCCGACTGGGGGAGTGCCGCGAAGAGCGTGCGGTGGATGGCGGCGGCTCGTTCCGTGACGGCGGCGAGGACCTCCTGTCCGCGCGGGGTGAGCGTCAGCAGCGGGGAACCGCGGTGGTCGGGGTTGGCCTCGTACGCGGCGTATCCGAAGGTCACGAGGTCGTTGGCGACGCGCTGGACGTTCTGCCTGCTGACTCCCAGGCGACGTGCCGCCTGCGGCACGGTCATCGCCGTCTCGGAGACCACGCTCAGGACCTGCCAGCGGGCCTGGGTGAGCCCTTCCGCCTGCGCGGTGTGCTCGCCCAGGCGGCGCAGCGCCCCGGCGGCCTCGAACACGTCGGCCACGAGCAGGGCCATCTCATCGGACATCGGCGAACCCCTTTGACAACATGTTGTCTGTGTGCGAAGGTGTTGTCATTCTACTCGGGGATTACGTACGAGGAGTAATACGGCCATGCCCAGAGTCGATCTGTACCGATATGTTCACATGGGTCAGCGGGAGCGGCTCTTCGCCCTCGCCATCGAGGTCGGCGCCGCCGACACCGCACAACGGGACACTGTTGTGAGCCTGACGGAACGCTGCCTTGCCATGACGCGGGAGCTGCGCGAGCACGCCGACCACGAGGACCGCCACATCCACCCACTGCTGCGGGAGCGGGCCCCGGAGGCGGCCGACGCCCTTGACGCCGAGCACATCCGCCTCGACGCGGCACTGGCCGCACTGGACGACCGGGCGCGTCGGCTGCCCAAGGCCCCGGACGAGGAACTGCCGGACGCCCAGCATGCCCTCTACCTGGCATTGAACGAGCTCATCAGCGCCTACCTGGCCCATCTGCACGCGGAGGAGACCGTGGCCATGCCTGCCCTGTGGCAGACATCCAGCGACGCCGAGCTCGGCGCCGTCTTCGCCGCCTTCAAGGCGTCCCGCACACCGGAGGAAAGCCTGTCCGACCTTCGCAAGATGCTCCCGTCCCTGCCCCCCGCCATACGGGCGGCCATCGTGCGCGCCACGCTCACCACCGTCCCCGACGACGAGACCGGCCGCACCCTGGCGGCACTCACCACAACGCTCGACCCCGGCCGGCGCGGCCGGCTCTACGAGGACCTCGGAGTACCGGAAGCATGGGCTCTCAAGCCGATGGAGAACGGGCGGGACCGCTAGGACGCGGAAAGGCATGGCGGCCCCGCGAGTGTCCCTGGCACGATGCCCGGAATGGGGAACACTTGTGCCGTTCCGGTTTTCCGGACGACCGACGCTCGTGCCGCCTACGAGGTCGGCCTTCGGCTGCTCGCGCTGGCGGACGCCACCGAGGCCACGGTGTACGCAACGCTGTGGCTGCGGACCGCGGCAGACGTCGAGCGCGCTCAGGCACGCCTTGCCGAGGGCCTGTTCACGCGCGCCGGCTTCGAACCTCTGCCCCCCGAGGGCATAGCCACCGAGCCGGAAGCGCTGGCGGCGCTGCTGCCTCTCCGGGTCGACTTCGAGGACGCCCTGCCGGGAAGTATCGACGAGAGCCGTTCCTGGAGGGCGTGGGAGACAACCCGGCCACCTTCTCCTGGTGGGGGCTCACCTGGCCCGCGGTTCCCGAGATGGGTCTGCCGCCGGAGCTCAAGTACGCCGACGTGCAGGTGGTCTTCAACCACCGGAGCATTCACCTCGAGGGGCCGCCCGCGGCCGACCACACCGTCTTCGTGCATGTCCGTTACAGCACACGCGCCCGGGCACAGTGGCTCGCCGCCCAGGCAGGGCTGCGCGTCATCGGAGACTCCCAGCACGGCTGGTGACCAGCAGCGCCGCCCGGTCGCGGCGCCGGAACCCGGCGTTTTGTTGACGCACCGTCAGTGGAGGCCGGGGCGGTGGCGGATGCGGGCGGCGAGGGCGGCGACGTCGTCCTCGGCGTGGTGGGCGTCGAGGTGGTGCAGTACTTCGTCGAGGAGCCGGCGTACGGTGATGCCGGGAGTCAGACGCAGGGCTGCGAGGCGGGCGAGGGAGACGTCGATGTCTTCGTTGCGGCGCTCCACCAGGCCGTCGGTGTACATGAGCAGCGTCTCGTCGTGCGTCAGGCGTCGAGTGGCCGGTTCGTAGCCGCCGAAGCCGGTGCCGAGCGGAGGGCCGACGGGGACGTCGATCAGGTCGCCGGTGCCGTCGGCGGCGAACACGGCGGGCGGTGGGTGCCCGGCGCTGGAGAAGGTGGCCACGCCACGGGCCGGGTCCACACGGACGAGGAGGCAGGTCGCGGGGCGACGGGTGCCTTCCTCCGAGACGGCGGCGTCGAGCTGGCGCAGCACCCGGTGCGGGGGCAGGTCGGTGGAGGCCACGTAACGCAGCATGGAGCGGTAGGCGTTCATGTCGACGGCCGCGTCGAGCCCGTGCCCCATGACGTCGCCCATCACCAGCAGGGTGCGGCCGAAGTGGAGCCGTACCGTCTCGAACCAGTCGCCGCCCACGAGTGCCCCGCCGCCGGCCGGCAGGTACCGGGTGGCGAGGTCCAGGTTGGGGTGCGGCCGGCCGGGCTCGGCCATCAGGGCGCGCTGGAGGTTCAGCGCCGTGCTCCGTACCTGGGAGAACTCGCGTACGTGACCCAGGTGGACCGCCGCGACGCGTGCCGCGAAGTGCGCGACCGCGGTGTCCTCGTCCGTGAAGGGGACACGCGGACGGATGGCCACCACCGTTCCGAACAGGTGCCCGTGTGCCACCAGCGGTACGGACAAGCAGTGCACGGGACCACCCGAGAGCGACACCGACTCGGTGATCGGATGCCCTTCGTCCATCGCCGTCACCGACAGGTCGCGTCCGAGCGTGATGCTGTCCACCAACGCTTCCCGGCCCGCCGAGGCCACACGCTGCAACGGCTCCCTCATCCGTCCCTCGCCGCGCGTGGCGCCGGGCGGCAGGAGGTCGACGGCGGCCGCCTCGCACAGGTGGCGGACCAGGAACTCGGCGAGTTGACCGCAGACGACGCGCTCGTCCAGAGCCGTGCCGATCTGCTCCACCGCGCGTTCCATCAGGACGAGCCGCTCCATCGCATCGGCGGAGGAGGCGGAGGGCTGCCCACCGCTGTCGTCCTCGCTCACCGCAGGCCCACCTCCGCTCCGACGTACCCGCACGAGGGCATCCGCCGGACATATCACCAGCACACCGCACTCCGACAGGGGGCGGCGCACCGGTGACCGGCGCATCGGGCGGGATTCTCAGCCCCGGGGCCGACCCCGGAGGGTCACAGCCAGCCGTTGCGCCTGAATCCACGATGGATCAGGAAGCAGGCCACCGCGATGACACCGAGTACGAGCGGATAGCCGAAGGCCCAGCGCAGCTCGGGCATGTGGTCGAAGTTCATGCCGTACACGCCGCACACCATGGTGGGGACCGCGATGACGGCGGCCCAGGCGGTGATCTTGCGCATGTCCTCGTTCTGGGCGACGGTCACCTGGGCCAGATGTGCCTGAAGGATGGAGTCGATCAGGGCGTCGAAGGCGGTGATCTGCTCGGTGGCGCGGGCGAGATGGTCGGCGACGTCGCGGAAGTACGGCTGTATTCCGGCGTCGACCGCCGGGCTCGGCCGGGTGGCGAGGGCGGTGAGCGGGCGCGCGAGAGGGATCACGGCGCGCTTCAGTTCGAGCAGTTCGCGCTTGAGCTGGTAGACGCGGCCGGCGTCGGGGGCCTTGGAGCCGCGAGGGGCGAACACATCGGTCTCGGCCTTCTCGATGTCGTCCTGCACCGCCTCGACGACGGCCAGGTAGTCGTCGACGACGTGGTCGGCGATCGCGTGCAGAACGGCCGACGGGCCCTTGGCGAGCTGCTCGGTGTCGGCCTCCAGCGCCTCGCGCACCGGCCCGAGGGAGCCGTGCCGTCCATGCCGTACGGTCACGACGAAGTCCGGGCCGGTGAAAACCATGATCTCGCCGGTGTCGACGACCTCGCTGGTCGCTGTCAGCCGCTCGTGCTCGACGTAGGTGACCGTCTTGAAGACGGCGAAGAGAACGTCGCCGTACTGCTCCAGCTTGGGCCGCTGATGCGCGTGGACGGCGTCCTCGACGGCCAGCGGGTGGAGGCCGAACAGCGCGGCCACTCCGGCGAACTCCTCCTCGGACGGCTCGTGCAGGCCGGTCCAGACGAAACCGCGGCCGCGCTTGCGGACCTGCCGCAGGGACTCCTCCAGCCCCTCGGCGCCCGCCAGCCGGCGCCCGTCGCGGTAGACCACGCAGTTGACCACGGTGCTGCCGAGCGGTGAGCGGGCCGGGTGGCTCAGGTCCACCCGGCGCGCCGACCGCGCCCGGCGGGCCATTTTGCGCAGACTTCCGACCATCGACATACCGACACTCCTTCACGGGGTGCGGTCAGTGTGCCAGAGCCGGCAAATGCCGGGCGCTACCCCTCGGTCCGGTCCCCGTACCCCCGCCTGCCGGCCCGCCTGCTCAGCTCAGCTCAGCTCGGAGAACGCCTCGACGTCGTAGGTCTTGCCGGTGACGACGATGACGTCACCGGTCTCGATCACCGTTTCCGCGGTGGCGTAGGTGAAGCCCTGGCCCGGCCGCTTGATGCCGACGATCGTCACGCCGTACTTGCTGCGCACCTGGCTCTCGCCGAGCGGCATGCCGGTGGCGATGGCGGGGGCCACGGTCTTCACGAGCGCGTAATCGTCGTCGAACTCGATGAAGTCCAGCATCCGGCCGGTGACGAGGTGGGCGACGCGTTCGCCCATCTCGTGTTCGGGCAGCACGACATGGTGGGCGCCGAGGCGTTCGAGGATGGTGCCGTGCTGGCGGCTGATGGCCTTGGCCCAGATGTTGGGGACGCCCGCTTCGAGCAGGTTCGAGGTGACGAGGATGCTGGCCTCGATGTGGGAGCCGATGGCGACGACCGCGCTGGGGAACTCGCCCACCCCGAGCTGCCGCAACGCCTCCGGGTCGGTGGAGTCCGCGACGACGGCGTGCGTCAGGGAGTCGCTGTACCGCTGGACGAGCCCGGGGTCGGTGTCGATGCCGAGCACGTCCCAGCCGCGCCGCATCAGTTCCCCGGCGAGGGAGCTGCCGAACCGCCCGAGGCCGATCACGGCGACCCGCTGGTCGCCCGCCGTCGTACGGGCGTACTGGGTGGCGAGCCGCTTGCGGCGGCGGTGGCGGAGGGAACGCAGGTAGTTACCCAATGACTGGTCGCTCCTCGGGCAGGTGGTAGCGGCGGGTGCGCTCACGCAGGGCCAGCGCCGAGACCAGGGTGATCGGTCCGAGCCGGCCCACGAACATCAGCAGGACGAGTATCAGTTGCGCGGACGTCGGAAGGCCGGCGGTGATCCCCGTGGACAGGCCGACGGTCGCGAAGGCGGAGACGACCTCGAAGAGCACCGCTTCGAACGCGTGCTTGCTCACGGTGAGGACGGCGAGCGTGGCGGCCACCACCAGGCCCACGGCGAGCAGCGCCACCGTCAGGGCCTGCCGCAGGACGTGCGGACCGAGCTTGCGGCCCAGGATCGCGGAGTTCGGCTCGCCGCGCACCTCGGCGAGCATGGCGGCCGCCAGTACCGCGAAAGTGGTGACCTTGATGCCGCCGGCCGTACCCGCGCTGCCCCCGCCGATGAACATCAGGATGGAGGTCAGCAGCAGCGTCGAGGGGTTCAGGGCGCCGATGTCGAGGGCGTTGAATCCGGCGGTGCGGGACATGGCGGAGTGGAAGAAGCCGTTCAGGATCTTGTGGCCCGGGCCGAAGGGGGCCAGTGTTCCGGGGTTGGTCCATTCCAGCAGGCAGGTCAGCAGGGTGCCGGTGACGAGCAGGACGGCGGTGGTGATGACGGTCAGCTTGGTGTGCAGCGACCAGGTGCGCCGACCGGTGATGAGTCGCCGCCGGCGGTGACGGAGCAGCTCCAGCAGCACCGGGAAACCGATGCCGCCCAGGATGACGGCGGCGGAGACGGGCATCGTGACCCAGGGATCCTGGGCGTAGCGGACCAGGTTGTCGGCGTGCAGGCCGAAGCCGGCGTTGTTGAACGCCGACACGGCATGGAAGAACCCGAGATACGCGGCCTCGCCGATTCCTTCGTCGTACCCGAAGCGGAAACGCAGCGCGAGGAGCGCACCCACCGCGAGTTCGATGGCCAGGGTGATGCCCGCGACGCCGAGCAGCACCCGCCGTACGTCGCCGATGCCGAGGCTCTTCGTCTCGGCCGCCGCGGTGAGCTGGAGGCGCAGGCGCAGCTTGCCGGACACCAGCAGCGCCAGCAACGAGGCCATGGTCATGATGCCGAAGCCGCCGAGCTGAATGAGCGCCAGGATGACGCCCTCGCCGAAGCCGCTCCAGTACGTGCCGGTGTCCACGACCGCCAGCCCGGTCACGCAGACGGCGGAGGTGGCGGTGAACAGCGCGGTGACCAGGTCCGTGACCGCGCCCTCCTCGGACGCCGGCGGCAGTGCGAGCAGCCCGGTGCCCGCCAGGATCACGACGGCGAACGCCAGCACGACACTGCGCGCCGGATGCACGGTCAGCAGATATCGCCGTGCCCGGGCGATCCGTCCCCCCCGCATAGCGGGTTTCCTGCACTGGTCAGACCCCATGAGCGTCAACAAGCCGGCAAGGCATCAGCCGCTCACGATACCCATGGTCCGGCCTGTGCCCACGCTGACGTGCCGGACGGACCACCGCCGCATCCCGGACGTCCCGCACCGCGTCCGGTCGCTCGTGATCGTCCCCGTCTCGGGCCTGTCGAAGCTCACCAGCGAGGCGCTCACCGCCGCCGTGTCCCTGGGCGACGAGGTGTGCGCGGTGACCGTGTGCCAGCCCGACGAAGAGGACCGCGCCCGGACCGATGCTCTGGAGCGGGACTGGGCCCTGTGGAGTCCGGGCGTTCCGCTGGTACGGCTCCCCTCCGACCGCCGTACGCTGGGCCGCCCGATCGCCTCGTACGTCCGCGACCTGACCCGCGCGCGGCCGGGCACCCGGATCACCGTGCTCATACCGGAGGTCGAGCCCGCCCGCCTGTGGCAGCGCCTGCTCCAGAACCAGCGCGGCGCGGTCGTCGCCCATGCCGTACGCCGTGACACCGACGCGGTGATCTGCCGCCTCCGGTTCCGCCTTTCGGCGGAGGTAGCTAGGAAATCATCAAAGGCGGTCGCGCGGCCGTAAGGGGAGTGTCAACGGAAGGCATGACCAGCCGAAAGGGCGCTTTTCTCTAGAGGTCCGATTTTCATCCAAACCTCTTTGAGGAGCTCTTGATGGCCGACGTGGCCTTCGTCGTCACCACGGTCGCGGTCTTCGCGCTGGTGGCCGTCATCGCCAAGGCGGTGGCGAAGCTGTGAGCGCCGAGAACGTCGTCGGCCTGGTCGTGGCCGTCGCCCTGCTCGGCTACCTCGTCCTCGCCCTCGTCAAGCCGGATAGGTTCTGAGGCACCAGCATGAGCCCCTTCCTCGCGGCTGTCCTCCAGTTGCTCGCACTCATCGCCGCGCTGGCCCTCGCGTACCGCCCCCTGGGCGACTACATGGCACGCGTCTACTCCTCCGACCGCCACCTCCGGGTCGAGAAGTGGGCCTACAAGGCCATTGGCGCCAACCCCGACGCCGAGATGCGCTGGCCCGCCTACCTGCGCGGTGCCCTGGCCTTCTCGGCGGCCGGCGTTCTGTTCCTCTATCTGCTGCAACGAGTCCAGGGCAGCCTGCCCGGCTCCCTCGGCTTCGCCTCCATCGACCCGGACCAGGCGTTCAACACGGCCGCGTCGTTCGTGTCGAACACCAACTGGCAGTCGTACTCCGGCGAACAGGCCATGGGCCACGTCGTACAGACCGGTGGCCTCGCGGTACAGAACTTCGTCTCCGCCGCCGTCGGCATCGCGGTCGCCGTCGCGCTCGTACGGGGCTTCGCGCGGTCCCGCACCGGCGAACTGGGCAACTTCTGGACCGACTTGGTGCGCGGTGTCGTCCGCGTCCTGCTGCCGATCTCCGTCATCGGCGCGATCGTCCTCGTAGCCTGTGGCGCGATCCAGAACTTCGCCGGCATCCACGAGGTCGGCCGGTTCATGGGCGGCTCACAGCAGTGGAACGGCGGCGCGGTCGCCTCACAGGAGGTCATCAAGGAGCTGGGCACCAACGGAGGCGGCTACTTCAACGCCAACTCCGCCCACCCCTTCGAGAACCCGAACGGCCTCACCAACCTCTTCGAGATCTTCCTGATCCTGCTGATCCCCTTCGCGCTGACGCGTACCTTCGGCCGGATGGTCGGCTCGCTGCGGCAGGGATACGCCATCCTCGCGACGATGACGGCCATCTGGCTCGGCTTCGTCCTCCTGATGTGGGCCACCGAGTTCGCGGGCCACGGCCCGGCGTTCGAGGCCGCGGGCGGGGCCATGGAGGGCAAGGAGACCCGCTTCGGGATCGGCGCCTCGTCGATCTTCGCCGTGTCGACGACGCTGACGTCGACGGGTGCGGTGGACTCCTTCCACTCCTCGTTCACGGGCTTCGGCGGCGGCATCACCATGCTCGGCATGCAGTTGGGCGAGATCGCACCCGGCGGAGTGGGCTCCGGTCTGTACGGGATGCTCATCATGGCGGTCATCGCGGTGTTCATCGCGGGCCTGATGGTCGGCCGTACGCCCGAGTACCTGGGCAAGAAGATCTCCACCCGGGAGATCAAGCTCGCCGCCTGCTACATCCTCGTCACCCCGGCGCTGGTGCTCTGCTTCACCGCCGCCGCGATGTCGCTGGACAGCACCGCCGGCTCGATGACCAACTCCGGCGCGCACGGCTTCTCGGAGGTCCTGTACGCCTACACCTCCGGCGCCAACAACAACGGTTCCGCCTTCGCGGGCCTCAACGCCGACACGCCGTGGTTCAACACGACCATCGGACTGGCGATGCTGCTCGGCCGGTTCGTCCCGATGGTGTTCGTCCTCGCGCTGGCGGGCTCGCTCGCCGAGCAGACGCCCGTACCCAGGACGGCGGGCACGCTGCGCACCGAGAAGCCGCTGTTCACCGGGCTGTTGGCCGGCACCATCGTCATCGTCACCGGGCTGACCTACTTCCCGGCGCTCGCGCTGGGCCCGCTCGCCGAAGGGCTGGCGGCATGACCACCAACGTAAAACAGCAAGAGGAGCCGGGCTCCATGTCCACCGCCACCCCGACCCGCGCACCGCACCAGGACGTGCCCAGCGGCCACAAGCCCGACGGCCCCGGCCGCGTGGGAGGGGGCCTGTTCGACCCGAAGCAACTGATGACGTCCTTCCCGGACGCGATCCGCAAGCTCGACCCCCGGGTGATGGTCAAGTCCCCCGTGATGTTCGTGGTGCTGATCGGCTCAGTGGTCACCACCGTGCTGGCGCTGAAGGATCCGGGCGACTGGTTCGGCTGGGCGATCGCCGTGTGGCTGTGGCTGACCACCATCTTCGCCAACCTGGCGGAGGCCGTCGCCGAAGGCCGGGGCAAGGCGCAGGCGGACACGCTGCGCAAGGCCAAGACGGACACCGTGGCGCGCCGGCTCGCCGGCGAGCGGGAGGAACGCGTACCCGGCACCGAACTGCGCGTCGGCGACCAGGTGGTCTGCGAGGCCGGCGACATCATCCCCGGCGACGGTGATGTCGTCGAGGGCGTGGCCTCGGTCGACGAGTCCGCGATCACCGGCGAGTCGGCGCCGGTCATCCGGGAGTCCGGCGGCGACCGGTCGGCGGTCACGGGCGGTACGAAGGTGCTGTCCGACCGGATCGTCGTGAAGATCACGACGAAGCCCGGTGAGACCTTCATCGACCGCATGATCAACCTGGTGGAGGGCGCGGCGCGGCAGAAGACGCCCAACGAGATCGCGCTGAACATCCTGCTGGCCTCGCTCACCATCGTCTTCCTGCTCGCGATCGTGACCCTCAAGCCGTTCGCGATCTACGCCGGAGCCGACGGGCAGACCTCCCTCATCGTGCTGACCGCACTGCTGGTCTGCCTGATCCCCACGACGATCGGCGCCCTGCTGTCGGCGATCGGCATCGCGGGCATGGACCGGCTCGTGCAGCGCAACGTGCTCGCCATGTCGGGACGGGCGGTCGAAGCCGCCGGTGACGTCTCCACCCTGCTGCTCGACAAGACGGGCACCATCACGCTCGGCAACCGCCAGGCCGCCGAGTTCGTACCGGTCGCGGGCACCACCGAGGCCGAGGTGGCCGATGCCGCCCAGTTGTCCTCCCT
The DNA here is from genome assembly GCF_040674455.1 of Streptomyces sp. NPDC049837. Lineage (NCBI taxonomy): Bacteria > Bacillati > Actinomycetota > Actinomycetes > Kitasatosporales > Streptomycetaceae > Streptomyces > Streptomyces sp. NPDC049837. Next base: position 428,812 of record NZ_JBFAMP010000001.1, on the reverse strand, counting down.
CGCCGACGAGACGCCCGAGGGCCGCTCGGTCGTCGTCCTGGCGAAGGAGGAGTACGGGCTGCGCGAGCGCCACCAGGGCGAGCTCGCCCACGCCGAGTGGGTGGCCTTCACGGCCCAGACCCGCATGTCGGGCGTGGACCTCACCGAGGACGGCGAGGAGCGCAAGGTACGCAAGGGGGCCACGGGTTCGGTCGTGGCGTGGGTGAAGGAGCGGGGCGGTCGTGTCGCCGAGGACGCGCAGGCACTCACGGACCGGATTTCCGCAACTGGTGGCACGCCGCTGCTGGTGGCTGTGGAGGACGGCAAGGGCGCGCGCGTTCTGGGCGTGATCCACCTCAAGGACGTCGTCAAGGAGGGCATGCGGGAGCGGTTCGACGAGCTGCGGCGCATGGGCATCAAAACCGTAATGATCACGGGTGACAACCCGCTGACCGCCAGGGCCATCGCGGACGAGGCCGGGGTCGACGACTTCCTCGCCGAGGCCACGCCGGAGGACAAGATGGCGCTCATCAAGCGGGAGCAGGCGGGCGGCAAGCTCGTGGCGATGACCGGTGACGGGACGAACGACGCGCCGGCGCTCGCCCAGGCCGACGTCGGGGTGGCGATGAACACCGGCACCTCGGCCGCCAAGGAGGCCGGGAACATGGTGGACCTCGACTCCAACCCGACCAAGCTCATCGAGATCGTCGAGATCGGCAAACAACTCCTCATCACACGCGGGGCACTGACCACCTTCTCGATCGCCAACGACGTCGCGAAGTACTTCGCGATCATCCCCGCGATGTTCGCCGTCGCCCACCCGAGCCTGGACAAGCTCAACATCATGGGCCTGGCGTCCGCCCAGTCGGCGATCCTGTCCGCCGTCATCTTCAACGCGCTGATCATCGTCGCGCTGGTGCCGCTCGCCCTCAAGGGCGTGCGCTACCGGCCGACCAGCGCCGACAGGATGCTCCGCCGCAACCTCGCCGTCTACGGCCTCGGCGGCCTGATCGCCCCGTTCATCGGCATCAAGCTCATCGACCTGCTCCTCTCCCTCCTCCTCCCCGGAATCGGCTGACCTGCCATGACCAACTCCGTACGAAACACAGCCCGGTTGCTCGGAGCGGGGCTGCGGGCCCTGCTCGTCCTCACCGTCGTCTGCGGCGTGCTCTACCCGCTCGCCGTCACCGGCGTCGCCCAGGGCCTGTTCCCGCACAAGGCCAACGGCTCAGAGATCCGCAGCGACGGCAAGGTCGTCGGCTCCGAACTCATCGGCCAGCGCTACGACCTCCCACTGAAGAAGGGCGAGGAGACCCCCGCACCGGACCTGAGGTGGTTCCAGCCCCGCCCCTCCAACGGCCTGGGCACCAACACCGTCAACACCCAGTACCAGCTCCTCCTCTCCGGCGCCACCAACCGGTCCGGCGACAACGCCGAGCTCATCCAGTGGGTGAACGACGCCAAGGCCGCCGTCGTCAAGGACAACTCCACCGCCGGCCACAAGGTCAGGCCGTCGGACGTGCCGGCCGACGCCGTCACGTCCTCCGCGTCCGGCCTGGACCCGCACATCTCGCCCGAGTACGCCAGGCTCCAGGTCCACCGGGTCGCGGAGCGGAACAACCTCTCCGTCGAGCGGGTGGACCAACTGGTCAAGGACCACACCGAGGTCCGGATCCTCGGCTTCATGGGTGAGCCCCGGGTCAACGTCCTCAAGCTCAACATCGCTCTCAAGGAACTGATCGAGAGGGACTGATGGGACGGCCGCGCGCTGATGACCCGGTGGCGGTGGTCAGCGCACCCGGGTCGGTGCGAGGGGGGCCGCGGCGAGCCGTTGCCCCGTCTCGCCGGGGAGGTGCGGGGTGTGGTTGACCAGGCGGGCGGAGTTGCCGACGACGGCGATGCTGCTGGTGTTGTGCAGGAGGGCGGCGACGACGGGGTTGATGGAGCCGCCCGCGCCGGCGAGGAGGCCGGCGAGGTTGACGCCGATGGCCAGGCCGTAGTTCTGCCGTACGACGCGCAGGGTGTGCCGGCTGAGCTCGACGACGGCGGCGACCTGGCGGAGGTCGTTGCCGGCGAGGGCGATGTCGGCGGTCTCCAGGGCCACATGGGAGGAGTGCTCGCCCATGGCGATGCCGACGTCCGCGAGGGCGAGCGCGGGCGCGTCGTTGGTGCCGTCGCCCACCATGGCGACCATGTGCCCCTCGTCCTGGAGGTCGCGGATGAGCTGGAGCTTCGCCTCGGGCAGGGCGTGGGCGTGGACCTCCGCGATGTCCAGGGCGTCGGCGACCGCCTGGGCGGTCTCGGGGGCGTCGCCCGTCAGCAGGACGATCCGCTGGACGCCCAGCTCGCGCAACTGCTGGACCACGGGGCCGGCGGCGGTGCGCACGGCGTCGGAGACGCCCAGCATGCCGATGAGGTCGTCGTCGTGGGCGAGGCAGATGACGGTCTCGCCCTGGCGGCGCAACTGCTCGGTCCACTCCTGGGCGACCGCCGTCAGCTCCAGCCCGTGGCGGCGCAGCAGGGCGGGGCTGCCGACGAGGAGCCGGGTGCCGTCGAGCTCGGCGCGCATCCCCATGCCCAGGACCACCTCGCACGCCTGGTGGATGGGGATGTGCAGGTGCTGCTCCTCGGTGCGGGTGACGATGGCCTGGGCGACGGGGTGGCGGGCGTGGCGTTCGCCGGAGGCCGCGAGGCGCAGGACGTCGTCGGCGGTGTAGTCCTCGTGGAAGGCGACGACGCTGGTGACGAGCGGGCGGCCGAGGGTGAGGGTGCCGGTCTTGTCGAAGACGACGGCGGTGACCCGGCCGACGCCCTCCAGGTGCGTGCCGCCCTTGATCAGGGTGCCGTGGCGGGCGCCGTTGCCGATGGCGGCGCTGATCGCGGTGGGCGTGGCGAGGCCGGCGGCGCACGGGCATGCGACGAGCAGCATGGTCATCGCGCGCCGGGCGTCGCGGGTGAGCACGTACGTCCCCGCGGCGAGCGCCAGGGACACGGGCACGAAGCGGCGCGTGAAGCGGGTGGCGACGGTCTGGATGGGCGCCCGGTCGGACTGCGCCTCCTCGACCCGGCCGATGATCCGCCCGACGGTCGTGTCACTGCCCACGGACACCGCCCGTATCGCCAGGGAGCCGGAGGTGACGACGGTGCCCGCGTACACCTCGGAACCCTCGCGGGCGTAGACGGGCAGGGCCTCGCCCGTGATGGCGGCCTGGTCGACCAGCGCCTCGCCGCCGGTCACCACGCCGTCCACCGGGATCTTGTGGTGCTCGTAGACGGCGACGACGTCACCGGCCTCCACGTCCTCCAGGGCCACCTCGACCTCGACACCTTCGCGCACCAGCCACACCCGCTCCTCCCCGATGCTGAGGAGCTCTTCGATCGCGCGGCGGGTGCGCCGCAGGGTGATCGTCTGGAGGAACTCGCCGATGTTCAGCAGCCACAGCACGGTGAGCGCCACCACGTTCTCGCGCAGCAGCAGCGAGATGACCGTCGCGGCGGTGACCAGCGTGTCGGTGCCCGGATGCTGCCGTCCCGTCATGGTGCGCAGCGCCCCGCGGAAGAAGGGCAGGCCGCTGAAGACCGTCACCGCGCCCAGGAAACCGGACCGGCCCCCGCTGACCCACGGTGGCCGGCGCAGCACCAGCCGGTGCACCGCCACCACGGCGAGTACCGCTCCGCCCACGACCAGCCGGGCGAGCTCCCCGGTGGACGAGTCGGGCACCGACCGGCTCCGCTTGGCCGGCACGGACGGCGGCGGAGCCTCGTCGAGCGCGGCCACCAGCCGGTCGACGTCGAGGCGATCGGGCTTGACCCAGATGACGACGCTACCGGTGCGGGGGAAGATCCGCAGCGCGCGGAACCCCGGCTGGTCCGCGAGCCGCTCGTCGACCAGCCCCGCGCACCCCGGCCGCGCCCGCAGCCACGGAACGGTCAGCCGCACGCGGCCGGCGGCGACGGAACGCACCAGTACGTCGGACATGATCAGTGCTCGTGGTCGTGGACGTCGGCTTTGACGGCGGAGGGCGGCGGAGCCTCCTCACCCAGCGAGGAGCGGGCTTCCGCGAGCATGTCCCCGGCCTTGAGCCGTGCCTCCTCCGCCGCGGACCCCAGCCACCTGCCGGCCACGATCCCGCCCGCCAGGCCGCCGACCAGCGCCTTCCGGGCGGCGGGCTTCGCCCTGGGAGCGGCCTTGGCGGCGCCCCGGAGGAGCACACCGCCGACGATGCCGGAAACGGCGTGGTGTGCGAGACGGCCGACGGCCGCACCGACGAGGGCTGCGGGATGCATGACCACCTCCGTGCGTTCACGCATTACGTGGGCCACATCTAGGTCAATTGTGCGCCTCCAGGTGGTTCCCATGCATTTTGCCTGGCCAGCACTGGTAAGGGGTGCGAAGCTGGCAAAATCGGTATAACGGCTCGCGGTCTGGAGGCGCCGTGGCGGGACTGCACCGACTGGTCGTCCTGCGGCATGCGAAGTCCGCCCGGCCGCAGGGCGTGGACGACCACGACCGGCCGCTGGCCGAACGCGGCCTGCGTGACGCACCGGCCGCGGGGGAGTGGCTGCGGGACTCCGGTTACGCCCCGGACCTGGTCCTCTGCTCGACCGCCACGCGGGCGCGCCACACCTGGGACCTCGCCGCCGCGCGGCTCGCCGCCCGGCCCCCCGTACGCCACGACCGCCGGCTCTACGGCACCCACGCCGCCGACCTCCTCACCGTGATACGCGAAACCGCCGACGACGTGGGGACCCTGCTGCTGGTCGGCCACAACCCAGCCGTTCAGGAGCTCATCCTGCTGCTGGCGGCGGAGGCGCTCGGTGACGCCCTGGACCGTGTCCGGGAGAAGTTCCCGACCGCCGCGATCGCCGTCCTCGTCAGGCAGGGGCCCTGGCTGGAGATCACCCCTGGAGGAGCACTGCTCACCGACCTGGCCGTGGCACGCGGACCGAAGCCCTTGTGACCCCATGTCACCGACCCGGTGGCGCAGCGCGGCGGGGCGTCCCAGTGAGTCGAGCTCGTGCGCGATCCGCTGGAGCGTCAGCGGGTAGGCCCGCAGAGCGTTCATGTTCCGCCGGAAGCTCTCCCACTCACCTTCCGTCAAAGGGCGTTATGCAGTTCGCGGTGATCGCAGCGCTGGAGGAACGGCTGCCCGCCCGCACCTTCGTGGCCGCCGAGTGGCGCGCGCTCGGTGAGGGCCGGGACTGGCGCGTCCACCTGCCGCTGAACCAGGTCGAGCGGTGGATCCCCCTCCTCTTCGCCGGGGCCTACGTCCTGGGGTTCGCCGCCGCAGCCGGATGACGTCGGGGCCGGGTGCGCAGCAGGAGTACGGCGATGTCGTCGGTGTGCCGGCCGGTCGGCACGGTGCGCCGGATGAGGTGGTCGACGAGGTGGTCCAGCGGCTGGTCCCAGGCGTCCGCGAGGCGCCGTGCGAGGGTGGTGACGGCCTGGGTGAGGTCGGTGCCGGGAGCCTCGACCAGGCCGTCGGTGTAGAGGGCGAGGGTGGTCCCGGGCGGCAGCGGCACGCTGGTGATGGGGAAGCGCGCGTCCGTGCCGATGCCCAGCAGCGGGCCGGGTTCGATGTCGAGCACACGGGCGCCGGCGTGGTGGCCCGGGTCGTGGCCCGGGTCGTGCAGGATCGCGGGCGGGTGTCCCGCGCTGGCGAGGTCGATGCTCCGCCGGCCGAGATCGATGTGCGCGTAGAGGCAGGAGACGAACAGCTCGGTGTCGAGGTCGGCCAGGACGCGGTCGGTGCGGCGGAGGACCTCGGCCGGGTTCGCGCCGGCGGTGGCGTGGGCGTGGATGGCCGTGCGCACCTGTCCCATGAGGGCGGCGGCGGTGGCGTTGTGGCCCTGTACGTCGCCGATGATCGCGGCAGCGGTGGTGTCGGTGAGGCGGATCAGGTCGTAGAAGTCACCGCCGATCTCCATGCCGTGCGTCGCGGGAAGGTACCGCGCGGCGACGTCGAGCCCCGCCAGGGTGGGAAGGGCGTGCGGCAGCAGCGCCTGTTGCAGGTTGTGGGCGAGGTCGTGCTTGGCGTCGTAGAGGCGCGCGCGGTCCAGGGCCTGCGCGATGAGGCCGGCGAGGGACGTGAGGGCGGCGCGGTCGCCGGCGGTGAAGGTGTGCGGCCGGTCGTAGGACAGGATCAGGCAGCCGACCGTTCGGCCACGGGTGATCAGTGGCAGGAACGCCCAGGTCTGCTTCCCGCTGAGCGCCGGTGCCGACGGATGCGCCCGCGCCATCTCGGCGGGATCGGTGAAGAACTCGGGGACGCCCGTCGCCAGCACGCGCCCGGCGGGCGTGAGGTCGGTGTCCAGGGGCAGGCCGTCGAGGCGCTCGACGGCTCTCGCCAGGTAGCCGCGGTGCCCGGTGATCTTGAACCGGCCGGCGTCCGCCGTGGAAAGGACCATGCCCTGGGCTCCGAAGGCCGGCATGACCTGGTCGGCGACCAGGTCGATGACGTCCTGTACGCCCACGGTCTCCGTCAGGGCCGCGGCGAGGTGCAGCAACTGGTGGATCCGGCCCACGGCGGCGCCGTGCTCGGTGGCGGGGCGGGGTGAGCCCGGGGACGGCGGCACGAGACCCCGGGTACCGGCGGGCCGCGATGTGCGCCGGCTCCCGTCACTCGGGGTGATCAGGACGCTCATGCCGCTGTCGGCTGGGTAGAGCCGGAAGTCGAGCCACCGGTCGGGCGGGTGCAGAACGGTGTAGGCGACCGGCTCGCGGCTGAGTACGGCGGTGCGGTACTGGTCCTCGGAGTCGGGGTTGTCCAGCCAGGGCAGCGTCTGCCACGGCGGGGTGCCCAGGAGTTGCTCGGCGGTGCGGCCCAGCAGATCGACGGCGGCCGTGTTGACGTACGTGACGCGACCCTCCAGGTCCAGCGCCATGGTGCCGATGGGCAGGCGCTCGACGAGGTCCGCGGCCGCGAGCGCCGACTGCGGCGGGCCCGAGCCCGCACGGTTCAGGCGGATGAAACGCGGCTCGTCAGGGATGGCCGGCCGCCGGGCGCCTTCGTCCAGCAGACGGCCGATGCGCCGGGCGCTGGAGGTGAGGTGACCCCGCTCGCGGCGGGTCAGCACCGTGGGATGGCTGGCCGGCCACAACAGCAGCAGAGCGCCCCAGCACTGCCGGGCGCCGTCGAGCGGCGCGGCCGCCATGGCGAACCGGTAGGGCAGGGCCGCCGCGGTGCGCGGGTACACGCGGGCCATGTCGTCCTGCCCGCCCACCCACACCAGACGGTCCTCGCGTACGGCGTCGGAAACCGGACCGACGGTCGCGAGCGGCACCCGCCGCCACGGGGCGGCGACCACGGCCGACACGCCGCACATCACCACCAGGTGCAGCACCGGCTCGTCACCGGACAGCAGGTACACACCTCCGGCGGAGGCACCGGTACGGCGTACGACCGCGGCGAGTGCCTCGTCCGGGCGGGCGGCCTCCTGCGGCCGTTCAACGTGTCCGGTCAGTGGTCCCACCTCGCAAGCCGGCTCGGCGACAATCCGGAACGGCCACGCGCCCTATACCGGGACGATACGCCCGACCCGCGACGATGGCACGAGACCGTCTGCCGCCCGCGGGACGGTACGCGGGCCGGTACGCGGGCCGGGCCACAGCGGCGGCCGGCGCGAGGCGGTGCTCAGGAGGGGGCCTCGTTCAGGAGCTGGGGACCGTTGTTGCGGACGTTGTTGACGGCCGGGGAGACGGGCCGGGCGTTCAGGTGGCCGCCGGCGGGCTGGGTGAGCAGGGAGTGCAGCTCGTCCGGGTCCTGGTGCCGGGGGTCGAGCCAGGCGTCGTAGTGGTCGGAGGTGAGGGCGAGCGGCATACGGGGGTGGAGGCGGCCGGCGGCGTCGGTGGCCTCCGTCGTGAGGATGGTGCAGGTCACCAGCCAGGCCTCCGGGTCGTCGTCGCGCTTGACGTCGGGGTTGCGCCAGTACTCGTACAGGCCCGCGAGTGCCATCACCTGTTCGTCGGCGGGATGGAGGAAGTACGGCTGTTTGCGGGTCTTCCCGGTGGCCCGGTCCTCGACGGACTGCCACTCGTAGAAACCGTCGGCGGGCAGCAGGCAGCGGCGTTTGGCGAAGGCGGTCCGGAAGGCGGGCTTCTGGTGCGCGGTCTCCACGCGTGCGTTGATCAACCGTGAGCCGATCTTGGGGTCCTTCGCCCAGGACGGCACGAGGCCCCACCGCAGCGGCCGCAGTTCCCGGCCGGCCGGGGCCGCTGCATCCCCGCGCGGGGTGCGTTCGAGCACGGCGTACACATCATCGGTCGGGGCGACGTTCCAGCTCGGTGCGAGCGCCTCCTCCGGCCGCCAGTCGGTGACGCGGAAGAGCCGGGTGAGGTCCTCGGGGCTGCGGGTGGAGACGTAACGGCCGCACATACGGTCAGCGTGCCACGGCGTCAGGGGAACGGCTCGATGCCGCCCGGATGGCCGCCGCCCTTCCCGGGCCGGCCACGCCACTCGTGTCGATTTCGTCGCTACCGGGTGCTTATGTGGTGGTTGTGCTGGTGCCTCCGGTGGAGCCGATGCTGGCCCGGGCAGTGCCACGGCTGCCCGGGCCGGGCGCGTTGCCCGGAGGCACGGTGTTCGAACCCAAATTCGATGGCTTTCGGATGCTGGTGTTCTGCTCGGCGGGGGAGGTGTTCTTGCAGTCCCGGAGCGGACGCGACCTCGCCGCGGGGTTCCCGGAGATCGCGGAAGCGGCGATCGCGCTGGGCGAGGACGTGGTGATCGACGGCGAGGCCGTCATCCACACCGACGGCCGTTTCGACTTCGGCGCGCTCCAGCGACGCGGCACCCGCGATGCGCGAGCCGCCGCGGACCTCGCCCGTCGGCAGCCGGCCCACCTCATCGCGTTCGACCTGCTCCACCACCAGGGCGCCGACATGCTCACCTGGCCCTACCGCGAACGCCGTGCCGCGCTGGAATCGCTGTTCCAGGGACACGGACTGCACGCCCCGTGGGCGCTGACCCCCACGACGTCCACGGCCGACCAGGCGCAGCAGTGGATGCGCCAATGGGCCGCCGTGGGCGTGGAGGGGATCGTCGCCAAGGGCGCCGCCCAGCCGTACCGGCCCGGGCGCCGGGACTGGCGGAAGTACCGCTCCAGGGACACCGCCGAAGCCGTGATCGGTGCCGTCACCGGAACCCTGGCCCGCCCGGAGACCGTGCTGCTCGGCCGCTACACCGCCGAAGGCGACCTGCGGCTCGTCGCCCGCAGCGCCCCGCTTCCCGCGCCGCTGCGCACGGAGCTGGCCGCCCGGTTGCGCCCGGCCGGGCGGGAGCACCCGTGGCACGGCATGCGGGTGTCCTCGCACTGGGGGAGCCGCGACGAGCTGGAGTTCACTCCCGTGGCACCGCAGCTTGTGGCGGAGTTCCAGGGCGACACCGCGATCGACCGGGGCCGCTGGCGCCACCCCGTCCGGCTCCACCGGCTGCGTACCGACATGGTGATCGAGGACGTTCCCACGTACCGGGCCACGGATCCGCGCCGAGTGAACCCACGGTGACGATCGCCGCCGCCCCCCTGGCTGATCGCCCTGCCCTCTGCCCTCTGCCCCCTGCCCGCTGCCTGCCCGCGCCCGAGCCGTCAGCCGGGCACGCGCAGCACCGCCGCTCCGCGCACCCGGCCCGCGCTGAGGTCGTCCAGGGCCCGGTCCGCCCGGTCGAAGCCGTACGGGCTCACCGTCGCCTTCAGCCGGTACTCGGCCGCGGCGGCGAGGAAGTCGCGTCCGTCGTCGCGGGTGTTGGCGGTGACGCTGCGGATGGTCCGTTCGCGGAAGAGGTCGCGCCGGTAGTTCAGCGGCGGGACGTCGGAGAGGTGGATGCCGGCGATGCTGAGCGTCCCGCCGCTGTCGAGCGCTCGCAGGGCCACGGGCACGAGCGCGCCGGCCGGGGCGAAGAGGATCGCCGAGTCCAGCGGTTCCGGTGACGGCGCCTCCGCGTCCCGTGCGGAAGCGGCGCCGAGTTCGAGCGCGAGCGCCCGGGCGGCCGGTGACCGGGTGAACACGTGGACGACGGCGCCCCGGGCGATCGCGACCTGCGCGGTGAGATGGGCAGAGGCGCCGAAGCCGTAGATGCCCAGGCGGCCGCCCTCGGGGAGGCCGGCCAGGCGCAGCAGTGCCCGGTAGCCGATGATCCCGGCGCACAGCAGCGGGGCCAGCTCTTCGTCGGAGTACCCGGCGGGCAGCTCGTAGGCGTAGGGAGCGGGCACGGTGGCGTACTCGGCGTACCCCCCGTCCGCGTCCCAGCCGGTGTAGCGGGACGAGGGGCACAGGTTCTCCTGTCCCCGGGCGCAGTAGCGGCAGGTTCCGCAGGTCCTGCGCAGCCAGGGGATCCCGACCCGGGTGCCCACCCCGGGCGCGGTGACCCGGTCGCCGGCGGCGACGACCACGCCGACGGCCTCGTGCCCGGGAACGACCCGGTCCCGGTGCGGCGGCAGGTCACCGTCACGGACGTGAAGATCCGTCCGGCACACCCCGCACGCCCGCACCCTGACCAGCAGCTCGTCCGCCGCCGGCAACGGGACGGGCAGCCGGACGCACTCGACCGCCCTCCGCCGGGCGGCACGGGCCACCCATGCGCGCATCGTCCCCGGATCCCCGGTCCCGGCATCCACGAGCCACCTCCTCGACTTCATCAGACAGCGGCCGGCCCCGGATCGTCGAGGGAAGGGGAGGGCGATCGGGGTACACGTGGAGCGTTCGAAAGGAGGCGGCGATGGCGCGGAAGATACGGGAGGTCATGACGGCCGATCCGCTGGCGGTCGGGCCGCAGACCTCGGTGGTGGAGGTGGCCCGCCTCATGCGGGACGAGGACATCGGAGCCGTGCTGGTGACCGAGGGCGGGCAATTGCGGGGGCTGGTGACCGACCGCGACCTGGTGGTGCGCGTGCTGTGCCGTGGCGGCAACGCCGAGGACCACAGCGTCGCCGACGCCTGTAGCGCCGAGGTCGTCAGTGTGACCCCGGACGACGACATCCGCAGGGCGGTGGACCTGATGCGCCGGCATGCCCTACGGCGTCTGCCCGTCGTCGAGGAGGGCCGCCCGGTCGGCATCGTGTCCCTCGGGGACCTCGCCGTCGAACGTGACACCGACTCGGCCCTGTCCGAGATCAGCGCAGCCGACCCCAACGAGTGAGCCGCTCGGGCGGCGGCCGAGGGTTCGGCCCGGTGCACGGCGCCCGGCCGTTGCGCGGTTCATCCGGCGCGAAGTCGAGACCCGAGCCGGCCGGGCCCTGCGCGCCGGCCGCATCAGCGACGGCCCGACCGGCGCGGTCGACGTCGCCGACGACCACCTCACCGTCACCTGGACGGCGCCGAGGCGGGTCAGGGCCCGCAAGGCCGGCGCCGCTCAGCCCGGAGGCGCCGCGTCGCGCCGGGTCGCCGCGAGCCAGGTGATGGTGCGGTTGATGTCGGTGGGGGAGACGATGCCGACGAGGCGGCGGCTCTCCGGCTCCAGGACCAGTACGCGGTTCTCGCCGGCCGATTCCAGGCGTGGCAGGACGTCGCTGACGGGCTCGTCCGGTGACGCGGTGGCGACGTCACCGATGGGGGCCATCACCTCGGCCATGGTGGTCGATCCCCGCTGCGGCAGGGGCGTCCCGTCGATTCGGGCGACCGTCACCAGCCCGACCGGTGACCCGTCGCCCGCGACCACGGGGAACGCCGTGTGGCGGTGGTGGCCGAAGGGCGCGGCCGCCAGGAACTCCCCGACGGTCGTGTTCGCGCTCACCGTCACCGGGTCCGGCGTCATGACACCGCGTACGGTGACTCCGGCGAGCGTGCCGCGCATCTGCGCCTGCCGGCCCTCCGCGGTCGCGGCGGCGATCATGAAGCCACCGATCAGAGCCGTCCACAGTGCCGCGAACGACCCGGTGGCGAACATCGAGGCGAACCCGTAGACGACCAGCAGCCACCCGAAGCCACGCCCGGCCGTCGCCGCGATCACCGCCGCGCGCACCGGGTCCCCCGTGAACTTCCACAGGGCCGCGCGCAGCAGCCTGCCCCCGTCGAGCGGCGCGGCGGGGATGCTGTTGAACAGGGCCAGCACGATGTTGATGCCCGCCAGCCACGCGACGGACTCGACCACCAGCCCCGGTACGGACAGCAGCCCCAGCCAGGCCGCCAGGGCCCCGAAGACGATGCCGAGCAGGGCACTGATGAGCGGGCCCACTCCGGCGATGCGCAGCTCCGCGCCCGGGCTCGGCGCCTCGCTCTTGAGCCGGGCGACGCCGCCGAGCATCCACAGGGTCATGTCCTCGACCTCGATGCCGTTGCGCCGCGCGACGATCGCGTGGCCGAGCTCATGGGCCAGGATCGAGGCGAAGAACACCACGGCCACCGCGAGTCCCAGCCCCCAGTAGGCCGCCGCCGGGTGACCGGGGTAGGCGTGTGCGAGCCGCCCCCCGGCGAGGCTGACGGCCACGAGCCAGAAGATGACCAGGACGCTCCAGTTGACCGCCACCCGGACCCCGGCGATGCGTCCCAGCGTGAACGTTGCCTTCACCGTGTGCCTCCGCTCCGCCGCGGTGACCGGCCGCACAGGTCCCGCAGGTCCCTGCAACGGAGCACTTACCCGCGATCGCCGTGTTGAGGCGGATTATGGATAGCGGAGGTCCCGGAGGGAGGCGGCAACAGTGGCCCGGCCGGTGGTGGAGAACAAGGACGTGGTCGTACGGCTCCCATGGCGTGAAGCGCTCGTCGCCAGGCGCAAGGAGGTACGGGCACCCCTCACGGCCGTGCAGGACGCGAGGGTCGAACCGGACTGGTGGCGCGGCCTCCGGGGCACCACCGAGCGCGGGCAGTGGAGACCGGGCCGCTTCTGTCTCGGCACATGGCGGCACGCACGCGGCGCCGACTTCATGGCCGTGCACGGGGTCGGTCCCGTGGCGGTGGTCGATCTGCTGCCGGGCAGCGAGTTCTGCCGCCTCTCCGTCTCCACCGTCGACCCGGAAGGCGCCGTGCAGGCCGTCCGCATCGCCGCACGGCGGGCAAGAGGCGTGAACGGGCCGGCGCCGAAGAGACCGACGACGCCTGCCTGATGCTCCTCAGCCGCGACGTGCCGCGCCGTCGGCGCCCGACCACCGCTCCGGCGCACGGCCATCCGGCAGGCGATGCGTACGCGCGCGGCGCGTTGGGCAGGCATTCCCACCGACGGACCCGCCGTACTGATCGCCGGAGGAGAGACCCGTGCGCGTGGCCCTGCTGATCGGAACGCGGTGAACGGCGTGGCCGGCCCGGGCGCCGGAGGCGAGTGCGACGGGCTGCTCGGCGAGGCCCGCGCGTTGCTGCCCGGCCTCGTCGCCGTACGCCGCGAGCTGCACCGCGCCCCGGAGCTGGGCCGGCACCTGCCCCGTACGCAGCGCACGGTGCTGGAGGCGCTGGACGGGCTGGGGCTGACGATCGGCACGGGGGACCGGCTCAGTTCGGTGACCGCCGTGCTGGACGGTGCCCGCCCGGGGCCCTCCGTGCTGCTGCGCGCGGACATGGACGCGCTGCCCCAGCAGGAGGACACCGGGCTGGAGTTCGCCTCCGACGTGACCGGCGCCATGCACGCCTGCGGCCACGACCTGCATACGGCGATGCTCGTCGGCGCCGCCCGGCTGCTCGCCGCCCGCCGGAGCGGGCTGCCGGGGCGCGTGGTGTTCATGTTCCAGCCCGCCGAGGAGGCGGGCGGCGGCGCGCAGGTCATGATCGACGAAGGGGTGCTGGACACCCCGGACGGCAGCGGCGTGGCGGCGGCGTTCGCCCTGCACGTCACCACCCGATTCGAGAGCGGGACGGTCCATCTGCGTCCCGGCCCCATGCTCGCCGCCTCCGACCTCGTTCACCTCACCGTCCGAGGCCGGTCCGGTCACGCCTCCGCTCCGCACCTGGCCCTCGACCCCGTGCCGGTGGCGTGCGAGATCGTGCAGGCGCTCCAGACGATGGTGACCCGGACGGTGCACGTCTTCGACCCCGCCGTGGTCACCGTGGCCTCGATCCGGGCCGGGAGCACGACCAACATCATCCCGGAGACGGCCGAGCTCCACGGCACCCTCCGCACCCTCACCCCGGAGACCCGGCACAACGTGCGAGAGGGCATCGCCCGGGTCGCCCACCACGTGGCCGCCGCGCACGGGGCCGCCGTGGACGTGGAGCTGACCGAGGGCTATCCCCCCGTCCTCAACGACCCGGCCGTCACCGGCGTCCTGCGGGAGACCGCGGCCCGGCTGCTCGGGGACGACCGCGTCCGGCACTTGCCCGAGCCGGTCATGGGCGCCGAGGACTTCTCCTACGTCCTGCGGCGGGTGCCCGGCGCGATGGCGTTCCTCGGCGCTCGCCCGCCGGACGTCCCGGCCGAGGCGGCACCCGACTGCCACTCCAACAGGGTCGTCTTCGACGAGCCGGCCATGGCCACCGGTGCCGCGCTGCACGCGGCCGCGGCGCTGCGCTTCCTGTCCGGTGGCGCATGACCGGGCGGCGTCAGCGGCGGCCGGTGCCGAAGGTCCGCTCGAAGTGGACGAAGGCGGCTTCCTGACGCCACTGGGCGGCGGCCTTGGGGCTCGCGTTCAGCAGGCGGCGGCAGTCCGCGCCGTGCTTGGCGGCGTCGCCCGGGGAGGCGTCGGGGCGTACGCCGCGGCAGGCGGGCGCGAGACGGTAGCCGTCCCGGGTGGGGTTGCCCTGCCACAGGCCGGCGCCGGGGAGGAAGGCGTACTCCAGCGAGGCGCGCGCCAGGTCCTTCAGCTCCCGGTAGGTCAGGCCGTAGGTCTCGGCGGCGTACTGGTACTCGTGGCTGATGTCGATGCGGCTGACGCCGGGGTCGTCGGTGGCCAGCACGACGGGAACGCCGTACGAGCGGTACGTCCCGAAGGGGTGGTCGGCACCGCGTACGCCCAGGATCTGGGCGTTGCTGGTGAACGGGACCTCGACGGCGATCTCACGGGCGGCCATGGTGCGGGCGGTGCGCCGCCAGTCGTCCTCGTGGACGAGGTCGACGCCGTGGCCGATGCGTTCGGCGCGGGCGACGCCGACGGCGTCCTTGATGTGGAACTTCAGGTCCTCGGGCTTGACCAGTCCGGGCCACAACTCGCCCGCGTGGAGGGTCACATGGGCCTTCGGGTAGACGCCGCGCAGATACTTGAGCATGCGCATGTGCAGGCCGTAGTCGCGCAGCGCCGTGTCTCCGTCCTCGGGCTGGACGAGGTTGACCGCGACGAACCGGGGGTCGCGCTCGGCCAGCCGCATGCCGAGCGCCATCTGCGTGAAGACCCGCTCCGGTGAACTGCCGCGCGACACCTGGGAGATCCAGCGGACGGGCAGCCGGCAGCCGGGTTCCGGCCGGCTCGTGCCGCAGCGGGCGGCCGTGCGGAACTCGGCGGCGGTGTCGTCGGCCTCCTTACGGGCCTGGGTGACGATGCCGTCCAGCCGGCCCCCGGCGACGAGCTTGCGGTGCAGCGTGGCGAGGTCGGGGTCCCAGCCGACCTGGGCGGCGAGGGTCTTCGCGCCCTCGGAGGCCGGGGTGACCATGGTCTCCAGATAGAACTGGTTCTGCGCGGCGGCGCCGTTCGCGACCTCGGCGAGCTGCTTCCCCCGGTGCCGCCAGGTGACCTCGCCGAACTTGCCGAAGGTGGCGAAGAAGTGGTCGTGTCCGTTGCCGCCCGGCGGGAAGTCCTGCATGGACCACGCTCGTACGATCGCGTCGTGGAACGCCCGGTCGGTGCGGGCCTCGGCGGCCGGCCGGGTGCCGGGACCGCAGGGCGGCGCGACGGCGGTCATCGTCCCGGTGTCGATGCACAGCCCGTCCTCGGCGGCCAGCTCGATCAGGTACTCGGTGGTGACCGCGCCGGACAGGTGGTTGTGCAGCTCCCCGCCCTTGGGCAGGTGGCGGAAGAAGGCGCGCAGCAGGTGGGGGCTGCGGCGGATCGCGTGCAGGTAGGCGGCGGTGCCCGCCTCCAGGGCCGTGGTGACCGGGCGCGGCGGAGGCGCGGCCCGGTGGGGCCCGGGTGCGGCTGCCGCGGTCGGTGCGGCCTGGGCCGGCAGGGCGGGCAGGGCGGCGAGTGACGACAGCAGCGTCAGGGTTCCGAGGCCGGCGGCGGCGAGAGCGCGGGGCCGGCGCGGGCGCAGAGGGGTGGGAGCGTTCACCCCCGCATGATCACGGCAGGAGGTCGCCGAGGTGCGGCTGCGAACCGGCGTGTGCGGACCGACCACTCGCGCGGGTGACCGCATGCGTCCCTCCCCGGGCGCGGAGCACCGGGGAGGGACGCATGCGGCCGCTTACCCGGTGTCAGCCGCGTCCGCGACCGGTGAGCATGTCGCGCAGGCGGTCGACCATGCCGGCGCCGGGGGCGAGGAGCTTGTTCGCGGGAGGCGTGTCGGGGGCGGAGGGGTGCGGGCGGGTGGGGGCGGTCTTCTTCGCGCTGCGGATCTTCTCCCCCAGCTCGTCGAGGGCCTTGGGCGAGCAGGATTCGGCGAGGAGGGGGAAGAGCCGGCCCTCCTCGTCGCTGACGTGGGCGGTCACCGTCGACTTGAGGCGGCTGATGAGGGTGTCGAACCGCGCGTCACCCGGTCGGCAGCCTTCGAGCTCCTTGAGCATGCGCTCGACCTCGCCGTGGTCGGCGATCTCCTTGTCGGCCAGGTCGTCCCCGTCGTCCACGTACCGGCGCACCGCCGGGTACAGGTACATCTCCTCGGCCACGGCGTGCCGGACCAGCTCCATGGTCAGCTCATCGGCCAGCTCCCGCCGCTGCTCATCGCCGGCG
The DNA here is from genome assembly GCF_040674455.1 of Streptomyces sp. NPDC049837. Lineage (NCBI taxonomy): Bacteria > Bacillati > Actinomycetota > Actinomycetes > Kitasatosporales > Streptomycetaceae > Streptomyces > Streptomyces sp. NPDC049837. Next base: position 412,096 of record NZ_JBFAMP010000001.1, on the reverse strand, counting down.
GGCAGTCCTTCGATCTTGGTGAAGAGGCCGTCCACCTCGCGGTGATCGGCCGTGAGCTCCTGAATGACGTTGCCGCCATGTCCCATGGTCGTTTCTCCTTCGTCTCCGGGGTCGCCGGGCCGGCGCACTGCCAGGCCCACATGCCTGTCGGGGCTATTCGTCCCCGGGGCGGTCCGGCCCGGTGTCGTCAATGCCTTCCGTGTCACCCGAGCGGCGGGCATCACACGCGCCGGTTCCCGACGGGGCCGTCGCCCGGAACGAGGTGGTGAACAGGCGCGCCGGCCTCCCGGCGTCCCGGCACGGGCACCATTCCCGCTGCTGAACCGGGGCACGGGGCGGGCGCCACGCACAAGATCGAAGCCGTCAACTCCCCGCGCCGAAGGGGCCGTTGGCGGTCAAGTTTTGCCCTTCAACCTCTTGCGGGCGCGGCGGCGCTTCTGTCAGATTCGCCGCAGCCGAGATGGCATGCACGCGACAAGCCCACCCAAGCTCGCGTGTGCGGTCATCGCCACATACCTGTGCGGCACACGGTCCTCACCGAGGACCCTCCAACCCCCACACAATGGAGACGAACGTGCGAACAGCCAGACTGGTGCCCGCCCTCGCGGCCACCGCCCTCTCCGTCTTAGGTCTCGCTCCCACCGCCGCGGCGCAGACGGCGCAGACGGCGCCGCCCGCCGGTGCGTCCGCTGTCGCGCCCGGCGCCGAGGTCCAGCCCATCATCGGCGGCGGCTACGCCAACAACGCCCCCTGGGCGGCCCGCCTGTTCTCCAACGGCCGGCAGACCTGTAGCGCGTCGATCATCGCCCCGACCTGGATCCTCACCGCGAAGCACTGCGTCGGGGGAGGCGGCCTGTCGTTCCGCATCGGCAGCCTCGACCAGACCACCGGCGGCACCGTGGCCAACGGCGTGAGCGTCCACAACCACGCGTCCTCGGACATGTCGCTGGTCAGGCTCGACCGTTCCGTGCCGGGCACGTACGCGCGCCTCGGCCAGCCGGGGTCCGTGTCGGTGAACCAGACCGTCCAGGTGTACGGCTGGGGCGCCACCTCCCAGTGCGGTTCGGAGATCAACTGCCAGTCCCGGTATCTGAAGGTCGCCGACGTCATCGTCACCGGCGGCTGCCGTGACGCCTACAACGGCTCGGCCATCTGCGCCCGCCGCGGCAACGGCATCACGGCCGGCGGCGACTCGGGCGGTCCGATGATGGCCAACGGCATCCAGGTGGGCGTCGCCTCCACGAGCGACCGCCAGACCACCACGGCGTACACCAACGTGACGGCGTACCGCTCCTGGATCCAGAGCGTCGCGGGCGTCTGACCGAACATGACGCGACCGGTGCCCTCCACCGTGCCACGGTGGAGGGCACCGACCTGTCATGCCGGCCGGCGGGCCGGTCTCGCGGCGGCGCCGGCCCACTCGTAGCGGGGGTCATGGGGCCGCCGACCGCATTTAGGTGTCCGATGAACGGACCCCGGTGGCCGGATAACGGTCTGGTCTCGTTCGCTGGCACTTTCGAAGATTACTGACGGTCATGTGATCCGCATCACTAAAGAACGTGTAAAGGGCGTGGTAGAACTGCGCAACTCCGCAGGTGGCCCCACCCCTCGCCGCCGCGCGGAGCACCGGCACACAGGCCGGCCGCACGACCAGGGTGGTCACGGTCCGAGTCCGCGGACACTCCACCCAGGGTCGCCGATCGGACAACGGCGTTCGCTCAAAGACCGCACATCTTTTGCCGGCGCGACCTCCCGCGCGCCGGTCCCCGCGCCATCGAGGTAGTCACTGTGTCACTCGACTCCATCACCACGTCCGTCGACGAAGCCGTCAGCGGATTCTTCGAGCCCATAGCCACCTGGCTCGGAGAAGTCGTCTTCTACTCCGTCCCCGTCGCCGGCACGGAGCTCCCGCTGATCGTCGCCTGGCTCGTCGTCGCAGGTCTGGTCTTCACCGCCTGGTTCGGATTCGTCCAGATCCGCAAGTTCCGCCTGGCCCTCGACGTGGTGCGCGGCAAGTACGACGAGAAGGGCTCGGCCGGTGAGGTCAACCACTTCCAGGCCCTGACCGCCGCCGTCTCCGGCACCGTCGGCCTGGGCAACATCGCCGGTGTGGCCGTCGCCGTCTCCATCGGTGGCCCCGGTGCCACGTTCTGGATGATCCTGTGCGGCCTGCTCGGCATGGCCACCAAGTTCGTCGAGGTCACCCTCGGTGTGAAGTACCGCGAGGTCCACGCCGACGGCACCGTCTCCGGCGGCCCGATGCACTACCTGCCCAAGGGTCTCGCGGACCGCTTCGGCGCGGGCGGCAAGAAGCTCGGCAAGGTCCTCGCCGTCCTCGCCTCCGCCTTCGTGCTGTTCTTCGGCCTCTTCGGCGGCAACCTCTTCCAGGTCAACCAGTCCTACGCCCAGATCGTCTCCGTCACCGGCGGCGACAACGGCCTGATGGGCTCCTCGGCCGGCGCGCTGTTCTTCGGCATCCTCGTCGCCGCCCTCGTGGGCATCGTGCTGCTCGGCGGCATCCGCTCCATCGCCAACGTCACCAGCAAGCTCGTCCCGGCCATGGCCGGCATCTACATCGCCGCCTGCCTGGTCGTCATCCTGGTCCACGTCACCGCCGTCCCCGCCGCCATCGCCACCATCATCGAAGGCGCCTTCAACCCCGAGGGCGTCGCCGGTGGTGTCCTCGGCGCGCTGATCATCGGCTTCAAGCGGGCCGCGTTCTCCAACGAGGCCGGTCTCGGCTCCGCCCCCATCGCGCACTCCGCGGTCAAGACCAAGCACCCCGCGAGCGAGGGCCTGGTCGCGCTGCTGGAGCCGTTCATCGACACCGTCATCATCTGCACGATGACCGCGCTGACCATCGTCATCGCCAACCCCGCGAGCTGGGCCGAGGCCCGCAAGGGCGAGTCCATCGGCGGCGTCACCATCACCTCCGACGCCTTCGGCACCGTCATGCCGTGGTTCCCCTACATCCTCACCGTCGCGGTCCTGCTCTTCGCCATCTCCACGGTGCTCACCTGGGGCTACTACTGCATGAAGGCCTGGACGCACCTGTTCGGCCGCAGCAAGGCCAGCGAGCTGACGTACAAGATCGTCTACACCCTGTTCGCCGTCGGAGGCTCGCTCCTCACCCTCCAGACGCTGATCGACATGGCCGACGCCGTGCTCTTCATGCTCGCCGTCATCAACATCATCGGCCTCTACCTCCTCGCCCCCGTCGTCAAGCGCGAACTCAACTCCTTCCTCGAGTTCGTCCGCGCCCGCAACGCCGGCGAAATCACCGACGAGGACGACGACCAGGAGCCGATGAAGACCACCGTCTGACCGCCCCCGCGGCCCGGCTCCTGAGCGGCCCGTTCCCACCTCGCGCCTTGGTGGGAACGGGCCCGCTCGCCATGCCTGTTGACCGTGTTTCAGCAGGTGAAACCGGGTCTGGCGGGGGAGTGGACAGACGGTTATGGTGTGAAGAACGCGTCAAGGGCCGCCGCTCGGCGGCGGCATACGGCGCGCGGTGTGCCGGGAAGTCTGGTCGGCGTCCCAGGGGCCCGTATGCCCTCGAACCGATCCCTTCCCGGAGGCCCACCGATGGCTGCTGCCCCGCGCGAGCGTTCCCCCTTCCTCGGAATCCTGCCCCTGCCGGAACGCAACGCCGTGGTGCAGGCGCTGAGGACGGAGACGGTCGGCGGTCTCATCCTCCTCATCGCGGCCGTGGTGGCCCTGATCTGGGCAAACTCCCCCTGGGCCGGCACCTACGAGCACATACGCGACTTCCACTTCGGCATACCGGCGCTCGGCCTGGACCTCTCCGTCGGCCACTGGACCGCCGACGGCCTGCTCACGATCTTCTTCCTCGCCGCCGGCATCGAGCTCAAGCGCGAACTGGTCGTCGGCGAACTGCGCACCCCCGCCACCGCCGCGCTCCCGGTCGTCGCGGCCGCCGCTGGCATGGTCGTCCCCGCCGCCTTCTACGCCCTCACCGCATCGGCGGGCGGCGGCAGCCTCAACGGCTGGGCGGTGCCGATGGCCACCGACATCGCCTTCGCCCTCGCCGTGCTCGCCGTCCTCAGCAGCCACCTCCCCGCCGCGCTGCGGGCGTTCCTGCTGACCCTCGCCGTCGTGGACGACCTGGGCGGCATCCTCGTCATCGCGGTGTTCTTCACCAGCGACCTCAACTTCACCGCGCTCGGCGGTGCGCTGGCCGGACTGGTCCTCTTCTACGCGCTCCAGCGCCTCCGCGTGCGCGGCTGGTGGTGGTACGTCCCCCTCGGCCTCGCCATCTGGGCGCTGATGTACCACGGCGGCGTCCACGCCACCGTCGCCGGCGTCGCCATGGGCCTGATCCTCCGCACCACCCGCGACGAGGGCGAGACCGCTTCACCCGCCGAACGCACCTCCCACCTCCTCCACCCCGTCTCCGCGGGGGTCGCGGTACCGCTCTTCGCCCTCTTCGCCTCCGGTGTCAGCGTGACGGCCACCTCCCTGGGGCAGGTGTTCACCGAACCGGAACCGCTGGGTGTGGTGCTGGGCCTGGTCGCCGGCAAGACGCTCGGCATCTTCGCCGGAACCTACCTCGCCGCCCAGTTCACCCGTGCCCGCCTCAACCCCGACCTCGCCTGGGCGGACGTCTTCGCGCTCGCGGTGCTCGGCGGCATCGGCTTCACCGTCGCACTGCTCATCGGCGAGCTGGCCTTCCCGGACCCGGCCGCCGCCGGGCAGATCAAGGCGGCCGTCCTCGTCGGCTCCCTCGTCGCCGCGTCCCTCGCCGCCCTCCTCGTCAAGCGCCGCAACGGCATGTACCGGCGCCTGTACGAGGAGGAGAACCGCGACGACAACCACGACGGCATCCCCGACATCTACCAGCGAACCGGCCCCGCCGCCCGCTGACCGGCACGCGTCCGGGGAGCGCGCGGCAGCAGCCCGTCCAGCTCCAGCTCCAGTTGCGCGACGAGCGAGGCCTCCTGCCCCTGGAAGTAGAAGTGGCCGCCCGGGAACAGGTGCTGCCCGACCAGGCGTTCCGCGCCGTCGGCCCAGGCCGTCAGCGCGTCCACGGGCACCACGGTGTCGTCCTCCCCGCCGAAGAGCGAGAGGGGCACCGACACCCTGCCCGCCGCGCCGGGGTGGGGCCGCCACCGTTCCGTGACGGCGAAGTCGGCCCGTACCCGGGGCTCGAAGACGGCCCAGACGTCCTCGTCCTCCAGCAGGGCGGACGGCAACCCGCCCATCTCCGCGAGCGCGGTACGCAGCTCCGGCGCCGGAAGGGTGTGCAGCCGTATCTGGTCGGGAAGGTGCTCCCCGTACGGTGCCTCGCACGCCGAGACACCGAGCCAGACGGGCGCCGGCAGACCGCGCGCCGCGAGCTGCACCGTCATCTCGTAGGCGACGAGGCCCCCCATGCTGTGGCCGAACAGCGCGAAAGGCACGTCGAGCAGTCCTTCGACGTCGTCGAGGAAGAAACCGGCGAGCTCCGGGGCGCTCTCGTAGGGCGGCAGGTGGCCGAGGGTGCCACGGCCGGGGGCCTCCAGGAGGCAGACGTCCCAGTCCTCGGGGAACAGGGGCGCCCACGCCGTGTACGCGAGGTGCGATCCGGCCGCGTGGTGCAGCAGGAACAGGCGCAGCGTGGGATCGGCGACCGGGCGCGGCCTGACGAGTGAGACGCCGGCCGGGCGCGGTGCGGCGAGGTCGGTCATGAACGGATCTCCTTGGTGCCTCATGCGTGCCTGATGACGCGTGGCTGGTGCGTGCGAAGGTCCCGCAGCATGCGGGTGAGCGTGCTGCCCGCGCCGATCTCCACGAACTCGGCGTCGGGCGTGTCCAGTGCCTGGACGGTCTCCCGCCACAGCACCGGGTGGTGGATCTGTTCGGCCAGCAGGCCGGCGATCCCGTTCGCCGGGTAGGGCCGGGCGGTCCGGTTGGCGATCACGGGGATGGCGGGGGCGGCGAGCGTGACCGCCCGCAGCGCGGGGGCGAACTCCTCGGCCGCCGGTGCCATGTGGGTGCTGTGGAAGGGGCCGCTGACATCCAGGCGGCGAACCCGGCGGGCGCCCGCGTCGAGGAGGAGCGCCTCGGCCTCCTCCAGCCCGTCCTCGGGACCGGCGATCACCGTCTGGTCCGGCGTGTTGAAGTTCGCCACCTGCACCGCGTCCAGGCCCGCGCGGCGCAGCAGCAGCCGCAGCACCGCCTCGTCGAGGCCCAGCACCGCCGCCATGCCGCCCCCGGTGACACGGGCCATGGCACGCGCCCTGGCCACCACCAGCCGCAGCCCGTCGGCGAACCCGAACACCCCGGCCGCCTCCAGGGCGTTGTACTCGCCCAGGCTGTGGCCGATGGCCACGTCCGGGGCGGCCCCCTCGGCGCGTGCCGCCCGCAGGGCCATCGCGTTGACCACGTACACGGCGGGCTGGGTGTACTCGGTGCTGCCCAGACGGCCCTCCGGATCGTCCAGGCACAACTCCCGTATCGAATGGCCGAGGATGGCATCGGCCTCGCGGACCAGGGCGGGGAAGCGGTCGAACAGCTCGCCGCCCATGCCGGCGTGCTGGGTACCCTGTCCGGGGAACATGAAGATGCGTGTCACGTACGTTCCTTGATCTGGACGGCCGGTCCGGGCAGCAGGCGGCTGTCGTGGAAGAGCAGGGGCGGCTCGTCGGACAGCACGTCGAACGCCTCGACATCCCCCAGGACCACGGTGTGGTCACCGGCCGAGTGGGTCGCGCGCACCGAGCAGTCGAAGTACCCGACGGCGTCGAGGAGGACCGGTGCCCCGGAGTGCGGGCCCGGCTTCCACGGCCGTCCGGCGAACGCGTCCTCGCCGTCCGGCCGGGCGGGATCGGCGAACCAGCGTGCGTCGGAGGTCTGGCGGGCGGACAGCAGGCTGACCGCGAAGGCGCCGCTGCGCACGATCCGCGAGCGGAGGCGGGAGCGCTGCCCGAGCGCCACCATGATGACGAGCGGGTCCAGGGAGACGGTGGCGAAGGCGTTCACGGTCGTCCCGTGCGGCCGTCCGCCGTCGATCCCCGACACCACCGTCACCCCGGTGGGGAAACGGCCTGCGGTGCGCCTGAAGTGGCTGGTGGTCATACGAAGGTCTTCCGCAGTTCGTTGAGGTGGGTGAGGCCGTCGAGGACGACCTTGGCGGGCAGTCCGAAGTCGATCAGGCAGGCGACCTCGTCCACGCCCAGCCCGCGCATCCGCTCCACGACGCGCCGCGCCTTCGGCACCGTGCCCAGGAGACCGCCGTCGTCGAAATAGCGGTCGAAGGCCCGGTCGACGAGGAAGTCCACGTCCTTCTCGCGGAGCCGGGACGGGTCGATCTTGCGGGCACCGGCCACCCCGGAGCCCAGCAACAGCCCCAGGGAGCTGCGCAGGTACGCCCGCAGCGGCCCGCGCACCAGCTCCCGGGCGGCGTCGTCGTCCTCACCGAGGAACGTGTGCACCATGACCACCACGTGACCGGGCCAGCCGTCGGCGCCGGGCCGGGCCCTGACCGCTTCGTGGTACGCGGCGATCTTGGCCGCGAGTTCGTCGAGGTCCTGGCCCAGAAGGTGGGTCAGGACACCGGCGCCCAGGCGGCCCGCGTTGCGGAACGTCTCGACGCCGCCGGCGCTGGTGATCCACAGGGGCAGGTGGCGCCGCACCGGCGGCGGGTAGGCGCGGACCCGCTTCTCCTCCCCGGCGCCGTCCAGCACCGTCATCTCCTCGCCCCGCCACAGCGCACGCACCTGCTCGGCGGCGTCCAGCATGAGCTGCCGGCGGTCCTCGTACGCCTCCGGGCGCAGCGCGAAGTCGACCGCGTGCCACCCGGAGGCGAAGGCGAGCCCGACGCGGCCGCCGGAGATGTTGTCGACGACCGCCCACTCCTCCGCGATCCGCAGCGGATGGTGCAGCGGGGCGACGACACTGCCCGCGCGGATGCCGACGCGGCGGGTCGTGGCGGCGATTGCGGCGCCGGTCACGGACGGGTTCGGGTAGAGGCCCCCGAAGGGGTGGAAGTGGCGCTCGGGCGTCCACACGGCGGTGAAGTCGTTCTCGTCGGCGAACCGGGCTCCTTCGAGCACCAGGTCGTAGCGGTTCCCACCGGCCGCGGCGTCGCCGCCGTCACCGTCGTCACCGAAGTAGAACAGGCTGAAATCCATGGGCTTCTTCCAGTCGAAGGGAGGGGCGGCGGGTCAGGCGGAGACCGCGCGCGGGGCCTCGGCGTCCTCGTGGGGCTCTTCGGGCTCCCGGGCCTCCGGTGCCCTGGTGCGCTGCGCCCAGCGGGCGGCGGCCGGTGTGGCCAGCCCTCCCGCCAGCAGGACGCCCGCGAACAGCAGCCAGCCCGGCCAGCCCCAGCCGACGATCACCGCCGTGGCCAGGAGCGGGGTGACCGCCGCGCCGACCCTCTGGACGAGGTTGAACAGCCCCTGGTACTGGCCGTGGGCGTGGGCGGGGGCCAGGTCGTACGACAGCGCCCACGAGCCGGCCGAGTGCAGCATCTCGCCGAAGACGTGGACCAGCGCACCGGCCAGCAGGCACACCACGGCCACCCACGCGGGCTGACCGGCGGCGACCGCGAACAGGGCGCAGCAGACCGCCAGCAGCAGCCCGGCCCTGCGCATGGCCCGCGCACCGCCCGTGACGTCCTCGGCGCCCTTGCTCATGCGGACCTGGAAGAGCACGCACACGACCGTGTTCAGGAACATGATCGCCGCGTAGACGGAGACCGGCGCCTCGGTGCGGTCCGCGATCCAGATGGGCAGGGCCACCGTCAGCAGCGCGTCGGTGCCCAGCACGAGTACGGCGTTGAGGGCGGCCACCGCCAGGAAGGGGACGTCACGCAGCACGTGGCGGCTCTTGGCCTCCTCCGGCCGGGGCGGCGCCTGGGTCCCCGGCAGCCGGCAGCAGAGCAGACCGGCGACCACGAACAGCGCGCCACTGACAAGGAGCAGGGTGGTGAAGACCGCCCGGGTGTTCACCGCGAGAGCCGCCCCGCCGAGCAGGGTGCCCAGCGACAGGCCGATGTTGATGACGGACTGGAGATAGGCGCGGGCCCCCACCCGTTCCGACGGCGGCAGCGCCTCGGCGATCAGTGCGCCCCGCGCGGCCGCACTGGCGGAGTCCGCCATCGCGGACAGGCTCACCACGACCAGGAAACCGGCGAATCCACCGGCGAGGGTGTAACCGCACACCACCACGCCCTGGAGCACGCCGAAGGCGATGGACGTGGTCCGCGACCCGAGGCGGTCCGACAACTGGCCGGCCGGAAGGCTCACGAGCATGGCCAGGACCGCCGATACGGTCAGCCCGAGGCCCACCCGCTGCGACGGGATCTCCACGGTGCGCAGGAAGTACAGCACGGTCACGGAGAGCAGGAACCCGTTGGCGACGGTCCGCGCGAGGTTGCTCACGGCGAGGACGCCGACGACGCCACGGCGCGGCCTCAGATCACGCAGGATCGACAGCGCTGCCATCAGACGGCCCCCGCCCGTGCGTCGAACGCCCGCCGCAGCGCCGGGCGGTCGATCTTGCCATTGGGGTTGAGCGGCAGCTCCGTCATGTGGGCGAACCGACGCGGCACCATGTGCACCGGGATCCGCTTGCGCAGCCAGAGCATCAGGTCGGTGGGCCGCTGCTCCTCTCCCGTGTAGCAGGCGACGAGTTCGGTCTCCGTCGCGCCCTCGACCGGGACGACGACCGCCTCGGTCACGGCGGGGTGGCGGCGCACGGCGGCCTCGATCTCACCCAGCTCGATGCGGTAGCCGCGCAGCTTGATCTGGTTGTCGAGGCGCCCGAGGTGCACCAGGGCGCCGTTCTCGTGCCGGACGCGGTCGCCGGTGCGGTAGTAGTGGCCGGGCGTGAGATCGCCCTCCCCCCGATGGATCCGGGCGCCGGACTCCGGGTCGTACGACAAGAACCTGCCCGCGTTGTCGGAGGGGTCCAGGTAGCCGTCGAAACGCTGGGAGCCACGGACGCACAGCTCGCCCTCCGGGGCAGGCCGCCCTTCCTCGTCCAGCACCACGTGGTCGAGGAAGTCGTACACCGGGCCGATGGGCACCGTGTCGTTGGAGGTCACGGGCCACTGCGCCGGATCGTGCGGCAGCCGGAACTCCGTGCAGGCCACGGTGAGTTCGGTGGGTCCGTACACGTTCTCGATCACCGCGTGGGGCGCCGTCTCCCGCCACAGGCGCGCCTGCTGGTACGTGAGCTGTTCGCCGATGAAGATCCCGTACCGCAGCCCGGTGGCCAGGCCCGGCGGCAGGTTGCCGAGCGCCGCCGCCACCGACACCACGGACGGCACGGAGAACCAGTGGGTGATGCCCCGCTGGACGACGTAGTCGACCGGCTTCATCAGCTCGGTGCGCTGCGGCACCACGAGCGTGGCACCGGCACCCCAGGTGACGAACACGTCGAAGACCGACGGGTCGAAGGTGAGGTCGAAGGTGTGCGAGACCCGGCAGCCCGGCCCGACCTCGAAGCGCTCGATGTTGTGCGCGATGTACGGTGCGAGGTTGCGGTGCCGGATCGGCACGCCCTTGGGACGGCCCGTCGATCCCGACGTGAACAGGACGTAGGCGACGCCGTCCGGCGCCGTGGCGCAGGGCGGCAGGTCACCGGCGGGCTCCAGGGCGGCCGTCTCGGCATCGGTCAGCCGCAGCACCGTCGCCGACAAATCACCGCCCAGGACGGCTAGTTGGGTAGCACCGCTGTCGTCCACGACGAGCGCCTCGATGCCCGCGAGGTCGCAGACCGACCGGTTGCGCGCCGCCGGGTAGCCGGGGTTGAGAGGGGTGACCGTGGCACCCAGCCGCAGGGCCGCGAGGTACCCGGCGAAGGCGGTGAGGCTACGGGACGCGAGCAGGGCGACCCGGCGGGGCGCCGCGCCGTGGGCGCGCACGAGGGCGCCCGCGACGGCGTCGGCCCGCCGGTCCAGCTCGCGGTACGTCACGACGCTCTCGCGCACCTCCAGGGCGACGGCGTCGGGGGAGTGCCGCACGCTGCGGCGGAACCATTCGTACAGGGTGCGGTCGGTCACTTCAGTCCTTGCGTACGGGTGTGCTCTGCGAGAAGTCCGGCGAACGCCGGGTGGTGCGCGGCGGCGAAGTCCAGGCAACGCCACAGCAGTTCCCGGGTCGGCGCCGGATCGTGCCCCTGGCGGGCGAGCCAGCCCGACCAGGCGTGGGCCTCCAGCCGCCCGCCGCCGAGGGCGTAACGGCGGAGCCGCCGGGGCGCCAGCGGGTCGAGGGCTTCGTTCTCCCGGTCCAGCGCGCGCAGCGCCACGGCGCGCTGCCACTCACGGCCGGGCACGGCACGGGTGGCGCCGGCGCCCTCCGCCAGCAGCTCGCACAGCGCCGCCGGGGTGACGGTCGTCGCGTCGACGAGGTGGTAGGCGCGGCCCACCGAGCCGGGCAGCAGCGACAGTTCGGCGACGGCCCGGGCGACGAGGTCGACCGGGGCGACGGCCAGCGGACGGTCGTCGCGCGGGTGCGCGCCGACGGCCAGGCTCCCGGCCAGCAGCCGCCAGAGCGGGTCCGCCGGGTCGCACGCGCCGGTGCCGGCCGCGCCGAGCAGCAGTCCGGTGCGGAACACCCGGACGCGCATGCCGTCCTCCTCGGCGCGCTCCAGCAGCCGTTCGGTCGCCCAGGCGACGGTGGCCGGGCCGTCCGCCCCCGGCTCCAGGGGCTGGTCGCGGCTCTCCTGGACCGCCCCTTCACCGCCGAGCGCGGTACCGCACGCGGCCAGCGACGACAGGCAGGTGAAGTCCTGCGCGCCGGCGCGCCGCATCCAGGCGAGCAGGCCGGCCAGCGGCGGCAGCGCGTCGCCGCGGAGCCGGGCGTACGAGCCGGTGGCCCCGGCCGGCTCCGCGCGGTGCACGACCCGGCCGATCCGGCCGTCGTCGTGCTCGTCGAGCAGTTTGCCCAGGTCCGCCGCCCGGCCCAGCAGCAGCGGCACGCGTTCGGGCGCGGGCTCCGGCAGTCCGGCCGCGGCGGCGCGGGCGCGCAGCAGCTCCCGCGCCTCCCGCTCGTCGGCGGCCGGTACGAGGCAGTGCACCCGGCCCGGGGCGGTCCTGAGCAGCTCGTGCAGGACGAAGGTGCCGAGCAGGTCCGTCGCCGTGGTGAGCAGGGCGTCCGGTGCGTCGGAGCGCACCGCCGTGGCGGGGCGCCCCAGGTCGAGCGCGAGATCGGCGGTGAGGAGGCCGGCCTCGTCGGCGGGTTCGTGCGGGGCCGCCGGGGCGTGTCCGGCGGGCCCGCTCCCGGCGGGCGATTCGCCGCCGCCCTTCAGCCCGGTGACGACCCGGGCCAGCCGGCGCACGGTGGCCCGGCCGCCGCCCGCCCGGTAGACATTGACGGACACACCGTGGCGGCGCTGGACGGCGGCCTCGATGCGCATCGCGGTGAGGGAGTCCCCGCCGAGCGCCGCGAACTCGTCGTCGAGCCCGAGGGCGTCCACGCCGAACAGCTCCCGCCACAGCCCCAGCAGGTCGGCCTCGACCGGGTCGTCGGAGACGGCCACCGCCGTTTGGCCGGCGCTGTCGTCCGCCGCCGCTCCCGGCGCGGCCGCCGGCGGCACGGCCACGGGCGGCAGCCGGTCCAGCGCCCAGTGGCGGGTGCGGGTGAACGGGTACGTGGGCAGGGGCACCCGCCGGCCGCGCCCGTCGGCCAGCACCTCCCAGGCGACGTCGGCGCCGTGCAGCCAGGCGGCGGTGACCGCCTCGTCGATCCGGTCGGCGAGCGTCCCGGCGTCCCCGCGCGGGTCGAGGACGTGCCGCCTCGGCGCCGGCTCGCCGTCACCGACGACCACGGTGAAGCCGTCCTCGTGGCCGGACCGGTCCCCGGGGTCGGCCACCACGTCGCAGCGGCCGCGCAAGGCCAGGGTCAACTGCCCGACGACCGGTTCGGCGACCTCCTCGCCCGCCGTGACGAGCAGGCGTACGCGCTGCGCCGGGCGAGGCGTGCCGGGCGCCCGGTGCCGCAGGGCGTCCGGCAGGGCGCCGGGCGCGGCGGTCACCACCCGCCGTTCGGCGAAGGCGACACGTCCGACCCGGAGGGTGTGGGCGGCGTCCGTCGCGGTCGCGGCACCGCTCTCCAGCGCGTCCGCCATGTCCCGGGCGAGCGCGTCGAGTTCGCCCGCCGTGCGTGCGGACAGCACCAGCCGGACGCGGTCGCGCTCGGGCGCCGGCGCCCGGGTCGCGGCGGGCGGGGGCCCGAGAACGGCGGTGGCGTTGGTACCGCCGAGGCCCATGGAGTTGACGAGCACGAACCGCTCGTCGTCCGCGACGAGCCCCGGCTCCGCCGAGATGGTGAAGGGGCTGTCGGCCAGCACCCCCGGGTTGCGGGGCCGCTCGTACAGCGGGTGCGGGGGCACGTGACCCGTACGCGCCACCTGTACGGCCTTGATGAGCCCGGCGATTCCGGCGGCGGGGCCGCAGTGACCGATGTTCGCCTTCACCGAGCCCAGCGCGCAGTAACCGGTGCGCGGCTCGGCGGAACCGTCCTCGCCGGCCCTGACCCCCTCGGTCAGCCCGCGCAGTTCGATCTGGTCGCCCAGCGGTGTGCCCGAGCCATGCGCCTCGACGTACCGGAGCTGTGTGCCGCGCACCCCGGCGACCTCCAGCGCCGAGGCCACCACGTCGGCGAGCCCGGCCGGGCTCGGGGCGGTGAACCCCGAGCGGGCGGAGCCGTCGTTGCCGACCGCCGTGCCGTGGACGACGGCGAGGACCGGGTCCCCCTCGGCGAGCGCGTCACCGAGCCGCCGCAGGGCCACCACACCGACGCCCGAGCTGAACGAGGTGCCCGTGGAGCGGGCGTCGAAGGGCCGGCAGTAGCCGTCGCGCGACTGCAGCCCGCCCGGACGGTACCGGTAGCCGAGCAGCGGCTCGTTCACGGTGGCTCCCCCCGCGAGAGCCATGTCGCACTCGCCGGACAGCAGGCTCAGTACCGCGTAGTGCACGGCGGTCAGTGAGGAGGAGCACGCGGTCTGCACACCGACCGAAGGCCCCCGCAGGTCCAGCTTGTACGCCACCCGGGAGGCCAGGAAGTCCCCCAGGCCGCCCAGGTGGAGGGCCACGTCGTCCACGGCGGCCAGGACCCCGCCCTCCAGGGCGCGGCCCGCGTGCAGCGCGGTCATGTACGTACTCGGGCTGCACCCGGCGAAGACACCGGTGACCAGCGGGCTGCCCCGGTGCGGGCGGCCCGCGGATTCCAGCGCCTCCCAGCACGCCTCCAGGAAGACGCGCTGCTGCGGATCGGTGGCCTCCGCCTCGCCGGCCGAGTAGCCGAAGAACTCGGCCGCGAACTCCTCCGCGCCCGGAATCCCGGCCGCGCGGGTGACGTAGTCGGGCGAGTCCAGGACCTCGTCGGTCAGCCCGGCCGCCCTCAGCCGGGCGGGGTCGAGGTCGCGGACGGCGACCTTCCCGTCGGCGATGTTCCGCCAGAACTGCCCAGCGTTCCAGGCGTCGGGGAACCGGCAGCCGACGCCGATGACGGCTATCGCGGTGTCGTCGCTCACGCGGAGCGCTCCTCGGCGGCACCGGCGGCACCAGCGGCACCGGCGGCCGGGCGCCGCGTCCGGGCCGGCAGGCGGCCGCGGCCACCCGCCGCACGGGCGGGCGCCACCGGCGTGGACTCGGCCTGTCCGGCACGGTCCGGCCCGCCGAGGAACGCGGCCTGCGCCCGTACCGTGCTGTGCTGGAACAGGTCGGCGGCGTCGATGTCGTCGTCGGTGAACTCCGACAGCCGGTCCAGCAGGACGATCAGCAGCAGCGAATCGCCGCCCGCCTCGAAGAAGTTGACGTCGTGCGGCACATCGGGCACGTCCAGGACCTCGCACCAGGCGGCGGCGACCCGGGACGTCAGGTCCCCCTGCGTCAGGTCCTGCGTCGGTACGGGGTGCTGTGATGCGGCGGTGGGGAGCACGGGGGCCTCCAGGTCGTTGGTCAGGTCACGGGCGGCGTCGGCCAGCCCGGTCAGCAGCTCGTCGGCGGTCGACGCGTCGAAGAGCGCGGTCGCGTAGGCGAGGGACAGCCCCAGGCGGTCGCCGCCTCCGGTCGCGGTCAGCTCCAGCTCGTACTTGAGCCTCAGCGCGGGCGGCCGCAGATAGCGGGAGCCCGTGGCGTCCCCGAGCCGGGGCGCTGGCGGTTCCTCGTCCGTCGCGTTGACGTAGAGCGGTGTCACCGCCGGGCGGCTCAGGTCGCGGTCCGGGTGCAGCCCGGCGGCCAGCAGCTCGAACGGGGTGTCCGCGTGGCGGAAGGCGGTCAGGGCGGATTCCCGTACCCGGGTGAGCAGTTCCCGCCAGGTCGGCCCGTCGGTCAGGTCGGCCCGTACGAGCAGGGTGTTGACGAACATCCCGACCGCGCCGGTGCTGCCCGGGACGTCGCGCCCGGCCCACGGGAACGCGAACAGGAAGTCCCGCTGCCCGCCGCGCCGGGCCAGTACCGCGGCGAACAACGTTGTCGCGGTCATGAACGTGGTGCAGCGCAGCTCCCCGGCCACCTCCCGGACCCGGGCCGTCAGATCCGCCGGCAGCGGCAGCTCCCGGCTGTCCGCCGCCACGTCCTGGGTGGCGCCCCGGGGCCGGTCGTGCGGCAGGTCCGCGTCGGTGGGCGCGCCCGCCAGCGCCGCGAGCAGCACGTCCGCTCCGTCACCCGGACCGGGCGCGGGCGGGAGGGCCGCCGGGTGCACCGGCTCGGGAAGGACCAGGGGTTCGCCGCTGCGCAGCGCGCGGTAGGCCGTGGCGAGCTCGTCCATGACGATCTGGAGCGACCAGCCGTCGCTCACGATGTGGTGCACCCCGTACGCCAGGACCGTACGGTCCCCGCCGGCAGCGATCACCGCACCGCGCGCGGGTGCCTCCTTCGCCAGGTCGAAGGGCGACCAGCAGACCTCCGCCACATGGGCGTCCAGCTCCTCGTCGCTCCAGCCCGTGCCGTCGACGAGCGTGACCTCGGGCGGCGCGCCGTCGGTCCGGTAGCACACGCGGCGCTGCCTGGCGTCGAACGTGAAACGGGACCTCAGCGCCGGGTGGCGGCCGAGGACCACGGCGAACGCCTCGCGCAGTGCCGCGCGGTCCACGGCGCCGGTGAACTCGACCACGCTGGGCGCCAGGTAGGCCGTACGCAGGGCGGGCAGCCGGTCGATCAGCCACAGCCGCTGCTGGACGGAGGTGGCCGGGTGCGGCCCCTCCTCCGGCGCGGCCGGGCGCGGCCGCGCCGACGGCACGTGCCCGGGCCCGGCGGGGAGGCAGGCCGCGAGCCCCGCCACGGTCGGGTCGGCCAGGAAGGAGCGCAGCGGAATCGCCGTGCCCCACTCGTCCTCGGCCGCCGCCAGCATCCGGACGGCGAGGAGCGAGTGCCCGCCCAGGGTGAAGAAGTCGGCGTCCGGGCCGAGGGCACCCACCAGTGGCGCACCACCATCCGCCGCCCGGCCCAGGAACCGGGCCATCAGCCGGGCCGCACGCCGCTGTCGCGGCGTCAGCTCGGCGGCGCGGGTCTCCTCGTGGCGCAGCGGCCTGTCCCGCAGCCCCGCCAGGGCCGTGAAGTCGACCTTGTCGTTGGCGGTGCGGGGGAGGGCGTCGACGACGTACACCTCGGAGGGCAGGACGGCGGACGGCAGCCAGCGCCGCAGGGGGCGGACGACGTCCTCCCGGGTGGGGGGCGTGCCGTCCGCGTCCTTCAGCTCCACGTACGCGACGAGCTGGACCGGGGTGCCGGTGGCGTGTACGGCGGCCGCCGTGACGGCGGGGTTCTCCTCGATGAGCCTGCGGACCTCACCGGGCTCGATCCGGTTGCCGAGGATCTTCACCTGGTCGTCGGCGCGCCCCAGGTACTCGAGCAGGCCGTCGGGCCGCAGCCGCACCCGGTCGCCGGTGCGGTACATCAGCGCGCCGGGTTCGGTGGCGTACGGGTCGGGGAGGAACGCCTCCGCCGTCCGTTCCGGCCGGCCCAGGTAGCCGAGGGCGACGCCCGCCCCGGCCACGTACAGCTCGCCGGGGACCGTGGCGGGCAGCTCCTCGCCATGCGGGCCGAGGACGTACGCGCGGGTGCCGGGCAGGGGCAGGCCGATGGGGGGCTGCCGTTCGTCGTCCGGATCGACGGGGGCCCAGGTGCTGTTGCAGGACGCCTCGGTCGGCCCGTACACGTTGCGCACGCGGACGTTCCAGCGGCGGGCGCAGTCGGCCGCGAGCCGGCGCGGCAGGGCTTCGCCGCCCGAGTACACCAGGCGGAGGGTCGTGGGCGCGCTGTCCGGGCCGTCGGCCTCCAGCATCGCGTGCAGCAGGCTGGGGGTGACCGAGCCGGCGACGGTGGCCCCCTCGGGCCCGCGGACCAGGGAGAGCAGGGCCCGTGGATCGCGCCGCTGCACGTCGTCGGCGACGATCAGCCGCGCCCCGGCGAGCAGCGCCTCGATGACGTTGAACGTGGCGGGGTCGAACGCGGTGCCGGCGGTGAGCAGCAGCCGGTCGTCCGGGCCGAGGCCGGCGTCCTCGGCCCACCACAGTGCCGTGTTGAGCAACCCGCGATGGGGTACGAGCACGCCCTTGGGCCTGCCCGTCGTGCCCGAGGTGTAGATCAGGACGGCCGGATCCTCGCCGTCCGGCCGGACCGTGTCCACCGGTCCGTAACCGTCGCCGTGCGCTCGCACCTCGTCCAGCCGCACCGGCTTCACGGAGGTGTCGAGGCCGTGCAGCAGCTCGGCACCCGCCTCGTCGACCAGGGCCAGCGACGCCCCGGTCTCCTTCAGGATGAAGTCGACGCGGGCGGGCGGTGTGTCCAGGGCCAGCGGTACGAACGCCGCCCCGGACCGCAGCGCGCCGACCCAGCTCGCGACGAGCGCGCCGCCCCGGGAGCACAGCACCGGGACGAACGAGCCACGCCCCGCGCCGTGCGCCCGCAGGTGCCCGGCGACGGCCTGTGACCAGGTGTCGAGCTCGCCCCACGTCAGCGTGGTCCCGGCACAGGTCACGGCGGGGGAGCCGGGGTCCATGGCCGTCATCCGGCGCTCCAGCGCCTCGACGACCCCACGCGGGCCCGTCGCCGGGTCGCGTTCCTCGCCGACCAGCACCCCGGGGGGCAGCGCGCCCGACGCGCGTGTGGTGAGCGGGAGTTGGCACAGCTTCGCACCCGGGTCGCGGACGGCGGCCCGGAGGAAGGCCGTGAAGTTCTCCGCCAGGGCGCGGGCCGTCTCGCCGTCGTAGCGCTCCACGTCGTACTCGATCGTGCCGGTCAGGCCGCCGTCCGGACCCTCGTCCAAGCCTTCGCCCGGGCCCCCGTCCGGGCCCCCGTCCCGGTACTCCAGGACGAGGGAGAGGTCCTGCTTGGCCGTTCCGGTGGGCAGCAGCACCGGAGGCTGCCAGCGCGGTTCGCCGTCGGTGCGCGGCGCGGGGGCGTTCTGGAGGATGAAGCCGATGTCGGCGAGCCCGTCGCCTCTGCGCAGTCCCTCGCCGCCCGTCCGGGCCAGGAGCCGGTCGAACGGCAGCCGCTGGTGGTCCAGGACGCGGAAGGCCTCGCCGCGCACCTGGGTGCACAACTGCTCGAAGGTGCCCTGCGGATCGGGGCGGCAGACCAGGGGCACCGTGTTGACGAAGAAGCCGACGAGCCCGGCGACGGCGGCGTGGGGCCGGTTGGCGGCCACGGTGCTCAGCAGGAACTCCTGACGCCCGGTCCACCTCTGGACCACGGCCTGGAAAGCGGCGAACAGCACGGTGAACGGTGTCGCCCGCAGCCTCGTCGCCAGGTCCCCGGCTTCCCGGACGAGCCCGGCGGGCAGGTGGAAGACGTACTGCTCGCCCTTGCGGTCTCCTTCCGGCACGGATCGCCGCGGCGGGCGGCTGCCCAGGGTGACCTCGCCCAGGGCGGGCAGCAACTGCGCGGCGCGGGCGTCGAGGGCGGCGGCGAGCGCGTCGTCGTCGTGGCAGGTGCGTTCCCACGCCGCGAAGTCGGCGTACTGGACGGGGAGTTCGGGAAGGTCGACCGCCTCGCCCGTCAGTGCCTGCTCGTAGGCGGCGGCCAGGTCCTCGTACAGCGTGGACAGCGACCAGCCGTCGATGGCGATGTGATGCACCGTCAGCAACATGCTGTCGCCGGCCTCGCCGCCCCGCCACACCGTGCACCGCAGCGGCGGGGCGGCGGACAGGTCGAACGGGGCGCGGGCGCGCCGCTCCAGCTCCCCGGTGGTCGCCGGTCCGTCGACCACCTCGACCGGGACGGGCGCCGGGGCGTGGACATACTGGACGGGGCGGCCGTCGCGCAGCCCGTAGGTGGTGCGGAGGACTTCGTGGCGCGTGACGACCGCTGTGAGCGCCTTCGTCAGGGCCGTCACCTCGACCGGCCGGTTCCAGCGGGTCAGCAGGGGGACGTTGTAGACGGCCGTCCCGGGGGAGGCCGCGTCGATGTACCAGAGCCGTTCCTGCGCGGAGGACAGCGGCGCGACGGTGGCGGACCTGCGGTACGGGGCGGTGGGCGGGGAGTGCTGTGCCATCGGATCGTGTCTCTTCGTTCGTCGGTGTGGTTCAGCGCGGGGCCGGGGCCGCCGCGCGCACCGTGTCGGCCAGCTCGGCCAGGCTGGCGGCCAGGAGGACGTCCGTGGGGCCGATCTCGACCCCGAACGCCTCGCTGATCCGGAAGGACGCCTGGGTCGCGAGGATCGAGTTGCCGCCGAGCGTGAGGAAGTCGTCCGCCGGGCCGACGGACGGAGCGTTCAGCAACTCCGACCAGACCCGGGCGATGCGGTCGGTCACGGCGTCGTCGTCGGCGCCGGACGCGGCCGCCCGTCCCTCCGCCCCGCCTGCGGGCAGGCTCTCGACGAGCCGTTGGACCGCGCGGCGGTCGGCCTTGCCGGTGGGCCCGATCGGAAGGGTGTCCAGCACCAGCCACTGAGCGGGAAGCATGTACGAGGGGAGGGTGGCCGACAGCGCGGAGGTGAGCCGCGCGGCCGCGTCCCCGGGCGTGCCGGGGCCCGGTGCACCCCCGCCCGCTGAACCCCCGCCTGCTGCACCCCCGCCCGGTGCGAGGAATGCGCCGACGAGCCGGGCGTCGGGTCCTTCGCCGGTCTTCTCGACGAAGGCGGCATCGGTCAGCCCGGTCGCCATCGCCGCGCGCTCGATCTCCTCCAGTTCGATGCGGAAGCCGCGCAGCTTCACCTGGCGGTCGGCGCGCCCGACGAGTTCCAGGGCACCGTCCGGGAGGCGCCGGACGAGGTCTCCGGTCCGGTAGACCAGCGACCGGTCCGGCCCTTCCGGCGGGTACGGCACGAAGGAGGCGGCCGTGCGCTCGGGCTGCCCGAGGTATCCGGTGGCCACCCCGGGTCCGCCCACGCACAGTTCACCGGTCGAGCCGGGAGCGACGGGGCGCAGCCGCGCGTCGAGCACGTGCAGCTCGGTCTGCTGGAGGGCGTACCCGATGGGGACGCGGTCGCGCCCGGCCAGCGACTCCTCGGTGCAGTCGAAGTAGGTGGCGAAGACGGTGGTCTCGGTCGGCCCGTAGCCGTTGACCAGGCGCCCCGGCGGTGCCTCGGCCAGTACGCGGCGGACGGCGGACAGCTCCAGTTGCTCACCGCCGACGACCAGGGTGCGCAGGGAGCCCAGGGCTGCCGGTGCCTCGCGGGCCACCATGTGGAACAGCGAGGTGGTGAGGAAGAGCGTGGTGATGCCTTCGGCCCGGATCAGCTCCACCCAGCGGTCCAGGGGGAGTTCGACGACCGAGGGGAGGACCACGAGGGTGGCGCCCGCGGTCAGCGCGCCCCAGATCTCGAAGGTGGTGGCGTCGAAAGCCGGATTGGCCGCGTGTCCGACCCGGTCGTCCGGGCCGATGGTGCAGTACGTCGCCCCGGTGACCAGGCGGCGCACGGCCCGGTGGGGCACGACCACCCCCTTGGGGGTGCCGGTCGATCCGGAGGTGTACGCCACGTAGAAGGGGGCGTCCCCGTCCACCGCCGCGTGGGGGACCGGTGTTCCGGGCCGGGCGGCGGTCCGTGGGACGGTCAGGACGGGCGTGGCGGGTGCCACGTCCAGCGGGCGTGAGCGCCGTGCGTCCGCGGCACCCACGACCACGGCGCGGACCGCCGCGTCGGCCAGCACGGCGGCGACCCGGTCGGGCGGCGCGTGCCCGTCGAGCGGCAGGTAGGCGGCTCCCGCGCGGGCGATGCCCAGCAGGGCGACGACCAGGTCCGCGCTCCGGTCCAGGTCGACGGCGACCAGATCACCGTGGCCCACGCCGAGTTCGGCCAGGGTGGCCGCGGTGCTCCCGGCACGGTCCCACAACTCCTGGTACGTGAGCGATGTGCCGGCACCGGGGTCGTGGACGGCTCGGCTGTGCGGGTGTTGGGCCACGTGTGCGGCGACGAGGTGGTGGACACCGGCGGTGCCGGGGTGCCGCATTGCGGGCGGCGACGACGAACTCATGAACTTCCTCTGACCAGTGCGCGGCGATGCTGCTGACAGAGGGGGAAGGCGAGAGCCGGGCCGTCGCCGGGCCGCCCGGTGGGCGGCGGTCGACGACTGCGCGCTTGCTGCTGACCGCGGCGGGTCATGCCGGCGGTACGAAGTCCTTTTCCCCCGTACTTTCCGTCATGCGGAAAGTGGATTTCGTATGACGACACACTAGGATCCGCCGTGAATCACTGTCAACCGCTGCCCGTGGAGACCTCATGAGCAACCGCCCCGTCGCGCTGATCACCGGTTCGTCGTCCGGCATCGGCGCCGCCATCGCCCGCCGCTTCGCCGCCGAAGGGATGCGCGTGGTCGTCAACTCGGCCTCCAGCGTGGCGGCCGGCGAGCGGCTGGCCGCCGAACTGCCCGACGCCCGCTACGTCCAGGGGGACGTGTCCGACCCGGCCGACGTCCGCCGTGTGGTCGACGCCGCCATCGACGCCTACGGGCGGCTCGACGTGCTCGTCAACAACGCCGGCACCACGCGCTTCATCCCGCTCGACGACCTCGACTCGGCCGACGCGGACGCCTGGCGCGCGATCTTCGACGTCAACGTCCTCGGCACCTGGCAGATGACCACCGCCGCGGTGCCCCACCTCCGGGCCACCGGCTCCGCCGCGATCATCAACATCTCCTCGGTCTCCGGCAGTCGGGCCCTGGGCAGTTCCATCCCGTACGGCGTCAGCAAGGCGGCCGTCAACCACCTCACGCGCATGCTCGCCGCGACCCTCGGCCCCGAGATCCGGGTCAACGCCATCGCGCCGGGCCTCATCGAGACGCCCTGGTACGACGAGGCGGCCGACGTCCTGGAGAGCTCCCGCGAATGGGTCACCGCCAACACACCGCTGCGCCGGGTGGGCACCCCGGAGGACGTCGCGGAGGCCGCCCTCGCCCTGGTGCGGGCGACGTACACGACCGGCGACATCCTCAGTCTGGACGGCGGCCGGCACGTCGTGTGAACCGGCCCGTACGTCCGTGCCCGCCGCAATCCCCTCGTGCCGCGAGGGGATTGCAGCGAGGGTACGAACGAAATATGAAGATCTTGTAATGGGCTTGCCCGGCCCCTTCCGTTCCTCCTAGGGTCGATCAACGAAAGAGCAGCACGGGGGATCCGGACCGTGGATTCCTGTGGGCAGCGGTGCCTGAAACACACCGAATCGCGTAACCGCCCGCCCGACCACGGTCCCGAGTACGACCCATGTGACAGCGGTGGCCCGAAACACGCCCAGCAGCGTTCCCCGCCGGCCCCGTTCACGGTCCATGGGCGCATGAGCGCTCCACGAGCGATCACCAGGCGCGTCCATCCCCTTTCCGCCCGCCTCGCGGTGTGGCGAGTGCTGCACGGATACGTTCGTCATAGGGGGAACCAATGCGGCGAATCCCGTGCGTCTTAATGCGCGGAGGAACGTCGAAGGGCCTGATCTTCCACGCCGACCACTTACCGGCCGATCCCGCGGCCCGGGACCGCATCCTGCTGCGCGCCATGGGGTCGCCGGACGCGGCACAGATCGACGGAGTCGGCGGCGCCACCACGCTCACCAGCAAGGTGGCCATGGTGCGGCGCTCCGGCCGGCCCGACGCCGACGTCGACTACCTCTTCGCCCAGGTCGACGTCACGGCGCCGGTCGTCGACACCAACCCGAGCTGCGGCAACATCCTCTCCGCCGTGGCCCCGTACGCCGTCGAGAGCGGCATGGTGGCCGCCCAGCCGGGCGAGACCACCGTACGGATCTTCAACGAGAACACCCGGACCGTTTCCACGGCGATCGTCCGGACTCCCGACGGTCAGGTCACCTACGACGGCGACACCCGGATCGACGGTGTTCCCGGCACCGCTGCCCCGGTCAAACTCGACCTCGCCGCGACCGCCGGCTCACGCACGGGGAAACTCCTGCCGACCGGCTCACCCCGGGACATGATCCGTGGCGTCGAGGTCTCCTGTGTGGACATGGCCACGCCCATGGTCCTGATCCCCGCGGCGGCACTCGGCCGCAGCGGATACGAATCCAAGCGGGAACTCGACGCCGATCCCCAACTCCTCGCCCGCGTCGAGGAGATCCGCCGCGAGGCGTCCCACATCATGGGCCTCGGTGACGCCACCGGGAAGGTCATCCCCAAGGTGGCTCTCCTCGCCGCCCCCCGGTACGGCCCGGGCATCACGTCCCGCTACTTCGTCCCCCACCTGTGCCACGCGTCGCACGCGGTCACCGGAGCGGTCTGCATCGCCGTGGCCACCGGACTCGAAGGCAGCGTCGCCCACGACCTCGCGCACCTGCCCGACGGGCCACGGCGCACGGTCCGCATCGAGCACCCGGCCGGTGAACTCGCCGTCGAACTCGAGATGAACAGCGGCCGCTTCCCGACACCCGACGTCCGGCGCGCGGCCGTCGTCCGTACCGCGCGGCGGCTCTTCGAGGGCAGCGTCGTCCTGCCCCACGACGTCTGACACACCCGACTCCCCACCCCGCACCACTACTTCTGGAGCACACCCATGCCCCTCGCACAGCCCACCGACGTCATCCGCGGCTGGATCGAAGAGATCCGGCCACTGCCCGGCGACGCCGGACACACCGAACTCCTCGTCCGCGGCTCGGGAACGACCCGCGCCGTCACCGTCGAGCAGGGGCTGCTGCCCGCCGACGGACTCACGGCACAGAGCGTCGTCGAGCTGACCGTCGACGAGTCGGGCGACCTCCCCCGGGCCACCGCCCTGCGGGTGGTCTCCGCCGCCCTGCCCCTGCCGGTCGACCTGCACGCCCCCGACCTCACCGACCTCGGCCACCGGCACCTGCACATCCGCAGCCGCCGACTGCGCGCCGCCGCGACACTCAGGCACCACGTGCAGAAGTACGTGCGCGAGTTCCTCGACGCGCAGGGCTGCCGGCTCGTCCAGACCCCCATCCTGACCAGCGCCTCGTCCGTCTCCAGCGGCGCCGTGTTCCAGGTGCCGTACTACGGCGACCGGACCGCCTCGCTCCCGCAGAGCAACTGGATGTACGCCGACGCCATGGTCAGCGCGCTGGAACGCGTCTACACCTTCGGCCCCACCTTCCGCCGCGAGGACGACGCGGACGGCATCCACCTGGTGGAGATCTGGCAGGTCTCCGCCGACTTCGCCTGGGCGACCTACCAGGACCTCATGGCCATCGAAGAGGACATGCTGCGGCACGTCGCCGTCCGGCTCCGGGACGAACACGCCGACGTCTACGCCCTGGCCGGCCTGCCGATGGACCACCTGGACGCCTTCACCAAGCCGTTCGCCCGCATTTCCTACGCGGAATCCGTGACGCTGCTGCGGGATCTGGGCCATGAATTCGACTACGGAGCGGACTACAGCAAGGAACAGTCCGACGCCATCAGCGGTACTTTCGACCGCCCCTACTTCATCACCGGTTTTCCGAAGGAACTGAAGAATTTCTGGTTCCCGGTCAACGAGGACGGCACCACCCCGACCAGTGACCTTTTCGCGCACACCGGACAAGGCGAAATAATCGGCGGCGGTGAACGCGCGCACGACGCCGAGGGAATGATCGCGGGGCTCCGGCGCCGCGGCTACGACCTGGCGAAATTCGAATGGCTCGTCGACATCCGCCGCTACGGCTGCACACCGCACGCCGGATTCTCCATGGGCTTCGACCGGCTCGTGGCCATGTACCTGGGAGCAGAGGACATCTGCGACGCGGTTCTCTTCCCCCGCCTGCCGCACGAGGCCATCAAGCCGTAACCGGCCAGGCCATCCACCGTCCATCCGGCACCCTCAGAGGCACGACATGATCACTTTCAGGGCGCGCTCCCTCCTGCTCCTGGCCATCGCGGCGTTCGCCAGCTCGGCCTCCATGCGGATCTGCGATCCGCTGATTCCCGAGTTCGTCCGGTCCTTCGGCGTCACGGAGGGCAGCGCGTCCTGGGTGATCTCCGCCTTCTCCATCGCCTACGGCAGTCTCCAGATCCTCTACGGGCCCGCCGGTGACCGGCACGGCAAGTACCGGGTCGTGGCGATCGTCACCACCGCGTGCGCGCTGGCGACGCTCGCCGCCGCCGTGGCCCCCACGTTCACCTGGCTCGTCGTCGCCCGCGTCGCCGCCGGCGCCAGCGCGGCGGCCATCATCCCCATGTCGATGGCCTGGATCGGGGACGAGGTCCCCTACGAGCGCCGCCAGGCCACACTCGCCCGGCTGCTCACCGGCCAGATCCTCGGCGTCATAGCGGGCCAGGTCCTCGGCGGCCTCTTCGCCGACACCCTCGGCTGGCGCTGGTGCTTCGCGCTCCTGGCCGGTGTGTTCAGCACCGCCGCGGTACTGCTGTGGCGCCGGCTCGCCGGAGCCCCGCCCGTGCCGCCGCCCGACCCGGCCCGCCGGCGCTCACCGCTCGCCGGGGCGCTGGAGGTCCTCGGGCTGAAGCGGGCACAGTGCATCCTGGCCATCGTCTTCGTGGAAGGGATGGCCGTCTACGGACCGTTCGCCTTCGTCCCCGCCTACCTGCACGCACACTTCCACACGCCGCTCACCGCCGCGGGGCTCATCGCGGGGACCTACGGTCTCGGCGGCCTGCTGTACGCCCTCGCCGTCACCCGGCTCCTCAACCGCATCGGTGAACGCGGCTTCGCCCTGGCCGGAGGCGTCATCCTGGGCATCGGCTTCCTCGCCTACGCCACCGCCCCCGCCTGGGCATGGGCCCTGCCCGCCGGCGCGCTCACCGGCCTCGGCTTCTACATGCTCCACAACACCTTGCAGACGCATGCCACCCAGATGTTTCCCGAGCGGAGAGGCACGGCGGTGTCCATGTTCGTCTCCGCCTTCTTCCTCGGCCAGTCGGCCGGAACAGCCGTCATGGGCCCGCTGATCGGCACGATCGGCTTCACCCTCCCGTTCGTGACCGCCGCGCTCGTCCTTCCCTGTGCCGGGCTGTGGCTGGCCGCGATCTCTTCGCCGCGCACACCGCCCCCGGCGCCTCGGCCCGGACCCCACTGCCGCGACGGGCGGTCCAAGGAGGTCCGGGCGTGAGCCGGCCCCGTCAGGAGCGCGCGCCGAACACCTGGGTCCACCACGGGCCGCCGGACCCCTCGTGGATGCCGATGCCGATCTCCTTGAACGAGCAGTTGAGTATGTTGGCGCGGTGGCCGGGGCTGTTCATCCAGGAGTCCATGACCGAGGCGGGGGTCTGCTGGCCACGGGCTATGTTCTCGCCGTACGTCGACCACGCGTACCCCGCCTCGGTGATCCGGTCGCCCGGTCCCTTGCCGTCGGGGCTCGTGTGGTCGAAGTAGTCGCGCGCGGCCATGTCGTCGGAGTGGCGCCGGGCCGCCGTGTCCAGCAGGCCGTTCTGGCTCACCGGGCCACAACCGTTCTTCGCACGTTCGGAGTTGACGAGCCGGGTCACCTGCTCGGCGAAGGAGCCGGACGGCTGCTCGGCCGGCTCGGACCGTGGGGCGGACCGCGTACGGGACGGGGACGGCTCCGGGGGCGGCTTGGGCGCCGTCCGGGTGGGTGCCGGCGTGGGCTTCGCCTTCTTGGTGGCGGTCGCCGACGCCGACGGGCTCGCGGAGACGGACGGTGACGGGGAGGCCGACGCCCCGGTGCTCGGCCGGGCGGGCGTGGCCGAGGGCGCGAGCGGCGAGCCGGACGGCGGGGTGGCGGTCTGCGTACGTACCTCTCGTGCCCCCTCCTCGGGCCCGAGGAACCGCAGACCGGCCACCCCGCCACCGGCCACCAGGAGCGCCGCCACGCCGGCGGCGGCACCCCTGCGCCGCCGCCGGCGCCGGGCCTCCCGCTCCAGCCGCCGGCCGCCCGCAGCGCCACCGCCCCGCCCCCCGGCCGCCCGCCCGGTCGCCCCGTGCGTCCCGGAGCCCACCGGGCCCGCGGTGGCCAGGTCCGGCGAACCGGCTCCCGCCAGGACGAACGCCTCCCCGGCGTCCGCCCCGGCGCAGGCTCCGGCGAGCGCGGCGCCCACCGGAACCAGCCCCAGCCCGACGAGCAGCCCCTCGGCGGGGACCAGCCCGGCGGCGTGACCGGCACATACGGTGCAGTCCCGGGCGTGCCGGGCGATCCGCTTGCGCCAGAGCGCGGACGGCACCCCGTCCCACCCGGCCAGCACGTCGTCCAGCAGCACACAGCGCGGGTCCGCCGCCAGCGCCCGGACGACGATCCGTGCCGTCTCCAACTGGGCCTTCATCCGCTGCACCCGCACGGCGGTGTGCTGCGGAGTGAGCTCCAGGGCGTCGACCACCTCGGCGCGGCTGAGCTCGCCCGCGGCCTCCAGCCACCAGAGCGACAGCAGCTCCCGGTCGCCGTCGTCCAGCCACCGGGTGGCCTCGGCCGCCTCCCGCCGCTGCCCGGACAGGCCCAGCCGCAGGATGGTGAGGTCCACGAAGTCGGCGCCCGGATCGGCCAGGTCGTCGCCCTCGTACGGACCCCCGGCCACGGCCGGGGTGAACCGGTGGTCCCGTATCCGGTTCATGGTGATCGCCACCAGCCACGACCGGAACCGCTTCGGGTCCCGCAGCGACCCGAGCCCGCCGAGCGCCCGGATCATCGTCTCCTGGACCACGTCGTCCACATCGGCGTGCCCGCTCAGCGCGCGCCCGACGATGTTGTAGACGAGCGGCAGGTACGCCGAGACCAGCTCGTCCTGCGCCCGCTGGTCCCCGGACTGTGCCGCCCTGACCAGGCGTTCTTCGTGTGTCTGGCTCACCTTCGGCCCTTCTCTCCCTCGGACAGGAGTCTGTCCGACACACCTGGGAGACCGATCGGAAGGGGGTGGATAACGAAAACGTGACTCGGAACGTGACTCAGAAGGTGAGGTTCCAGGCGTCGATCCTGCCCGTGTCCTGGGTCGCGCCGTCACGGACCCGGAGCTTCCAGGTGCCGTTCGCGACCTCGGCCGAGGCGTTGACCGTATAGGTCTTGCTCACGTTGTCCGTACCGTCATTGTTGGCGAAGTCCTCCAGCGGATACACCGTTCCGTCGGGTGCGACCAGGGAGACCACCAGGTCACCCCGGTAGGTGTGCGCGATCTCCACGCCCACCTCGAGGGTGGCGGGCGCGTTGCCGCTCACGCCCGAGACGGTGAGGGGACTCTCGACGGTCGTGTTGTCCGTGATGGCGACGTCCGTTGTGTTCTCGAAGTACGCGCCCGGGGGAGGCGTCGTCCCGGCGACCGCCTTCAGCGCGTCGGTCTGGCCCTCGCCGAAGAAGCCGTTCTTGGCGGTCGTACCCGTGCACCGGCTGTCGGAGGGACAGGCCACGTCCCCGGCCTGGACGCCGAGCCGGGACCGGATGTCGGCCGGGGTGGCGGCCGGGTCGGTGCTCGCCATCAGTGCGGCGACACCCGCGACGTGCGGCGACGCCATCGACGTACCGTTCATGTTGCCGTACTTGCCGCCCGGCAGCGTGGAGTAGACGCCTGACGTACCGTCACCTCCGGGTGCGGCGATGTCGATGACTCCGTTGCCGTAGTTCGAGTACGACGCCTTGACGTTGCCCTTGCCCATCGCGGCGACGGTCACCACACCCGGCAGTTCGGTCGGGATGTCCAGGCAGGCGTTGGTGATGGTGCGGCGTACGGGCGTGGAGTCGTTGGGGCTCTCCGTGTCGACCGTCTTGTTGGCGAGGTCCAGGTTGGAGTTCCCGGCCGCCGCGATCTGGAGCGAGCCCCGGCTCTCGGCGTACTCCTGGGCACGCCGGACACCCTCGATGATGGCGGCCTGGTCGGCGTTGTCCGGGCAGTTGAACTGCCACGGGTCCGTGTAGTAGCTGTTGTTGGTGACCTTGAAGCCGTGGTCACCGGCCCACATGAAGCCGCAGATGGTGTTCTCCGCGAAGAACAGGCTGGTGCCCGGCTCGGCGATGCGGACCGAGGAGATCTTCACCCCCGGCGCCACCCCGACCACGCCCTTGCCGTTCTTGGCGGCCGCGATCGTGCCGGCGACGTGCGTGCCGTGCGTACCGACGTCGCGCCAGGCGCCCGCACGCGTGTCGGCCTTGCCGTACGCGCAGGAGACGGAGTCGGCGGCGTTGAAGTTCGGGGCGATGTCCTGGTGCCGGTCGTCCACGCCCGTGTCCAGCACGCCGACCTTGACCGACGCCGAGCCGGTGGTCACGGCCCAGGCCTGGTCGGCCTTGATCTGGGTCATGTCCCAGCGCGTCAGGCTCTCGGTCAGTGTGGTCGGCGACTGGGCCGGGTTCGGCGGCAGGGCCGGGTCGTACGCGTCGGCCGGCACGTCCGAGGTGCGCGTCGCCCCGACCTGCTGGACTCCGGCGACACCGCGCATGGCGGAGGCGAAGCCGGTTGAGGTGGAGTGGGCGACGATCACGCCGATCGCGTCGTACGAGGCGAACACCGAGCCGCCGTTGGCGGTCACGGCCGCCCGTACGGCGGAGGTGTCGCCGGGCGCGGTGATGACGAGATGGGCGCGGGTGCCCGCCGCCCAGGTGGCGGTGGTGGCGGCAGTGGCCGTTGTGGTGGCCTGTGGCGCCGTGGCGACAGCGGTGGCGGGAGCGGCGAGGGCGAGGGTGACGCCGAGTGCGGCCGCTGCGGATATGTGACGTATCAACGCGTCCTCCGATCCCGGCGCGCTGGTCGGGCGGCCGGGCCGAGTGTGTAGGGGGCGAACGCACGATGTCAGACGCGAAAACGGCCGGGAAAGAGGGGAAACCCTTGCCCCTCGCGTCCTGCGGCACGAGGGTTCGTGGTGCGGCGTGCGAACCGGCCCGTCGCGGGACCGCGGACGGGGCGGTGTGCCCGGCACGGTGGACCTCGTTCTGCCCCACCCGCCACTATGGGGGCGGATCAGGTGCACGCAGTCCCTCTCCGCCGAGGTTGTCGCCGGGAGGCGCCATGCGCCGGAGCACGGACGGACGGGGCGGAGGGAACGAGCGTGGGCGCGTGGGACGGGACCGGGCGGAGCGGTACGGAGGATGCCCGCGTGCTGGAACAGTTGACCGCGGCCGCCTACCTGGTCAACGACCAGGGGATCATCGTGCGGGTGAACGCGGGTGTCACGCGCATGCTGGGCTGGCGCCCCGAGGAGCTCATCGGCCGTGACAGCCACGACGCACTGCACCGGGACGCCCACGGACACACCGCCCCACGGGCGCAATGTCCCATGATGCAAGCCTTTGTCGGGGTACGCACCGGTCAGGGCGAACGCGGGTGGTTCGTGCACCGGGGCGGGCACGTCGTGGCGTCGTCCTGGCTGGTCACCCCATGCCTGATCGGCGACGAGAAGGGCGCGCTGGTGATCCTCCACGAACCGCCGCCGGACGCCACGCCGCGCGCCACCACCGCGACCACGACGCTCGACGAACTGGACCGGCTCACCCTGCTCGCCGAGACCACCACGCGCCTGACCTCCACCCTCGACACGGACGAGGCACTGCGCCGGCTGGTGCGGCTGCTGGTTCCCCGGCTGGCGGACTGGGCGGTCGTGGACCTCGTCACCGAGAGCCGCGACGTCCGGCGCAGCGCCGTCGTCACGCACCAGGACGGCGTCCTCGTACACCGCGAGGACCTCCAAGGGCCGCTCCCGCCCGTGCCCGAGGACTCGCCGATGCCCCTCTCCCGGGCCCTGCGCGGCGCGGCCTCCGCCCTCGCCGGTCCCGGGACGTACCAGGCGCCTCCCGACTCGGGGATCGCCGTGGAGCAGCGGAGGCTGTTCGCCGCCACGGGCATCCGGTCGGCGGCCATCGCGCCCATCCGCGGCCTGCGGGAAGTGCTCGGGGCGCTGACCCTGGGCCGCTCCGCGCACAGCGCGCCCTTCACGGACGCCGACCTCTCCCTGCTGGAGGACATCACCCGCCGCGCCGGCCTGGCCCTGGACAGAGCCCGCCTGTACCAACGACAGCGGCGCGTCGCCGAGACGATGCAGCGGCACCTGCTGCCCCAACTGCCCCGGGTGCCCGGCCTGGAGATGACCGCCCGTTACGTGGCGGCACCGCACGCCTCCCACGTCGGCGGCGACTGGTACGACGCGTTCACCCTCAAGGACGGCGCGACCGCGCTCGTCATCGGCGACGTGGTGGGGCACGACCTCGACGCCGCCGCGGGCATGGCCCAACTGCGCAACATGCTGCGGGCGTTCGCCTGGTCCCAGGAGGCGTCCCCGAGCCGGATCGTCGAGCAACTGGACCACGCCGCCGAGCACATCAGCGAGGCGTCCACCGCGACCCTCGTCCTCGGCCGCCTGGAAAAGGCCGGTGACGGGGCATGGCGCCTCGCCTGGACCAACGCCGGACACCTCCCGCCGCTCCTGGTCAGCCCCGACGGACGGACCCGCTTCCTCGAAGAGGGCCACGGACTGCTGCTGGGCACCAGGGTCCGGGTGCCGCGCACCGACGCCACCGCGACCCTGCCGCCCGGCAGTACGCTGCTCCTCCACACCGACGGGCTCGTCGAATCCCGCCGACGGCCCATCGACGCAGGCCTCGACGACCTGCGCGAACACGCCGCCGACCTGGCCCGCCGTCCCCTCGACGCGTTCTGCGACCAACTGCTGGAACGCGTACGTCCCACCGACAACGACGACGACGTCGCGGTACTGGCCCTGCGTATCCCGGGCGGAGGGAGCCGGTGACGCGCGTCCGCCCGGCTAGCCGACGCCGGCGCGGGCGGCCGCCTCGTCCGCGAGGGCGGTGAGGTCCTCGACGGACATCGCACCCGGCGGCAGACCCTTGCGCGCGAAGATGTTGGCGGCGTGCCGCAGCACGTCGTTGACCGGGGTCGGCACCCCGTGCAGCCGTCCCAGCAGCGAGATCTCGCCGTTGAGGTAGTCCGCCTCGATGGAGCCCGTACCCCGGGCCAGGCTCTGCCAGGACGACCCGCCCCGCACGCCCGCCGGCTGGTCCACCTTGCCGTCACGCGCTTCCGCCTGCTCCGCCGCGGAGGCGTACGCGATGCCCGCCGCCGCGAACGCCGCCTCCGCCTCCCGGATCGCCCGCCGCAGCAGCGCCGCCTTCGCCGGAGCCGGCTCGGGCCCGGTCGTGGCCTGGATCGCGTTGCCGAGGTTGCCGAGCAGCTTCGCGTACTTCCAGCGCATCACGTCCTCGACGACCGGCGCGCCGAAGCCCGACGCGGCCAGATCGGCGGCCACCTTCCGGGCCGTGGAGTCGCTGCCGCCGGCCGCGAGCCCGATGTGCAGGATGCCGGTCAGCGGCGCGCACAGGGCGGACACGGTGCCCGGGCGCAGGAACGTCGAGGGCAGCCAGACGCACACGCCGTACACCCGGGCGAACCGGCGCAGCGCGAGCCGTTCGCTCTCCACCCCGTTCTGGAGGCAGAACACCGGAAGGCGCTGCGCCGCCGTGCCGCCGCCCGCCACCTCCGCGTCGCCCCACGCGTCGAGCGCCTCGATGGCGTGCTGGGTCTTCACCGCGAGCAGCAGGACGTCGTCCGGGCGCAGTGGGCCCAGCTCCGCCGGGCCGGTCGCGACCGGAAGCCGGTGGACCCTCGTGCCCTCCGCCGTGCCGAGCCGCAGTCCGTCCGCCCGCAGGGCCTCCGCGTGCGCGCCCCGCGCGACCAGGACGACCTCGTGACCGGCCTGGGCGAGCCGCCCGCCGATGGTGGCGCCGACCGCGCCCGCGCCGATGATGATGTACCGCATGGACCGAGCCTCGCACACCGCCCCGGCCGCCCACTGGCCCGGGCACCGGTGCCGCCGGTACGGTGCGCCGCGGAGGTGGTGAAGTGAACCAGGCGCCACGGCCCCGGGGCGTGTCCGCCGCCGAGGTCTTCGACGCGGTGGGGGCACGCTACGAGGAGGTCTTCGCCGACGTACCCGGCCAACTCGCCGCACTGGACTGGCTCTCCGGCCGCCTCGCGCCCGGCGCCCGCGTGCTGGACGTGGGCAGCGGCACCGGCCGCCCCACGGCCGACGTGCTGACCCGGGCGGGCTTCGACGTCACCGGCATCGACGTGTCGGCCGAAATGGTCGCGCTCGCCCGGCAGCGGGTGCCCGCGGCCCGTTTCGAACAGGCCGACGTCCGCACCTACCGGCCGCCCGGGGGAGCGTACGACGCGGTGTGCGCCTTCTTCCCCCTGCTGGTGATGGACCAGCCCGAGGTGGCGGAGTCACTCAGCCGGACGGCCTCCTGGGTCGCCCCCGGCGGCGCCTTCGCGATGGCCACCGTGCCCGGCGACATCCGGGGGCTGGACATCGTCTGGATGGGCCACCCGGTCACCGTCAGCAGCCTGGCCACCGAGGACCAACTACGGGTGCTGGAGGAGGCCGGGCTGGAGATCCTGCACCACCACACCGCCCTCTACCGCCCGCACGGACCGGACGCGCAACCCGAGGAACACCTCTACGTCCACGCCCAACGCCCCCTCTGAGCCGGGGGCGTCAGCCGGCCCCGTCCAGCGCGGCGAGCAGGGCCCGCGCCTCGGCGTGCGCACGGGGCACGTCGACGTCGTCGCACACCACCTCCAGGCCGGTCGAGGTCATGTCCGGCCTCCCGGCGAACGCGAAGTACGACTGGTACGCGAAATACGCGCGCAGGTCGTCGGCCGGGTCGCGGCCGACCCACAGGGTGGCGAACCGCCGCTCCTCCACCTGTCCGGCGGCCATCGTCCGCGTACGGCTCTCACCGAGGTGGAACTCGCGCTCGTAGGGCTCGGGCGCCGGCGGCAGGGCGAGCACCGCCCGCGCGAACTCCCGGGCGTGCCCGGCGTCGTCGAAGGGCAGCAGCTCCGTGAAGACCGGCAGTCCGGCCAGCAGCAGCCACCGTCGCGGCCGGCCCGCCTCCGCCGGCTCGTGGGCGACGGACAGGACCGACACGCCCTTCTCCGCCGGGTCGTGCCGCCACGCGTACGTGAAGACCTGCTCGAAGCGCATGCCGCGTCCCGTTCCTCGTATCCCGTTGCGGTGACCCCCGCCGCGAAACAATCATGCGGTCATGGAGCGACCGAGTGGGATCATCGAGTGCGGAGACTTCGCCCTGCGACGCTGGCGGGCACGGGACGACTTCGCTGCGGCGCTCACGCTGATCGAGGAGTCTGTGGACCACCTGCGCCCGTGGATGCCGTGGGTCGCCCGGCACGGCGAGAGCAGCACCCGGGACTTCCTGGCGAAGTCCGAGTCGAAGTGGGCGAGCGGCGAGGCTTACAACTACGCCATCACCAAAGACGGCACGCCCATCGGCATGTGCCAGACCTACCGCGTGACCGAACCGCGGGGATGGAGGCTGGGGTACTGGCTGCACCCCGCCGCCACCGGCCAGGGCATCGCCACGAGAGCGACGGCGGCCATGGTCGCCGAGATGTTCGCCCTGCCGGACGTGGAGTACCTGGAAATCACCCACGACATGGCCAACATCTCCAGCGGCGCCATTCCGCGCCGGTTGGGGTTCAGCGAAGTCCGGCGGGAGCGGGCAGCACCACCCGCGGCTCCCTCAGGCAGCGGCATCGAGGTGGTCTGGCGCCTGAACCGTCCCGCATGACATGGCGCGACCGTTTCGGCTCCTGTTCCGTCGGCACCCGTCGGGGCGTCCTCTAAGGCGCGCCCGGCCCGACCCTCCCGTCCTCCCGGCGCAGCGCCTCCCGGGCCGTGTCCAGGGCCGCTTCCCGGTCGTGCGGCACCACGCCGATGCGGGTGCGGCGGTCGAGGAGGTCGGCCTCGTCGAGGGCGCCCTCGTGGCGTACCGCCCACACGAGTTCGGCCACGGTGACCGGGTGGCCCGGGACGACGGGGCGGGCCAGCGCCGGGTCCGCGAGGCCGAGGGCGTGCACGGCCGGGGCCTCGGTGCCGTAGCGGCGGACCAGCCGCCGGGGGGCGTCCAGGGCGGCGAGGGCGCTCCGGGAGGCCGCGCCGACCAGGGGCAGGGTGGCCGTGCGGCAGGGCCCCGCCGGCAGGCCGCGGGCGGAGACGGCGGCGTCCAGGGCGTCCTGGGCCATGCGCCGGTAGGTGGTGAGCTTGCCGCCCACCACGGTCACCACCCCGTCGCGGGAGGTCAGCACGGCGTGCTTGCGGGAGATGTCGGCCGTGCGGGAGCTGCCCGACGGGCCGGACGTGTCGAGGAGCGGCCGCAGCCCGGCGAAGGCGCCGATCACATCGTCGCGGCCCAGCGACACGTCGAGGGCGGAGCCGAGGACGTCGAGCAGGAACCCGATGTCCGTCTCCGGCACTTCGGGCACGTCCGGAATGTCGCCGTCGACCGGCTCGTCCGTCAGCCCCACGTACACCCGCCCGTCGCCCTGCGGCAGGACCAGCACGAAACGGTTGGCCTCGCCCGGGATGGGGATGTGGAGGCCCGCGGTGAGCGAGCCGAGGTCCTCGGAGCGCAGCACCAGGTGGGTGCCCCGGGAGGGCCGCAGCCGGATGTCGTCGGTCAGGCCGCCGGCCCAGACCCCGGTGGCGTTGATGACCGCGCGGGCCCTGATCCGCGTCTCCTCGCCGGTGAGTTCGTCCCGCACCAGCGCGCCGCCGCCGTCGAGGGACAACGCGCGCGTGCGGGTCAGGACGCGCGCGCCGTGCGCGGCGGCGGTGCGGGCGACGGCGGTCACCAGCCGCGCGTCGTCGCTGAGCCGGCCGTCCCAGGAGAGCAGCCCCCCGCGCAGCCCGGTGGAGCGCAGCACGGGCGCCATGTGCCGGGTCTCCACCGGGGACAGGGCACGCGGCGCCGGCAGGGTGGAGCGCGACGTACGCGCCGAGGCGCGCAGCAGGTCCCCGGCCCGGAGGCCCGCCCGGGCCAGCGCCGCCTGCGACCGCGAGACCAGGGGTGTGAGCGGCAGGACGAACGGCTGGGCGCCCACCAGGTGCGGGGCGGTCCGCTCCATGAGGATGCCCCGTTCCACGGCGCTCTCGTGGGCGACGTCCAACTGCCCCGAGGCCAGGTAGCGCAGGCCGCCGTGGATGAGTTTGGAGCTCCACCGGGACGTGCCGAAGGCCAGGTCGTGGGCGTCGACCGCCGCGACCGTCAGGCCACGGGAGGCGGCGTCGAGCGCGGCGCCCGCGCCGGTGGCCCCGAGGCCGACGACCAGGACGTCCACCTGTGCGCCGTCGGCGAGTTCGGCCAGCTCGCGGCGGCGGCGCGCGGCGCTCAGGGACGACGAGGCACGTGTGGCCGGGGTACGGGGGTGGCTCATGGGGCGAGGGTCCTTTCCAGGAGGGTCCGCAGCTCACCGAGGAAGGCCGCTTCGTCCAGCTCGGGGTCGGACTCGTCGGTCATGGTGCGCAGCGAGAGCGTGAAGGACTGGACGACCAGCAGCACGGACCGGGCCTGGAGGACGAGGTGTGCCGGGCGGACGGAACCGTCGGCGTGCCCTTCCTCCAGCGCGCCGGTGATGAGGCCCAGCAACGCGTCCTGGCTCGCGCCGCGCCGGTCCAGCACGTAGGGCAGCAGGAGCTCGGGGTCCACGTCGAGGATCTTGTGGAAGAGCGGGTGCGCGCGGAACGCCGCGACTCCGGCGACCAGCCCGTCGACCAGCCTGTGCCGGGCCGGGGCGGCAGGTTCGCGCTCGGGCATGGCCGACACCGCCAGGGCGACCCACTCACGGGTCATCACGTCCCCGACGAGGGTCCGCACATCGGGCCACCGGCGGTAGAGCGTCATACGGGAGACCCCGGCGCGGCGGGCCACGTCGGTCAGCGTCGTACGGCGGACTCCGACGGCGAGCACGCAGTCACGGGCCGCGTCGAGGACGGTTTCGACGGTCTCCCCGTCCGAATGGTTGTGACGAATGGGCGTCATCTGTCACAGTGTACCGCCAGTGCGGGCCACCGAGCACGCCACGATCCCGAACCGACGGTGAGGAAACCGACCCCGTGGACATGTTGTGGAGCGGCTGGGGCGACCCGGCCAAGGCGGCACCCCTGCCCGACACCGTGATCGGCCTGCTGCGCGACCTGCTCGGCGTCACCCCCCGTACCCAGGGCCCCGCCTCCCTGGAGGACATCGCCGTCCCCGAGTCCCCGCTCACCGACGAGGCGCACCGCGCCCTCGCCGGAACCCTCGGCGACCCCGCCCACCTGCGGACCGACGCCGAGACCCGCATCCGCCACACCCGCGGCAAGTCGACCCCCGACCTGCTGCGCATCCGCGCCGGCGAGGTCGACGACATCCCCGCCGCCGTCCTGCTGCCCGGCAGCCACGACGAGGTCCTCGCCGTGCTCCGCGTGTGCGCCGAACACCAGGTGGCGGCCGTCCCGTTCGGCGGCGGGACCTCCGTCGTCGGCGGCCTCGCCCCCGAACGCTCCACCTTCGTCGCCCTGGACCTCCGGCGCATGGACGCCCTGCTCGGCCTGGACGAGGTCTCCCGCACCGCGACCCTCCAGCCC
Organism: Streptomyces sp. NPDC049837; assembly: GCF_040674455.1. NCBI lineage: Bacteria > Bacillati > Actinomycetota > Actinomycetes > Kitasatosporales > Streptomycetaceae > Streptomyces > Streptomyces sp. NPDC049837. Next base: position 374,436 of record NZ_JBFAMP010000001.1, on the reverse strand, counting down.
GGACTGCGCGCCCCCCGCGCCGAAGCCCTGCTCAACGAACGCGGCTTCACGCTCGGCCACTTCCCCCAGTCCTACGAATGGGCCACCATCGGAGGCTTCGCCGCCGCCCGCTCCAGCGGCCAGGCGTCCGCGGGCTACGGCCGGTTCGACGAGATGGTGCTGGGCGTCACCGTCGCCACCCCCGAAGGCACCTGGGAGGCCGGCCGCGCGCCCCGCTCGGCGGCCGGCCCGGACCTGCGCCAGCTCGTGCTCGGCTCCGAGGGCGCACTCGGCGTGATCACCTCGGTGACCGTGCGGATCCGCCCCCTGCCCGAGAAGCGCCTCTACGAAGGCTGGCGCTTCGCCTCCTTCGAGGCCGGCGCCGCCGCCCTGCGCACACTCGCCCAGGACGGCCCGCGCCCCACCGTCCTGCGCCTGTCGGACGAGACCGAGACGTTCATCGGCCTCGCCCACCCCGACCGCATCGGCAGCACCGGCGCCACGGAAGCGGCCGGCTGCATGGCGGTCGTCGGGTACGAGGGAACGGCCGCCGACACCGAGCAGTGCCGGGCCGGCGTCCACAAGGTCCTCCTCGCCCAGGGCGGCGAGTGCGTCGGCACCGAGCCGGGGGACCGCTGGGCCCACGGCCGCTACAACGCCCCCTACCTCCGCGACGCCCTCCTCGACGCCGGCGCCTTCGCCGAAACCCTGGAAACGGCCGCCTTCTGGTCCGCGCTGCCCGAGCTGTACCAGGGCGTACGCCAGGCGCTCACCACCACCCTCACCGACGCGGGCACGCCGCCGCTGGTCATGTGCCACATCTCGCACGTGTACGAGAACGGCGCCTCCCTGTACTTCACGGTGGTCTCCGCCCAGGGCGAGGACCCCGTCGCGCACTGGGCGCCGGCCAAACACGCCGCCAACGAGGCGATCCTGGCCGCCGGAGGCACCATCAGCCACCACCACGGCGTGGGAAGCGACCACCGCGACTGGTACGCACGGGAGGCCGGGCCCCTCGGCGTCCGCGTCCTCCAGGCCGTCAAGGCGGAGCTCGACCCGGCGGGAGTGCTCAATCCCGGCATCCTCGTCCCCGTCCGTCACCCCTGACCCGCCCGTTCCCCATCGGCCTGCCCTACGGAGGCGCCCACATGCGACAGTTCACCGCCGTCGTCAACCCGGCCGCGGGAAGTTCCAGCGGCACGGCGGCCCTGCTGCCCGTGGCCCGGCTCCTCCGGGAGGCGGGAGCCGGCCTGGACACCCGCTACAGCCGCAGCCTCGACCACGCCCGCGAGCTGACGCGCCAGGCGGCCGAACGGGGACACACCGTGCTCGCGGTCGGCGGTGACGGCATGGCCGGCGCCGTCGGCGGCGTCCTCAGCGGCACCGGCGCGGTCCTCGGCCTCGTACCGTCCGGTCGCGGCAACGACTTCGCCAGGGCGCTCGATCTGCCCACCGACCCACCGGCGCTGGCGGAGCTGCTGCTGCACGCCACCCCACGCGCCGTCGACACCATCGAGGTGGAATCCGCCGCGCACCCCAGGACCTCGGTGCTCGGCAGCGTGTACGCCGGGGTCGACGCGGTGGCCAACCGGTACGCCAACCGGTCCCGGCTGCTGCGCGGCGCCGCCTCCTACTACGCGGGCGGGGCACGCGCCGTGGCCGGCTGGCGGCCGGCGACGTACCGCATCACCGTCGACGGCATCCTCCACGAACGCCGCGGCTACACGGTCGTCGCCGCCAACTCCGGCTTCTACGGCTTCGGCCGCCGCATCGCGCCGGACGCCCGCGTCGACGACGGCCTGCTCGACGTCGTCGTCATCCAGCACGCCCCGAAGCGGCTGTTCTTCGCGATGATGAACGAGCTCAAGACCGGCGCCCACCTGCGGCGCCCGCAGGTCGAGGTCCTCCGCGGCAAGGAGATCCGCATCGAGGCCGACCGCGATCTGCCCTACGGCGCCGACGGCGAGGTCGACGCGACACTCCCGGTCACCGCACGGGTGCGTCCGGGCGCGCTGAACGTACTGTGCTGAACGTACTGCGCTGACCGGCGCCGCTCCTCAGCCGCGCCCGGCGTGGCCGAAGAGCGGTGAAAGGCAGCACCGTGGCAGAGCACTTCGCATCCGTGGACGACTACATCGCCTCGTTCCCCGAGGACGTCCGGACCGTCCTCGAACAGCTCCGGCGGACGATCCACGAGGCCGCGCCCGAGGGCGTGGCGGAGAAGATCAGTTACGGGATTCCGGCGGTCACGCTCGACCGCCGGAACCTCGTGTACTTCGCCGGCTGGAAACAGCACGTCAGCGTCTACCCCGTCCCCGAGGGCGACGACGCCTTCCAGCGGGCCATCGAGCCCTACCGGTCGGGCAAGGGCACCCTGAAGTTCCCACTGGACGCGCCCGTTCCGTACGAGCTCGTCGCGCGCGTGGTGCGGCACCTCGTGGCGGAACGCCCGTAGGCTCCCCCCGCAGGGGCATGCCGAACGCCCCGTCAGGCGCGGGTCACCGGGACGAGACGCCCGCCACGGCGTCCCGCCAGTACTCGGCGACGCTCGGCTCCGCCCGCGCGTCCGCGCCCCGCACCGGTGCCGTGAGGTCGGCCGCCCGGTGGGGGCGGATGCCCGACAGGAGACCGTGCTCGTTGTCCTCGTTGTGCCAGGAGGTGGTGACGAACACGTACTTCCCGCCCGGCTCCAGCGCCGGCTCGTCCACCGGCTGGGTGAGCGTGACCGTGCCGGTGAGGTGTCCCTTGAAGACGTGGCCCACCCGCACCGCGTACAGCCGGGAAGGGATCTCGGCGATGGTCCGCCGCCCGGTCTCGCGCACGACGGTGCCGTGGAAGACGTCATCGGCCCTGCTCGCCGCGGAACGCGCCTCGTCGGGCCCGTACGGAACGCTGACGGCCCCGGCGGGGGGTGCGGAAGGGGCGGTGAGGTGCCGGAAGCCCAGGTAACCGCCGACGGCCACCACCGCGGTGACGACGGCGGCCAGGCAGACGAGGAGAGGTTTCTTCATGGTCCCTCGCTGCCCAGCCGTGCGGCGGGCCACCCGCGCCCGGGCACTAGTCGTACTGATCGGCCCCGCATGTGGGTGACCGCCCGGGAGGGACGCCCCGGGCGGCCCAACCGTCAGCCCCGTACGCCGGGGACCAGGTTGACGCGCTCCCGGACCACGGGATACCCCGCCCTGGCGAAGTTCACGGCCATCGGTGCGTTCCCCTGGTCCGTGGCACCGGCGACGAACTCGGCGCCCCGCTCGACGAGGAAGTGGGTGCACTCCGCCAGCAGGTCGTACGCGTAACCCCGCCCGCGCTGCTCCGGCACGACCCCGATGAAGCCGACGCAGGGCCCCGACGGATTGTGCGCGGGGATGTGGATGCCGGCCAGGTCACCGTCCGGCGTGTACGCCACCTGCCACCACTCGCGCGGCGACGGGCACCAGCGGAAGAAGTCCAGCTCCTCCTGCGCCGCCTGGTCCAGCCCGCCCTCCTCGATCGCGCGCAGCGCGTGGGCGTCCAGCGTCACCGAGTGGACGCGGCGCAGCGCGTCGAAGAACACGGCGTCGTCCGGCTCCGCCGCGAACCTCAGGCGGCCCGGCCGGCCGGGCCGCCCGCGGTCCGGTGTCCAGCGGTACATGAACCGCTCGACCAGCACCTCGTAACCGGCCGCCCGCGCGGCCCGCAGCCGGGTCTCGCCCGCCGCCCGCGTGACGGGGTCGTCGCGCCAGCCCGCCGGGAGGTTGAGCTCCAGTTCGACCTGGTGCGGCGCGGTGCGCAGCAGGTGGGCGCCCGCCTCTTCCTCGCCCTCGGCGACGTCGAACCAGTTGATGTTGACGGGGGCGTCGTCGTCGGGGCCGCCCCACCAGGCGCCCCGGGCGACGACTTCGCCGTCGCGGAGCGCCACCCGCTTCCACTCGGGCCGGTGCGCGGTGCGCGCGTGCGTCGCACGGGCGCCGAGAGGGTCGGGCAGGGTGTCGAAGAGATGGGCGTCGCTCGTGTCGAGTACGCGAATGACCGTATCGGTCATGGGAGTTGTCCTCCGGAAGCATGCGGGATGAAGCGCTCCCGGTCAGGCCAAGGACGCCGGGGGAACGGAACGGGAGCGCGGGAAACGTGACTGGTGCACGGCACTCGCCTCCCTTCCGCTGTCGTGGGCGTCACCGCACACAGTAGGCGGCCCGGCGAACGACCGTCCACCGCTTTGTTCTCCACTTACCACCCGTTGCACCGGACGGGCGACGGGGACGGTGACCCGGCAGGGGAGGGATCGTTGGCCGGGCATGCCACGTACAACGAAGCGCGCCCTCGCCACGCTCGCCCTGACCGGAGCCGCCATGGCGGTCTGCGGCAACGCTCACGCCGAATCCCTCAACGGAGGACTGATCGACAGGGTCCGGCTCGGAGTCGACGGCCGGCTCGGGCAACACGTCCTGGACGAGGCCGTCCACGCGGTCGACCTCGTCCAGTCCAAGGCGTCGATCCAGCCGTCCGGCCCGGGCGGGCGCTGAGGCCAGGGGTCCGGGGGCTCAGGGGTCAGGAGAAGACCACGCACGCGGCGGCCGGCACCTCCACCGCGCCGCCGCGGCGCAGTTCACCGCTCTCCGGGTCCACGTCGAACCAGGTGACGTCCCCGGACCACTCGTTGACGACGTACAGCCGCCGCCCGGAGGAGTCGGCCACCAGGTCGCGCGGCCACACGCCGCCGCAGTCCACGCTCTGCGTGAGCTGGGGCTTCTCCGGGTCGTCGACGAGCGAGAACGTCAGGATCCTGTTGCTGCCGCGCACGGCCGCCCGGACGAAGCGCCCGTCGGACGAGGGGCAGACGACGGAGGGGTGGACCCGTCCCCCTTCCGGGGCGCCTTCGGGATCGATGGCCACCTCCGCCAGTGGTTCCAGCCGGCCGGACGGCGGTTCCCACCGGCAGACGGTCATCTGCGGTTCCAGCTCGTGCAGTACGTACACCACGTCGCCGTCCGGGTGGAAGGCGAGGTGACGCGGCCCCGACCCGGCACGCAGGACCGTCTCGGCGTGCACGCTGAGTGCTCCGGTGGCCTGGTCGAGGGCGCAGACCCGTACCGAATCGGTGCCGAGGTCCACGCTCAGCACCCACCGACCGCTCGGGTCGGGCAGCACCTGGTGGGCGTGCGGTCCCTGCTGCCGCTCGGCGTCGGGGCCCGAGCCGTGGTGGGCCAGGACGACGGGCGGCCCGGAAAGACTGCCGTCGGGTTCCACGCGGAGGCTGCTGACGCTGCCCGAGCCGTAGTTGGCGGTCAGCAGCCGGCGCCCCGCCACGCTGAGATGGGTGGGGCCCGAGCCGCCCGCCCCGACCGCCGGGCCGAGAGCCGTGAGGCGGCCGTCCGCCCCGGTGCGGAACGCCGCGACGGCGCCCGGCTCGGTGTCACTCACCGCGTAGAGCACGCCTGTTCCGGGGTCGAGCGCGAGGGACGAGGGGTTGACGACGGTGTCGACGCTCGTGCGCGGGGCCGGCGCCCCGGTCGCCGGGTCGACGGCCGCGACGGTGATGCCGCGCCCGCCCCCCGAGGTGAACGAGCCGATGTACGCCCACTGCACAGGATGCCCCTTCCGCCGTTGGGAACGACTGGCTGGGCACTGTAAGCACGGCCGGGCGGCGTCAGCGGCCGTACACGCCGACCTCGCGGAGCGAGTAGCCCCATCCGGTCCCCCGTTCGAGGCCCATGACGCGGACGAAGCGGGCCGGTACGGCGGTGAACCGCGCGGTGTCCAGACCGCCGTCGCCGGCGGTGGTGGACCAGACGGTCCGCCAGTCGGTCCCGTCGGAGGACACCTCGACCCGGTACGCCCTGCCGTACGCGCGCTCCCAGTCGAGCGTGACCCGCCCGACCGTGTGCGTGGCGCCCAGGTCGACGCGCAGCCACTGGGGGTCGCGCCAGTCGCTCGCCCAGCGCGTGCCGGGGTCGCCGTCCACGGCGCGGCCGGGCGCGTAGCTGGTGAACGGGTTCCACTCCGACGTACTGGCCGACGCGGACGACCCGGCGGCCAGGTTCCGCACGTGGTGACGCTCGGAGCCGCCCCAGGTGGCGAGGTAGGACTCGGCGCCCCGGAAGAGGTCGTCGATGACGTCCTGGCCGCCCGTGACCCGGATGTCCTCCAGCCAGTCGGGCACCAGGCCGTAGTGGGCGGCGCCGTCGGTGTTGATGTCCCAGGTGCGTTCACCGGTGGTCTGCCGGTCGAGGAACGAGCCGCCGTCGGCGCTGCGGAAGGGGTAGCGCACGGGGTTGGGGGTGTCCGCGCCCCGGGGGGCCGGCCAGCCGCCGACGCCGTTCATGTCGGTGCCGTAGCCGTACCCGGCGCCGTACTTCTCACGCAGCGCGTCCGTGCGTCGCGCCTCGGCGGTGAACGCCTCCGCCCCGTGCATGTACTGGGCGATGAAGCCGCCGAGGCGGTAGACCCGCTCCGTCCAGTCCATGTCCATCCAACTGTGCGAGGACAGCACGCCGGGGTACGACTCGGACTCCAGGACGTCCAGTACGCGGCCGGTCGCCTTCACGCTCATGTGGTCGATCTCGATCATCATCTTCCGCTGCATCATGCCGCGCAGCGCGTACTCGCCGAGGGCGGTCAGGCCACGGGTGTTGCACCGCGCGTCGGCCGCGTACGACGGGACCGTGACACCGGGCGGGAGCTTCTTCTCCGCCTCGGGCGCCGCCGCGAGCCCGATGGGGTTGTCGGCCTGCGGGCCGGTGCACTTCTCCGTCTTCCAGAACGTGCCCGTCGACAGGAACTGGCCCACGTTGATCGCCGTGCCGAGGGTGCCGGAGTCGAACCTCACCCCGCACAGGGCGTTGTCGAACTTGTGGCACAGGAACATGCTGCGGACGCCGAGCGCGTGCAGTTCGTCCAGCCCCCGGTCGATGTCGGCGCGGTCGCACTGGGGTACGTCCAGGATCTGCTTGCAGCCGAACGGCTCGGAGGTCTCCACACCCAGGACGACGGCCATCTTGCCCTGCTCGATCACCGCACGGGCCTGGCCGGAGTCGGTGACGATCCGGAACCAGCCCTTGCCCGGGCCGCCGTACATCCGGTCGACGTACGCCTGCATCTCGTACGTCTTGCGCGCCTGGAGGCGGATGGAGGTCATCTCGTCGCAGCCGCGGTCCTTGAAGAAGTAGACCGAGCAGATCACCCCGTTGGTGACGAGGTCGTTGACGAGCACCCGCTGGCCGCCGCGCCAGGCCCGTTCGACCCAGGCGTAGTAGTTCTGCTGGTGCGTCAGGGAGTCATGGGCGGGCCAGTCCTTGAAGGTGGGCCAGCCGTTGGGGTCATGCCTGCCGTCGCCGCCCTTGGTGATGAAGTCGAAGACCGCGAGGGAGCCGTCCGGGTAGTGCTCGGGGCAGTCCTTCAGCGCGTCGGCCACGCCGAGCTCGGAGAAGGGCTTGCCGCAGATCAGCCGCCCGCCGAAGGCCTCGTTGGACATCAGGTGGTCGTGCGCGTCGACGAAGCCCCGGACCCGCCCCTCGGAGTCGGTGCCCTTGAACGGCTCCCCGGCGACGTCGACGCGGGAATCGGGCGCGGGCCGCGCGACGGGATCCCACCAGCCGGTACCCGCCCCGGCCGGGGTCCCCGCCGAGGCCGGACCCAGGGCCAGCAGCGTCAGGAGCGAGGAGAGAACCGCGAGTACCCTGAGCCTGCCAGGAGAGCGTTGCGAGCGTCGCGACAAGGTCATCACCCATGCTCCAGCCGGAAGGGCATCCCCGGGCGACGGCCCCGGGGATGTTGGTCGTGCGACTGTTTGTCATGTCTCCATAAAGGTGCGACGAGGATCGCGGTTGCCGCGCGAGCAGTCAAGGCACGCGACGGTCTTGTACGGCCGCCGTCCGCTCGGGCCGTCGCCGCGTCCGCGCCCGGTCGGCGGCGCACCAGCCACACGGCGAGGTCCGGACCGGAGGTGACGCCCGCGGCGCCGACCGGATCGCCGTGTCCACGACGGGGGCGTTGCGGTGGCACAGCGCGGTGACGGCCAGACAGGCAGTCGGTCAGCCGGCCGGCCCCGGCCGGGGCGCGGGCCCGCCGCCCCGGCCACGGGGCGCACCGCCCTGTCCGCCGGCGTCGCGGTACCGGTGCCCGCCGCCACGGTCACGAACGCCAGACGGTCCCGCGGCGCTCGTACTCCAGCACCTCCTCGGCGAACACCGCCGTTTCCGGCCCGAAGAAGCGCTCCACCAGCCACAGCCCCAGGTCGATGCCCGAGGTGACGCCCCCGCAGGTCACCAGGTCCCCGTCGTCGACGACCCGGCCGCCCACGACACGCCCTCCCTGCGCCTTGAGGTCGTCCTTGGCGATGTGGTGCGTGGTGCACGGGCGGCCCCTGGTGATGCCGGCGGCGGAGAGCAGCATGGTGCCGCTGCACACGGCGCCCAGGACCAGGCCGCGCCGCTGCGCCGCCGCGAGGGCTCTGGGCAGGACTCCGCGCCGTACCTCCCGCTGGAGGCCGGAACCGTCGCCGTACCCGGCGCCGGGCACCAGGATCAGATCGGCCGAGCGAGGGGACCAGGGGGAGCGGCAGACGATCTCCATACCGGCGGACGTCGTCACCGCGCCGGGCCCGTCGACGGTGACGTAGGACTGCGCGACCCGGTCCGTCCCGACGATCCCGAAGACCTCGATGTGCCCGGCGAAGTCCTGTTCCTCCACCCCGTCGTACAGCACCGTGTGCACGCGCAGCGGTTCGCGGCGCGGCCGGGCAGCCGTCGCGCGGGCGGCGGCCGTCGCGGGAGCCGCGACACCCGCGAGACCGGCACCGACCGCCGCGGCGGCACCGGAGTGGAGCAGATTCCGCCTGTGTATGGGGCGCACTGGGTTCCTCCGTGAAGATCCGTGAAGAAGCGTGAACGGCGTCCCGGGCCGGGCCTGTCGCCACGGCGCGCGGGGCGCGAAGACCCGTTCAGTCTTCCGGCGCCGGGTGACGGGAGACAGTGGCGCGCGTGCCCGGCAGGCGCAAGATACGGCCAGGCCAGGGCCGTTGTGGTGCGGGCGGCCATGCGGCCCGCACGTGTCGCCTACACGCGGAAGGCCGCCCGGTAGGCGGACGGAGTGGTGCCGACGTGGCGCGTGAAGTGGTGGCGGAAGGTCTCGACGGACCCGAACCCGGTGGACTCCGCCACCCGTGCCATGGGCAGGCCGGTGCTCTCCAGCAGCTCCCGCGCGCGCTGGACGCGGAGGGCGAGCAGCCAGCGCAGCGGTGTCGTACCCGTCTGCGCGCGGAAGTGCCGCGCCAGGCTGCGCCTGCTCATCATCGCGTGGGCGGCGATGTCGGCGATCGTCAGCGGCTCGTCGAGCTTGTCCCGCATCCACTGCATCGTCCCGCCGAGGTCGGCGGAGTCGCTCCCCGGCGTGCGGTACTCGATGAACTGGGCCTGTCCGCCCGTCCGTTGGGGCGCCATGACCATCAGGCGGGCGACCTGCGCCGCGACCGCCGCGCCGTGGTCCCGGCGCACCATGTGCAGGCACAGGTCGAGACCCGCGGCGACCCCCGCCGACGTCAGCACCTGACCGTCGTCGACGAACAGCACCGAAGGGTCGACCCGCGTGCCGGGGAACCCCTCCGCCAGGGCGTCGGCGAACCGCCAGTGCGTCGTCGCCCGGCGCCCCTCCAGCAGGCCGGCCCGTGCGAGGACGAAGGCCCCCGTACAGATGGACGCCACCCGCGCCCCGCCGGCCGCCGCCTCCCGCAGCAGCCGGACGGCGCGCGCGTCCGGCACCCGCTCGGCGGGGACGCCGGGAACGATGATGGTGTCCGCGTCACGGGCGTCGTCCCACCGGTACGAGGACGAGATCCGGAACGGCTGCACCGGCCCCGCCGTCGTCGTGACGGCACGCTCGGCGCAGACCCGCACGTCGTACGCCGGGGTCCCGTCGGGACGGCTCGCGAACCCGAACACCTGGCAGGGGATGGCCAGATCGAAGGCCGACACCGCGTCCAGCGCGAGAACCGCAACCACATGCATACGCCCCGACCCTACGCCACCGCCCCGCACCGGCTGTCCCCACCGGGGAACCCAACGCGACGGCACGGCGTCCTCGCACGGTATGGGGATGGATGCGCATACGGGGACGCCGGCGACGGCACGACGTCGTCGTGGCCGCTGGGGCGGCCGTGGCCGTTGGTGTCGCTGGGGCGTGGACGCCCGGGGGCGGTCGGCCTGGCGGCGCGGACGGGTACCGGCGTCGGCCGCCGTGGCGGTCGCCTGCGTGCTGGCCTTCCCCGGCGCGGTGCCCAACGCCGCCGGGCGGTTGGGCAGCCTGGCCGAGACGTTCCTGCCGTGGCTGGGGCTCACCATGCCGGTCCTGCTCGTCATCGCGCTGGTACGGCGCTCGACGACGGCCCTGCTGGCGCTGCTCCCGGTGGCCGCCGCGTGGCTGGGCCAGTTCGGCGGCGCGCTGACGGCGGACGAGGCGCCGGGGTACGACATCACCGTCGTCCAGCACAACGTCAGCGACGAGAACCGGGATCCCGGGGGCACCGCGCGGGCCCTGATGGAGGCGCGGCCACAGATGATCGCCCTCCAGGAGCTGACCCCGTCCGCCCTTCCGTCGTACCGGGCGGCACTGGCGGCCGGCTACCCGCACCACGCGGTGCACGGCACGGTCGGACTGTGGTCGGTGTACCCGCTGGCCGACGTACGGCCCCTGGACATCCGGCCCCCGGGGTTCGGTGCCGACTGGAACCGCGGGCTGCGTGCCACCGCGGTCACCCCGCACGGCGAGGCCGCCGTGCACGTCGCCCACCTGCCGTCCGTACGCCTCGGCCCCACGACCGGCTTCGGCTCCGCCGCCCGGGACGCGAGCGCCGCGCTGCTCGGCGAGGCGATCGCCGCGGAGCGACCGGGCACGGTGATCCTGCTCGGCGACCTCAACGCCACCGTCGACGACCGTGGCCTCGCCCCCGTCACGTCCCGGCTGCGCCCCGCCCCGCCCGCCTTCGCCTTCAGTTGGCCGGCCGCGCTGCCGCTGGCCCGGATCGACCAGGTCATGGCGCGCTCCGCGACCGTCGTCGGCATCCGTACCCTCCCCGCCACCGGCAGCGACCACCTCCCCGTCGCCGCCCGCATCCGCTGGTGAGGAACGGTCACAGCTCCTGGTCCGGCCAGCCCAGCAGGCGGGCCCCGATGACGGCGGTCTGGAGCGTGTAGCGGTGGACGGCGTCACCCGGGTCGGCCCCGGTCAGCTTGCGGATGCGCTCCAGCCGGTACGTCAGCGCCCGCACGCTCAGGGACAGGCGCCGGGCGGCCTCGGCGGCCACGCAGCCGGTGTCGAAATACGTGGTGAGGGTGTCGATGAGCGGCCTGGCACCGCCCCGGGCCTGCCGCAGCGGGCCGAGGACGCTGACGACGAGGTCGGCCATGGCCTGCCGGTCGCGGGTGAGCACCGGGTAGACCAGAAGGTCCGCGGCGTGCAGCACCGGCTCGTCGAGCTCCATGCGGACGGCCAGGTCAAGGGCGTTGAGCGCCTCCTCGTAGGAGTGGACGACACCGCCCACGCCGGGGTGCGGGCGCCCGATGGCGACACGACCGCCGTCGGTCGCCGCGTACGCCTGCTTGGCGAAGAAGGCCAGGACGTCGGCCTGGTCGCCCGGCGCGATGCAGATGAGGCGGCCGTTCTTCGTGGTCAGCAGGATGTGACGGTCCCCGAAACGGGCCGCCAGGGACGACTCGATGCCCCGGGTGACCGCATAGCCGTCGTCGTACGGCTCCGGTCCCTGCGCCACCGCGACCGCGTGCGCCTGGGACAGCAACAACCCGAACCGCTCGGCGCGTTCGGCGAGACGGCCGGCATCACCCCGGCCGTGCAGGAGATCGTCGATGAACTCCCGCCGCGCCGCCTCCTGCCTGCGGATCGCCAGCCGCTGCGCCCGCTCGTGGCCCTCGGCGAAGGCGTCCACCGCCTGCTCCACCGCCGCGAGCAGATGGTCGGCGGCGTCGCCCCGCAGGCCCTCCCGTACGTCCTGGGCGGCGGACAGATGGGCACGCACCAGAAAACGCAGCCCCAGACCCGCCTCGGCCGCCCGCTCACCCCGGAGGCGCAGCGCCTCCAGCTCGTCCCGGGTCAGCCGCCTGCCGGTGGCGCAGGCACCGGCGAGGATCCGGGCATACCCCTCCAGATATTCCTCGGCCGCGCCCTGCTCCACCACGAACCCCCCGTTCCTGACGCGTCACTGACGACTTCCTGACGCGTGGGCGTCAAGAGTGCCATGCACGGCCGAGGGGGCCGCCACCGCGGCCGGGTCTCCCGCCGGCGGCGGCAGGTGCGCGGGGACGCGTTCGAGGACTCCGCCCGCGAACACGTCGTACAGGGGCAGGGTCTCCAGGTGGACGTAACCGATGTGGCAGTCGCACCGGGCCAGCGGACAGGGGCGCGGCGCGAGGGCGGTGCGGTAGGAGCCGTCGTAGAGGTTGCCGAGTTCGGCGCGTACGAAATGGCAGCGCCGGACCGTGCCGTCACCGTCGACCGAGAGGACCGACTCGCCTGTCCGGCAGGGCAGTCCGGCCGAACGGTGCGGATGCCGGCTGTAGGGGAAGAGCGGGTCGAGCGCCGTCCAGGTCTCCGCCTCCTCGTCGGTGTACGTGTGGCCCTCGGCGGCGTTCACCCACAGGTAGACGTGCGCCGGCAGAGCGGCGCGCAGCCGCCGGGCGTCCGCCAGATGGGCGGGCAGGCCGACGACGCCGACACTGAAACGGACGCCACGCTCCGCGAGGTCCCGCGTCTTGGCCAGGAAGCGGTCGTACGGCGTCTGGCCCGGGTGGTACGTGCACCACAGCGCCACGGTGCCCCGGTCGGCGTCGGCCAGCCAGTCGGTGCGGCAGCTCAGGTTGGTCTGGATGGCGACCCGGTCGACGTGCGGGGTGTGGGACAGCTCCACCAGGGCCCGCCGGTACCAGGAGCGCACGAGCCCTTCGCCCCAGGGCGTGAACAGCACCGAGAGGCGGTCACCGGTCTGTGCCGTGGCCCAGGCCGTGAAGCGTTCCAGCGCCGCCCGGTCGGCCCGGAGCTGGGCGGGGCTGTCGCGCCGCTTGGCGAAGGGACAGTAGGGGCAGTCGTAGTCGCACGAGGCGAGCGGGCCCCGGTACAGGAGCGTCAGGTCCACGGTGGGCGCCTACTTCGGTTCGTACGCGGCCATCGCGGCCCTGACGGCGGGGGAGAACAGCTCCGGGCCCAGGGCGTCGGAGTGGGCGAGCCCCTCCGGGGACAGCCGCAGCAGCCCCGGTGCGGTGTCGTCGAGCCAGCCCCGGCCGGTGAACGCGGCGAGCTCGGCGCCGAAGTCGTCGTACGGGTCCGACCCGAACCGGGAACGGTAGTCGCCCACCGGCATGCCCCGCGCCTGGAGCAGGGACTGGAGGAGGTGCCGGCGGCGTGCCTCGTCCCCGTCCATGAAGCGGCCGTGCACGGCCCGGCCGAAGTCCTCGGTGCCGGTGTAGTCGTCGATGATGGCCCGTATCTCGCCCATGCCGACCGCGTAGTCGAAGGAGTAGTGGAGGGCGGAGGTGTAGGAGCGGGCGCCGCAGCCCAGGCCGATCATGCCGTCCGTCTGGCAGGCGTGGTCGTCGGGGCCCTGGGCGGGCGCGCCGGCGCGCCGGAACATGCGCATCGACACCTGCTCGTAGCCCTGGGCGAGCAGGTGGTCGCGCCCCCGCCGGTAGAGGTCCAGCCGCTGCTCGTCCCACTCCCGGTCGGTGTGGGCCGTCCGCCTGGCAAGACCGGTCAGGGGGCGCACATACAGCGGGTAGAGGTACAGCTCCTCCGGCCGCCAGGCGAGCGCGGCGTCCAGCGAGGTGCGCCAGGTGGCGGGGGTCTGGCCGTCGATGCCGTAGATCAGATCGATGTTGAGGACGGGGACGGTGGTGTCCCGGATCCTGGCGAGGGCGGCTTCCACGTCCGCGCGCCGCTGCGGGCGCACCGCCGCCCGCGCCTCCTCGTCGACGAAGCTCTGCACACCGATGCTGAGCCGGGTCGTGCCGCGCTCGGCGAGGACGGCGAGCCGGTCGGCGGTGGCCGTGGCGGGGGAGGTCTCGACGGAGAGCGGGATCGCGCGCAGGTCGGCGCCCATGCGCTTCTCGGCGATGTCGCAGAGCCGGTCCAGCTCGTCGGCGGTCAGGAAGGTCGGGGTGCCGCCCCCGAAGGCGGCGTTGGCGAAGCGGACGCCGCTGTCGCCGAGGGCGTCGCGGACGGCGGTGGCCTGCCGGTCCAGCGCGTCCAGGTAGCGGCCGGTGAGCCCGTCGGGGGCGCCGATCCGGGTGAAGAGGTTGCAGAAGCCGCAGCGGACCTCGCAGAACGGTATGTGCAGGTAGAGCGAGAGGGCGTCCTTGCGTTCGCCCCGCCACAGGTCCCGCAGCGCGGGCCCGCCGGGCAGCGGGCGGTAGGCGGTCTTGTGGGGGTAGGCGTAGACGTAACTCCGGTACGGGCGGAGGTGGGCGCTGGTGCTGGTCATACGGACGGCTCCAGGAAGAAGTGGGCGTACGGCACCGTCCACACGGCCTCGTGGGCGAGGCGGTGACCGGTGTAGCCGTCGTCGCCGTAGGTGGTGCCGTGGTCGGAGCAGACGATGGCGAAGCAGCGGCGCCGGGAACTCATCGCGGCGAAGAGCCGGCCGATGTGACGGTCGATGTACTCCAGCGCGGCGGCGTGGCTGGCCAGGCTGTCGCCGTCCTCACGGGTGGCACCGGGCAGGTGGAACCAGTTGGGCTGGTGCAGCGCGGACGCGTTGAGGAAGAGGAACAGCCGGCGCTCGGCCGGCAGCGCGGCGACCACCTGCTCGGCCCGCTCCACCTGCGCCTCGAAGGACGTGGGTGACGCCACGCCGAACGCGGGCTCCCAGTGGCTCTCCTGGAACATCCCGGGCAGGACATCGCCCAGCGCGCCCCGCTTGTTGAAGAACCCGACGCCGCCGACGCACACCGTCCGGTAGCCCTCGGCCGCGAGCGCCGAGACCAGGTCGGGTGCGTCGAAGACGTACGTGTCCCCGGCGGTGGTCTCACTGCCCGCGAAGCGCGCGGCGAAGAGCCGGGCGTGCGGACCCGGGCCGGCGGGCGTCGGCAGGAACCCGGCGAACATCGCCTGGTGGGAGGCGTAGGTGAAACTGCCCGGCGCGTGCCGCTTCTCCCAGGCGCCGCCGGGAAGATGGCGGGCCAGGTGCGGGATGCGCCCGGCGGCGGCCAGCTCGGCGGCCACGTCGTACCGGAGGGTGTCGAGCGTGACGAGCAGCAGGTCGTCACGGCCGACGACCTGGTTCATGTCGGGGCCCGGGCCGGCGGCCGGGGCCGGGGCTGGGGCGGGGAGCCGGGCGGTGCCGGCCTCAAGCGGTTGCACGGTGGTTCCTCAGGGGTGGTGCGGTGTGCGGTGAGCGCCGCCGCAGTACGGCGGCGACCTGGGCGGCATAGGTGTCGAGGCCCTCGGCGCCGCTGCCCGGCAGGCCGGTGAGACCCGGCAGCAGGTCCCCGAAAGCGTTGACCTCGGCGACGGCGAACCGCCGCCAGCCGGTGGAGGGAAGGAGGTCGACCCCGACGCACAGGGTGCCGGGGAAGCAGGCCGCCGCCCGTTCGCAGGTGTCCAGGGCGTCCGCCCAGCGGCTGCCCATGGTCTGGATCGCGGCGGCGAGGTCTCCGCGCGCCCCGCCGAGGTGGAGGTTGGTCATCGGCGCGTGGCTGGTACGGACGACGGCGTGGGTGGCCCGGCCGTCGACGACGACGATCCGCAGGTCCGCCCGGCGGCCCCCGCCCGGGCTCGCCTTCGGCCACCACCGCTCGATGTGCAGCCCGTCCGGCGCGAGGGCGTCGACCAGCGCGGCGACCTCCCGCTCGTCGGTGACCCGGCGCACGCGCAGCGAGTTGTGGAGCCGGCCGTCCACGGCCTCCACGGACGTGGTGGCCCGCACCCGGCCCGGCGCGCCCGTCTCCAGGGCGACGATCCCGGACGCGGACGACCCGTGCGCGGGCTTGACGAACACGCGCCGCATGCCGTGCGCGGCCATCAGGGCGCGAACGTCGTCCCAGCCGCGAACGGGCGTACCGGCGCCCGACGTGGGCGACTCGGGGACCGGCACCCCGGCGTCGAGCAGGACCCGGTGGCAGCGCCGCTTGTCGAACAGGACGGCCAGCTCGGCGGGATCGTCCAGCCGGACGCCACCGCGCAGCGCACCGACGGCGGCGGTGAACCGCGCGTACCAACGTGCACCGCCCTCGACCCGGGTCGGGTCGTCCACGTCCCGCAGGAGGCGGTCGACCTCTGCGTTCTCCCCGGGCGAGTCGAGCCGTACGACCTCGTCGGCGGCGAACACCGCGCCGCCGTCGCGCAGCACGGCCGTCCAGGACACGACGCGGGGAGCGGGCAGCCCGGCGGCCCGCACGGCGTCGGCGAACAGGGCGACGCGGCGGTTCTCCGGATTGCCGACGACCGCGAACCGGGCCGGGGGTGGCTGAGTCATGGGCTTCGTCCGCTACTCGCCGACGGCGACGTAGCGCCAGACACGGCCGTCCCACTCGTCCTCGTCGGCGTGGCCGCGATCGAGGTCGAGCGTCACGCCGGCGCTTCCCAGGGTCTCCTGGAAGCGCTCGCTCATCGGCGCGCTCAGATAGTTGTGGTGGAGGTCGAGGCTCTTGAGGTGAGTGAGGGGCTGGCCCTCCAGCAGCGCGGTCCCGCCCTCGTCGGTGAGGACGCCCATGGACAGATCGAGGGACTCCAGCCGGGCGACGACCGGCGCGGAGGCGACGGCGGCCGCGATCTCGTCCTCGTAGTCGCTGTTGCGCAGGCCCAGGTGGCGGAGGCTCGGCAGCCGGGCGCCGTCGAGGATGGGCGCCACGTCGGAGATCTCACTGTCGCCCCCGTAGCCGGCCGTGCCGAGCCACAGGTCGAGGCGTTCGAGGGCGGGCAGGTCACTGGCGGCGACCCCGCGCACGACGTGGGCCGGCATGCCACCGGTCTCCAGCGTCAGGGAGCGCAGCCGCCGGTGCGTGACGGCCCGGAAGACCAGCCCGGTGCCGCCGCGCGCCCCGAACTCCTCCAGCTCGGGGAAGGCCTCCAGCAGCCGCGTGACATCGTCCTGGTTGATCCAGGAGATCTCGCACTCCTCCGATTCCATGTCGCCTATGAACAGGGCGCGCAGAGCGGGGAATTTCGCCCGGGCGTCGACCAGGGTGTCGATCGCCGGCTTGACGCCGCCCCCGTCGTCGTACGCCTCCTCACAGGCGCCGGTGACGAGGGCGCGGACCCGCGTGGTGTCGACGGCGGCGCAGAACCGGGCGAACGCCTCCGGCCAGCCCTCCTCGCTGTCGTAGACCTCGGTGGAGACACGCCAGGCGACGGCGTCGGCCGCCGGCAGCTCCACCGTGCCGTCGTCCTCGCGCAGAGGGAAGTCGAACACGGGTAGCCCGTACGACTCCCGCAGGTGTTCCGCGTAACTCATGCCTCTGCCGCTCCTCGCCTGTCGCAGTCCGATGTGCTGCAAGTTGTAGCAAGCGGCACTGACAACACCCCTGCCGGGGCGGCGCCCGGCGCCGCACCGGGCCGTTGTCAGACCCTGCCCCTACCGTCGGAGACAGCTCGGCGCACCGTGCGCCGACGGAGGAGGGGACACGTATGTACCGGCAGGGAGACGTGCTGATCGTGCCGCTCGAGGAATCGGCGGTGCCGCCGCATGCCGTGGACGCGCCGGAGGAACCGCGCGACGGCCGCGGCCGGATGGTCCTGGCGCTCGGCGAGGTGACCGGACACGCGCACGCCGTGATCGGCCCCGGCCGGCTGGTGCGCGAGCCCGGTGCGTTCGGCCCGATGCTGCTGCACCTGCCGGACGGTGGGCGCGTGGTGCACGAGGAGCACGCCCCCATCCCGCTGCCGAAGGGCTGGTTCCGGGTGGTGCGGCAGCGGGAGTACGTGCCGGGAGCCGTACGGCTCGTCGCGGACTGAGCGCCGGGCGACGGCATTTCGGGCAACGGCGTTTCGGGCGACTGAGGAACACGAGCAGGGAAGCAGGGGAGGGGACGCGATGACGGACCGGAGTGGGGACACGGCGTTCTGGCGGGCCGTCGCGACGGCCACGGAGCCCGCGCGGCGGGCGGAGGCCGAGGCGGGAGTGCGCCTGGCCTACCGCAGTGCCGGGCTGGCGGAGCCGGAGCGGATCGTGTGGGCGGCGTCGCCCAGGGAAGCGGTGCGGCTGTTGCGTCCGGGCGACGGCGCGGCGGCGCCCGGGGCACGGGGGCGCAGTGTGCGGGAGGAGGTGCGCAGCAGGCCGTGGGCGGCCGAGCGCGGCAGGCTGCACGAGCGGCTGGGCCCCCAGGGATGGGGCCGGCGGTGGGCCCTGACGGGCGGCAGGCTGTGGGAGACCACGCAGGCGCTGTCGGCTCGGATCCGGGCGGGCATCGTCGAGGAACTGGCCGACGGACGCGACGAGGAGGCCGCGGTCCGGCTGCTGCTCCTCGACGCCGTCCTGGGGCAGCACGACGCCGCCTGGCTCTGCGCGTTCGACCCGGGGGAGGGCTCGGCGCTGGACGGCCCGGCCGCGGTGGCCCGCACGGCCGGATGGTGGTGGCCGTACGAGCACCTGGCGGTGATCTGCGAGCGTCCGGTGGAACTGCACCGGGACGAGGCAGGCCGACTCGACCGGGCGGACGGCCCGGCCCTCGCCTTCCCGGACGGCTTCGCGCTGTACGCCTGGCGCGGCATGCCGGTGCCGGGCGACTTCCTGGCGGAACTGGCCGCGCTGACGCCGGAGCGGATCCGCGAGGAGGAGAACGCCGAGCTGCGCCGCGTGATGCTGGAGCACTTCGGCTACGACCGCTACCTCAGCGAGTCGGGGGCGGAGCCGGTGCACCGGGACGAGACGGGCGTGCTGTGGCGGATACCGCTGCCGGACGACGAGGACGTGGCGATGGTGGAGGTGGTCAACTCCACGCCGGAACCGGACGGGACCAGCCGCACCTACTGGCTGCGCGTGCCCCCGGCCACACGGACCGCGAGGGAGGGCGTGGCCTGGACGTTCGGCCTGGCGGCCGAGGCGTACGAGCCGCTGCGCCAGACCTGACCGGCGCCGGACGCCCCCGGCCGCGGCGGGCGGCCGGCCCCGGCCAGTACCGTGCCGTGCCGTTGATCACGGGTCATGCCGGGAAGGCCGGCCACGCGACGGTCCGGTGGACCGGGCCGCGCCCGGCGCGGAACGGTGGGCCATTTCGCGGCCGGGCAGAGCGAGCCGTCCTTGTAATCGCAGTGCGCGGAGGGCCAGTTCCAGTTCGAAGCGGCGGTCCGGGTCCTCCACCTCGTCCCCCCACAGGGCCTTGATCTGCCGCATCCGGTACCGCACCGTCTGCGGGTGCACCCCGAGCCGCGCAGCGACCTCCGGGGCGCCGCCCCGGGTCTCCAGCCACGCCAGCAGCGTCTCCGCCAGGCGGCGGCGCTGGGTGGGGCCGCGGTCGGCGAGCGGGGCGAGGCACCGGTCCGCCAGCGCCTCGATCAGCTCCTCGGGCGGCAGCAGGACCAGGGCGTCGATGTGTTCCGTGCAGTGCAGGAGCTCGCCCGACGGCAGCAGACCGCGCTCGATCAGGCCCATCGCCTCCGTCGCCCAGCGCAGCGAGGCCGTCGCGTCCGCCAGCGGGACGGCCGGGCCGATCGCCCCCGTCCAGCCCCGCAGCGCCCGGTGCAACTGCTCACGGCGCCCGGGCACCGCCGGGTCCGGGACGAAGAGCAGGGGCTGTTCGCTCTCCATGTCGAGCAGCACCTCCGGCCCCACGGCCGGCGCCACGCACTCGCGGGCCGGGCGGAGCAGCACCCCCACGGCCACCCGCTGGGGGAGCGTCCAGCCGATCCGGGCCGCGTGGGCGGCGTACTCCTCCAGCGGCCGGGACCGGTCGGTGCGGCGCTCACCCAGCAGCGCCTGCGTCAGTTGGCGCTGCAACCGCAGCCGTTCGCCCGCCTGGCGGGCGGCCGCCTCGGCGTAGCCGCGTACCGTCTGGTCCACCAGGCCGTCGAGGAAGGCGAAGCCCGCCTCGGCGAGGTCGTACATCGCGGGGGGCGGAATGCGGGCCTCATGGCCGATTTCCGCCAGTCGCCGCCAGGCGAGGCGCACCCCGAGCCGGTAGACGGCCTGGAGGGAGTCGAGGGTGCGGCCCTGCTGTCCCTCCCCGCGCCCGAAGTCCTGGAAGACCTCCAGATGGAGCTGTGGGCTGCCGGAACCGCGCACGAGGTGCTGGAGGAACTCCTCCAGGGCCCGCCGGATGCCCACCAGGGCGACCAGCTCGCCGGACTCGTCCACGAGCAGCGGCATCCGGGGATGCTCGCGGCAGATCGTGTCCAGGATCTCCTGCGCCAGCGCGGGCACTTCGGCCATGGCGCGGTCGGCGAACTCGCGCACCTGCCGGCGCGGCAGGTCCGCCCAGGCCGACCGCTCGGCGGCCGGTGCCCGCGTGTCCACTCCGGTCAACTCGCCTCACCCCCGGGGCAGAGCCGTCTCATGGCTGATCAGTGGCACATTGGGCTGTTCCGGGGTGGTGTTGAGCAGGGCCACGACGGCGAGGGCCGCGCCCACGGCGAGAGCCGCGGCGACCGCCACGGTCAGGGCGGCGGCGAGCAGTCTGGGCATGGTCGGGTCAGCCTTTCTGACGCTGGGACCCCACCACGAGTCCGTCACCCCGGACGGCGACGAACCCATCGCACCAGTGCATTGACAGTCCGTCAAGGGGACCCCTACGGTTCCCGGCCCATACGGAGTCCCATACGGAGTGCACGTATACGCCGCGCAACGTCGTCCAGGCCCCCACGGAGTGTCCGCAATGCGTCGCACCGCTTCCCCCCTGTCGCTGATCCTGCTCGGGACCGGCGTGTTCCTGCTGGTCCTGGCGCCGTTACTGGTCTGGTACGTCCAGCCGCGCGCCAAGGTGAACCCCATCGACGTCGACACCGTCACCGTCTTCACCGGTACGGGCAGTTACTTCGACACCCGCCGGATCGCGACCGTGACCGGCACCCCGCTGACCATCACCCGCCAGGTACGCGGCGACGTGGCCGACAGCGTCCGCAGCGGCCGGGCCGTCTGGGACGTCTCCACCTCGGTGGACACCGACGACACGCTGCCCGCCGCCGCCACGCACGACTCGCTCCAGTGGACCCTGGAGCGCTGGGTCACCGACCGGCGCACCAACGAACCGGTGCACTGCTGCGAGGAGACCCCGACCTTCGACGGCGAGGCCTACCTGAAGTTCCCCTTCGATGTGGAGAAGCGGTCCTACCGCTGGTGGGACGGCACACTCGGCTCCACCGTGACCCTCCGCTTCGATGGGACGCAGAAGGTCCAGGGGTACGAGGGCTACCGCTTCACCGGCCGAGTGGAACCGGCGAAGACGGGTACCAGGCTGGTTCCCGGCCGGCTCGTCGGGCAGCCGGGCCGGCCGCAGGTCCTCGCCGAGGAGTGGTACGCCAACCACGGCATCGAACTCGTCGTCGACCGGCGGACCGGGCGGATCCTGAACGCGGCGATCGGGCCGCGGAAGGTGCTGCGGGCGCCCGGTTCCGCCAGGGACGCCGTGGTGCTGCTGGACAGCCGGCGCATGGAGTTCACCCCGGCCACCCAGCGGACGCAGGTGGCGCTGGCCTCGGCGGACAACCGGAAGCTTCGGCTGCTGGGGGAGACCGTGCCCTTGGGCGCGGTCGTCCTCGGCACCCTGCTGGCGGGGGCCGGCACGGTGCTGCTCGTCCGGGGAGGCCGCGTACGCGGCCGGTCCGGGCACGACTCCGGTGAAGTACGCGCGATATGACGAAGTGTCATACGCGGGCGGGGTGAAATTTGTCATCCCGGTGAGTAGCCGCACCGCCGGGCTTGGCGAACACTGACCAACCCACCGCACCACCACATCCGTCATCCCGGGCGTTCCATGACCTGCTCCACCCCCCACCGGCGCCGGTGACCGCTCTCCGGCCCGGAGCACCGTCATCCGGTTCCCGACCCGAACGAGTTGGAGCTCGTATGCCCCAGCACGTACCCCCCACGCTGACCACCGCCGTTCCCCGCGGCGCGTGGTCGCCCCAGGGCGCTGTCCGCCCCCCTCGCCGTATCGTCTTCCTCTCCCGCCGCGACCTCGGCAACCCCGCCGCGGGCGGCTCCGAACTCCTCGTCGACCGGCTCGCGGAGGGCCTGACGGCCCTGGGCCACGAGGTCACCCTGCTGTGCGGGGGTCCGGCCGCGTACCGCGACTACCGGGTCGTCTCGGCGGGCGGCGACCTCGGCCACTTCCTCCGGGCGCCCAGCGCGTTCACCCGGCAGGTGGGCGACTGCGACCTGCTGGTCGAGGTGTGCAACGGCCTGCCGTACCTGGCCCCGCTCTGGCACCGGGGCCCCACCCTCTGCCTGGTCAACCACGTGCACACCGAGCTGTGGGGCATGCGCTACCCCCGCCCCGCCGCCGGCATCGGGCGGCGGCTGGAACGCTGGGCGCTGTCCGGTGCCCAGCGCGACAACCTCCTGGTCGCCGTGTCGGAGTCGACCGCGTCGGCGCTCGGCGCGCTGGGCGTGGACCCCGCCCGCATCCGCGTCGTGCACAACGGGGTCGAGGCCCCCGGGCACCGGATGCCGCGTTCGTCGCAGCCGCTGTTCCTGGCGGTCGGCCGCCTGGTCGAGTACAAGCGCATCGACCTGCTGCTGCGGCTCTGGGAACGCGTACGGCCGGTCACCGGGGGCGAGCTGGTGATCGTCGGCGACGGCCCCGAGCGCCGGCGGCTCGAAGCCCTCGCCGGCCCCGGGGTCGTCTTCACCGGCCGGGTGTCGGACGAGGACAAGCACCGGCTGCTGTGCGCCTCCTGGCTGCTGCTGCACCCCTCCGCCGTCGAAGGATGGGGCCTCGTCGTCACCGAGGCGGCGACACGCGGCACACCGTCGATCGGCTTCGACGTACCGGGCCTGCGGGACTCCGTCGACGACGGCGTCACCGGGGAACTGGTGCGCGGCGAGAGCGCCTTCGCGGCGGCCTGGTGCGCGCTGGCACTGGACCACGAGCGGCGCGAGGCCATGGGCAGGGCCGCCGCCGTACGCGCCGAGCGCTACCGGTGGGCCACGACCGTGCGCCGCTTCAGGTCCGTCGCGCTGGAGGCGGTCGCCCGCCACCGGGCCACCGCGGGCGACGGCGCCAAGCCGCCCGGCACCACCCGCGACGGCGCCAAGCCGCCCGGCACCACCCGCGACGGCGCCAAGCCGCCCGCCACCGCCACTGCCACGGACCGCACTCGCGACCACGCCGCAGCGCCCGCCACCGGCGGCCACGGCCACGGCGACGCCTCCGCCCCCGGCGGCCTGCCGCAGACGGCGCCGCCCCCGGTCGCCCCGGTCGCCTCCACCGCCTCCACCGCACCGCGCCGGGGATGAGCCGATGAACGCCCCCTCCCCACCCAAGCCCCCCGCCCCCCTCAAGGACCCCTCCCTTCGCCGGTCCGTGGCCCTCTTCCGCGGCTTCCTGCGCGAACCGTCCGACCCACGGGGCTTCTACGAACTGCTCGCCCGCGACGCGGCGAACCAGGTGGAGCGGTACGAGCCGCTCGCCGGACGGGTCGTCGTCGACGTGGGCGGCGGAGGCGGCCACTTCACCGAGGAGTTCCGCAGACGCGGCGCCCAGGGCTACCTCTTCGAACCGGACCTGGCGGAGCTGACGGCGTCCCGGCCGCCCGAAGGCGCCGTCGTCGCCGACGGTTACCTGCTGCCGCTGGCCGACGGCGCGGCCGACATCTGCTTCTGCTCCAACGTCCTGGAACACGTGGAGGACCCGCGGACCTTCCTCAGCGAGCTGATCCGCGTCACCCGCCCCGGCGGACTGATCTACGTGTCCTTCACCAACTGGCTCTCGCCCTGGGGCGGTCACGAATGGGCGCCCTGGCACTACCTGGGCGCCGACCGGGCGCGCCGCCGCTACGAGCGGCGCACCGGGCAGCCGGCGAAGCACGTCCTCGGCAAGAACCTCTTCCCCGTCCACGTCGGCGCGACCCTGCGCCAGGTCAGGGCCCGTGACGACGTGACCGTGGTGTCCGCCCGCGCGCGCTACTGGCCGTTCCTGCCCGGCCTGATCACCAGAGTGCCGTTGCTGCGCGAGTTCGCCACCTGGAACCTCCTCCTCATCCTCCGGCGGTGCCCATGACCACCACGATCCCGGCACCTCCCCGCACGCCGGCGCCCGGAGCGCCGCCCGGCCCCGAACCGGCCGGCGGGCCCCGGTCACGACGCTGGCTGTGGGGCTTCTGGGCGACGGCCCTGCTGGCCCTGCTGGCCGCCGCGCCGGGCCGGATGACGTTCGACACCAAGCTCGGTGTCGCCCTCGACCCCATACGGTTCCTCGGCGACCTCGGCGAGCTCTGGCACAGCCGCGCCGGATTCGGCGGGATCTTCGACCAGTACGTCGGCTACGCCTTCCCGATGCTGCCGTTCTACGCGCTGACGGACCTGGTGGCGATACCGGTGTGGCTCGCCGAACGGCTGTGGCTGTCGATCATCGTGACGGCCGCCTTCTGGGGGGCGCTGCGGCTCGCCGAGCGACTGGAGTTCGGCACCGCCCGCACCCGGCTGCTCGCCGCCGTGGGCTACGCGCTGTGGCCGGTCTTCACCGTCGTCATCGGCTCCACCTCCGCCGCCGCGCTGCCCGGCGCGATGCTGCCCTGGGTGCTCCTGCCGCTCACCGACCCCCGCAGGCCCGCCAGGGCGGCGGCGCTGCGCTCCGCGCTGCTGATCCCCTTCATGGGCGGGGTCAACGCGGCGTCGACGCTCGCCTCCCTGCTGCCCGTCGGCCTGTACCTGCTCAGCCGGCCCGCCGGCCCACGGCGACGGACGCTGCTCACCTGGTGGACCCCCGGAGTGCTGCTCGCCACCGCCTGGTGGGTCGTCCCGCTGCTCCTGCTGGGCCTGCACGGTGAGAACTTCCTGCCGTACGTCGAGCAGTCCGAGACCACCACGGCCACCATGTCCGCCACCGAACTCCTGCGCGGGGCGGGCAACTGGGTGGCGTACCTGCACTTCGGCGAGGCGTGGCTGCCCGCTGGCTGGACGGTGGCGACATCGGTCCTCACCGTGCTCGGCTCGGCGTTCGCCGCCGCCCTCGGGCTCGCGGGCCTCGCCCGCCGCGACATCCCCGAACGGCGCTGGCTGCTGCTCGTGGTCCTGTCGGTCGCCCTGGTGACCCTGGCCGGGTACGGCGGGCCGCTCGGCGGGCTCTTCCACGGCACCGTGCAGGACTGGCTGAACGGCTGGCTCGTACCGTTCCGCAACATCTACAAGTTCCAGCCGGGCCTCGCCCTCGCCCTGGTGCTCGGGCTGGCCCACATCACGGCCGTCCTCGGAGGGCCAAGGGCAAGGCCACGGGTACGGGCGTACGTCCCGCTCCTCGCCGCCGCACTCGTCCTGCCCGGCCTGATCCTGCCGTACGTCAACGGCGGCATCCTCCAGCCGGGAGCCTTCCGGCAACTGCCCTCCCACTGGGAGAGCACCGCCGACTGGCTCAAGGAGCGCTCTCCCACCACCCGCGCCCTTGTCGTCCCCGCGACCGCCCACGGCATCTACGCCTGGGGCACCACCATCGACCAGCCCCTGGACGTCCTCGCCGACTCCCCCTGGGCGCAGCGCGACTACGTCCCGTTCGGCACGCCCGGCAACCGGCGGGCGCTGGACGCGGTGGAGCAGGCTCTGCTGTCCGGCGGCGAAGTCCCGGGCCTGAGCGACTACTTGAGCCGGGCCGGGCTGCACTACGTCGTCGTACGCAACGACCTCGACCCCGACCAGATCGGCTACGTCCCGCCGCAGACCGTCAAACGCACCCTGGAGGCCTCCGGCTACCGGCGGGTGACGGGTTTCGGGCCGGTCCTCACCGGCGGGCGGATCCCCGACGACACCCCCGTACAGATCGAGGGTCTCTACCCGCGCCAGCAGGCCGTGGAGATCTACGAACCGCCCGGCGCGACCGAGCGGCCCGGGCAGGCCGCCGTCAGACCGGTCGCGGACACCGCCGTCGTCAGCGGCGGCCCGGAAGCCCTGCTGCGGCTGTCGGCCGACCCCCGGATGCGCGACCGGCCCGCCGTACTCGCCGGTGACGCCACCCCCGGCCTTGGCACCCCGCCCGTACGGGCGGTGGCGGACGGACTGCGGCGCGCCGACACCCGGTTCGGGCTCGTCAACACCAACACCTCGTACACCTATACGGCGACCGAGCGGAACCCGTCCGGCAGCGCGCAGGACCCCGGCCGCCCGCCCCGCCAGATCCTGCCCCGCGACGACGTCCGCCACCAGACGACGGCCGTGCTGCGCGGCGCGGCGTCGGTCACCGCGTCGAGCAGCGGCAACTGGCTGTTCCACCTCCCGCAGTACGACCCGGTGAACGCGTTCGACGGCAACCCCGACACCGCCTGGACCGAGGGCGGCGCCGAGTCCCCGGTCGGACAGTGGCTGCGTATCGGCTTCGAGCGGAAACTGACCCTGCCCGGCTCGGTCCGGCTGACCCCGCTGCCCTCCGGCGGACTGCGCGCGGCGGCCACCTCCGTACGCGTCGAGACCGATCGGGGCAGCGAGGTGAGCCCGCTGCGGCCGGACGGCACGCCCCAGAACGTGCGGGTACCGGCGGGGGAGAGCGACTTCCTGAAGATCACCATCGAGGGTGCCCAGCAGGGCCGGCCCGGGCTGATCGGGGCGGGCTTCTCGTCCGTCGACATCCCCGGCGTCACGGTCACCCGGCTGCTCGCGCTCCCCGAGGACGCCGCGGGCGAGGACGGCGCACCCGAGGAGGTCTACTCCCTGCACCGGGGCAGCGACCCCGGCGGCCTGTCACCGGCCTCCGCCGAAGTCGGGCTGCACCGGCAGTTCCTGACCCGCACCGCCGGCGCGTACACGCTGAGGGCGACCGCGCTGCCCGTGCCGGGGGACGCGCTGGACGAGCTGCTGTACCGGCTGGCGCCCGAACAGCGGGGCCAACTGACCGCCACCGCCGACTCGACGGCCCGGCTCGGCTCCTCCCTCAGCCCGCGCAACCTCGTCGACGGCGACCTCACCACCGCCTGGATCGCCGGGGACCGCGCGGTGATCCACCTGCGGTGGCCGGGCAAGAGGGCGGTCTCGGAGATCGTGTTCGCCCCCGCCGGGGGCCTGTCCACCCGCGCCCAGCAGGTGGAGATCAGCTCACCGGACGGCGCGGCGACCGCGTCCGTGGACGAGAACGGCCTCGCCCGCTTCCAGCCGATCACGACCGACCGGCTCGACATCACCATCTCGCGGACGGCGCCGCTGACCCTGCACAACCCCGTCGCCGACGACCGGCTGCAACTGCCCGTCGGGCTGAGCGAGGTGTACGTACCCGCCCTTGAGGAATTCCGGGTGCCGCGACCGGACCGGGACGCCACGTTCGAGCTGCCCTGCGGCCAGGGGCCGGTGCTGTCCATCGACGGCACCCTGCACGCCACCAGCGCCCGCGGCCTGGTGCGCGACCTGACGGAGCGCCGCCCGGTCGACGTCAGCCTGTGCGCCGGCGCCGAACGCGGCGGCACCGCGCGGCTCGCGGCCGGCACGCACCGGGTCGAGGCGGGCGACACCGGCCCCCTCGCCATCACCGACCTCAGCCTCACGCGTGGCAGCGCGCCGGCGCCCACCACGGTGGCGGACCGGCGCCCGCTGACCGTCGGCGACTGGTCCGGCGACCGGCGCACGGTGGAGGTGGGCACCGGCCCGGCCTCGTACCTCCAGACGTTCGAGAACCACAACGACGGCTGGCACGCCACACTCGACGGGCGGGAGCTGACACCGGTACGGATCGACGGCTGGCAGCAGGGCTTCCTGATCCCGGAGGGCGAAGGCGGCACCGTACGGCTGGAGTTCGCCCCGGCACGGTGGTACGTCGCCGGGCTCATCGGCGGAGTCGTGGGCGTCCTGCTGCTGGTGGGCCTGGTGCTGGTCCTCGGGCGCGGCAGGCGCGCCGGCCCCGAGCCGGAGCAGGTCCCGGCACCCGGGGCCGTGCTGGGCGTGGTCGCGCTCACGGCGGTCGTCACGCTGGTCGCCGGATGGGCGGCGCTCGTCGTACCCGTACTGGCCGTCGTCGCACACCTGCGCCGCTCGCTGCTGGTGCCGGTGGCGCTGGCCGCGATGGCCGGGGCGGGGATCGTCGCCGCGTGGGAGGCGGGCGTCCTGCCGTCCGCGCACCAGGGGGCGTTCGGGCCGGTGGCCCAGTTCCTCGCCGTGACGGCGCTGGCGGCGGCCGTGGTGACCACCCGCCGGGGCGCACGGACGCCTGCCGCCGACCCCGCGCCGCCGGCACCGGAACCCGCCCCCGGCGCCACCGCACCGCTGCCACGGCGGCGACGTGCCGCACCACAGCCCCCAGAAGGAGGGACCGGCCGATGACGGCACTGCACCACCCCGCCCGGCAGGGCGGCCGCACCGGCCGCGAGCCGCTCGTCCGGGTGCCCTTCTCCACGGTCGACGAGGTGACCCGGCACTGCCTGACACCACAGGAACCGGAGACCGTCCACATCGAGGTGCACCTGTCCGGCCGCCCCGACGCCGCACGGCTGCGCACCGCGTTCACCGAGGCCCTGCGGCGCCACCCGCGCGTCCTGATGCGCGAGGCGCCCGGTCCCTGGTACCGCCGCCGGTACGAATGGGAGCTGACCGACGGGCCCGACCCCGGCGCCGAGGTCGTGTCCGTACCGGACACCGGCCCCGGGGCGCTGGAACGCGCGAGGCGGCGGGCGCTGACCCAGGCGCCACCCCTCACCGCGTCCCCACCGGTACGGCTGGAGATCATCGACCGCGTCCTGCTGCTCACCGTCAACCACACGGCGCTCGACGGGCCCGCCTGCCTCCGTGTCCTGGCGACCGCCGCCGAACTCTACGGCGGCCGGGACAACGCGCCCCAGGCCCCTCCGGTACGCCCGCCGGCCGGCGGAACGCCACGCGGCCTGCTCACCGAGGCCGGCGGCACCGGATTCGCGACCGGGTTCACCCCGGTGGCGAGGGTCGCCCGCGGCACTCCGGGCCCCGGACACGCCAACGGCATGCTGGTCGCCGAACTGGACGTGCCCCAGCGCCCCAAGGGCGCCGCGTACACCGTCAACGACCAGCTCATGGTGGCCACCGCCCGGATGATCGCCCAGTGGAACGACGGGCGCGGCGGACCGTCCCGCCCGCTGCGGATCACCATGCCCGTGGACGACCGGCCCCGCGGAATGGACATGCCCATCGGCAACGGCACCCGCCTCGTCGAAGTCCCCTTCACCCCCGCCGAACTGGCCCTCCCCACAACGGAACTGCTCCTCCTGACCGCCGTACGCACCCGCGCCCTCAAGGCCCTGCGCCGTCCCCAGCTCGGCCGGGGCGCCGCACTGCTGACCGCGCCCGTCGTCCCGGTGGCCGTCCGCTCCGTGATGGCGCGCACCGCCCGCCGAGCCCTGGCCCCGTGGACGTCCACCACACTGCTCAGCAACATCGGCCGGATTCCCTACCCCCTCGACTTCGGCGAAGGGGCGGGCACGGCGCGGGCCGTCTGGTTCTCCGCCCCGGCGCGCATGCCGCGCGGGCTCACGGTCACCACGGCCAGCACCGGGGGCCGGCTCCACCTCGCGCTGCGCTGGTCCGCCGCACTGCTCGGCCCCGACGACGGCACCCGGCTGCGCGACCTGTTCGCCCGGCACCTCGACGCGACCGGCGGGAAGGGGGAGCCGCTCCCATGACCACGGTGCGCCCCCCGGCCCCCGGCCTGCGGGACTTCTACGAGAACCCCGCCGTCCCCGTCGCCTCCGGAGACGCCCGGAGCCGCCGCCAGGCACTCATGCTGCGCCACGCCCTGCGCGACCGGACCGGCGCCACCGTCCTGGACGTCGGCTGCGGGGACGGCACCGCGGCGGCCGTCGCCGCCACCCTCCTGCCCGGCCACCGGATCGTCGGCGTCGACTGGTCGCAGGACGCGCTGCGCCGGGCGGCACCCCGCATCGGCACGGTCGTGCGCGGGGAATTCGGCGACGGAGGGCTGCCGTTCGCGGACGGGGCGGCGGACGCCGTCCTGTTCAGCGAGGTCGTCGAGCACCTCGTCGACCCGGACAGCGCGCTCGACGAACTGCGCCGCGTCCTCGCCCCCGGCGGCCACCTGATGCTCTCCACCCCCAACCTGGCCGCCTGGTACAACCGGGCGCTTCTCCTGGCCGGCGTCCAGCCGGTGTTCTCCGAGGTCAGCCTGCGCGCCATCCACGGCCGCCCGGGCACGGAGGTGGTCGGCCACCTGCGCCTCTACACCGCCCGCGCCCTCAGGGAGTTCCTCACCGCGTCCGGGTTCGAGGTCGTCCGCGTCGCCGGTGCCCCCTTCCACGGCGTACCGCGCGCCCTGCGCCCCCTGGACCGGCTCGCCTGCGCGGTGCCCGGTGCGGCCTCGATCCTGCTGGCCCACGCCCGGCGCGCCCGGTGACGCAGGCGATGTGGTGGGGCGTGGCGGCCGCGCTGTCCGCGAACGTCCTCTACAGCTCCGGGTTCGTCCTGGAGAAACGCGCCCTGTCCGGCATCCCGTCCCTCAGCGTCCGCCGCCCCCTGCGCCTGGTGCGGCTGCTGCTGGCCAGCCCGCTGTGGATCGGCGGCTCCCTGGCCCTGGCGGCCGGTTTCGGCGCGCAGCTCGTGGTGTACCGGACCCTGCCGATGGCGGCCGCGCAAGGGCTGTTCGTCTCCGGTCTCGTCCTGCTGCTCCTGCTGTCCTCCGTGATCCTCGGCGAACGCCTGTCACCGCGTGAGCGGTACGCCACGGCCGGCATCCTGGCCGCGCTGCTGATGGTGGTCGCCTCCCTGCGCCAGGGCGCGGACGCGGTCGGCGACAGGGCGTCCACCGTGTCCGTCCTCGCCCTCAGCGGTGTCTCACTGCTCGCCGGCTTCTGGCTGTACGCCACCGCCGAGCGCCGCGCGGCCCGCCGCCGGCACGCCGCGCCCCCCGCCGGGGTCGCGTACGCGGTCGCCGTCGGCCTGGTCTACGGGGTGAGTTCGCTGGCCATCAAGGGCATCTCCGCGCGCCTCGCCCCCGACGCGCCGCTCGCCTCGGCCCTCTCGCTGGCGACGACCCCGTATCCGTACCTGCTGCTGATCACGGGCGCCGGCGGCCTGGTCCTGTCACAGACGGCGTTACAGCGCTGCCGGGCGTCCCTGGTCGTCCCCGTCTGCACGACGACCTCGTGCCTGTACACCGCCACCCTCGGCACCCTCGCGTTCGGCGAGTCGCTGCCCGGGGACCCACTGCGCCGCCTCCTGCTCGTGGCGGGGGCGTCCCTGGCGGTGTCCGTACTCCTCGCGCTCTCCATCCCGTCCACCCGGAAACCGCAAAGGCCGAGCCATGAACCCCGATGACCCCCTGCTGAAGATCCTGGTGTGCCCCCTCGACAAGGGCCCGCTCACCCTCCTCCCGGCCGACGGGGCCCTCTACAACCCCCGCCTCCGCCGCCTGTACCCCGTCGTCGACGGCATCCCGCAGCTCCTCCCGTCCTCGGGCGTGCAGGTGACGGCCGACGAACACGAACGCCTGCTCGACCCCGGCCATGGGCGCTAACCTCGGGCCAGGGACGGGGAGTTCGCCCCGCATGCCCGACCGAAGACATGAGAGGCAGGGGGACGGATGCTGGCCGAGCCATTGATGGCGCTCGCGGGTGCCGGGGCCACCGCGCTGATCGGCGCCATGGCCACCGACGCGTGGCAGGGCGCGCGGGGCGGGATCGTCAGGCTGTTCGGGCGGGACGACGAGAACCGGGGAGCCGTGGTCGCCGCCCAGCTCGACGAGGACGCCGTGCTCGTCGGGCGGACCGACCCCGCCGAGGAGGACCGGGTCCGCGAGGAACTGGTCCCCGTATGGCGCCGCCGGCTGGTCGTCCTGCTGGAGGAGCACCCCGACGCGGAGGAGGACCTGCGCGGCCTCGTCGAGCGCGTACGCGGCGGGCTGCCGGACGAGCGCCGGGTCTGGGTGCAGACCAACACCGCCCGCGACAGCGCCACGCTCTTCGCCGTCCAGGGCGGCAGCATCCACTACCACCAGGCGCCCGGCGGCAGGCCGCCCGTACCGGAGCCGCCGCAGCCGGAGGACGGCGCCGGCCTGGCGTAGGGTCCCGCCATGGTGCACGTATTGAGCAGCAGGGTCCTCCTGCGCCCCGGCGACCCGCACGCCTCCCGCGTCTTCTACGGCGAAACCCTGGGCCTCGCCGTCTACCGCGAGTTCGGTACCGGACCGGAGCGGGGCACGGTCTACTTCCTCGGCGGCGGCTTCCTGGAGGTGTCCGGGCGCTCGGAGGAGCCCCCGACGGCCACGCTCCAACTGTGGATGCAGGTGGCCGACTGCGCCGCCGCCCACGACGAGCTGTCCGGGCGCGGGGTACGGGTGCTGCGGCCGCCGGTGAAGGAGCCCTGGGGCCTGATCGAGATGTGGATCGCCGACCCGGACGGCCACCGCATCGTGCTCACCGAGGTCCCCGCCGACCACCCGCTGCGCTACCGGCCCTGACCCGGTCAGTCACCCGGTGCGTCGCGGAGCACGGTGGCCCACTGGTCGTCCCTCTCCGTGCCCGGCTTGCGGAGAATCGCCGTGACCTCCTCGCCGACCTCGGGCGTCACCCGCTGCGCCCAGTCCAGGCCCAGTTGGACCGCGAGGTCACGGCCGTACACGTCGACCGCCGCCTCCGCCAACTCGGCGTAGACCGCCACCGAACGGCGCACCCGCTGCCGCGCCACGAGCAGGGACACGGCGCCCACGACCGCCGAGGGCCACCAGAACAGCCCGAGCAGCAGGTGGAGCAGCGCCCACCCCACCGACCGGGCGGCGGAAGCGGCACGCTCCTGTACGGCGACCAGTTCGGCGCGGGCCGCGTCGGGCAGGACCAGCCACAGCCGGGGCCAGACGACCGGCAGGTCGAGCCGGCACGAGCGGTGGAGCCGTTCGTCGGTGGCGCGCAGCCGGTCACCGGCCCAGGTCGGCCGGTCGGGCTCCACCAGGCAGACCGCGTCCCGCCGCTGCACCGCCCGGCGGGCGCGCACCCTGGCCCGCTCGTCGCCGAGGTCCGCGAACAGGTCCCGCACCGCCGCGTCCGCCCCGGCCGCGGCCGTACGCCAACGACGGCGGCGCAGCGCCACCAGCGGCCGCAGCACCGGGCCCGCCCCGGTGAAGCCCCAGCTCGCCACCACGGCCCGGCCGACCGCCACCGCCACGAAACCGGCCGCCGTCGCCACCACGACCAACGCCACCACGGCCACGGCGACCGCCCCGCCGGGCGCCGAGGCCCACGCCTCCGCCCGCGTACGCAGCAGGCCGGCGTCCAGCGCGTGCCCGTGACCGAGGACGGACGCGAGCACCACGGCGCCGGCGAACACCGCGCCCGGCAGCATCAGCACGGCCGCCCACCGGGCGGCGAGGTGCTTGCCCAGCTCCGTCAGGAAGACGCTCACAGCCGCGACCGCCTCACAACCGGAACCGCTTCACCGCCAGCGCCGCGCCGGTCAGCGCGCACGCCGGGGGACCGCCCGGCTCGGCGGCCTCGGCACGGCTGCACGCACCGGCCGGGCACACCCAGGCCGACACCATGACGCTCCCGCCGCCCTGCCACGGCTCGAAGGACCGGGCCCCGGTGGTGAGACCGTCGATCCCATGACGCGCGAACGCGTCCTCCAGCAGGTCGAGATCCGCCTCCAGCGCGCCGCCGTCGGCCGCCCGCCCGGCACGCACCGCGCCGACGATCCGGTCCAGGGCGTCCGCCACGCCGTAACGCGCCGCGCGCTCCGCCAGCTCCCCGCCCGCCGCCTGGCCGCACAACATCTCCAGCCGCCGCGCCACTTGTCGCCCCATCAGCGCCCCCACACCCCACCGAACTCATGATGTCCGTCCGAAACGTACCGCCATCGAGGCTCCCGTGGTGTGATGGACAGCGGACTCGGAGGGATCCGATGGGGGACATCGACGCGGCCTGGTACCACGTACGGGAAATCGTGCACGACCACGAGCGTTCGGGGGACGTCGAGCGCCTGCTGGGGCTGGACACGTCCTGGTACGCGACCCCCCGGGACGCCGCCTCGCTGCGCGCCATGGCCCTGCTCCACTGGTACCGGCACCTCGCCCTGCCCGGCTTCGACGGACTGAGGGAACGGGACAAGGCCGCCGAGCTGTTCCGCCGCCTGCACCGCACCGCACCCGGCGAGGTGCCGGAGGCGGTGCGGGAGGCGCTGGGCGGTGAGCCGGGGCAGGGCGGTGATCCGGGGCACGACGGCGGGCGCTCGCGGTGGCGGCGCGGCGGCAAGCGCGCGCCGGCGGGAAGGACCGGGCGGACGGCGGCGGACGTCCTGACCGCCGGGGAGGCCGCCCGGCTCGACCGCCTCCGCGCCGACTACCGGGGCAGGGGCGGCATCGGCGCACTGCGCGCCCTCGTGGCCGCCCTGGCGGAGTACCTGCCACGGGCCGCCGAGGACCACGAGCGCGCCGCCCTGCTGACCGACCTCGCGTCGGCGACGGCGGACCTCGCCTGCGCGACGGGAGACGGCAGCGGGCTCACCGTGGCGCTGAGCGCCGCCGACAAGGCCGTCACGCTGACGCCCGCCGACGATCCGCACCTGGCCCGCAGGCTGGTCCGCCGCGGCATGATCAAAGCCGTGCACGGCAGCGAGGACGAGGCCGCCGACGCCGTGCGCAGGGCGCTGCCCGACTACCGCTGGGCCGCCACGCTCGCGTTACGGGCCCGGCCCTTGCAGCCGGACGTCGTCGAGGTGCTCGGCCGGGCGCTGAGCCGGGGGTACGAGCTGACCGGTGCGACGGAGTTCCTGCTGCACGAGGTCGGCGTGTGGCGCGACCTGCGCGACGCGAGCGAGGCCGGCGTCCGGCTCCGGGCGGCCGGCCTCCTCGGCGAGGCGGCGGACGAACTCGCCGCCGCCATCGGGCCGGAGCAGGCCGAATGGCTGCTGACCGCGCACCACGACCCGGGTGTGATCGACGCCCAGTTCCGCCTCGTCCGGGAACTGGCCGCCCGGGCGGACACCGACAACTCCCCGGCGCTGATGGGCCGGCGGCAGAGCGCCGCGCTCGGACTGGTGGCCGCGCTGCCCCTGACCCACGACGACCGGACCGCCGCGTTACTGGAGCTGTGCGAGGCCGACTACGACGGCTGGCAGCTCGCCGGCGAAGCCCAGGGCGCCGTGCGCGCCTTCGACCTGGCCCAGGAGGTGGCGGCCGCACTGCCGCCCGAGCACCCGCTGCTGCCGACCTTCCTCTCCCTGCTGGCGTCCGCCGGCGTGGAGGTGGCCTCGCACTCCTCGTCACCGGAGATCGGCGACGTCGCGGTGGCGGCCGCCCGGCGCGGTGTGGACCTCGCCGGCCCCGACCCGGACGACCGGGCCCACCGGCTCGACGCGCTCGGCCGGGCGCTCCGCACCGCCGCCGAGGTCGGCGACGACCCCGAGCTCCTGCGTGACGCGGTGGAGCGGCACCGCGAAGCCGTGGCGCTCACCCGCCCCGACTCCCCGGGGCGCCCGTTGCGCCACAGCCACCTCGCGACCGCGCTGACGCGCCTGGGCCTGATCCACGGCGACGACACCATGCTCGCCGAGGCCGTCGAACAGAGCAGCCTCGCGGTGCAGGCGCTGCCGCCGGGCGACGTACGCCGGGTGGGGCTGCTCTACAACTACGCGACCGCCGTGTCGGTCCTGGCGGGCAGGTCCGACGCCGCCGAACCGTTCGCCGAGGCCGAACTGGCCTACCGCGCGGCGCTCGCCCTGCTCCCGCCGGGCCACCCCGACCACCCCCGCATCCGCAGCGCCGTCGCCGCCACCCTGAGCAAGCGCTACCGGGCGTGCGGTGACGTCCAGGCGCTGACCGAGGCCGTCGCGCTGGCCCGGCAGGCCGTCGAGGAAACCCCGCGCGACCACCACTGGTGGCCCATCCGGGCGCAGATGTTCACCGAAGGCGCCCGCACCCTCGCCCGGCTCGGCGGACCGGACGCCGCCGCGCTGCGCGCCGAGGTCCTCGCCCACTGCACGGGCATCGCCGAGAGCGCCCAGGCGCCGGACGGGATGCGGATGGCCGCCGAACGCGAACGGCTCGACGTCGTACGGGAGTCGGGCGACCCCGCCGCCACCCTGGAGGCCCTGGAACGGGCCGTGGCCGCCGTCCCGCGCACCCTCAGCCGCGCGCTGCCCGGCCGGCGCCGGCTCGCCGCCGTCCACCGGCTGGAGGGCCTGGCGGCGGACGCCGTGGCGGCGGCCGTGACGGTGGGTGATGCGCAGCGCGGCGTCGAACTGGCCGAGCGGTGCCGCGGCCTGCTGTTCGGCGAGGCATGGGGCATCCGGCGCGGCTGGGCCACCCTGCAACGCCTCGCCCCCGACCTCGCGGCCGCGCTCGACCGGGTCGAGAAGGAACTGGCCAAGGCCGACAGCTACTCCTACGTCGCCCGCTTCACCATCGAGGTGGAGTACCGGTCCAAGAAGTCCGTCAGGGAGTGGAACCCCAGGCCGGCCAACGCCACCCGCACCCGCGACCTCGCCGCCGAGCGGGAGCAACTGATCGCACACGTCCGCGCACTGCCGGGCTTCGCGGACTTCCTGGAACCGCCCACCATGGCCCGGCTTCGGCACGCGACGGCGGGCGCGCCCGCGGTCCTGGTCGCCGCGCACGCCCTCGGCGGTGCCGCGCTCGTCGTGCCGGGCGACCCCACCCGCCCGGTCACGGCCGTCCGGCTGCCCGGCCTGCGCGACGACGCGGTGCGCGACCTCACCGCACGGCTGCGCACGGCAGTCGCGGACGCCCACGACCAGTCGTGCTCCTTCGACCGGCGCGAGGCGGCCCAGGGCGAACTGCACGACGTACTGGAGTGGTTGTGGGACCACGTGGCCGAACCCGTGCTGGACGCCGCCGTCCCGTACGACGCCCGCCGGCCGGAACGGCCACGCCTGTGGTGGTGTCCCGTCGGAACCGTCAGCCACCTGCCCCTGCACGCGGCCGGCCACCACCGCGCCGCCACCGCCGACCGGTCGCCCGTCACCGTCTACGACCGGGTCGTCTCGTCGTACACCCCGACGCTCACCGCGCTGGCGGACACGCTCGGCACGCCGGGCCCGGCGTCGCGGACCGCGCTGGTGGTCGGGGTCGCCGAAACGCCGGGCCACCCGGTGCTCGACCACGCACACGCCGAGGCCCGGCACGTCGCCGGCCTGCTGCCCGGGTCCACGCTGCTGCTCGACGCCGAGGCGACCCTGGACGCGGTCCAACAGGGGCTGCGCGAACACCCGGTGGCCCACTTCGTGTGCCACGGCAACACCGACCCGAGCGTGGCCACCCAGTTGCGCAGCGGCCTCGTTCTCGGGGGCACACGGCTCAGCCCGGCCATCGTGCACGACCTCCGGCTCGACCAGGCGGCGCTGGCCTTCCTCTCCGCGTGCGACACCGCGGGCGCGCACCCCGTCTACGAGGACGAGCCGCTGCACCTGGCGTCGGCCTTCCACCTCGCCGGGTTCCGCGGCGTCATCGGCACGCTCTGGCGCACCCGGGACAGCCCGGAGGTCGCCGAGGCGGTGTACGCGTCACTGACGGCGGACGGCACGGCGCCGGCCGACACCGCCTCGGCGGCCGCGTCGCTCAACGACGCGCTGCGCGCACTGCGCGACGCCTACCCCGCCGTGCCCACCCGGTGGGCCGGGCACATCCATGTCGGTGTGTGAAGGGAAGGAAGTGACGACCGTGCGCAACCGCAACCGCAACCGCAACCGTCCGCTCCCCGAGGACCTGGCACGGCGGATCGACGACGCACTCACCCTGTACGACAACGGACTGTACGACCGGGCCGAAACCCGGATCCGGGGCCTCCTCCCCGACATCGACGACACCGTCGGAGCGGACCACCCCGAGACCATCGCCGTACGCGACCTCCTCGGCTCGGTGCTGTTCCAGCGACGCCGGCTCGACGAGTCGGCCACTGCACCAGGAGGCCATGCACCGCGCCATCCGCGTCCTCGGCCGCGACGACCCGCGCACGCTGTCCTACGCCCACAACTACGGCGCGGCACTCGTCGTCGGCGGGCGTACCGGCGAGGGCGTCGCCATCCTGGAGGACACCCTCACGCGCCGCACCCGGAGGCTGGGCGAGCGGGACGAGGAAACCCTGACCACGGCGCAGACGCTCGGTGCCACGCTGTTCGCCGCGGGCGCCGTCGGCCGGGGCATCGACCTCCTCCGCCGTGCCCACGACGCCAGCGCCGCCCTCGGCCCCCATCACCCCCTGCACCAGGACATCGCCGAGAACCTCCGCATAGCGCTGCGCAACTCGGGCCGGTGGTGAGCGGGGCGACAGCCACTCGGGAACTCCGGCAGCCAGGGCCTCAACGACCGGCACAGGTACGGCCCGGGGAGACGGGCAGCCCCGGCATGAGCGTCTCGCGCTGCTTGGGGCCGATGCGCTGCCGCACCCGGCAGATCTCCGTGAGCCGGGCACCGACGTCCAGGTTCCACAGCCGCACCGTGCCGTCGTTGCTGCTGCTGGCCACCGTCCGCCCGTCGTGGGAGAACGCGATGCCCCACACCGCGTTCGTATGACCCGTCAGCGCGGCCCACAAGCGCCGCCCCGGCACGTCCCACAGCCGTACCGTACGGTCGTTGCCGCTGCTCGCCAGCGTCCGCCCGTCGGGCGAGAAGGCGAGGCCCCGCGCGGAGCCGGTGTGGCCGGTCAGCGACCCCACGGACCGGCGCAGCCGGGTGTCCCACAGCCGTACGGTCCCGTCGTTGCCGCAGCTCGCGAGCATCCGCCCGTCCGGGCCGAACGCCACGCCCCGTACGGCGCCCGTATGGCCGGTGAGCGTGGCCAGCGGGCGGCGCGCGGCGACGTCCCACAGCCGTACGGTGAGGTCGTCGCCGGCGCTCGCCAGGGTGCGCCCGTCGGGGCTGAACGCCACGTCGTTGGCGAAGTCGGTGTGGCCGCTCAGCGCGGCCAGCGGGCGGCGCCCGGCCACGTCCCACAGCCGTACCGTACGGTCGGAGCCCGCCGACGCCAGCGTCCGCCCGTCCGGGGCGAACGCCACCGAGAACACGTCCCCGTTCGTGCCGGTGAGCGTGGCCGACGGACGGCGCGCGGCCACGTCCCACAGGCGTACCGTGCCGTCGGAGCCCGCCGACGCCAGTGTGCGCCCGTCGGGCGCGAAGGCGACCGAGAACACCATCTCCCGGTGGCCCGTGAACGTCGCCAGGACCCGGCGCCCGGCCACGTCCCACAGCCGCACCGTGTGGTCGGCGTCGGCGGTGGCGAGCAGCCGCCCGTCCGGGCTGTACGCGGTCTGCCAGATCTCGGTGAACGGACGCGGCGTCAGCACCGAACCCCGCAGGTCCCACAGCACCACGGACTGGTCGAACCCGGCCGTGGCCAGCACCGTGCCGCGCGCGTCCAGCGCGACCCCCAGCACGTAGTCGGTGTGCCCGGTGAGCGTCGCGGTGGGCCGGCCGCTGCGCACGTCCCAGAGCCGGGTCGTCCCGTCGCCGCCCGCGCTGACCACCATCGTGCCGTCCGGGGTGTAGGCGACGGCGTTGACGTCGTCGCTGTGCCCGGTCAGCGTCCCCACGGAGCGGCGCAGCCCGGTGTCCCACAGCCGGACCGTCCGGTCCACGCCCCCGGTGGCGACGGTCCGCCCGTCCGGGGCGAACGCCGCCCCCAGCACCTCGTCGGTGTGCCCCACCAGGACGGCGAGCGGGCGGCCACCGCCGGCTCCGCCGAGACCCGTGTCCCACAGCCGTACGGTCCGGTCGGCGCCGGCCGACACGAGCGTCCGGCCGTCCGGGGCGTACGCCAGGGCGTTGACCCGCCCGTCGTGGCCGGTGAGGGACGCCACGGCGCGGGGCCGGTCACCGGCGACGTCCCACAACCGGACCGTGCCGTCGGCCGCCGCGACGGCCAGCGTCCGCCCGCGCGGGGCGAACGCCACGGCCCGCGCGCCCGCCGTGTGCGCGGGCAGCACCGCCGCCCCCGCACGCCGGGCGGCCGTGTCCCACAGCCGTACCGGACCCTCCGTGGAGGTGGCCGCGAGCCTTCGCCCGTCCGGGCTGAAGGCGACCGCGCGCACCCGCCCGGGGAGGGTGAACGTCGTGACCGTCCGGCGGTCGGCGACGCGCCACAGCCGCACCGTCCCGTCCGAACCCGCCGACGCCAGCAGACCGCCGCCCGGCGCGAACGCCACCGCGTTGACCGGGCCGCCGTGCCCGCCGAGCCGGGCGGAGAAGGGCTGCGACTGGGTGCTCAGCAGGGCCCCGCGCGCCTCGGTCGTCGCCTCCGTGCGGTACGCCTCCTCGGCGAGCAGCATGGACGCCTCGGGCTGGCCGGCGGCCAGGGACGTGGACCGCACGGCGAGCGCCTGCGAGCGGGCGGCGCGCTCCTGGCCGAGGGCGCCCGCGCGCTGCTGGTACGCCATGCCTCCGGCGCCCAGCGCAAGGAGCAGCAGGACGACGAGCGTGGCCAGCATCCGCTGCTGCCACCTGACCTGACGCCTGGCCTGCTCGGCCCGGCCGTCCTCCTCCGCCTGGCTCGCCCGCAGGAAGGCCGCTTCGCGGGGGCCGAGCCGGCTGGTGCCGTCCAGTTCGTCGGCCCACGACCGTACGGTGGCCAGCCGGGTGCCGCGGTAGAGGGCGGACGGGTCGTGGCCCTCGCGCTCCCACGCCTCGGCGGCCTGCGCCAGTTGCTGGTGGATCAGCAGCCCCGCCCGGTCGGCGTGGATCCAGCCGCGCAGCCGGGGCCAGGCGTGGAGCAGCGCCTCGTGGGTGATCTCGACGGTGTCGCTGTCCATGGTGATCAGCCGCGCCCGTACGAAGGCGTCGAGCGCGGCAGCGGCGCCGCCGGCGTCCTCCGGCCGCCCCAGCAGGGCGGCCCGGCTCATCCGGCGCCGTGTCGCCCCGGTGCCGTCGGCGACATGGACGAGCCGCACCAGGAGGCGGCGGATGGTCCTCTGCTCGGCCGGGTAGAGGCGGGCGAACACGTCCTCCGCCGTACGCGCGACGGCCCCCCGGATGCCGCCGGTGGCCTCGTACCCGGCGACGGTCAGCGTGGCGCCCTCGCGCCGCTGCCAGGTGGCCATCAGCGCGTGGGACACCAGGGGCAGGGCACCGGAGGGGGCGTGCTCCGGCGAGGCGCCCGGTTCCGCCGCCCCGGTCCCGTCGCGCAAGCCCGCGTCCCGCACGAGCAGTTGGACCAGGCCCGGTTCGAGGGCGACCCCCGCGAGCTCGGCCGGCCGCGTGATCGACTCGCGCAGCTCCGCCACGGACATCGGGGGCAGGACGAACAGCCCGTCGGTGAAGACGGAGGCCAGCTCGGGGAGGTCCAGGCAGTTCCCGGTGAAGTCCGCCCGGACGCCGATGACCACGACGGCGGCGTCGTACCCGGACGTCTCGGGCCGGGACGTCGCCACGGCGGTGAGCACCCGTACGAAGGCGCGTCGCTCGTCCTCGTCGGAGCAGAGGGTGAACAGCTCCTCGAACTGGTCGACGACCAGCACCGGGCGCACGGGCGGCGGTCGCCGCTCCCCCCGGTTCCGGTCCTGCGGCGGACGGCCGTCCGACAGGCGGTGCACGGCTTCGAGGAGCGTCTCCGGCCGGTCGCGCAACAGCCGCGTACCGATGCCGAGATCACTGCCCAGGGCCTTCGCCGTACACTCCAGCAACTCCTCCAGCGGATGCGCGGTCGGCGTGAACATCACCACCGGCCACCCGTCGGCGCCCGGCATCGGAAATCCGCCCCGGCGCCTGAGCGCCGGTACGAGACCGGCGTTGAGCAGCGACGACTTGCCGGCGCCCGAGGGGGCGACCAGCAACAGCGGTCCGCCGCCGACGCGTTCGAAGACCCGCTCGACCAGCGCGGCCGTCGCCCGCTCCCGGCCGAAGAACCACCCGGCGTCCCGCGGGGTGAACGCCGACAGGCCCCGGTAGGGGCAGGCGCCGTCCGGCTGCCCGGCCGGCGGGGCGTGCGGCGCCGGTGTTTCCCGCACCAGCCGCAGCAGCTCACCCTCCGCGCACAGCACCTGGTCACAGCGGCGTGCGACGTCGACGGTGACGCGTTTCGCGCCGGTCTCGATCTTGCTCAGATAGCCCTTGCTGTAGTGCGTCCGGCGGGCCAGGTCGGCCAGAGACAGGCCCCGTCGCAGCCGCAGGTGTCTCAACCGCGCCGGGAAGGACGCGGCGGTGTCGTGGTCGGGCAACTCCTGCGGACGGTCGGTCTTCCGTCCGCGGTCCGGATCCCCCAAAGCATCCCCCGTGGCAAGGTGCGCCCAGATTGTGAGATGACAGGCGTCCAGGCTACAGCGGGGGTCGGACGGCCGGCCCAGCCGTTCGTCCGGTGTGGCGGAAACAGGACTTCCGGAGCCGCCGGACCGGCGGCTCCGGAAGCTTTCCATGACGCCGGGTTACGGCTGGAGCGTGATCGAGTTGATCGGCGTCATGTCCTTGTCGATGTAGTAGCCGGCCGGCAGGTACCCCTGGCAGCCGGTGCCGTTGGACCCGGTGCAGGTGCGCACGGTGGCGCCGCCGGTCTGGTTGTTGAAGATGCGGTACGTCCCGTACATGTTCCGGAGGTTGTGGGCCCCGTACGTGTAGTACGTGTGGGTCGGGCGGTCGTTGTTCCAGCCCGCACCCGGGTACAGGCACACGTACCCGGAGTTGCACCCGTGGACGGCGGCGGCCTCCGCCGCCTGGGCCTGGGTCGCGGTGACGGTGGTCATCGTTCCGACGGCGAGCACGAGTGCCGCTGCGGTCCTCATCGCCTTGAACTTGCGCACATTTCCCCCTTGGTGGGTCTTGCGGCGTGCTGACGACTTCAGCGTGTCCCCGGCACGCGCCCGGGTCGACGGGTTTCCCGTTGCCCGTCGCTCCCCGGAACGGGAAACCGCCGTTGACCAGGCGGTCACGGGGCCGGAGGTCAACGGCCCCCCTCGGCCCGGGTCAGCAGCACCAGCGAGCGGGCGCCGTGAGGGAGGACAGCGGGTCGCGGCCGGCCGGCCGGAGCGCGTCGGCGTCCTGCTCCCACGGTTCCGCCGTGGCGGGGACGCGGGCCGGCGCCCCGCCCGGGACGGACAGTCCCGGGTCCGTCTCACGGTCCGTCCAGTGATCGGCCCTCACCTCTTCGATCAACCGACTGCCCTCCCCATTGGTTCCGGCGATGAGGGGCACCGTAGGCGCCGGACGACGGCAGCACATCGTCCGCGGTACGGATCCGGCCAAACCGGCCTCCCCCGAAGGACGGAGGGCCGAGACCGGTGATTACACCGATGCCCCGTCGCCCCGGTCGCCGCGACAGTGGCACCCCCCATCCGCCACGGCGATGCCGACCGGCCGCACCGGAACGCACCCGCCCACGACCGAGAGGACGACTCCGTCGTGCAGCAGCCGCAGCAGCACCGCAGAACCGCCCCCCACAGCACCGCCCCCGCCCCCACCGGCACCATCACCACCTCGGCCCCCACCGTCCCTGCCGCCACCTCCGTCCCCACCCCCGCGGGCGCCCCCACGGCCGCCCCCGCCCCCACGGCCGCCCCCGCCCCCACGGCCGCCCCCGCCCCCGCGCCGCGCCGCCGCCGGCCGCTCATGGCGGCCCTGGTGGCCTTCCTGGCCGTCACCGGGCTCGCCACCGCCATGCCCTCGGGCGCCCAGGCGGCGGACAACCCCTACGAGCGGGGCCCCGCCCCCACCACGGCGAGCATCGAGGCCGTACGCGGGCCCTACGCGATAGCGGAGACCACCGTCTCGTCGCTGAGCGCCGTCGGCTTCGGCGGCGGCACCATCTACTACCCGACCACCACCGGCGACGGTACGTTCGGGGCGGTGGCGATCTCGCCCGGCTTCACCGGCACCCAGTCGTCCATCGCCTGGCTGGGCCCCCGGCTCGCCTCCCAGGGGTTCGTCGTCATCACCATCGACACGCTCACCACCCTGGACCAGCCCGACAGCCGGGGCCGCCAACTCCTCGCCGCCCTCGACCACCTGACCCAGCGCAGCACGGTCAGAAACCGGATCGACAGCACCCGCCTCGGCGTCATGGGGCACTCGATGGGCGGCGGCGGTTCCCTGGAGGCCGCCAGGAGCCGGCCGTCCCTCCAGGCCGCGATCCCGCTCACGGGGTGGCACACCGACAAGACGTGGCCCGAACTGCGCACCCCGACGCTGCTGGTGGGGGCGGACGGCGACACCGTCGCACCGGTCTCCTCGTACTCCGAGCCGTTCTACGAGTCGCTCCCCGGCACCCTCGACAAGGCGTACCTGGAGCTGAACAACGCGACGCACTTCACGCCGAACACCTCGGACACCACCATCGCCAAGTACAGCGTTTCCTGGCTCAAGCGGTTCATCGACAACGACACCCGCTACGAGCAGTTCCTGTGCCCGCTGCCGCGTCCGGGCCTGACCATCGAGGAGTACCGCGGCAACTGCCCGCACGCCTCCTGACCCCACCCGCCGGGTGACGGCCGTGCTCGGGCGCGGCCGTCACCACCCGGGTGCGTTGTGCACGCGCACAGAGTTGCCGCGCCGTCCCTGGGGCAGGGCCCACCGACGTGGCCTCCCACGGGCCGTTTCCCAAGGTCACAGGGGTTGGGGACCACGCGCACAGGCGGCGGACGCAAAGCTTCCGACGTCCGTTACGCGCAAGTAACGTGACGGGGGTGACCACGAACACCACCACCGGGAGACCGCCGCGACTGTTCGGCCGCGACGGCGAACTGGCCGCCGTGGCCGCCCTGTCGGAACGCCTGCGGTCCGGCCGGTCGGGAGTGCTGCTGGTCGCCGGGGAGCCGGGGCTCGGACGCACCGCTCTCCTGGACCGGGCGGCAGGGGACTTCGACGCCGGACCCGTCCTGCACACCCGCGCCGCTCCCGCCGAGCACCACCTCGACCACAGCGGCGTGCACGCCCTCCTCAGCAGCGCCCCCGAGCCGGCCACCCCGCCCGCCGCCGTCCTCCGCACCGGCCTGCCGCCCACCGGCCTCCTGGACCTGCTGCGGCGCACGAGCAGGCACCGGCCCCT
Organism: Streptomyces sp. NPDC049837; assembly: GCF_040674455.1. Classification (NCBI taxonomy): domain Bacteria; kingdom Bacillati; phylum Actinomycetota; class Actinomycetes; order Kitasatosporales; family Streptomycetaceae; genus Streptomyces; species Streptomyces sp. NPDC049837. The sequence continues at coordinate 329,469 of NZ_JBFAMP010000001.1, read as the reverse complement.
CCTCGTCTGTGTCGACGACGCGCACCTGTGGGACCCGCGCTCCCGCGCCGCCCTGGGCTTCGCGGCACGCCGCGTCGAGTCCGTGCCGGCCGTCGGCCTGTTGCTGTCGGTGGCCGGACACCGGGCCGGCGCCCCGGACTTCGCCGGCCTGCCCGCCCTGCGCCTCGCCCCGCTCGCCGAACAGGCCACCGGCGCACTGCTGGACGAGCTGACCGGCGGCGCCGCCGATCCCCTCGTACGCGAGGAACTGCTGTACGCGGCCGAGGGCAACCCCGCCCTCCTCACCGCCCTCGTCGACCGGCTCTCGGCGGCCCAGCTCGCCGGGCACGCCCCGCTGCCCAGGCCGCTCGCCGACGGCCCCGCCCTGATGCGGGTCGTGGGCGGCCGGCTGGCCGAACTGCCCACCGCCACCCGCGACCTGCTGTTACTGGTGGCCGCTGCCCACGAGCAGCACCCGGACGGCGCGGGCGCCGACGCCGCCCTGGTGCTGCGGGCCGCCCGTGCCGCGGGCCTCGACCCGGCCGCCCTGGACGCGGCCGAGGCCGCCGGTGTGGCCCGCGGCGCCGGGAACCGCATCCGGTTCGACGACCCGCTCGTGCGCCGCGCCGTCCGGCTCGGCGCCCCGCTCTCCCGGCGGCGCGCGGCGCACACGCTGCTGGCGGCCGTTCTCGACGGTGACCGCAACCGGCTGGCCCACCTGTCGCACCGGGCCCTGGCCGCCGACGGTCCCGACACGCGGCTCGCCGACCGGCTCGCGTCCGCCGCGGCCGCCCCGGACATCCGGGCGCGGCCCCTCCAGCGGTCCCTGGCGCTGGCCCGGGCGGCCGACCTCACGGCCACGGCCGGCGCCCGAGCGGCCCGGCTCACGGCCGCCGCCGAGTACGCCAGGCTCGGCGGCCGCCCGCGCCGGGCGCGGGAGCTGCTCGCGGCGGCCCGGGAGGGCGCGCCCGCGCACCAGGGGCTGCGGGGCAGCGTCGAACTCGTCTGCGGCACCCTCGCGTTGCGCGACGGCCCCGTCGGCGACGCCCACGAGGCGCTGCTGCTGGCGGCCGCGCTGCTCCAGCCGTACGACCCGGACGGCGCCTGGGGCGCCCGGTTCGGCGCCATGGAGGCGGCGTGGGCCGCGGGCGACGTCCCGTCCTGCCTGGCCGCCCTCGGCGAGAGCCCGGTGGCCCCCGGCCACGACGACTTCCGGGCCGGGATGCTGGCCGCGCTGGGCGGCCGGTTCGGCGAGGCGCGCGGGCCGCTGCGGCGCCTGCTCGAACGGGCCGGCGACGACGACGACCCGGTACGACTGCTGCGGGCCGGAGTCGCGGCCCTCGTGCTCGGCGACATCGCCGCCGCGTGCCACGTCAACGCCCGGGCGCTGGCGGCGGCCCGCGCCCACGACTTCGCCTCCCTCGTCCCGCAGGCCCTCGAACACCTCGCGTACGCCGAACTGCGCGCCGGGCGGCACGCGCGCGCACGCGCCCACGCCGAGGAGGGCCTGCGCGCCGCGCACCACGCGGGCCAGCGCAATGTCGTCGCCCACCACCACGCCGCCCTCGCCCTGGTCGCCTCCATCGAGGGCGACGGCACGGCGCTCACCGCGCACGCCGACGCGGCCCTGGCCATCGCCGGCCGCCACGGACTCGCCCAGGCCGCCACCCTCGCCGAATGGGCCCGCGCCCGGGCCGACCTGGGCCGGGGCCTGTCCCTCGACGCCGCCGCGCGGCTGGGCCCCCTGGTGCGGCCCGGGCACCGGCGCGGCCACTTCGCCGTACGGATGCTCATGGCGCCCTGCTTCGTCGAGGCCACCGTGCTCGCCGGGGAGCCGGGCGCCGACACCGGCACCGCCGTCGAGGAGTTCGCCCGCTGGGCCGCCCTGGGCGCCGACCCGCAGGCCCCCGCCCAGCTCGCCCGCTGCCGTGCCCTGCTGGCCCCGCCGGCGGAGGCCGAACCCCTCTACGCGTACGCCCTCACCCGTCACGAGCGGGCGGGCGGCGACTTCGAGCGCGCCCGCACCCTGCTGCTGTACGGCAAGTGGCTGCGCCGCAGGCGACGGCCGCGCGAGGCGCGGGGCCGGCTCAAGGACGCCCTCTACGCCTTCGAACGCGCCGGAGCCACGGTGTGGGCCGACCAGACCCGGGCCGAACTCCGGGCCACCGGTGCGGCCGCCGCACGCGAGGGTGCCGGTCCACTGGCGTGTCTCACCCCGCAACAGCTCCGGATCGCCCGGTGTGTCGCCGAGGGGGCGACCAACCGTGAAGTGGCGCTGCGGCTCTCCATCAGCCCCCGGACCGTCGACCATCACCTGCGCAACGTCTTCGCGCTCCTCGGGGTGCGCTCCCGCGTCGAACTGTCCCGACTGGTGTCCCGGGAGGAAGAGTCCCTGGTGGAGGAGCGGAATTCCGCGGGCCCCGGTCAAAGGAGGGAAGTACCCCGATCCGGGTGAGCCCGGCGTGTGCGCCGAACGCCTTCCGCCGACGGCCGTAGGTTGCAGATCAGAGGACTGTGATGACCCACGGCCGTAAACTCCTAGGGAAGGCACGCTCATGGGATCCACCGGCACCGGCGGTTACGAGGGCGCAATTGCTGTGATCGGTGTCGGATGCCGGCTGCCGGGCGACATCAATGACTTGAGAGGCCTCTGGAACGCCCTGGACGAGGGTCGTGACCTGGTCCGCGAGGTGCCGGACGACCGTTTCGACGTCCGGCGGTTCGTCGATCCCGTCACGCCACGGCCGGGAAAGGCGTACACCGCGGCGGGCGGTTTCCTCTCCGACGTGGCCGGATTCGACGCGGCCTATTTCGGCATCTCGCCCAGGGAAGCGGCGCAGATGGACCCCCAGCACCGGCTGCTGCTGGAAATGGCGGTCGAGGCCCTGGACGACGCGGGAATTCCGGCTTCTTCCCTGGCGGGGTCGGACACCGGCGTATTCATCGGAATGTCCGACCATTCCTATGGCACGCTGCAATTGACCCTGACCGACGACGTGAACCCGTACACCATGCTCGGCGCCGCCGCCGCCCTCGGGGCGAACCGCCTGTCGCACTTCCTGGACGTGCGCGGGCCCAGCATGGCCATCGACACGGCGTGCTCCTCCTCCCTGGTGGCACTCGACCGGGCATGCCGTTTCCTGAAGGAGGGCAGCGGTCGCACGGTCCTGGCCGGAGGCGTCAACCTGCTGGCCGGTCCGCTCGGTTGGGTGGGTTTCTCCCAGGCGGCGATGCTGTCGCGGCGCGGGCGGTGCGCCGCGTTCTCCGCAGACGCCGACGGTTTCGTACGCGCCGAGGGCGGGGGAGTGGTGGTCCTCAAGCGCCTGGCCGACGCCCTGGCCGACGGCGACCGCGTCCACGCGGTGATCAGCGGCTCGGGCAGCAACTGCGACGGCAGGACACAGGGCGTGGCCCTGCCCAGCGCGGCGGCGCAGGAGGACCTGCTGCGCTCCGTCTACACGGAGGCGGGAGTGGACCCCGACGACCTCGTGTACTTCGAGGCGCACGGCACCGGCACCCCCGCCGGCGACCCCGTCGAGGCCCGCGCCGTCGGCCGGGCGCTGGGACGGCGCCGCACCGGCGGCGCGCTGCCGCTGGGCTCGGTGAAGTCGAACCTCGGGCACCTGGAGCCCGCGTCCGGCATGGCCGGGCTGTTCAAGGCGCTGCTCGTCCTCCGCCACGGGCACGTGCCCGCCTCCCTGCACGCCGCGCCGCTCCACCCGGACATCGACTTCCCGGGCCTGGGCCTGGCCCCGGCCGTCGAACCCCTTCCCGTGACGGTGACCGAGCGGTCCGCCGTGGGCGTCAACTCCTTCGGCTTCGGCGGCGCCAACGCTCACGTCGTCCTGACCCCGCCGCCCGCCCCGGCCCCGCTGCCCCGGCAGGACCCGGGACCGGGCGACGCACGGCCGCTGCCGGTGCTGGTCTCCGCACGGTCCGCGCGGGCGCTGCGCGACGCGGCGGCCCGGGTGGCGGAACGTCTCGCCACCGCCGAGCCGGGGGAGTTCCACGACCTGGCCCACACCACGTGCCTGCGGCGGGAGAAGCACCCGCACCGCGCCGTCGTCCTGGCGAGCGGGCCACGGGAGGCGGCGGAGCGGCTCACGGCACTCTTCCCCGGCGACGGTGAGGACGTCCCGGCGGGCGCCCCGGCGGCAGCCGCCGGCGCGGTCGGTGAGGCGCACGGCACCGGCACGGTGGCCTTCGTCTTCTCCGGCAACGGCTCCCAGTGGCCCGGCATGGCCGCCGACCTGATGGCGCACGAGCCGGTCTTCCGAAGGGCCGTCGACGAGGTGGACACCGCACTCGCCCCCCACCTGGGATGGTCCGTCGCCAAGCGGCTGGAGACGGGCGAACCGACCCAGTGGCAGCGCACGGAGATCGCCCAGCCGATGCTCTTCACCGTCCAGGTCGCCCTGGTCGCCCTGCTGGCCGAGCGCGGCGTGCGCCCCGCCACCGTCATCGGGCACAGCGTCGGCGAGGTGGCCGCCGCCCACGCCGCCGGAGCACTGGACCTGCCCTCCGCCGCCCGCGTGATCGCCGAGCGCAGCCGCGCCCAGGCCGCCACGGCGGGCAGCGGGCGGATGGCCGCGGTGGGCCTGGGCGAGGCGGACGCGCGCGAGGCCCTCACCGCGTACGAGGGACGACTGGAGATCGCCGGTGTCAACAGCGCCCGGGACGTCACCGTCGCCGGAGACCCGGGCGCACTCGCCGCCCTCGGCGAGGAACTCGGCGCCCGCCAGGTCTTCTTCCGCGACCTCGGCCTGGACTACGCCTTCCACAGCCGCGCCATGGACCCGCTGCGCGAACCGCTCGCCCGCGCCCTCAGCGGCCTGGCGCCCACCGCGACCCGGGTGCCGATGGTCTCCACCGTCACCGGCGCCCCCGTGCCCGGCGAGGAACTGACCGCGGACTACTGGTGGCGCAACGTCCGCGAACCCGTGCGCTTCGCCCGTGCCGTCGACCGCGCGCTCACCGACGGCGCCGGCATCCTCCTCGAAATCGGCCCGCACCCGGTGCTGCGCCCCTACCTGCGGCGTACCGCGCCCACCCCGGCGCACGCGCCCGTCGGCTACGTACCGACGCTGCACCGGGACGCCGACGGTGTGGCCGCCATGGCGACCGCACTGGCGGCACTGCTCGCGGCGGGCGCCCCGGTGGAGTGGGACCGCCACTTCCCGCACCCGGCCCGGCCGGCCGACCTGCCCGCCTACCCCTGGCAGCGCGAACACCACTGGCACGGCGCCCCGGAGGACTGGGTGCTGCGCACCGGCGGCGACGGCCGGATCGACCACCCGCTGCTGGGCGAGCGGATCCCCGCCCCGCAGCCGCTGTGGTCCGCCCCCGTGGACCCCGCCCTCGTCCCCTGGCTGGCCGGGCACCGGGTCGCGGGCAGCGTCGTCATGCCCGCCACCGGCTACGTCGAGATGGCCCTCGCGGCAGGCCGGCGCACCCTCGGCGCCCCGGCCGAGGTCGCGTACCTGCGCATCGACCGCCCCCTGGCCGTGCCGTGGCCCGATCCCGGGCCGCTGCGCACACAGGTGACGGTGACACCGGACGACGGGGCGCTCACCGTCACCAGCACCGGCGGCCGCGGCGACGAACCGCGCGAGCACGTACGGGCCCGGGTGCGCGCCCTGCTCGGCACGCGCCCCGAATCCCTGGACGCCGACGCCGTACGCGCCCGGTGCCCGCGCGCCGTCAGCGGCCCCGACCACTACCGGACGTGCGAGCGCGCGGGCCTCGCCTACGGGCCCGCGTTCCAGGTGCTCACCGGCCTCCGGGCGGGCACCGGCGAAGTGCTGGCCACCTACCGGCACGAGGACGCCGACACCGATCCGGCCCCCTACGAAGCGCACCCCGCCCTGCTGGACGGCGCCTTGCAGGCCGGCGCGCCCCTGCTGCACGACGACCCGGCGGTCGCGTCGCCCTACCTGCCCTTCGCCATCGGCGCCGTACGCGTCTGGGGCACCCCCTCCGCCACGGGCCTGGTGCACGTACGGGAGCGGTCCCGCAGCGCGGCCGAGGTGTGCTGGGACATCCTCCTCACCGACGACGACGGCACCGTCACCGTGGAACTGGAGGGCTGCCGGCTGCGCCGCCTCACCGAGGCCGAGCCGGCACCGGTCATGCTCCGGCACACCGTGCTGCGCGCCGCCCCCCGCCCCGACAGCCCCCCGCCGGCGTCCTGCCCGCCGCCGCCCGCGCCGTCCCGCGTCGCGGCGGCCGCCGCCGAGCGGATCACCGCGCTGCTCACGGCCTGGCGGGAGACGCCCTACGAGCGGTTCGTGACCGCGCAGAAGGAAGCCGTCGCCCACACCTGGGCCGAGGTACTGCGCGGTTTCCTGCCCGACCCGGGCGCGGCCTTCGACATGACGGTGCTCACGGAGCACGGACTGCGGGAGTCCCACCGGAATCTCGTCGGACTGATGCTGCCCCTGATGGAGCGGCACGGTCTGCTGACGTCCCTCCCGGACGGGCGCCGGCGCCTGACGACCGCGACCTCCCGGGCCCCGGAGCTGCTGAGGGGCCTCGTGGCCGACCACCCGGGCTTCTGCGCCGAGGCGGCGCTCTTCGCCAGGCGGGCACGCCACTTGGACGCCGTCCTGCGCGGCGCCCGGGACCCCATGGAGCTGGTGGCCTCCGACGGCGCCGCCTACGAACAGCTCTACGACCTCGCGCCGGTGACCCGGTTCCTCAACCGCATCGCCCAGGCGCTGGTGCGCGGCCTCGTCGACGCCTGGCCGGCCGACCGGCCGCTGCGGGTCCTGGAGGTCGGCGCCGGCACCGGGGGCACCACGGCCGCTCTGCTGCCGCTCCTCCCGCCCGAGCGCACCCACTACACGTACACGGACGTCTCGGCGGCCTTCCTCACCCGCGCCGAACACCGCTTCGGCGCCTACGACTTCCTCGACTACCGGACGCTCGACCTCAACGCCGAGCCGCACGCGCAGGGCTTCACCGAGGGAGCCTTCGACCTCGTCGTGGCCGCCCACGCCCTGCACACCACCACCGATGTGGCCGCCGCCCTGCACCGGGTCCGTACCCTCCTGGCGCCGGGCGGGCTCCTGCTCGCCCTGGAACCCCACGACACCGAGCAGCTCAGCACCATCTTCGGCACCCTGGACAGCTTCTGGCAGCGCGACGACCAGCACCTGCGCCCGCACTCGATCCTGCTCGGCCGGGACCAGTGGCCACCGCTGCTGGAGGAGTGCGGCTTCACCGACGTCGTCCGGACCGGAGACGACCGGCAGCCCGCACGGGACGGTTACTCCGTGCTGCTCGCCGCCGCGCCCGCCGACGACCGCCCCGCCGCCCCGGAGCCGCTGCCCGCGCCGGAGGGGCGCACCGCCTGGGTCGTCGCCGTCGAGAGCGAGGACGAGGGTGCCCTGGGCCGGGTGGTCGCCGACCGGCTGCGGAAGGCTGCCGGCGGCCCGGCCACCGTCACGACCGTCGCCGCCGACGCCGATGCCGACGTGGCCCAAGCCCTCGCCCAACTGCCGGCGACCGGCGCCCAGGACGTGACCCTCGCCGTCCTGTTCGCCGAACCGGAGACCGACCCCGCCCGCCTCACCGCACAGGCCACCCGCAGAACTGCCCTCCTGCGTGCGGTGGCCACCGTCTGCCGGGACACCCTCCCCGAAGATGTCACCGTCCGGCTGTGGCTCGTCACCCGGCCCAGCGGGCTGTTCCCCGCCCCGGAGAACCCCGCCCACCCCGGTGACGCGGCCGTCTGGGGCCTGGCCCGCTCCCTCGCCAACGAGCAGCCCCGGCTCGGCATCCGGCGGGTCAGCCTGGAGCGCTGCGGCGAACCGGAGGCGGACGCCCGGCGCCTGGCGGCCGAGCTGCTCGCGCCCGGCGACGAGGACGAGATCGTGCTCACCCGCAACGGCCGCTTCGTACCGCGCGAGACCCACACCCGGCCGGACCTCACGCCGCAGTCCACGCCCGCCGGCGCCTTCCGGCTGCGCGTGTGCGAACCGGGGCTCCACTACCGCCTGACGTGGGAGCGCACCAGCGCGCCACGGCCCGGAACCGGACAGGTGACCGTCGCCGTCCGCGCGGTGGGGCTCAACTACCGGGACACCCTGGTGGCGAACGGGCTGCTGCCCCAGGAAGCCGTCGAAGGCACGCCCACCGCCCAGGGGCCGGGGCTGGAGTGCGCCGGGGTCGTCACCGAGGTCGGTCCCGGCGTGACCCGCTGGGCCGTGGGGGACCGGGTGTTCGGGCTCGCTCCGGCCTCACTCGCCTCGCACACCCTCGCCTCCGAGAACGCCCTCGGCCGCATCCCCGACGCGATGGGCTTCGCGGAGGCCGCGACCCTCCCCGTCGTCCACGCCACCGTCCACCACAGCCTCCACCGGCTCGCCCGCCTCGCCCCCGGCGAGACGGTCCTCGTCCACGGCGGAGCGGGCGGTATCGGCCTCGCCACCCTCCAGTACGCCCGCTCCGCGGGCGCCCGGGTGATCGCCACCGCGGGCAGCGAGGCCAAACGGGACTGGCTGCGCACCCTGGGCGTCGAGCACGTCCTGGACTCCCGCAGCCTGGAGTTCGCGCCCCAGGTGCGCCGCATCACCGGCGGCACCGGAGTCGACGTCGTCGTCAACTCCCTCGCCGGCGAGGCCATCGCCCGCAGCCTGGACCTGCTGCGGCCGGGCGGGCGTTTCATCGAACTCGGCAAGCGGGACATCTTCGAGAACAAGCCGCTGTCACTGCGCCCCTTCGACCACAACATCGCCTTCTTCGGCGTCGACCTCAACACCCTGCCGCCCGAAGCCCCCGGCACCGGCGAGCTGTTCGCCGAGGTGTCCGAGCGGGTGGCGGCGGGCACGTACCGGCCGCTGCCCTACAACGGTTACCCGGCCGCGCGCGTCGACGAGGCCTTCCGCCTCCTCCAGCACTCCCGCCACCTCGGCAAGGTCGTCGTCACCCTCGACCCCCTGGACGAACCGGTACCGGTGACCGACGGCGCCCGGGCGCCCCGCCTCGACCCGTCCGGCACCTACCTGGTCACCGGCGGGCTCGGCGGCTTCGGCGCCGCCACCGCGAGCCGGCTGGCCGGCCTCGGCGCCACCCACCTGGCGCTGGTGAGCCGGCGCGGCGACCGGGCCCCCGAAGCGGCCGCCGTCCTGGCACGCCTCGCCGAACAGGGCGTCACGGCCACCGCGTACGCGGCCGACGTCACCGACCCGGACGCCGTGCGGCGGCTCATCCGGGACATCGACGCCACCGGCCGGCCGCTGCGCGGGGTGGTGCACTGCGCCATGCACCTGGACGACGCGCCGCTCGCCGGGCTCGACGACCCGCGCGTGAGCGCCGTCCTGGCCCCGAAGACGACCGGCACCGCCCTGCTGGACCGGCTCACCCGCGACCGGCCGCTGGACCTGTTCCTCGCCTACTCCTCGGTCGTCGCCTCCATCGGCAACATCGGGCAGGCGCCGTACGCGGCGGGCAACGCCTACCTGGAAGCGCTCGCCCGGCACCGCCGCGCGAACGGGCTGCCCGCCACGACGATCGCGTGGGGCGCCATCGCGGAGACGGGGTACGTCGCGCGCCACGACCTGGGGCGTTCGATGGCCCGTATGGGCATGGTCCCGCTCACCCCGCGGGAGGCGTTCACGGCGGCCGGGCCGCTGCTGCCGGCGGACGGCACCGCCGTCGCCGGCGTCGAGCGCTTCGACTGGGCCCGCGCGAAGGGCCTGCTCCCGCTGCTCGCCGGTCCGCGCTTCCAGCAGTTGGTGCCGGACGCCACCGACGACGACGGCCGGTCCCACGCGGACGTACTGCGGGAACTCGCCCAGATGGCGCCGGACGAGGCGGAGGCCGCCGTCGCCTCGATGCTCGCGACCCTCCTGGCGGACGTGCTCCACATGGGCAGCGACGAACTGGACCCCCGGCGCCGTCTGGAGGACTACGGGCTGGACTCCCTCATGGGCGCCGAACTGCTCGTGGCCGTCCGCAGCCGCTTCGACCTGCTGATCTCGCCCGCCGAACTCATGGGCAGCGGCCTGACGCTCGCCGATGTCGCCCGCCTCGTCCACCAACGGCTCAGCGCCCGTTTCGACGGCGTCTCCCCGAGCGGTGCGGAGGCCGCGGGCGGACGGGCGGGCCGGTGAGCACCGCGGCGGCACGCCTCGGGTCCCCCGTCCGGGGTCACCCCTCGGGTCACCCCTCGGCGGGGGTGAGCACCACGAAGTCCGCGCCGGCCGGGTCGACGCAGACGGCGAGCCGCCCGACACCCGGCGCGTCCTCCGGGCCCATCTGGATGGTGCCGCCCTTCTCCCTCACCGTGGCGACCGTCGCGTCACAGTCGGTGGAGCCGAAGACGGGGTGCCAGTAGGCGCGGCCGCCGGTCAGGGTGAGCGCGTCGGCGGGGAGCTGCATCAGGCCGCCGTGCATCCGCTCCGGAGGCAGACCGGACGGGGTGATGAGCGAATACGTCCCGCCGCCGCCCGGCAGCTCCATGTCCTGGGTCTCCCAGCCGAACAGATTCCCGTAGAACTCCTTGGCGGCCGCCGCGTCCGTCGTGTACAGCTCGATCCAGCCCAGGCTCCCCGGCCCGTCCACCGCCTCCACGCCCTTGTACGACCCCGGCTGCCACACCGCGAACTGGCCGCCCTGGGGGTCGGTGTACTGGGCCATCCGGCCCTCGCCGTCGGCGTCCATCGGGGCGACCCGCACCGTGCCGCCCGACCGCTGCACGGCCTCGGTCGTGGCATCGGCGTCGGGCGTCTGGAAGTAGATCATCCAGGCCGAACGGGCCCCCTTCTCGGTGAGCTTCCCGAGCCCCGCGACCGTCTTGCCGTTCAGCTTGAAGGAGCCGTACTCCTCCTCCTCGGAGCTGAACGGCTGGAACTCCCAGCCGAACACCGAGCGATAGAAATCGGCCGCCGCCGGGATGTCCGGGGCGCCGAGGTCGAGCCAACAGGGGGAGCCAGGAGCGAAGTCGGTGGTGATCACGGCACTTCCTCGTTTCGCGGGTGTCACGTCGATCGCGTACGGCATCAGCGTGACACCCGCCACTGACATCCGCCCTCCGGGACGGACGAACCGGTGAAGCGGCTCAGAACGCCTGCGGGTGACGGAAGAGACGGCCCGGGTCGTACGCCGCCTTCACCTTCACCAGGCGGTCGATGTTGGCGCCGTAATAGGCACGGCGCCAGTCCCGCAGCGCCGGGTCGGTGTAGTTCTGGTACGCCCGGCCGCTCGCCCACGGCCGCATCACATCGTGCGTGCCGTCCAGCCAGGCCCGGTGGCGGGCCACGGTGGCCGCGGGGGCGCGGTCCGGCCAGGACACGATGTACTGGGCGAGGAAGAGCGCGTCGCGGTGGACGAACGCCGTGTCGGCCGGCCGTACCCGGTTCACCGCGCCGCCCATCGCGTCCAGGGCGATGCTGCCCGCCCCGCCTCCGGTGAGCCGCGCGAGCTGTTCCACCCGGGCGATCAGCGCCTTGACGCCCGCGGCCGGGACGGGGCGCGTGTAGAAGTCGGAGTGCGCGGCGTACGACTCGCGCGCCACCCGGCCCTGCGGCGTACGGCCCGGGAGCGTGCCCTTCTGGTGGGCCTGCGCGATGGACCAGCCGGACACCCCGCCCATGACCTTCATCGCGTCCATGAACGGGCGGGTACGGATGGCCTCCGACGTGGGCGCCGCGCCGATGGCGCCGGCCAGCCGGTCGAGCCGGTTCTCCAGGTCACGCCGGCCCGTGAGGGCGAGCCCGCCCACCCGTACCGATCCGGGCCGTCCGCCCACCGGGGCCGCCAGGTGCAGGTTGGCCCAGATCCCGTCCGGCGCGGTGGGGGCCCAGCGCTGCCACTCGCGCACCACGGCGGCGGCACGCGACCAGGGCCAGCGGAGGAAGAACGTGGTGCACTCCGGCGCCGCGTGCGTACGCATCCGCAGCTCGGTGACCACACCGAACTGCGCGTTGCCGCCGCCGCGCAGCGCCCAGAACAGATCGGGGTCCCGCTTGGCGTCGACGTCCCGTATCCGGCCGTCGGCGGTCACTATCCGGGCGCCCGTGATGCTGTCGCTGGTCAGGCCGTAGGCACGGCTGACGACGCCGATGCCACCGCCCAGCGCCAGACCGGCCACGCCCACGGTGGGGCAGGACCCGGCCGGCACGGTGCGGCCACGGGCGGTCAACCGGTCGTAGACGTCGATGAGTTTCGCCCCCGCGCCGATCGTCGCGGTGCCGCCCGTCAGCGACACGGACGCCATCCGCTGAACGTCGACGATCAGACCCGGCCCGGACGACCAGCCCGCGTACGAGTGGCCGCCGCTGCGCACCGCGACCGGCACCTTGTGCGCGCGGGCGAACTCCAGGCACTCGCGGACGTCCTCGGGCCGGGCGCAGTAGGCGATACCGGCCGGGCGGACGGCGTCGAACCGGGGGTTGAACAGCGTGCGGGCCACGTCGTAGTCACGGTCACCCGGCCGTACCAGCGTCCCGTCCAGCCCCTTGCCCAGCGCCGCCCAGTCCGCCGGGCGGGGCGCGCCCGGCGCCTTGGGCGCGGACGCCGCGCCCGCCCCTGACGCCCGGGTGCCGGCGATGCCCGTGAGCAGAGCTCCGGAGAGGGCGGCGGCCGCACCGGCGCCCAGCAGGCGACGACGGCTCGGCCCGCCGCCCGATTCCGTTCCCGTGCCGCTGACCGGTGGCGTCGTCTGGTCCATCGTTCTTTCCCCACTGCTGTGTTGACCTGTCGCAGGAGGGATGATGAGAACGAGCGCGGAGAGGTTGCGCGCAACGACGTGGCGGACGAGGGGAATTCGACGTGGCAGTGAGCAGTGAGCGCACCGGTACTCCGGTGGACCGGTTTCTCCGGCTGGGCAGCCTGCCCGTCGCGGCGGCCGCCCTGACGGGAACCGTCGCGCTGTCCATGGTCCTGGTGGCCTTCGGCAACATCACCGACTTCGGGACCAACCAGCAGTTCGTCCAGCACGTCCTGGCCATGGACACCACCTTCAAGGACCCGCAATTGATGTGGCGGGCGGTCACCTCACCCGCCCTCCAGAACGCGGCGTACCTCGCCATCATCGTCTGGGAGGTCCTCACGGCGGCCCTGCTCACGTTCGCCACCTGGCTCTGGGCGGCGGGGCTGCGGCGGAGGAGCTACGACCGGGCGCGCCGGGCGAGCAGCGCCGGGCTGGTGATGGTGCTGCTGCTGTTCGGGCTCGGCTTCTTCGGCATCGGCGGTGAGTGGTTCGCCATGTGGCAGTCCTCCGACTGGAACGGACTGGACTCGGCGCTGCGTTACGTCGTGCTGGCGGCGTTCGCCCTGGTCGTGGTGCACCTGCCGACGGCACGCCACGGGGACTGAGGCCCTTTCACCGGCGGGGCGTGCTGCGCGGGTGCGGCCTGCCGCGGAGGCGGGGCACGGGGACGGTCCTCCGGGCCGGCCACTGCCTCGGCGACTCGCCCCGTCCGGGAGCCGGACCGGGACCCCGTGGTGACGGTACCGAGGGCAGCCGCACCACTGCGTCGATGCCGCCCCGGGCGGCCTCCTCCAGGGCGGCGTGCCCGCCACTGGCGACCGCGAGCCGCCGCACCAGGGACAGGCCGAGTCCGCTGCCCCCCTCGGTCGAACCGGGCGCGCGCCAGAACCGGTCGAAGGCACGCTCACGCTGCTCGGGAGGCATCCCGGGGCCTTCGTCGATCACATGCAGCTCGGCCCACGGCGGGCGGTGTTCGCGCGGGCCCCGGCGTGCCGGGCGGGGGAGCCGCCGGTCCACCAGCACCACGGACCCGGGCCGCGACACCCGGAGGGCGTTGGAGAGCAGGTTGTCCAGGATCTGTTCCACGGCGCCCGGCACGGCGAGCGCCTGCCCGGCGTGCTCGACGCCCAGCGCCAGCCGGCAGCCGCGCTCCTCGAACACGGGCGTCCAGGTCTGTACGCGGTCGACGGCGATCCGGTCGAGATCGACGGGCACCCGCATGACGGCCTTCTCGTCCAGCCGGGCCATCGCCAGCAGCCCCTCCACCATGCGGGCCAGCCGTTCCGTCTCGGTCATCGCCGCCGTCAGGCCGCTCCTGGCATGGGCCGCCACGTCCGGCTCCAGGTTGTCCAGGCGCAGCCGGAGCGCGGCCAGCGGCGTCTTGAGCTGGTGGGACGCCTCACCGGCGAAGGCGCGCTGCGATTCCAGCAACTGCTGCAGGCGCGCGGCGGTCTCGTTGAAGGTGACCGCGAGCCTCCGCACCTCCGGCGGGCCGGTCGACGTGGCCAGGGTGGCCCGTACCGACAGGTCTCCCTCGGCCAGCCGGGCGGTGACCCGCTCCAGTTCGAGCACGGGCCGGCTCGTCCAGCGGGCCAGCCAGAACGCCACCCCCGCCACGGCCGTCAGCGCCAGCAGCCCCACCACCGCCAGGGTGAGCCACACGCCGTGCACCCGCCGGTGCACCGCGTCGGTGGGCAGCGTGACGCGTACGGCCCCGAACCGGGACGAGCCGAGCGGCACCGGGGCCGCGGCGGCGAGCACCCGCACCCCGCCGCCCACCGGCCCGGTGCGTACGTCGATGGCCGCCCGCCCCCGCAACGCGGACCGCACCTCGTCCCGGGCGGCCATCTCCCGCGCCCCAGCGGGCGTCAGGGGGCTGGACGAGGCCGTGAGCCGGCCGTCCGGGCCGAAGACGGCCACCTCTCCGCCGATACGTGCGGCACAGTGCGCCACCCGGTCGTCCAGGGCGGCGGTCCTACCGCCCGCGAGGGACACGGCCGCGTAGGCGGCGAGGGACTCGGCCTCGTCCTCGGCGGCCTGGGTGGCGCGCTGCTGCTCGGCCCTGCCGTAGACGATGCCCAAGGGCACCTCCAGGCACAGCAGAACCAGCAGGGCCACGGTCAGGTAGCTCAGGAGCAGGCGTCGGGTCACGGCGGCGCCCCGCCCGTCAGTTGCGCGATGCCGGGACGACGAGGCGGAACCCCACTCCCCGTACCGTGTGGATCCACGCCGGATCGCCCAGTTTGCGCCGCAGCGCCGCCACATGGACGTCGAGGGTCTTGGTGGGGCCGTGGAAGTGCGGGTCCCACACCTCGTCCAGGATCTGCTGGCGCGAGCACACCGCGCCCGGGTCCTCGGCCAGCAGCGCCAGCAGGTCGAACTCCTTGGGCGTCAGTGCCACCAGGGCGTCCCGTACCCATGCCTGCCGGGTGCGCCGGTCCACCACCAGGGCGCCCAGGCGGTACGGCCCGCCGTCCCGTTCGGCGCCTTCGCCGGCGACACCCGGCACGCCGCCCGGTGCGACCGCCCCGTCCGGCAGGTGACCGGCCGCCGCGCGCGTGCGGCGGGTGACGGCGCGGATGCGGGCGATGAGCTCCCGCATGCTGAAAGGTTTCGCCAGATAGTCGTCCGCCCCCATCTCCAGGCCCACCACCCGGTCGGCCTCCTCACCCCGGGCGGTCAGCATGATGATCGGCACCTGCGAGACCTGCCGGATCCGGCGGCAGACGTCGATCCCGTCCATGTCCGGCAGGCCGAGGTCCAGCAGCACGATGTCCCCGAACGGCCCGGCGAGCGCGGCGCCGCCGGTCGCCACACGTCCGACGTCGAGTCCGTAACGGGCGAGCCCCTCGGCCAGTGGTTCGGCGATGGACTCGTCGTCCTCGATGAGCAGCACCCGCATGAGTCGTTCCCGTCCTTCCGGTACCCGTCGGCGCGCACCACGCCGCACGGCATCCGGCTATGCGCCAACTACCGTTTCTCACAACGGCTGTTCGGATTCCGCACCGTACAACAGGACGGGCCCCGCCAGGCGGTGACCGCGCTCTTCGAGCGATTGCTCACACCTGACCGACGGCGAAAACCTGGGCGACCGCTGGACTGTTGTTAACCCAGCGCTGGCCTCCGCCTGGAAGACGCCTTCCTAGGGTCGTCCGCACAGTCCACGGGCACCGCGACGCGCTGCCCGCGACGACCGTCGACCAGGAGGACACATGCAGGCCCTTCTCGACCACGCCCGTTCCTTCCACCGGCAGGTGGCCGGGGCCGGTGACACCTACCGGCGCCTGGCCGCCGGTCAGTCCCCGCAGGCCCTCGTCATCAGTTGTTCCGACTCCCGTGTCGTACCGGCGCTGATCACCGGGGCCCGTCCCGGGGAGATATTCGAACTGCGCAACGCGGGCAACATCGTTCCGCCGCGCTGGGCGGCCGACGTGTCCGGCGAGGTGGCGACCATCGAGTACGCGCTCGACGTCCTCGGCATCCGGGACGTCGTCATCTGCGGCCACTCCCACTGCGGCGCGATGAGCGCCCTCGCCTCCGGGCGCGACCTCTCGCTCCTGCCCGGTGTCGACGCGTGGCTCTCCCTGGTCCGCCCCGCGCTGGCCCCCCGGACGCCGGGGGACGCCGAATCGCTGGAGCGGCTCGTCCAGCTCAACGTGGTGCACCAGCTCGCGACGCTGGGCACCTACCCAGTCGTCCGCCGCCTCCTGGACGACGACGAACTGCGGCTCCACGGCTGGTACTACCGCATCGACACCGGCGTACTCCACGAGCTGGGCGAGGACGGCGGCTTCGCGCCCCACTGACCCCGCCGGCCCGCTCACGGTTGTCGATGCCGGCCCGGTTCCGGCCCCGCGCAAGGAGTTCGCCCCCCATGCCGTCCCCCATGCCGTCCCCCACGCCGTCCCCCACGCCGTCCCCCACGCCGTCCCCCTCCCCGCCACGACAGCGCGCCCGGCACGCCCGCCCCACCGGCCGGTCCGGCGCCCGCTCCCCGCTGACCGCCCGGTCCGCCACCCGCGCACCTTCAACGGCCGTCCCGTCACTCGCCGCCGAACTGCGCGGCGCGCACCTCGGTACGGAAGTCACCGCCTCGTTCGTCGTCTTCCTGGTCGCCCTGCCGCTGTGCATCGGGGTCGCCGTGGCCTCCGGCGCCCCGCCCGAGCTGGGCATCGTCTCCGGCATCGTGGGCGGGCTCGTCGTCGGCCTGATGCGCGGCAGCGCGCTCCAGGTCAGCGGCCCCGCAGCCGGCCTCGCGGCCCTCGTCTCCGGAGCCGTGCTGGAGCACGGACTGGCCATGCTCGGCATCATCGTCCTGGTCAGCGGTCTGCTCCAGATCGCCCTCGCGCTCGTCCGGCTCGGCCGTATGTTCCAGGCCATCTCGGTCGCGGTCATCCAGGGCATGCTCGCCGGGATCGGCCTGCCCCTGATGATCGGGCAGTCCTACGTCCTGGCCGACGCCAAGGCGCCGGGCACACCGGTCGAGAACCTGCTGGGGCTGCCGGGCCTGCTCGCCGCCACCTTCGGCAGGCCGGACGCGCTTATCGCCGCCGCGCTCGGGGCGGTGACCGTCGTACTCAGCTTCGTCTGGAAGAAGGTGCCGGGACCGGTGAACCGGGCGCCGGCCGCGCTCGTCGCGGTGGTCCTCGGCATGGGTGTCGCCGCGCTCCCGGGCGTCGGCATCAACACCCTCCAGGTGGGCGACCTGCTGGGCTCCCTCCATCTGCCCGGGTCCGAGGAGCTGGCCGGGCTCGCGGACCCGGCGGTCATCGCCACCATCCTCACCTTCACCGTGATCGCGTCGGCGGAGAGCCTGTTCACCGCGGCCGCCGTGGACCGCATGCACACCGGCCCGCGCACCCGCTACAACGTCGAACTGTTCTCCCAGGGCATCGGCAACACCGTCTGCGGCGCCCTCGGCGCCCTGCCCATGACCGCCGTGGTCGCCCGCAGCTCCGCCAACGTCCAGGCCGGAGCGCGCACCCGCCTCTCCCGTACGCTGCACGGCCTGTGGCTGCTCGCCTTCGCGCTCCTGCTGCCGGGCCTGCTCGCCCTCATCCCCGTCACCGTCCTCGCGGGCGTCCTCGTGCACAGCGGGTGGAAGCTGTTCGCCCCGGAACAGTTCCGCCTGCTCTGGAAGCAGGACCGGGGTGAGGCCGTGGTCATGGCGGTCACCACCCTCGCCATCTTCGGTACGGCGCTGCTGGAGGGCGTGCTGATCGGCCTGGCGGCGGCGACTCTGCTGGCGGTGCTCCGCATGTCCCGGACCACCCTGCGGCAGACGTCCGACGGGGACACGGCGAAGCTGACCATCACGGGAAGCGCCACCTTCGTCAGGCTCCCGCAGTTGCTGGAGGCGCTGGCGGCCCTCGAAGCCCGGGCCGCCGCCGGAACGCCCCGCGTCCGCCTGGACCTCACGGCCATGACGCACCTGGACCACGCCTGCCGCACGCAGATCGACGAGTTCGTCGCCCAGCAGCGCAAGAAGGGGACCGTACGGGTGGAACTCCTGTTGCCGAACACCCCGGCCCCGGACAGTGGAGCCGCCCCGGCCGGTGGCGGGGAGACGGACCGGGAGGGGGAGAAGGGCCGGGACGGGGACGGATTCGCCTGGTTCGCCAACACCAGGGGCTGACCGTCACCCGTCCGGCCGGGACCGGTGGCCCGGCGGCGCCGGGGGCCGCAAGCTGGCGTTTCCGCGTACGGAGCGGCAGCAGGTCGGCTGGTGTCGCCGGGGTGTCGGGAGAGTCACGTGCGGGTCGCCATCGTTGGGCAGGGCTATGTCGGAGTGACCGGGGCAGTCGCCCTCGCCCGGCAGGGCCATCATGTGACGGGCATCGAGCGCGACCCGGCGCGGCTGGCCGCACTGGAAGCGGGCCGCACTCCGGTGTCCGAGCCCGGGCTCCAGGAGGAACTGACGCTGGCCAGGGAGACCGGGCGGCTGGCCTTCGCGTCCGACCTGGCCCACACGCACCTCAGAGAGCCCTTCGAGGTCGTCCTGATCACCGTGGGCACACCGCCCGACGGGACCGGGGCGGCCGATCTGTCACAAGTGACGGTGGCCCTGGCGGAGGTGGCGGCCCTGCTGCCGCCACCGGCCGTGGTGCTCAAGTCCACCGTCCCGCCCGGCACCAGCGCCCGGCTCCTCCAGGCCCACCCCCAGATGCGCGAGCGCTACGCCTACAACCCGGAGTTCCTCAACCAGGGCAGCGCCCTGGACGACTGGACGACCCCCTCCCGGACCGTCGTCGGGCTGTGGTCGCACGGCCCCCTGCCGCTGCTGCACCAGCTCTACGGCGAGCTGACGTGCCCCTGGGTGGTGACCACGCCCGACACCGCCGAGATGATCAAGTACGCCGGCAACGCCTTCCTCGCGATGAAGATCAGCTTCGCCAACGAGTTCGCGCGGCTGTGCGCCGCACCGGACCTCGACATCGACAAGGTGATGCAGGGCGCGGGACTCGACCCCCGCATCGGTCACGCCTTCCTCCAGCCGGGCCTCGGCTTCGGTGACTCGTGCCTCCCCAAGGACACGGCGGCACTGGCGCACTGGGCGGCCGAGCGCGGTATCCCGACACCCCTGCTCGACGCCACCATCGCCGTCAACCGCGCACAGCCCGCGCTCGTGCGCGACATGCTCCGCGAAGAACTGGGCGAGCAGCTCGCCGGGTGCGAGATCGCGGTCCTCGGAGCCCGTTACGAGCCGTGGAGCGACGACATGCGGGCGGCGCCCAGCCGCGCCCTCGTCCCCCAACTGGTCGCCGAGGCGGCCGCCGTCCGCATCTGGGACCCGGCCACCGACCCCGAACGCCTGCGGGAACTGTTCCCCGGCACCCAGCCGTGCGCGGAACTGCGCACCGCCGTGCAGGGCGCCCGGGCGGCGGTCGTCCTCACCGAGTGGCCGGAGGTCATCGAGGCCGACTGGTCCCTGATGGCCGCCAGGATGGCGCCGCCCGCCGTGGTCGTGGACGGCAAGAACTGCCTGCTCCCCGAACGGCTGGCGGGGCTGCCGCTCACGTACCGGAGCGTCGGCAACCGCCTCCCCGATCGCGTCACCGCTCCCACGGGGGCCACCGGGCCCACCGCTCCCGCCGGGACCACCGGCCCCACCGGGAGCACCGGGCCCGCCGGGACGCCGCGCCCCGCGACGAGCGCGTAGGCATGGCGGCCCGGTGGGCCGCGGACGCCGCCGTCAGCCCGCGGACGGTGCGGTGCGCCGCACGGTGATGGCGTTGACGCGGATCATGTACGGGGCCGTGTCGCCGACCGTCAGGACGCGCACCTTCTCCGGGCTCAGAGCGACCGTCACATTGGCGCAGAAGGCGACGGCGTGGACGGAGCCGCCGGTCTCCTCGTCCTGGAGGGCGAACAGCAGGTTGTAGTAGTAGCTGGTGTTGTCCGGCTCCTCCCGGTAGAAGGAGAGGTGGGTGCCCGTCTGCTCGTACAGGCCCACGAAGGCGTCGGTGAGCGCCCCTTCGACCTTCTCCCAGAAGGCCGTGTTCTCGAACGGCTCCGGAAGGGCCTGGCGTACGGCCTCCCGGAGGGAGAGGATCATCACGCTGACGGGAGCGGTCTCCTGGAGCCCCCAGCCCCGAATGATCTTCACCGTCGAGCTGTCGGGGATACCGCTCGCCGCCCGGCTGATCTCACCGAAGTCGAAGTCCACCGTCGCCGGGGCGATCGCGTGCTGGAACCTCGCCTCGATGCCCCGCGCCTGCTCCATGAAGGACGACCCCACCTCGAAGACCGGCCTGAAGGTCGTCTTCTCGGTGGCGATCCGGTCAACCATGGCTGCTCCTAGCATGTCGGAAGTGATCGCGCCCGGTCGGTCAGTATGCCGTCCGCCCGAACGGCCGCCGCACCGGCTCCCGGTCAAGAGCGCCCGGAGCCGTGGGCCGTCAGGCCGTCAGCTTTCCTGGCAGCCACCTGAGCTGGGCCGCCTGCTGCCCGGGTACGCGGGCCCGCTGCCCACCGGGTCGGGCGTGTCGCCGCCGGCCCAGCCGCTGCCCTGGCCACGGGTGTCCATCACGAAGTGCGCGAACCCGGCCGACGCCCAGAGCGGATGCGTGTGCGGCAGGCCGCGCCCGCCGCCGTACCCGAGGTACTCGACGACCACCGGCAGCGGCTCGCTCGTCCCGGCGGGCAGGACGAACCAGCCCTTGACGGGGTGGCCGCCGAAGCCGGCGAAGGTCACGTCGTACACCTCGACCGTCGCGAGTCCGGCGTCCACGCGCTCGAAGCGCGCGGCGAGTTCGTGCGAGCGGGCCTCATCGAGGGTCACACGCCAACCGCCTCCCGACACCCTCAAAGTTGTCATGAACCTTGCATGTCGCAACTCGCGCCTGCTATCCATCAGTTAGGAAAGTTTCCTTCCAGTCTCGACTCCCGTCAACGCATCGGAGACCCCCACATGAGACCGGCACGGATCCGGACACGTCCCCTCGGCAGCGCCGGCGCTCTCCTCGCCGCGCTCCTCCTCGCCCTCACCGTCCTCGGCCTCCCCGCCGCCGTCGGCGCCGATCGTGGAACGGTGAACACCTCACCCGGCCCCACCGCCGCGACACCGGTCGCCGCCAACGGCAGGCTCACGGTCTGCGGCACCAAGCTCTGCAACGAGCACGGCAAACCGATCCAACTGCGCGGCATGTCGACACACGGCCTCCAGTGGTACCGCCAGTGCGTCACCGACGGCTCGCTCAACGCCCTGGCCACGGACTGGAACGCGGACGTCCTGCGCATCTCCATGTACGTCCAGGAGGGCGGCTACGAGACCGACCCGCGCGGCTACACCGACCTGGTGCACTCCATCATCGAAAAGGCCACCTCACGCGGCATGTACGCCATCGTCGACTGGCACATGCTCAGCCCCGGTGACCCCCACCACAACCTGAGCCGCGCCAAGACCTTCTTCACCGAGATCGCCCGGCGCCACGGCGCCAAGAAGAACCTGCTGTACGAGATCGCCAACGAACCCAGCGGCGTGAGCTGGTCCCGCATCAGGAGCTACGCCGAGGAACTCATCCCCGTCATCCGCGCCCAGGATCCGCGCAGCCCCATCCTCGTCGGCACGCGCGCGTGGTCGTCGTTCGGCGTGTCGGAGGGCTCCGACGAGAAGGAGGTCGTGAACAACCCGGTGCGGGCCTCCAACATCATGTACACCTTCCACTTCTACGCCGCCTCCCACCGCGACGAGTACCTGAACACCCTCTCCAGGGCGGCGGACAAGCTCCCCGTCTTCGTCACCGAGTTCGGCACCCAGGACTACGCGGGCGAAGGCGCCAACGACTTCACCATGGCGCAGCGCTATCTCGACCTCATGGCGAAGAAGAAGGTGAGCTGGGTCAACTGGAACTTCTCCGACGACCACCGCTCCGGTGCCGTCTTCAAGACCGGCACCTGCGCCAACAACGGCCCCTGGGCCGGTACCGGCTCGCTGAAGCAGGCCGGGGTGTGGATCCGCGAACGGGTCAGGTCGGCGGACGGCTTCTCCACCGGGGCGACCGGCTGACCGGCCCGCCCATGCGCTGAACCGGCCCCCGCCCGCACGCCCCATGGTGCGGGCGGGGGCCCTCGCGTTGACCAAGCCGCCGCGACGAACTCCGGGACGTCACGCCCCGGTGGTGATCGCGACCGTATCCTGCCGCCATGACCGATCATGTGAACGACCAGCTCCGGCCGATGCCCGACGACTGGCAGCGCGCGCTCGCCGTCGTCGCCCACCCCGACGACCTCGAATACGGGTGCTCCGCCGCCATCGCCTCCTGGACGGACGGCGGCCGTGAGGTCGCCTACGTGCTGGCCACCCGGGGCGAGGCGGGCATCGACGGCATCGACCCCGCCACGTGCGGGCCGCTGCGCGAGCGGGAGCAGCGGGCCAGCGCGGCGGTCGTCGGCGTGTCCGAGGTGGAGTTCCTCGACCACCGCGACGGTGTCATCGAGTACGGTCTCGGCCTGCGCCGGGACATCGCGGCCGCGATCCGGCGCCACCGGCCCGAACTCGTCATCACCCTGAACCACCGTGACACGTGGGGCGGGATCGCCTGGAACACCCCCGACCACGTCGCCGTCGGCCGCGCCACCCTCGACGCGGCCGGTGACGCCGGGAACCGCTGGATCTTCCCCGAGCTCGTCGAGCAGGGCCTCGAACCCTGGAACGGCGTGCGCTGGGTGGCCGTCGCGGGGTCGTCCACGCCGACCCACGCCGTCGACGCGACGCCCGGCATGGAGCGCGCCATACAGTCGCTGCTGGAGCACCGGGCCTACATCGAGGCGCTGACGGACGAGGACCCGGAGGAGTACTGCCGCGCCTTCCTCACCGCCAACGCCCAGCGGGCGGCCGACCGGTTCGGCGGGCGCCCGGCCGTGGCGTTCGAGGTGTTCAGCCGCTGACGAGCCGGTCGACGGCCGCCGTGCCGGAGGAGGTGTACCCCCTGGCCATGGCCATGGGCCCGGCCACCGGCACGGCGGCGGTCACGGCGGCCCTGGCGGCGGGCACGGCTCCGGCGGCCGTCACGGCAGCGGCGCCGGGCACCGGCGTTGACGCGGGGACCAGTTGCAGCTCCTGCGGGCCGCCGCCCGCACCCGGCACGGGAGCCGGCCGCACCGGCCCGCCGTACAGCACCCCCTCCAGCGCCGCGACCAACTGCCGCACCTCGTGCGGCGGGCGCACGACCAGCCGCAGGAACCGGCTGGAGCTGCCGACCTTGTTGCCGCACTCGCGCACCAGGACCCCGTGCTCGGTCAGAAGGCGGTCGCGCAGTACCGCCCCGTCCACGCCCACGGGCAGCCGCACGTACACGAAGTTGCCCTGGGAGGGGTAGACGGTCAGCCCGGGCAGCACCGAGAGCCGGGCGGTCATCTCCTGCCGGTCGTGCCGGGACCGGCGCAGGCTCTCCTCGTACTCCTGGCGGTGCTCCTTGAGCATGAACACCACCGCCTCGGCGAAGGAGTTGAGGTTCCACTTCGGCAGCATCGAACGGATGCGCCCGGCGAGCGCCGGGTTGGCGACGAGGTAGCCGAACCGCACACCGTGCAGACCGAAGTTCTTGCCGAGGCTGCGCAGCACGACCACATGGGGCCGCAGCACCGCCTCCTCGACGACGGTGGTGGCGGCGGCCGCGTCGGAGAACTCCAGGAACGATTCGTCGACCACCACCAGGTCCAGGTCCTGGAGGGTGTCGCACAGCGCCAGCACCTGGTCCTTGGTCAGCAGTCCGCCGTCCGGGTTGTTGGGGTTGCAGATGACCGCCGTGCGCGACTGTCTGGCACGGACGAACCGGACGAAGGCGTCCGGGTCGAGCCGGAAGCCGTGCGCCTCCGGGAGCAGCATCATGTCGACGCGTTTGCCGGTCTCCATGGGCTGGTCGGTCCACCGGCCGAAGGTCGGCACGGGGACGGCGAGCGACTCGCGGACGAGCAGGTGGTCGATCCAGGTGATCAGCTCGGTGGAGCCGTTGCCCATGGCGACGGTCTGCGGGTTGAGCCCGAGGGTCCGGCACAGCTCGGCGGTGATGGTGTCGGCGCCGCTCGGGTAGTACGTGAGGATCTCCCTGAGGCGCCCGCCGAGCCGCTCGAACATCGCGGGTGTGGGGAAGTAGGGGTTGCAGGGGATGCAGAAGTCGGTGATCCGGCCGGATGTCCCGCCTCCGCCTCCGCCCCCGCCGCCCCCGGCGCCCGCCCGGTCGAGCATGGCGATCGAAGGACTGTGTGCTGTGGACGCCTGGAAAAGCGCGGTGACATCGCCCGCCATGGAATTGCCCTCCCTGCCCGAGGTGGGGCCGCACGGGGAAGTGCGGACCGCCGATCCATACGGATACGGGTGGGACGGCGTTCAACCAGTGAGGCGAGGCTCACGAGGCTGTTCCCTCCGAGGCAAGCGACCGCTTAGTATGCGGACGAGTGCGACCAGCGCGGTCGACCAGTGCGGTACTGCCCGACTCTTTGTGGAGGCCCTCGATGCAGGCATGGCGAGTACACCGGAACGGCGAGCCGGGCGAGGTGATGCGGCGCGAAGAGGTGGACCGGCCCACGCCCGGCGACGGGCAGGTCCTGCTGAGGGTCCGGGCCGCGAACATCAACTTCCCCGACGCGCTGCTGTGCCGGGGCCACTACCAGGTGCGCCCGCCGCTGCCCTTCACCCCCGGCGTGGAGATCTGTGGCGAGACCGAGGACGGCCGGCGGGTGATCGCCACGCCCGCCCTGCCCTACGGCGGTCTCGCCGAGTACGCCGTCGCCGACCGGGCGACGGTCCTGCCCGCGCCCGACGCGCTCGACGACGCCGAGGCCGCCGCCCTGCACATCGGCTACCAGACCGGCTGGTTCGGGCTGCACCGCCGGGCGGGCCTGAAGGAGGGCGAGACGCTCCTCGTGCACGCCGCGGCGGGTGGCGTCGGCAGCGCTGCCGTCCAGCTCGGCAAGGCGGCCGGGGCGAGGGTCATCGGGGTCGTCGGCGGTGCCGACAAGGCCGCCGTCGCGCGCGAGCTCGGCTGCGACGTCGTCATCGACCGGCGCGGTGACGACATCGTCGCGGCCGTCAAGGAGGCCACCGGCGGTCGCGGCGCAGACGTGATCTACGACCCGGTCGGCGGCGACGCGTACGCCAAGTCCGCCAAGTGCGTGGCCTTCGAGGGCCGGATCCTGGTCGTCGGCTTCGCGAGCGGTGACATCCCCGCCCCCGCGCTCAACCACGCCCTGGTCAAGAACTACTCGATCCTGGGACTGCACTGGGGTCTGTACAACCAGAAGGACCCCGAGGCGGTCCGCCGCTGCCACGACACCCTGACCGGGTACGCGGCCAAGGGCCTCATCAAGCCGCTGATCAGCGACCGGGTCGCCTTCGAGGACGCGGCCGCCGCCGTGCAGCGCGTCGCGGACGGCACCACCACGGGCCGCCTGGTCGTCCTCCCGGCCGGCACGGAAGGAGCTGCCAAGTGACCGGCGCCACCGAACTGCGCGAGCGTACCCGCGAGTTGCTGAAGGCCCACCCGCCCGCCACCACCGGCCGCACCGACTTCCTCAAGGCCCGCTTCGACGCCGGCCTCGCCTGGGTCCACTACCCCGTCGGCCTCGGCGGACTGGACGCCCCCCGGTCCCTCCAGGCCGTCGTCGACGCCGAGCTCGAAGCCGCCGGCGCCCCGGACAACGACCCGCGCCGCATCGGCATCGGCCTCGGCATGGCCGCGCCGACGATCCTCGCGTACGGCACCGAGGAGCAGAAGAAGCGGTTCCTGCGCCCGCTGTGGGTGGGGGAGGAGGTCTGGTGCCAGCTCTTCAGCGAGCCCGGCGCCGGCTCCGACCTCGCCGCACTCGGCACCCGGGCGGTCCGGGACGGGGACACCTGGGTGGTCAACGGCCAGAAGGTGTGGACGTCCAGCGCCCATGTCGCCCGCTGGGCCATCCTCATCGCCCGGACCGACCCGGACCTGCCCAAGCACCGGGGCATCACGTACTTCCTGTGCGACATGACCGACCCGGGCGTCGAGGTGCGGCCGCTGCGGCAGATCACCGGTGAGGCCGAGTTCAACGAGGTCTTCCTCACCGACGTCCGCATCCCCGACGCGCACCGCCTCGGCGAGGTCGGCGACGGCTGGAAGGTCGCCCAGACCACGCTGAACAACGAGCGCGTCGCCATCGGCGGTGCCCGCATCCCGCGCGAGGGCGGCATGATCGGCCCCGTCTCCCGCACCTGGCGCGAACGCCCGGAGCTGCGCACCCACGACCTCCACCAGCGCCTGCTGGACCTGTGGGTGGACGCCGAGGTCGCCCGGCTGACCGGTGAGCGGCTGCGCCAGCAGCTCGTCGCGGGCCAGCCCGGCCCGGAGGGCAGCGGGATGAAGCTCGCCTTCGCCCGCCTCAACCAGGAGATCAGCGGCCTGGAGGTGGAACTCCTCGACGAGGAGGGCCTGCTGTACGGGGACTGGACGATGCGCCGCCCCGAGCTCGTCGACTTCACCGGCCGCGACGCCGGCTACCGCTACCTCCGCTCCAAGGGCAACTCCATCGAGGGCGGTACGAGCGAGGTGCTGCTCAACATCGTCGCCGAACGCGTCCTCGGGCTGCCCGCCGAGCCGCGCAACGACAAGGACGTCGCATGGAAGGACCTGACCCGATGAAGGACCTGCCGGACCTGCTGTACTCCGAGGCCGAGGGCGACCTGCGCGCCGCCGTGCGCTCCCTGCTCGCCGGCCGCGCCGCCCCGGCGGACCTGACCGGCCGGGTCGAGCAGGGCACACCGTACGACCCCGCCCTCTGGAAGGCGCTCGCCGCCGACATGGGGGCGGCCGGGCTCCTCGTCCCCGAGAAGCTCGGCGGCCAGGGCGCCTCCCACCGCGAGGCCGCCGTCGTGCTGGAGGAGCTGGGCCGGGCGGTGACGCCGGTCCCGTACCTCAGCAGCTCCGTCGTCGCGACCGAGACGCTGCTGGCCGCCCGGGCCGGGGACCTGCTCACCGACCTCGCCACCGGCCGCACGGCCGCCGTGCTCGCCGTCCCGCTGTCCGCCGGGCCCGGTCACGAGCCGGCGGCCACCGGCACCGTCACCGGGGTCGCCGACGCCGCCCGCGCCGACGTCCTGCTCGTGGTCCGCCCCGACGGGCTGTACGCGGTCGACGCCGCCGACGCCACGGTCGTACCGCAGACCCCGCTGGACCTGACCCGTCCGCTCGCCACGGTGACGGCCGAGGCCGGGGGCACCCGCCTCGCGGACGCGGACACCGCCCGCGCGGCGGTGCGCCGGGGGCTCCTCGCCGGCGCCGGGCTGCTCGCCTCCGAGCAGTTGGGCGTGGCGGAGTGGTGCCTGGAGGAGACGGTCCGGCACACCCGCGAGCGCCACCAGTTCAACCGGCCGGTCGGGTCCTTCCAGGCGCTGAAGCACCGGATGGCGCAGCTCTGGCTGGAGGTGGTGAACGCGCGCGCCGCCGCCCGCAACGCCGCCGGTGCGCTCGCGACCGGCAGCCCCGAGGCGCCGCTCGCCGTGGCCGTCGCCCAGGTGTACTGCTCGCGGGTCGCCGTGCACGCCGCCGAGGAGTGCGTCCAGCTCCACGGCGGTATCGGAATGACCTGGGAGCACCCTGCTCATCTCTACCTGAAGCGGGCGAAAAGCGATCAGATCGCCCTGGGTTCGGCGGGCCACCACAAGCAGACCCTCGCCGACCTGGTGGATCTTCCCGCCCCGGCATGACCCAGGCATGACCTGGTAAGGACCGCAGGAGGAACCCACCCCTCTACATGCTGTTTAATTGCGAGTCGTTCGCAACAACAGCGGATCTTCACTAGCTTCACGAGGGGTGTGGAACCATGACCGCCCGATCCATACGCGGCATGGCCGCCGCCACGCTGGCCGGAACCCTGGCCCTCACCGCGGCGGCCTGCTCGAACCCGGGCACCGGCGGCAAGGGCCAGGCCGGCGGGGACAGCGCGGTCGTCGGCATCGCCTACGAGCCCGAGTCGCTCAGCCCCCTGCTCGGCTACGGCAAGGACGGCAACTCCAAGATCTTCGACGGGCTGCTCGCCTTCGACGGCGACATGAAGCTCAAGCCCGCCCTCGCGGTCGCGCTGCCCGAGGTGAGCGCGGACGGCCTGACGTACACGTACAAGCTCCGCAAGGGCGTGAAGTTCAGCGACGGCAAGCCCTTCACGGCCAAGGACGTCGTCTTCACCTACCGCACCATCCTCGACAAGAAGACGAACAACGCCTCCAAGACCGAGCTGGACGCCCTGAAGGACGTCAAGGCCGTCGGCGACGACACCGTCGTCTTCACCCTCAAGTACCCCTACGCGCCCTTCGCCGAGCGCACCGTCCTCGGCATCGCCCCCGAGCACATCGCGGCGAAGCAGGACGTCAACAGCGGCCCCTTCACCACCAGGCCCATCGGCACCGGCCCCTACGTCCTCACCGGGTGGTCCAAGGGCGAGAAGATCAGCTTCAAGGCCAACCCCGACTACTGGGGCGGCGCGCCGAAGGTGAAGAAATTCACCATGGCGATCATCAAGGACGACGACGTCCGCGCCACCCGCCTCCGCTCCGGCGACCTCGACGGCGCGATCCTGCCCCCCAACCTCGCCAAGGGCTTCAAGAACGACGGCGCGAAGAAGACGTACGAGGCGACGACCTACGACTACCGCCTGGTGACCCTTCCCACCCACAACGAGGTCACCGGCGACACCGCGATCCGCCGTGCCCTCGACGTCGCCGTCGACCGCAAGGCCATGGTCGATCAGATCCTCGAAGGCGCCGGAAAGCCCGCCTACGGCCCGGTCCCCACCGACAGCGAGTGGTTCACCAAGGGCACCGAGCGCCCCCACGACCTGGCGAAGGCGAAGAAGATCCTCGATGACGCCGGCTGGAAGCCCGGCCCCGACGGTATCCGCGTCAAGGACGGCGTCCGCGCCGGCTTCCCGCTCTGGTACCTCTCGGGCGACAAGCTCCGCCAGGACCACGCCCTCGCGTACGCCTCCGACGCCAAGAAGGCCGGCATCGACATCAGGACCCAGGCCGGGACCTGGGAGGTCATCGAGCCGCGCATGAAGCACGACGCGGTCCTCGCCGGCGGCGGCTCGCCCGGCGACCCCGACTTCGACCAGTACCTGCTGCTGAAGTCCTCCCTCGGCGGCGACGGGTTCAACAACATGGCCTGGTACGACAACCCGGCCGTCGACAAGGCCCTCGACGACGGCCGCAAGACGAATGACAAGGCCGCCCGCAAGGCCGCGTACGACACCATCCAGCGCGAACTGGTGAAGAACCCCGGCTACACCTTCCTCACCCACATCGACCACCTGTACGTGGTCGACGACAAGTGGGACGGGCTCTCCACCCAGGTCGAGCCGCACGACCACGGCCTCGCCGCCGGCCCCTGGTGGAACGTCGAGAACTGGATCCCCAAGGGCGTCAAGAAGTGACCGTCGCGCAAGCGGGCCGTCGCCTCCCCTGGGCGGCGATGGCGAGGATGGCGGGACGGCGGGCCCTGTTCGCCGTCCCCGTCCTCCTCCTCGTCACCTTCGCGGTCTTCGCCGTCGCCGCGGCATCCCCGTTCGACCCCGTCAAGGCGTACGCCGGCACGGCCGGGCTCACCGCCTCGCAGGAGAACCTCGACCAGCTCCGCGCCAACCTGGGCGCCGACCAGCCGCTCGTCCCGCGCTGGTGGAACTGGCTGACCTCCGCCCTCACCGGCGACCTCGGCGACTCCAGCGTCATGCGCCAGCCCGTCGCCGACGTCATCGGCGAACGCATCGGCTGGTCGGTGCTGCTCGCCGCCACCGCCTTCGCCGTCGCCGTCCTGCTCGGCACGGGCCTCGGCGTCCTGGCGGCGCGGCGGCAGGGCGGCTGGCTCGACCGGTGCGTCAGCTCTGCCGCGTACACCCTGGAAGCCGCCCCCGCCTTCTGGCTGGGGCTGCTCGCCATCTGGTTCTTCGCCCTGGAGCTGGACGTGCTGCCCGCCGGCGGGCTCACCGACACGGCCAGCGACACCGTCACCTTCGGGCAGGTCGCCTCCCACCTGGTGCTGCCCGCGCTCGTCCTGGGCGTCTCCCAACTGCCCTGGTTCTTCCTGTACGTGCGCCAGGGCGTCGCCGACGCGCTCGACGAGGACCCCGTGCGGGGCGCACGCGCGCGTGGCCTCGCCGAACGCACGGTGCTCCTCGGTCACGCGCTGCGCTCCGGCATGCTGCCGATGCTCACGCTCATCGGCTCCAGGGTGCCCGAGCTCATCACGGGCGCCCTGCTCGTCGAGTCGGTCTTCAGTTGGCCCGGTATCGCGGCCGCCACCGTGCAGGCCGCCACCTCCGTCGACTTCCCGCTGCTCGCCGCGCTGACCGTGCTCGCCACGGCGGCGGTGCTGCTCGGCAACCTGCTCTCCGACCTGCTGTACGGACTCGCCGACCCGAGGGTGGGATTCGATGGCTGAGCTCACCTGGAAGTCCCACGGGCGCACCCGCCGCTCCACCCGCACCGTCCGGGTCTCGGTCTCCGCGGTCATCGTCGGAGCCGTCGCCCTCGCCGTGCTCCTCGTGCCGCCGCTGGTCCAGCTCGACCAGCAGGCCGTCGACCTCTCGCTCAAGCTGCGGCCGCCATCGCTCGCACATCCCTTCGGCACCGACGACGTAGGCCGCGACCTGCTGCTGCGCTGCGTCTACGGCCTGCGCGTCTCGCTGCTCGTCGGCCTGGTCGCGGCGCTCGTCGCCACCGTCATCGGTACGGCGGTGGGCGCGGCGGCCGCCGCCTTCGGCGGCTGGACCGACCGGCTCGTCATGCGGCTCGTCGACACCTTCTCGTCCGTACCGCACCTGCTGCTCGGCATCTTCATCGTGGCGATGTTCCGCCCCGGGGTGTGGCCGGTCATCGTGTCCGTCGCGCTCACCCACTGGCTCTCCACGGCCCGGATCGTCCGCTCCGAGGTACTGTCGCTGCGCTCGCGCCCGTACATCGACGCGGCGATCTCCGGCGGCGCCTCGCGGTGGCGGGTCACGGTCCGCCACCTGCTGCCGGCGGTGGCGCCGCAAGCCGGACTGGCGGCCGTGCTCATGGTGCCGCACGCCATGTGGCACGAGTCGGCGCTGTCCTTCCTGGGCCTCGGGCTGCCCGCCCACCAGGCGAGCCTCGGCAACCTGGTGCAGACGGCACGTGGTTCCCTGCTGGCCGGTGACTGGTGGCCGACGCTCTTCCCCGGCCTCTTCCTGATCATCCCGACGCTCGCCATCGCGGGCCTGGCCGGCGCCTGGCGGGAACGGATCAACCCGCGCCGCCGATCGGAGCTGATGCTGTGAGCACCGTCCTGTCCGTACGGGAGATGTCCGTACGCTTCCGGATGCGCGGCGGCCGCCACATCGCCGCCGTCACCGGAGCGAGCTTCGACCTCGCGGCGGGGGAGTGCCTCGCCCTCGTCGGCGAGAGCGGCTGCGGCAAATCGGTCCTCGCCTCCGCTCTGCTCGGCCTCCTGCCCGGCAACGCCCAGACCGCCGGCACGGCCGTGATCGACGGGGTCGACCTCCTCGCGGCCGACGAGCGCACCCTCGCCCGCACGGTACGGGGCCGGCGCGTCGGGCTCGTCCCACAGTCCCCGGCCGCCCACCTCACCCCCGTACGCACCGTGCGCGCCCAACTGGAGGAGACGCTGCGCGAGCTGGCCGGCACGCCCCGGGCGGGGCTGCGCCCGGCGGCGATCGCGGCCGCCGAACGCGCCTCCTTCCCCGCCGGGCTCCTCGACCACTACCCCCACGAGCTGTCCGGCGGCCAGGCCCAGCGCGCCGCCACCGCCCTCGCACTCATCGGCGACGCCCCGCTGCTGCTCGCCGACGAGCCGACCACCGGCCTCGACCGCGCCCTCGTCGACCGCACCGCCGACGAACTGCGCCGCCACGCCGACGACGGCCGCGCCCTGCTGATGATCACCCACGACCTGGCGGCCGCCGAGCGGATCGCCGACCGGGTCGCCGTGATGTACGCGGGCCGCATCGTCGAGCTCGCCGACGCCGACCGCTTCTTCGGCGACCCCGGGCCCCGGCACCCCTACGCCCGTGGCCTGCTCGCCGCCCTCCCGGAACGGGACTTCACCCCCATCCCGGGCATGCCCCCGGAGCTGGGCGACCTCCCGGACGGCTGCGCCTTCGCCGCCCGCTGTGCCCGGGCCGGCGACGCCTGCGCGACGGTGCCGCGCTTCACGGACGGTGTCGCCTGCCACCACGCCCACGCCGCCGAGGAGCCCGCCCGTGCTTGAACTCGACGCCATCACCGCCGGGTACGACCCGCGCAGCCCCGTCTTCCGCTCCGTGTCCCTGGCCATCCGGCCCGGCGAGGCCGTCGGGCTCCTCGGCCCCAGCGGCTGCGGCAAGTCGACCCTCGCCCGGGTCGCCGCCCTGCTGCACCGCCCGGACACCGGCCGGGTCGTCGTGGACGGCGCCGAGGTACGCGGCTGGCGCCACCGCGCCCCGCGCGAACTGCGCACCGCGATCGGCGTCGTCTTCCAGCAGCCGCGCATGTCCGCCGACCCCCGGCTGCGGCTGCGCGACCTCATCGCCGAACCGCTGCGGGCCACCGGCCGCCGGGACGAGGCGGACGGCCGGGTCGCCGAACTGGCCGGAACGGTGGGCCTCACCGACGACCTCCTCGGCCGGCGCCCGCACGAGGTCAGCGACGGCCAGCTCCAGCGCGCCTGCCTCGCCCGCGCCCTGGTGCTGCGCCCGCGCTGGCTGGTCTGCGACGAGATGACCGCGATGCTCGACGCCTCGACGACCGCCGCCCTGGTCGCCGTGGTCGAGACCTACCGCCGCGACCGGGGGGCGGGGCTCCTCGCCGTCGGCCACGACCGCGTCCTGCTGGAGCGCTGGTGCGACCGGACGATCGAATGGACGGACTGCGCCCGCGAAGGGGTGTGACCTGCACGGCAGGGGGCAGACGCGACCCTATGACCGAGACG
This sequence comes from Streptomyces sp. NPDC049837, assembly GCF_040674455.1. Taxonomy (NCBI): domain Bacteria; kingdom Bacillati; phylum Actinomycetota; class Actinomycetes; order Kitasatosporales; family Streptomycetaceae; genus Streptomyces; species Streptomyces sp. NPDC049837. Next base: position 296,367 of record NZ_JBFAMP010000001.1, on the reverse strand, counting down.
TTCAAGGACGGTGCCCGGGACACCGACGACACGCGGCACGAGCTGGTACGGCTGCGTGCCCAGGTTCGCCACCTCCGGGCCCAGGCCCGCAACCGTCCCCTGATCGCGGAGGCACAGGGGATCCTGCGGGAGCGCTACCTCCTGGCCGACGCCGAAGCCGCCTTCGCGCTGATGCAGGACACCTCGCAGCGATTCAACGTGAGGCTGCGCACCCTCGCCGAGGCCGTCGTCCGGCTGGCACGGCCCGACGACCGCACGGACCAGTGGTTCCCCGGCCGGGTCCGGCACCCGGCCCCCACCCTCGACTCGCTGGCCATCGACGACGCCTCGCACGCGCACCGGAGCGCCGTGCTGCGCGAGGTCCTGTCGCAGACGCTGGCGATCACCGCCACGCACATGGGCAACGTGCAGATCGGGGACCACGCGACGGGCGGACTGTGGCTGGAGAAGCACGCCGGGCTCAGCGAGGACTTCGTGGACTTCTTCGACTTCGTCGGCGAGGAGGGCACGGCCTGTTCCCAGGCGGCGAAGGACCTGGCCCAGGTCACCGTCCGGGACGTCGCCACCGCTCCGGTCTTCGCCGAGGACGCCCGCCGGGCCGTCCTGGAGGCGGGCAGCCGTTCCGTCCACAGCGTGCCGCTGATCAGCGGCGGGCGCTGCGTCGGGATGGTCTCCGCCCATTTCGAGCGGCCCATCCGCGACCTGCACGCCGCCCAGCTCAAGGCCCTGGAGCACACCAGCCGGCAGGTCGGCCGCTGGCTGGCCTGGTACGACCGTACGGTCGTCCTCGACGCGCTGGAACACCTGCACGCCACCGCCCTCGACCCCGGCACGAGGCGGGCCCGCCGCCGCTGAACCCCGGGTGACGTATCGGCCAACTCCACGCACGCGTGCAGCGGTTGGAGGGACGGGACAGCATACTCGGTCCCGTCCCTCCGCCCCCGTGTGCCCCGGGAGTCCTCCATGGCGCCGCTGTCCCGCCGCTCCGCCGTCGTCACCCTCGCCACCGCGGCCACCGCTCTCACTCTGCCCGCCCAGCGGGCGGCCGCGCGGACCGCGTCGGCGCGGCCCCTCCGCCGGGCCCACGCGCACAACGACTACCTGCACCGGCGGCCCCTGCACGACGCCCTGTCGCACGGCTTCACCAGCGTCGAGGCCGATGTCTTCCTCGTCGACGGCGACCTCCTCGTCGCCCACGAGCCCGCACAGCTCGACCCCACCCGTACTCTGCGCTCGCTCTACCTCGACCCGCTGGCGGCCCGCGTGAGGGCCAACCACGGCACGGTGTACGCCGGTCACCACCGGCCCGTGCAACTGCTCATCGACATCAAGGCCGACGGCGTCGCCGCGTACCGGGAACTCCACCGCCAACTGGCCGCCCACCGCCGGATGCTGAGCCGCTGCGTCAACGGACGGGTCCGGCACGGCGCCGTCACGGCCGTCGTCTCCGGGGACCGCGCGGCCCGCGCCCCCATGGAGGCGCAAGCCGTCCGGTACGCGTTCTACGACGGCCGCCTCGACGACCTGGGCACCGCGGCCCCCGCCTCCCTCATCCCGCTGGTCAGCTCCAACTGGACCCACAGCTTCCGCTGGCAGGGCACCGGCCCCTTCCCCGACGCCGAACGGGCCCGGCTCCACGCGCTCGTCACCGCCGCCCACCGCGAGGGCCGGCGCGTCCGGTTCTGGGCCACCCCCGACGCCCCCGGCCCCGCCCGCGACGCCGTCTGGGCCGAACTGCTCGCCGCCCGCGTCGACCACCTCAACACCGACGACCTGCCCGGCCTCGCGCGCTTCCTCCGCACCCACGGCGAGTAACGGGTCACCGCCAGGTAATACCCGTTCGGCCGACATGCCGTACGTCCGGACGGCGCCCGGGCTCCGCCAGACTGGCCGCCGAATGCCGCACACCGGGTGCGGCGACTGGCCGAGGAGGGCGACACATGGCCGTATCCATCTCCGTGGTGCTGCTTCTGCTGATCCTGGCGGTGATCTTCCTGCGCAACGGGGGGCTCAAGATCTCCCACGCGCTGGTGTGCGGCCTGCTCGGTTTCTTCCTCGCGAGCACGAGCCTGGCGCCCACCATCTACAACGGCGTCTCCGCCACGGCCGACGTCGTCAGCAGCCTCAAGCCCTAGCAGCCTCAAGCCCTAGCAGCCTCATTGCCCTAGACCCCGGCTCCCCGGCCCTGGGGCGCGTCCTCTCCCCGTACGAAGATCCCGATGCCGTTCGGCACGGCCCGCTGGACCCCGCCACTGGGATGGTTGAGCACGCTGACCTTCGCCGCGCCGTTCTGCCGGGCCACCAGCGTGGAGGACCCCCCGCCGTCCAGGTTGACGGCGTCACTCGCGCCCAGGTCCCGCATCGCCTTCGCCACTTCCACGACGGTCAGCCCGCTGCGGAACCCCGGCGAACCGTCCAGCGCGAGCAGCAGCAGCCGCTGCCCGCCGTCGCGGATGCCCGCCGCCGTGCGTACCGCGGGCGTCACCGCGTCCATCCCGCTCAGCGGCTCACCGCCGCGCAGCACCGGATAGCCGCCCACCGCGAAGCGGTACGCCCCGGCCGCGACCACCTGCCCGTCCGCGGTGAGCGCGTACGTGACCTTCACCCGGTCACCGACCGCCATCCTCCGCAGCTCCCGCGCCCCCGCCTCACGCCCCACCAGCACCTCCGTGCCCGGCTCGATCGCGCCCCGGCCCGGGGTCTCCGCGACCGCCACGACCTGGCCGCCGCGCACCGTCACCTCGTACGTCTCGGTACTGCACGGCGCGTCCCGCTGGGTGTCCGTCCCGCAGGTGGCGCGCACCCGCGACGCGGCGCCCCAGTCCTTGGTGAACACGCCCACCGAACCGACCGGCAGCGCGTACTGGTTGAGCCCGCCCAGCGGCAGCTCGCCCTGGTCCGACGACACCGTCCCGTCCAGCGCCAGTTCACCGATCCGCGCCAGACCGTCCTCGCCGACGCCCAGCACCTGGCGGGTGTTCGTCCCCGGCGGCAGGGCGGGGCCGAACCGCTGCCCGTTGGGCACGGCCGCCTTCAGCGGGCGGCCGTCCGCCACGGCGGGGCCGACCGGGGCGCCGGTCGCCTCCACACCCGGGTGCTGGTTCTCCGACAGGTGGAAGAAGTCGCCGTTGACGCCGCCCACCGCACCGGCACCGTCGGCGAGCGCCGACAGCGGGGAGCGTGCCGCGACCACCCCCGGATACAGCAGGCCCGTCGACACGCGCGCGTTGCCCAGGTCCACCGAGAGGAGATGGGCCCGCGCGGTCCCGCGCGAGGAGGGAATGTCGAACCACCGGTACTCGACCCCCGGCGCGACCCGCTGCCACACGGGTGCCGGGGCGGCGGGCGGAGCACCCGCCAAGGAGGCGCCCAGCAGGGACGTCAGAAGGAGCATCAGAAACGCACGGCCGCGCAGCACGGTCACAGTCCCCCCACGGTCAAGGGCAACTCCCACAGGTCTCGGAAGAGTTGCCCGGCCGGGGCCGGTGACGAACCGCCCCACCATGAACGAATGAGGAAACCTACGCCATTTGGGGGTGGGTCCCCGCGGGTCCGCGTCACCCGTATGGAACGAACCCCACTCGGACGGGTTCAGCGGTTGCGCGCCAGCCACAGCCGGGCGAAGTCCACCGCCTCGGCGACCCCCACCAGCCGGCACCACGCCGACCCGACCACCCCGGTCCGCACGACGCCACCGCCGTCCCGCTCCAGATCCGCACCCAGCGCGGGGAAGTCACCGTCGTCGAGGTCGACGTCCTCGTACTCCCACCACCGCCGCACCCCACCGTCCCGCACCACGCACCGGTACGTGCGGCGCGGCGGCCGCGCCACCCGGTACTCGCCCAGGTGGAAGGCCGTACAACTGCCGTACCCCGCCCCCAGCAACAGGATCTGCGCCCGCAGGTCGTACAGCCGGGCGAGCGGCGAGTCCTCACCCAGATGGCAGTCCGGGCGGTGGTCCGAGACCACCTTCTCGGCATGCGGCCCCAGCGCGGCGAACGACGTCTGCGGGTGCGCGCTGCGCACCGCGCCCGGCCGTGTCCGTACGATCTCCGCCAGCGCCCCCAGCCCCGCGTCGCACGGCATCGTGGCCGCGTCGTACGGCGGCATCGCGGCCCGCACGGCCGCCCGCCGCGCCGCTCCCAGCCCGCGCACCCGCTCCCGGTACGCCGTCGAGGTGTCCGAATTGCGTGCCGTGAACGCCGGGACCACCACCGTGCCGTCCGGACCGAGCGCGCCGCGCACCGCGCGCAGCACCGCCTCCCCGCCGCCGGCCACGGGCCCCACCGCCCGTAACGAGGCGTGCACCAGCAGGAACCCGCCCCGCTCCACGCCCAGCCCGGTGAGCTGCGCGGTGAGCTGACGCTCCGTATGACACCCGGTACCGGTCACAGCCGCCCATGGTAGAGGCTCCGGCGGGTGGCGTCGGCCCCCGGAAACAGCCAAGCCGGCGCGACCGCAAGAACCGCGTCAATGCACGGCCACGTCGCGTCAGTACGGCGTCAACGCCCGCACGCGGCCGGGCCGCCGGGCATACCGTCGACAGCACGCCCCGGCGGGCCTCCCCCTCGGACGCCGGGGCTCCCGCTCCGATCGAGGATCCTCCAGGAGGAACCCATGGCAGAGCTCCCGTGCGGTGACGATCCGGAACCTTCGGAACCCGTCCCGGCCGGACCGCTGTACGTACCCGTCCGGCCGGGGCCCCTGGGGTTCGCGGTACGACTGTTCCGCACCCCGCCGGGCGGCCGCACCGCCGTCGGCTTCACCACCGAACACCGGCTCGCCGCCGCACTCGGACCGCACCAGGCATGGATACGGCTCGCCCGCCCCGCCCTGCGGACGCTCACCGCCCCCCTGGGCGTCACCACCGTCACCGTGAACCCCCGGTTCACCGCGCCCGCCGTGACCGGCCTCGGGGAGCCCGCCGCGGCCGTACCGGCGCTGTCCCTGCGGACCGGCTGAAAGGACCGCCCATGACCACCCTGGACACCCCCGCCACCGAACCGGCGGCGCCCGACGAACGCGACCTCTCCCTCTGGCCCGCCTCGACCGAGCGGCTGCCCGGCGGCGACCTGTCGGTGGGCGGCGTCCCGCTCGCGGCGATCGCCGACCGGTTCGACACACCCGTCTACGTCCTGGACGAGGAGGAGGTACGCGCCCGGTGCCGGGTCTACCGGCACGCCTTTCCCGGTGCCGAGGTGTTCTACGCGGCCAAGGCGTACCTCTCGCGCGCCATGGTGCACTGGGCCGACGACGAGGGCCTCGGCCTCGACGTGTGCTCCGCCGGCGAACTCCAGCTCGCCGTCACCGCCGGTTTCCCGCCCGAGAACATCGTGCTGCACGGCAACGCCAAGTCCCCGCACGACCTGGACACCGCGCTGCGGCTCGGCGTCGGCCGCATCGTCATCGACAGCCCCGCCGAAATCGCCCGCCTGGCGGCCGCCTTGGGCCCGGACGGCCGCCAGAAGGTGATGGTCCGGGTCGCGCCCGGCATCAGCGCGGGCGGCCACGAGAAGATCCGGACCGGCACCGAGGACCAGAAGTTCGGCCTGGCGATCAGCGACGGGTCGGCCCTGCACGCCATCGCCCGCGTCCTGGACCGCCACCGGCGGCTCGAACTGACGGGACTGCACTGCCACCTCGGCTCGCAGATCGCCTCGGTCAAGCCGTACGCCACCGCCGTGCGCCGCATGGTCGGGCTGATGGCACGCGTCCGGGACTCCCACGGCGTCACCCTGCCCGAGCTGGACCTCGGCGGCGGCCACGCCATCGCCTACCGCCCCGGCGAACGGGCGCTCGACATCCCCGCCCTCGCCCGCACGGTCCGCGCCGCGCTGGCCGACAGTTGCGCCGCCGCCAAACTGCCCGTGCCCCGCCTGCTCATCGAACCCGGCCGCGCCATAGTGGGCCCGGCCGGCATCGCGCTCTACCGGGTCCTGGCCGTCAAACGCACGGGCGAGCACGTCTTCGTCGCCGTGGACGGCGGCATGAGCGACAACCCACGGCCCGCCCTGTACGGCGTGCGCTACACGCCCCGCCTCGTCGGCCGCCGGCCGACGGCCGCCCCCCGCCCGGTCACGGTCGTGGGACGGCACTGCGAGGCGGGCGACGTCCTGGCGGCGGGCGTCGACCTGCCGGCCGACATCCGCCCCGGCGACCTCCTCGCCGTCCCCGCCGCCGGCGCCTACCACCTGTCCATGGCCTCCGGCTACAACCTCGTCGGCCGCCCACCGGTCGTCGCCGTCACCGAAGGCCACGCCCGGCTGCTGGTGCGCCGCGAGTCGCTCGCCGACTTCCGCACCAGGGACGTCGGCCTGTGAGGATCGTCAGACCGTTGCCCGCGCCTTGGTGATGACCGTGTCCAGGAGCGCGAGCAGCGCGCCACGCACGTCGGCACGGGCACGCGCGTCCAGCATGAGGATGGGCGTGCGCGGGTCGCGCAGGTGCAGGGCGGCCCTGATCTCCCGTTCCGTGTAGGGCTGTTCACCGTGGAAGCAGTTCGCGCCGACCACGAACGGCAGCCCACGGCTCTCGAAGAAGTCGACCGCCGGGAAACTGCGGTCCAGACGACGGGTGTCGACCAGCACGATCGCGCCCAGCGCCCCGTTCAGCAGCTCGTCCCACATGAACCAGAAACGTTCCTGCCCCGGCGTGCCGAACAGGTAGAGGACGACTCCGGCGTCGTCGAGGGTGATGCGGCCGAAGTCCATCGCCACGGTGGTGGCCGTCTTCGACTCGATGCCGTCGAGGTCGTCCACGCCGACCCCCGCGGCCGTCAGCCGCTCCTCCGTACGCAGGGGTTCGATCTCGGAGACGGTCTCCACCAGGGTCGTCTTGCCGACGCCGAACCCCCCGGCGATCAGGATCTTGACGGGGGCCGTTTCCTGGGCAGGGATGTCATATCCGGGCAAGGTTGTCCCTGATTCTCATGAGCAGGTGGACATTGGTGGTCTGGGCGCCCTCCAGGGGCGGCCGGTGGTGGATCAGCCCGCGGTCCGCGAGCTCACCGAGGAGGAGCGCCACCGGGGTCAGGCGCATCCCCATCCGCGCCGCGATCTCGGCGACCGCCCGTCCGTTCGGTGCCGGGCACATGCTCAGGACGGCCTGCCACTCGCTCGGCAGCCCGTCGTGGGCCTCCTCGGTCACGGCCGCCGTGATGGTGGTGTCCATCGTGAGGACGGTGTGCGGCGCGGCCGTACGCCCATCGGTGAGGGCGTACAGCCGCGTCCGGCGACGGCTTCCGCGCTGCGGCTCGCCGGACATCAGGAGGTGGCAGCCTGGGCGCGCTCAGGTGTGCTCAGCCACTCGCCCAGCGCCTGTGCGGTCCGTACGGCTTCGCCGCCCAGCTCCCCGAGCCGTGCCTTGCGCGACGTGACGACGATGAGCGTGCTGCCCTCGCCGCACCCGACGATGCACAGGTAGCGGTCGTCCATCTCGACGAGCTGGCGGATGACCCGGCCGCCGTCGATCTCGCGGGATATCGCTTTCATGGTCGAGGCGATGCCGGAGGACGCCGCGGCGATGCGCTCCGCCTGGGGACGGTCCAGCAGGTACGCGCTGAGTTTGATCCCGTCGTTGGACAGCAGCACGGCCCCCTGGATGCCGGCGATCCGGCTCAGGTTGTTGTCCAGAACGCTGTAGATCATGTCGTTCGAAGTCGTCGTCATGGCTGATCCTGTCGGAGTTCGATTTCCACTGTCCGGGTGCCCTGTTCGTAGTCGTCCCAGGCGTCCGCCACCTCCTGGGGCGTCGCCGAGTCGGGCCGGGGCGTTGTGTCCGTCGCGCGCGGCTCGCGCAGTTGCTCGGCCATGTGGGTCTGCGGAACGCGCTCGGGCAGGGCCGGGCGGGCGCCGCCGCCGCGGGCCGCCGGCAGCGCCGGGACCTGCCGGACCGGCGCCTGCCGGAGCGGTGTGTGCTCGGCGGGCGTGGCCTGACGGACCGGCAGCGGGTCCGCCACGTGCAGGACCAGTTCGGGCCGGTCCTCCTCCGAGCGGCGCGGTTCGGGCGCGGGCCGGTCCACCGCCGTGACGGAGGGCGCGGGGGCATCCGCCGGGTCGGCCCCGCGCTCGGTCGGGACGAGGAGCGCCCGGGGGATGATCACCACGGCCGACGTGCCGCCGTACACCGAGCGGCGCAGCGTGACGGTGGCCCCCAACTGGTCGGCGAGGTGGCCGACCACGAAGAGCCCCAGCCGGTGCGCGTTCTCCGCCAGGACGGAGTACGGCGGAGCCGAGTGCAGGCGGCCGTTCATCTCCTCGTACGTCGCGGCCGTGACGCGCGGGCCACGGTCCTCGACCTCGACCGACAGGCCGTCGGCCACCAGCTCGGCCCGGATGACCACCTTCGACCGGGGCGGGGAGAAGCGGGTGGCGTTGTCCAGCAGCTCCGCCAGGAGGTGGCTGATCTGGCTGATCACCCGCGGTTCCACGCTGATCTCGTCCAGCGCCTGACGTTCGATCCGGCGGAAGTCCTCGACCTCGGCGGCGGCCTCGCGCAGCAGGTCGGCGACGCGCATGGGCTCGGTGTGCGGGTCGGGGATCTCGCCGCCGGCCAGGATGAGCAGGTTCTCGATCTGTCGCCGCATACCCACCGTCAACTGGTCGGATCGCATGAGCTGGGCCAGCAGCGCCTCGTCGCCGCCGAAGGTGTCCTGGAGCTCCTCGGTCAGGGTGAGCTGGCGGCTGACCAGGTTGCCGGTCCGCGAGGCGATGCCGGCCGCGAACATGCCGAACCCGTGACGCTCGGCCGCGAGCTGCCGGTGCCCGTCGACGGACACGGCCACCACCCGGGCGAACGCGTCGCTGACCCGCCCCACCTCGTCCTGCTCGCCGGCGACCGCCGGCAGCGCGCCGTCGTCCACGGGCTGGCCCTGCTGGAGCCGGGCCACGACGTCCGGCAGCGTCTCCTCGGCGACGGTCACCGTACGTTCGTGCAGCACGCGCAGGCGGCGCAGGACCGAGCGGGTGGTGAACACGATGACGACCGTGACGATCACCAGCGCGCCGCTGCTGCCCGCGATCAGCCAGGCGACCTCGGTCTCCAGCTCGGACGCCCTGACGTCACCGTGTTCGAGCAGCACCCGGGTGCGGTCCGAGTTGAGCGTGTTCAGCTCGGCCGACCACTTCTGGTGTGCGGCCGCCCAGCCGCTGATGGCCCGGGGCAGCCGCACGCCGGAGTCGGTGTCCTTGTGGTCGGACAGGACCTGGTTCTCGATCCGGGTCTTGGTCTGCCACGCGTCCGACCCGACGATCTCCGCGAAGCGGTCGCCGTCCTCCACGGGCATGGACGGGACGACCCACCGGTCGTACAGGTGCCGGTGGGCCCCGACCGCGTTGACGAAGTCGGCGAACCGACGCGTGGACAGCTCCCGGGACGGCCCCGCCAGCGCCAGGATGGTGTCCTCCTGGGCCACCATCTCCGCGGCCGAGAACATCGTGACGACGACGCGGCTCTCGTGGGTGAGCCCGGCGTCCTCCGTGTGGCTGAAGCCGTCCTGGAAGTAGCGGATCATCTGGCTGATCAGATCGCCGTAGAAGACGACCATGCTGTCGGCGTCACCGATCCGGGCGTCCGCCCGCTCCCGGTAGGTGTCCAGGTCGTCGAGGCCCTTCACGATCTCCCGGAGGCGGCGGTCGGTCTCCTCGGTCCCCGGACCGGCGGCGGCCGCGGACCGGCGGAAGGCGTCCGCGGCCGCGTCCGTGGCGGCACGCTGGGTGCGCAGCGCGGTCTCGGACACCGGGGAGCCCGCCCACCGGGCGGCGGTCATCGTCCGTTCCGCCTGCATTTCGGTCATGAGCGTGTGCAGGGGGAGACCGATCCGCTCACCCGCCGCCACATCGCCGCGCAGGTGATCGGACTGTGCCAGCAGCCGCTGCGCGGTCACGGCGACCTGGGTGGCCATCGCCAGGGTGGGAATCAGCGCCAGCAGGATGAGCAGCGTACGGAGGCGCACGGTGCGCCGCCGACGGTGTGTCGGCGGTACACGTGGACCTTCGGGTTCTATGGAAGACATCAGCCCTCGGGAGCGGGAGCGGGGACAGGCCGGCAACCGGGACCGGCACAGCCCTGGGGAGAGGGCGTGGGGGACGGCCGGTCCGGCTTCGGTGACGCGTGCGGGTGCCGATCATAACCAGCCAAGTGGAGTATCGGAGAGGTTGCTTCCGTATTCGGAACATGGTATTCCGCGCCGGTCGCGTTGCGAACAAGAGGCTTTCTCGCAGCCCAACCGGTATGACGTGCCACGCGCGTTGCGGGAGTGTCCCGGGTAACCAATCGGGCGCTTCCGGGTGTTTGGGGCGCTTCGGCCGGTGGTTCCAGGCGAACCACCGGCCGGACCATCGGCTGAAAACAGGACCAATGGGCAGGTCTCAGCCGTTCAGGGCCGCCGACACGACCGACCGGGCCTCCTCCTGCACCCGGGACAGGTGGTCGGGACCGAGGAAGGATTCGGCGTACACCTTGTAGACGTCCTCGGTGCCCGAAGGCCGGGCGGCGAACCAGGCGTTGTCGGTGGTCACCTTGATCCCGCCGATGGCCGCCCCGTTCCCGGGCGCCTCCGTCAGCACCGAGGTGATCGGCTCCCCGGCGAGGGTGCCGGCCGTCACCTGGGAGGGGGAGAGGCGGCTGAGGACGGCCTTCTCCTCCCGGGTGGCGGGCGCGTCGACCCGGGCGTACGCCGGTTCGCCGAACCGCGCCGTGAGCGAGGCGTAGTGCTCGCTGGGCGTCCGCCCCGTCACGGCCAGCATCTCGGAGGCGAGCAGCGCCAGGACGATGCCGTCCTTGTCCGTGGTCCACACCGACCCGTCCCGGCGCAGGAACGAGGCACCGGCGGACTCCTCACCGCCGAAGCCCAGCGAGCCGTCGGCCAGCCCGTCCACGAACCACTTGAAACCGACGGGGACTTCCACCAGCCGCCGGCCCAGGTCGGCCGCCACCCGGTCGATCATGCCCGACGACACCAGCGTCTTGCCGACCCCGGCACCGGCCGGCCACCCGTCACGGTGCCGGTAGAGATAGGCGATGGCGGCCGCCAGGTAGTGGTTGGGGTTCATCAGCCCGCCGTCCGGCGTGACGATGCCGTGCCGGTCGGCGTCCGCGTCGTTGCCCGTGGCGACCTGGAACCGGTCGCGCCCCTCGATCAGCGATGCCATCGCATACGGGGACGAACAGTCCATCCGGATCTTTCCGTCCCAGTCCAGCGTCATGAACCGCCAGGTGGGATCGGTGACCGGATTGACCACCGTCAGGTCCAGCCGGTGCTCCTCGGCGATCCGGCCCCAGTACGCCACGGACGCCCCGCCCAGCGGGTCCGCCCCGATCCGTACGCCCGCCGCCCGCACCGCGTCGAGGTCGAGCACCGACGGCAGGTCCCGCACGTACGCGCCGAGGAAGTCGTACCGCCCCGTGGCCGGGGCCGCCAGCGCCCGCGTGTACGGCAGCCGCCGTACGTCCTTCAGGCCGCCCGTCATGATCTCGTTGGCGCGCTCCTGGATCCAGCCGGTCGCCTCCGAACCGGCGGGACCGCCGTTGGGCGGGTTGTACTTGAACCCGCCGTCGGCCGGCGGGTTGTGCGAGGGGGTGACCACCACGCCGTCCGCCAGGCCGGTGTCGCGCCCCCGGTTGTGGGTGAGGATGGCGTGCGACACCGCAGGGGTCGGGGTGTAGCCGTCGGCCGCGTCGATGAGGACCGTCACGTCGTTGGCCGCGAAGACCTCGACGGCGGTCACCCGGGCCGGCTCCGACAGCGCGTGGGTGTCCGCGCCGAGGAACAGCGGCCCGTCGATGCCCTGCCGGGCCCGGTACTCGCAGATCGCCTGGCTCGTCGCGGCGATGTGGTCCTCGTTGAAGGCCCCGGCCAGGGAGGACCCGCGGTGCCCGGACGTGCCGAAGGCGACGCGCTGGGCCGGCTCCGCCGGGTCGGGGTGCAGGGCGTAGTACGCGGTCACCAGCCGGGCCACGTCGATCAGGTCCTCCGGCCGCGCCGGCCGCCCCGCGCGCTCGTTCGGCATCCGTCCATTCCTCCATGTCGGTCAGGTCCGTCGGTCCGTCAGTCCGTCAAGGACTCGGTCGGTGCGATCAGTACAGGTGTGATGATCGCCCGCCGAGCGGGTTTCCCACGAGTGCCCCTCCGCGATTTTGCGCAAGTCGGCCCGGACCGCGCCCGGGTCACAACGAGTCGCGTCATACCGAGTCGCGTCAGGCCGAGTTCGCGGTGGGCGGGGGAGGGTGCATGGCCCAGCGGATCGTCCGGGTCAGCGCGTGTCCCGACGCCCGCACGAACGTCTCCTCGACACCCGGGAGGTGCGGCAGCCCGAGCTGCCGCCGCGCCCACAACGGGAGGGTGGACACCGCGTTCGCGCACAGGACGGCGTACGGGCCCCGGGCGATCCAGGGCAGCGGCGGGTGGAGCAGGATGAACCGGGCGGCCTCGCGCGCCTCCCGCGTGGCGCGCAGCTCCGGGCGGTACGCGGCCAGCCGGTCCGCCAGCCCGGCCCGGTCGCGCGGCGGGTCGGGCACCCCGAGCGCGGCCGCCACGCGGGCGGTGTCGGCGACGTACGCGTCGCAGCCGGCGGCGTCCAGCGGATGGGCGCCGTATCGCTGGTGGGCGGTCAGGAAACTGTCCACCTCGGCGACGTGCACCCACCCCAGCAGGTGCGGATCGGCCGCGTGGTACGGCTCCCCGGCCGCGGTGGTCCCCCGGACGCGTTCGTGCACGGCCCGCACGTGGTCGACCGCCCGCTGGGCGTCCTCGGCGGTGCCGTACGTCGTCACGGCGAGGAACGTGCTGGTGCGCTGGAGGCGACCCCACGGGTCGCCCCGGTAGCCGGAATGGGCCGCCACCGCCGCCATCGCCAGCGGGTGCAGGGACTGCAACAACAGCGCCCGCAGCCCGCCGATGAACATCGACGCGTCGCCGTGGACGGTACGGATCGGCCGGTCCGGGCCGAACCACCGGGGCCCCGGCGTGCCGTGTATCCGGGCACGGTTGACCGGCCCGGCGGGACCCGCGACGCGGGTGAACAGGCTCCGTCCGAGACGCTCCCGCAGATGGTCCATGCGGCAAGTATCCGCCCGGGCCGGGCTCGCGGGGAGAGCCGTGCGGCACCGGCACCGGCGCTGCCACCGTCACCGTCACTGGAGCGCGCGCACGGCCGCCGCGAACACGGGTGGCATCCGCGCGGCCGCCGGCACGATCAGCCGCGCCGTGTCCCGCCGGCAACCGACCCGGACCAGCGCCTCGGTCAGCAGCCGGTGCCGGCGCGACAACTGCCGCCACGCCCTCTCGTACGCTCCCGGCCGCCCCGACGCCAGGCACCGCACCGCCGCCCCGGCCGACGCCAGCGCCAGCGAGACGCCCTCGCCGGTGAGCGCGTCCACGTAGCCGGCCGCGTCGCCCACGAGCAGCACCCGGCCCGCCACCCTCCCGCGCACCCGCTGCCGCAGCGGCCCGGCACCGCGCACGGCGTTCACGGCCGCCCCGGCGGCCAGCCGCGCCGCCAGCTCCGGGAAGTGATCCAGGTGCGCGTCGTACGGGCGCCTCGCCCCGCTCAGGACCGCCACCCCGACCAGGTCCTCCGCGACCGGCGTCACGTACGCCTCGCCGCTGCCCGACCAGTGCACCTCGACGAAGTCCGACCACGGCGCCATGCGGTAGTGCCGCCGCAGCCCGAACCGCCGGGGCCGCCGGTCCGGCAGCTCCAGCCCGAGCGCCCGGCGCACGGGGGAGTGCAGGCCGTCCGCCGCGACGAGCCACCGGGCCCGCAGCCCCGCCGCGGTCACCGTGTCCGGCCCCTGCCGCACCTCGCCGACCCTGCCCGGCACGACCCGTACGCCCAGTTCGGCGGCGCGCCGGGCCAGCGCGGCGCTCAGCACGGTCCGCCGCACGCCCAGCCCCGTACCGTCACGGAAACCGGCCTCGGCGCGGTGCGGACCGTCCACGTACCGGATGCCGCGCAGCTCCTGACCGGCCGGGCCCACGCCCAGGGCCGCCAGGGACCGCACACCGCCCGGCATGACCCCCTCGCCGCACGCCTTGTCCACCGGCCCCGGACGCGGCTCGACCACCACGGCCTCCATCCCGCGCAGCGCGGCGTGGATCGCCGTGGCCAGCCCGGCGGGCCCGCCGCCCGCCACCAGCAGGTCGATCACCGGGCCCCGCCCGGCACCGGCACCCCGTCGCCGTCCGGCGCCCCGCCGAGCGCCGCCTCCTCGCAGCGGACGCGCACGGTGAGGAGCACGGCGTTGAACACCGTGAACAGCGCGGCGGTCAGCCACGCCCCGTGGACCAGCGGCAGCGCCAGCCCCTCGGCCACCACCGCCACGTAGTTGGGGTGGCGCAGCCACCGGTACGGGCCGCCGGTCACCAGCGGCAGGCCGGGCACCACCAGCACACGGGTGTTCCAGCGCGGCCCCAGCGTCCGTACGCACCACCAGCGCAGGCCCTGCGCCGCGACGACCACGCCCAGCATGGCCCAGCCGAGCCCCGGGGCGAACCGCCGCTCCAGCGCCCACACTTCGGCCAGGCAGCCGACGAGGAGACCCGTGTGGAGCACCACCATCACCGGGTAGTGACCCCGTCCCGACTCCACCGCGCCCCGCGCCAGGCTCCAGCGCGCGTTGCGGCGGGCGACGACGAGTTCGGCGAGCCGCTCCAGCGCGACGGCCAGCACCAGCAGGGCGTACCAGATCATGTGTCTCTCCCCGTTCTCACCAGCGCAGCAGGACCAGTTCGGTGCAGAAACCCGGGCCCATGGCGAGCAGCACCCCCGCGGTTCCCGGGGGCGGGGCCGCCGCCAGGGTGTCGCGGAGGACGTGCAGCACGGAGGCCGACGAGAGGTTGCCGACCTCCGCGAGGGACCGCCGGCTGACGGCGAGGGCACCCTCCGGCAGGTCGAGCGCCTCCGCGACCGCGTCCAGGACTTTGGGGCCACCGGCGTGGCTCACCCAGGCCGTCACATCACGGCGGCCCAGGCCGTGGTCGGTCAGGAAGCCGTCGACCTCGGCGGCGAGGTTCTTGCGCACCACCTCGGGAACCGCCGGATCGAGCACGACGCGGAAACCCGAACCGGTGATGTCCCAGCCCAGCAGCCGCTCGGTGTCCGGGTACAGCCTGCTGCGGCTGGCCACCACCGTCGGCCCGCCGCCGCTGCCGCCGTCCGCCCGTACGCCGCGCCGGGCCCCGCAGGCGACGACGGCCGCGGCACCGTCGCCGAACAGCGCGGTCGCCACGAGCTGGGACGGCGCGGCCTCCGCCCGCTGGAAGGTCAGCGAGCACAGCTCGACGGAGAGCAGCACCGCGACGTCGTCCGGCCGGCCCAGCAGATAGTCGTGCAGCCGGGCGATCCCGGCCGCCCCGGCGACGCACCCCAGCCCGAACACCGGCAGCCGCCTGACGTCCGGCCGCAGCCCGAGCCGTCCGACGAGCCGGGCGTCCACGGACGGCGCGGCGATGCCGGTCACCGAGGTGAAGATCAGCAGGTCCACGTCCCGGGGCGACAGGCCCGCCTCGCGCAGCGCCCCGGTGACCGCCTCGGCGCCCAGCTCCACGGCGCCGGCGATGAACGCGTCGTTGGCCGCGCCGAAGCCGTCCAGCTCCCCGTACCGGTCCAGCGGCAGCGCGGTGTGGCGCGCGCCCACCCGCGCCCCCTCGTGCAGCCGGTCGAGCACGCGCCGGTCGGCACCGGCGGGCAGGCAGTGCCGGGCCACCATGTCGGTGATCGCGCGCTGGGGGTGCCGGTGCGGCGGCAGGACTCCGTGAACGGCTGCGATCCGGGTCATCAGAGCTCCAGGTCGGGGACATCGGTCCCCCATGTGTGCCCTCGCGCCGTGCCGCCGTACCGCCGGTTCGCCCGTTGAGCGCCGTCGGCGCCTACGCTCGGGCCCGTGGACGTCACCGACCGGCCCGCCCTCGCACACCACGGTGCCGTGGGCGGCCTGCTGATGGCCTGTCACCCCGGCCCGGCGGCCGCCGTCACCGTACTGGTGACGGTGCTGGCGGCGGCGGCCGGGCACGACGGGCGCACCTGCCTGCTGGTCGCCGCCGCCGTGCTGGCCGGCCAGCTCTCGGTCGGCTGGAGCAACGACGCGGTCGACGCCGCACGGGACCGGGCAACCGGACGGTACGGCAAACCGGTGGTGTCCGGGTCCGTCGGGGAGGGCACCGTGTGGGCCGCGGCCGCCGTGTCCCTGGGGCTCGCGGTGCCGTTGTCCCTGGCCTGCGGCCCGCTCGCGGGCGGCGTCCACCTGGCCGCCGTCGCCGCCGCGTGGGCGTACAACCTGGGCGCGAAGGCGACGGTGCTCTCCTGGCTGCCCTACGCGGCCGCCTTCGCCGCCGTGCCCGCCTTCGTGACGCTGAGCCTGCCCGGCAGCCCCTGGCCGGCCTGGTGGGCCGTGGCCGCGGGGGCGCTCGTGGGCGTGGGCGCCCACCTGGGCAACGTCCTGCCGGACATCGGCTCCGACCTGGCCACCGGGGTACGCGGCTGGCCGCAGCGCCTCGGCCCGGCCCGGGTACGGCTGCTGCTGCCCGTTCCGCTGGTGGCGGCCACCGTGGTCCTCGCCCTCGCCGGACCGCCACCGGGCGGCCCGGGAGCCGTAGCGCCGGTCGCGGTGGCGGTGGCCGTGGCGACGGCCGTGACGGGCTCCGTCATGGGCCGCCGCCGGGCCGGGCTGCCGTTCGTCGCGGCGATCGTCGTGGCGGGCGTCGACGTGGCCATGCTGGTGTGGCGCGGAGCCACGCTCACCTGAGAGGGCTCAGCCCTGCGACCCGCCGTGCGTCCCGCCCTGGAGGCCCAGCCGGACCAGGACGTACCTGATCAGGCGGGCGGCGGTCACGGTGCCCAGCAGCCGCACCCGGCCCTCACCCTCGCGTTCGATCACCGCCACCAGGGGACTGTGCGTACGCGCCATGAGCGCCGCGACCTCCATCGGTGTGGCGTCCGGCCCGACGTACGGAGGCGGGAAGAGCCGCCGCGGCACCCACTCGGCGACCGTGAGCCCCTCCAGCCGCTCGGCGATCTCCGAACCCACCCCGTCGTCGACGGAGGACGCCAGCAGCGGGTCGTCCACCGCGTAGGAGGGGATGAGCTGCCGCAGGAGCTGGGAGCCGGGCACGATGGCGTGCGGCTGCCCGTCCGAGTCCAGCACCAGCAGGGCGGGCAAGGAGTTCTCGGCCAGCAGCCGGGCCGCGTCGATGGCGTCGTCGTCGGTCGTGACGTACGGATACGGCTCAGCCAGGTCATGGGCACGCATGATCGTCCCCCTCACCGCATGGGCGCGACACCTCCACACACCCAACGTAGGCCCGCTCCGCACGCGGCGCCCGTCGGGCCGGGCCCGGGGGAGGCCGCCCGCGACGTCAGCGCTGCGGCCCCCGCGCCTGCTGGGCCCGCTCCGCCTTCTTCTCCTTGATCCGTACCGCTTCCTTGCGGACCTCGGCCTGGACCGCGCGCTCCCGCACCAGCCACTCGGGGCTCTCCGCCTTCAGCGCCTCGATCTGCTCGGTGGTGAGGGGCTCGGTGACGCCGCCCCGCGCGAGGCCGGAGATGGACACGCCCAGCTTCGCCGCGACCACGGGCCGGGGGTGCGGGCCGTCGCGGCGCAGGTCGCGCAGCCACTCGGGCGGATCGGCCTGGAGCGCACTCAGCTCGCTGCGCGAGACGACACCCTCCTGGAACTCGGCGGGGGTGGCCTCGAGGTACACACCCAGCTTCTTCGCCGCTGTGGCGGGCTTCATCGTCTGGGCGGTCTGGTGCGACTTCATGTGTCAAGGGTATCGAGCGTGCGCCCGCCTCCCGACCACGCCCTCCGGCCACCGCCCCGTGGCACGACCGGTAACCTGGCGGGGTGACAGGCTCCGACGCATCCCCTTCGTTCCGGCTCGCCTACGTCCCGGGTGTGACGCCGAGCAAGTGGGTGCGGATCTGGAACGAGCGGCTGCCCGGCGTCCCGCTGACCCTCGTCCCGCTGTCCGCCGCCGAAGCGCCCGGCGTGCTGCGGGACCGCGGCGCCGACGCGGGCCTCGTACGGTTGCCGATGGACCGCACGGACCTCAGCGCGATCCCCCTCTACACCGAGACGACGGTGGTCGTGGTCCCCAAGGACCACATCGTGGCGGCGGTCGACGAGGTGTCCGCCGACGAGCTCGCCGACGAGATCGTGCTGCATCCCCTCGACGACACCCTCGACTGGGAGCGCCCGCCGGGGCTGCCCGCGCAGGAGCGTCCCGCGACGACGGCGGACGCGATCGAACTGGTGGCGGCCGGGATCGGGCTGCTCGCCGTCCCGCAGTCCCTCGCCCGCCTGCACCACCGCAAGGACCTCACCTACCGGCCGCTGTCGGACGCCCCCCAATCGCGCGTCGCGCTGTCGTGGCCGGAGGAGGAGACGACCGACCTGGTGGAGCAGTTCATCGGCATCGTCCGCGGGCGGACCGTCAACAGCACCCGCGGCCGCCCCCAGGCCGCCGTCCAGCCCAAGGCCAAGCGCCCCGACAAGGCCGACAAGGGCGGCGCCGGCCGGCGCAAGCCCACCGCCGGCAAGCCGGCCGGCCAGGGCTCCCGCGGCGGCTCCGGCGCCCCCAAGGGCGGCAGGAGCGGCAGGAGCGGAAAGCCCCGCCGCCGCTCGTAGCCGGGCAGCGGGGCCGGTCACGGGCCTGCCAGGGCTTATTCGGTGTCGTCCGGGGCCTCCCAGAGGTGAGAATGCGGCATCTCGAACGGGAGGGACCCACATCCATGAGCCAGGCATACCTGACTCTTCATCAGCTCCTGCCGCCCGCGGAACTCGCGGCGGCACTCGACGCCGGTCACGTCACGCGCAAGGCACACCCCGAACTGCCGCTGTCCATCTACACGTACACCCGGGCGTGCCAGTACGAGCGGATCTGGAACCGCGTCACCATGCGCTGCCGCGGCCTGGTCGCCGACGACGTCACGGGTGAGGTCGTCGCGCTGCCCCTCCCGAAGTTCTTCAACGTCGGTGAACACCAGTCGGGTCAGCCGTACGCGCCCGCCCTGCCGGACGAGCCGTTCGAGGTGTACGACAAGGTCGACGGCAGCCTCGCCGTCGTCTTCCACTACGCGGGCCGGTGGCGCGTCGCGTCCAAGGGCTCGTTCATCAGCACGCAGGCCACCTGGGCGCAGCGCCGGCTCGACGGCAAGGACACCTCGGCCCTCACCCCGGGCGTGACCTACCTCGCCGAGATCCTGTACCCGCAGAACCGTATCGTCGTCGACTACGGCGACCGCCGGGACCTGGTGCTGCTCGCCGCCTTCGCCAAGGACGGCACGGAGATACCCCTCGCCGAGGCCGCGCCCGCCTGGCGGCCGGTCGGATCCGTCGTCACGGTCCGCCCGCCCATGCCGCTCGCCGAACTGCTGGCGCTGACCGAGGCCGGCACCCTGCCCGGCGGACGGACCGCCGGCGGGACGGACGCGGAGGGCTTCGTCCTGCGCTTCGCGTCGGGGGTGCGGGCGAAGGCCAAACTGGCGGAGTACGTGCGCCTCCACAAGGTGCTGACCGGCGTCACCGAGCGGGACATCTGGCGCGGCCACGGCATCCAGCGCTTCGCTCACCTGCCCGCCAAGCAGGTGGCCCAGGTGCTCGGCTGCTCGGCGGCGGACATCGCCGCGTCGGGCGGCCGGCCGCTGGACGCCCTGCTGGAACAGGTGCCGGACGAGTTCGACGCCTGGGTGCGCGAGGTGATCGCGCGGATCGAGAAGGACGTGGCGGACCGGGAGCGGGCCATCGACGAGGCGTACCGGACGCTCGCCCCGCTCGCCGGCGACCGGGCCGCCTTCGCCCGCGCCGTGAAGGCCCTGCCCGACGCCGCCGTCCGCCCCGCCATGTTCCTGCGCCTGGACGGACGCCCGACGGAACTCGCCACCTACCGTTCCGTACGGCCGGAGGCGTCCGACCCCTTCAAGAACGACGAGGAGAACTGACCTGTGCCCGTGGTACACGTGATGACGGGCCTGCCCGCATCGGGGAAGACGACCGAGGCCCGCCGCCTCCAGGCGGAGTCCGAGGGCCGGATGCGCCGGGTCAATCTCGACGACCTCCGCACCATGATGGACCTCCCCACGGGGGAGCGGAATTCCTACGCCCACGAGCAGACCGTGCTCGCCGTCCAGGACGCGGCGGTCCGGGCGGCCGTGGACGACGGCTTCGACGTCGTCGTCGACAACACCCACCTCACGCCGCACATCCCCAAGCGGCTGAAGGCCGCCGTCGCCGGGGAGGCGACCTTCGTCGTGCACGACTTCACCGACGTACCGGTGGAGGAGTGCATACGGCGCGACGGGCAGCGGGAGCGGTCCGTGGGGGAGGAGATCATCCGCCTGCTCGCCGACAAGCACACCAAGGCCCGCAAGGGCGGCTGGCGGCTCACCGGCGAGTGGTTCAACGACCAGCCGCCCGTGGCGCCGTACGTCGCGGATCCGGCGCTGCCGTCGGCGGTGCTGTGCGACATCGACGGCACCCTCGCGCTGCGGGGCGACCGGGGCCCGTACGACTTCACCCGCTGCGACGAGGACCTGCTCAACGCCTCCGTGCGCCAGGCCCTGCACTCCTTCCGGCGCGCGGACGGCGACGTCGTCGTGCTGCTCTCCGGGCGGGGTGAGGAGCACCGCGAGAAGACGGAGGAGTGGCTCCGGCGGCACGACGTGCCCTACGACGAGCTGTGGATGCGGGCGGCCGGTGACCACCGGCGCGATGACGTCGTGAAGGCCGAGCTGTTCGACCGGCACGTCCGCGACCGCTTCGCGGTCCGGGTCTCGCTGGACGACCGTGACCGTGTCGTCGCCGTGTGGCGCCGCATGGGCCTGCCCACGTGGCAGGTCAACTACGGCAACTTCTGAGCGGCCGCGCCCGGGCGGACACGGCCGGGAGGACAGGCGCTAGCGGCGCCGGGCGCACGTCCAGGCGCCCATGCCCTGGATCGCGGCGAGCCTCCTGGCCGTGGCGATCTGTTCCGCCTTGGTGGCCAGATCGGCGCGCGGCGCGTACTTGCGGCCGCCCGCTGCGATCCAGCTCGACTGTTTGAACTGGAGCCCGCCGTAATGGCCGTTGCCGGTGTTGGCGTCCCAGTCGCCGCCCGACTCGCACTTGGCGATGGCGTCCCAGTCCACGCGCTCGCCCGGGCGGGGAGCGGCGGCCTGGGCGCCCGGGGCGAGGAGGATCAGGACGGCCGACGCGCACAGAGCCGTCGTGGTGAGTGCGCCGGTGGTACGAGGATGGTGACTGGGCATCAGGTCGTCTCCGCTCAGTTCTGCCGCCCCCTGACCATGGGCCGGCTGAGTGTCTACGACCGTAGGGGCGGGCGCCACTCGCGGCACGCGGTGTTGGGCCCATCGGGTGGAGACGGGCAAGTGGTCCTGTGCGAGACGCGGCTGATTCGCCGTCAGGGTGCTTTCACGGCCGGGGCCGGGACAGGTACTCCGCGATGCGCTCGCCCCAGGTGCGGACGTCGGCCCGGGCCCGGGACACATGCAGGTCCGCGTGGAGCAGCCGGGCGGCCGTCTCGGCGGTCGACAGGGGGTGGCCGGGGTCGTCCGCCCAGGCCAGGACCAGGCACGGCAGCCGCAGCCGGGCGAACGCCGCCGGCGGAGGCAGGTCCGACAGGGCCAGGCCCCGCAGGACGGACGGCAGCACCCGCGCGGAGGGTGTCGGCGGTACGTCGGGGACGTCGGCCACGACCGGGGGGCGGGGCCGCCGCGCCCGGGTGGCGAGCCAGGCGTCCACCCCGTCCCGTTCGATCGTGCCGGCGGCCTCCCGGTTGGCGCGCGCGTACGCCTCCCGCGTCGCCCAGGCGGTGGGCGGGATGAGGAGGACCAGCCGGGAGAACCGCTCCGGCGCCTGCACGGCGGCGTGCAGCACCGTCGCGCACCCCATGGACGCGCCCATGGCGTCGGCCGGCCCGCCGGCGCCCAGATGGCCGAGCAGGGCCAGCAGGTCACCCGCGAGCGAGGGATAGGTGTAGTCGCCGTCCACCGGTTCGCCCGTGGACCGGCCGTGGCCCCGGGCGTCGTAACGGACCAGGCGCCGCCCCGCGGCCACGACCGGGGCCCAGTCGAACAGGCCCATCCGGTCCTCGGCGGCCCGGCCGGCGAAGCCGCCGTGCGCGTACACGGCGAGCGGGCCCTCGCCGACGTCCTCGTAGGACAGCGCGGCCCCACGGTGCCGGAAGGTGCCTTCCCTGACGGTGTGCTCTCCCACGGCCCATCCTCCGCGTCCATTGTTGGACGTTTCGTGCATGCCGGCTTGCGTGGAAGGACCGGTTCGCTTCCCTAGTGTGATCGTCATGACCCGCACATCCCCCCAGCCCAGGCGCGGCCGCACCCACCCGGGAAGGCGCCCCCGCTACGTGGCCGCGGCCGCGGTCTTCGCCATCGGCATGGCCGGTACGACACTGCCCACCCCGCTGTACGGGCTGTACCGCCAGGAACTGGGCTTCTCCGAGCTGATGGTGACGGTCGTGTTCGCCACCTACGCCGTCGGCGTGATCCTCACCCTTCTGCTGGTGGGCAACTACTCCGACGAGGCCGGACGGCGTCCCGTCCTGCTGTACGCGCTCGGCTTGGCCGCGGCGAGCGCGGTGTGCTTCCTGCTCGAAGGGGGACTGCCCGCCCTCTTCGCCGGCCGGGTGCTGTCGGGCTTCTCGGCCGGGCTGCTGAGCGGCGCGGGAACGGTCACCGTGCTGGAGCTGGCCGCGCCGGAGCACAAGTCCCGCGCGGGCTTCGCCGCGACGGCGGCGAACATGGGCGGCCTGGGCTGCGGCCCCCTGCTGTCCGGGCTGCTCGCCGAGTACGCCCCGCATCCGCTGTCCCTGCCGTTCCTGGCCCACCTCGCGCTGGTGGCCGTGGCCTGCGTCATCGTCCTGCTGCTGCCGGAGCCGGTCGGCGGGGCGCGGCTGCGGGCCCGGCCGAGGCCGCAGGGGCTGTACGTGCCGTCGCGGATGCGCGGGGTCTTCGCCCCCGCATCGCTCGCCGCCTTCGCCGGGTTCTCGCTCCTCGGCCTGTTCACCGCGGTGGCGCCGAGCTTCGTCTCCCAGACCCTCGGGATCACCAATCTGGCCGTCTCCGGGCTCGTGGTGTTCTCGGTGTTCCTCGCCTCGACCGTGGGGCAGTCGCTGACGGGCCGGGTGGCGGCCGGGGCCGCCCTGCCGCTCGGGTGCCTGGTGCTGGTGGCGGGGCTCCTCCTCGTCGGCGCGTCGCTGTGGGCCAAGGCCCTGCCGCTGATGGTGGCCGGCGCGGTCTGCGGCGGGCTCGGCCAGGGCCTCGCGTTCCGTGCCGCGCTGACCGCCGTGGGGGAGGCGGCGCCCGCCGCGCACCGGGCCGCCACCGTCTCCTCGTTCTTCGTCGTCGCCTACGCGGGCATCTCGCTGCCCGTCGTCGGCGTGGGGGCGCTGACGATGTGGCTGGGCCTGCAGCGCGCCGGGCTGACCTTCACCGCCTGCGTGACCCTCCTCGTCGCCGCCATCGCGCTCCACCTGGTGCGGAGGCCCGCCACCACGCGCGGTCGCTGATGCCTCGGATAGGATGATTTACCAGCATTTGAGCGCAATCGCAGGTCCCGATCGCAGGAGAGGTTGGCGAGCAGCAGCGGCACGCCCCCGTGGTGAGGTCATCGCCTTGGACACGCACGAGTCGACCAGTGGCGCACCGGATCAGCCCCTGACCGCGGTGGGGTACGCGGGAGTGCTCCGCGACCTGCTCCCCATCGCGCTGTGGCGGGCCGACGCCGACGGCCACATCGCCGAGTGGTCGCTCGCGGCCCAGGACCTCCTGGGCTGGCCGCCGGAGGAGATCATCGGCCGGCACGCGAAGCCGATGCTGGTCCCCGAACCCAACTGGGAGCTGGCCGAGCGGCTGGCCGCCCGGGTCCTGGCGGGCGAGGCCGTCGTCGCGACCCTCCCGGTGCGGCACCGCGACGGGCACCTCGTACAGATGGAGATGTGGATCTGCCCGGCCGCCGACCGGCAGGGACGGACCGGCATCCTCGCCATCGCCGTGGAGACCTCCGCCGTTCTGCGTATGCGCGATTCCCTCGCCGCCCTGGAAGGGCTGTTCACCCAGTCCCCGATCGGCCTCGCCCTGCTCGGCCCCGACCTCCGCTTCGTCCGCGTCAACGAGGCGCTGGCCCGGATGAACGGCGTCCCCGCCCGCGACCACCTCGGCAAACGGCTCGCCGAGGTCGCGCCGGGAATCAACGCCGCCGCGCTGGAGACGGTGATGCGCCGGGTCCTGGACAGCGGCGAGGCGGTCGTCGACGTACGCCGCACCGGCCACACCCCGGCCGACCCGGGCCACGAGCGGACCTGGTCCTGCTCGTACGCGCCGCTGCTCGACACCACCGGCCGGCGCCTCGGCGTGGTCGCCTCCCTGATCGACATCACCGCCGGGCAGCAGGCACAGGTCGAGGCCGAGCGGGCACGCCGCCGATTCGCCCTGCTGGCCGAGGCCGGCACGCGCATCGGCACCACCCTGGACCTGCACCGGACCGCCGAAGAGGTGGTCCACGTCTTCGTGCCCAAGCTGGCCGACTCCGCCGACGTACACCTCCGCGAGGAGGTACTGGACCCCGACGAGGCCACCGTCTCCACCCACGGGGTGGTGCGCCGCGTCGCGATGGCCTTCACCGACCCGTCCGCCCCCGCCGAGAAACTGGCCGTCGGGCTCACCTACCGGCTGCCCCGCGGATCCGTCTACGAGCGGGTCATCGCCGACGGGCACCCCATGGACCTCTACCGGACCGACATCCCGGCCCTGGTCAGCGACCCGCGCGCCGAGCAGCTCCGCACCTACCTCGGCACCCGGCTCGGCTCCGCGCGGCTGGTCCCGCTGGTCGCCCGGGGCAAGGTGCTCGGCGCCGTGATCGTGACACGCACCGTCGACCGCGAGCCGTTCGACGAGCAGGACTGCGTGCTCATCGACGAACTGGTCGCCCGCGCGGCGCTCAACATCGACAACGCGCTCATGTACACCGGCCAGCGCGAGGCCGCCCTCACCCTCCAGCGCAGCCTCACCGACAACGCCCTGCCGGACGTGACCGGCCTGGAACTCACCGGCCGCTACCTGCCCACCAGCGACCACGAGGTCGGCGGCGACTGGTTCGACGCCATCGCCCTCCCGCGCGGCCGGACGGGACTCGTCATCGGGGACGTCATGGGCCACGGCATCCACGCCGCGGCCGTCATGGGACAGCTCCGCACGGCGGTGCGCACCCTGGCGCGCCACGACGTCCCCCCGGCCCGGATGCTGCTCTCCCTGGACGCCGCCGTCGCCGACCTCGGCGAGAACGAGATGGCCACCTGCGTCTACGCCATCCACGACCCCGCCACCGGGGACTGCCTGATCGCCCGGGCCGGCCACCCGCCCCCGGCCGTGGCCGACGCCCGGGGGGCGATCGCGTTCCTCGACGGTCCCCCCGGTACGCCGCTGGGGACCGGCGTACGGGACTTCCGCACCGAGCACGTTCCCATGGGCCCCGGCAGCCTCCTCGTGCTCTACACCGACGGCCTCATCGAGGCCCGCGACAGGGACCTCGACCAGGGCATGGACCAGCTCGCCCGGTCGCTGCTCCACCTCGACCGCCCACTGGACGACATCTGCGACCGCATCCTCGGCCGGATGCTCCCCGCGGCGGCCCAGGACGACGTGGCCGTGCTCCTCGCCCGAGCCCTGCGCCCGACCGGCTCCACGGCGAGCCACGCCGACCGCCACCACCTGCACATACCAGCACGTAAGGTGCAAGAGTGGTAGCGATGGACACACCGGTGACAACGTTCAGCGAGGGTCCCGAAGACCCGTTCGCCGTGCGGCGCTCCGCCTCGGCCGTGCTGGACGACCGTGGCACGGTCGTCGGTTGGAGCGAGCGGGCCGAAGCGCTGCTCGGATACCCGGCCCAAGAGGCGCTGGGACGACCGGCGGCCGGGTTCCTGGTCGACCCGGGCGACCGGAACGTCGTCATGGACGCCGTGACCGCGTGCGTACGCGGCGGCCTGGGCTGGTTCGGCGTCGTACCCGTCCGGCACCGCGACGGCCGCCGCGTCGAGGTGGGGTGCCGGGCACGCCCGATCGTCAGGAACGGCACCGACCGCGAATGGTTCCTCGTCGGCGCGCCCGCCGAGGAAGTGATCCAGTGGGAGACGGACCGGTCGGTCCTGGACGGGCTGTTCAGCCGCTCGCCGATCGGCCTGTCCGTCCACGCCCCGGACCTGACCATCCTTCGGGTGAACCGGGCGATCGCCCAGTTCAGCCAGCTCCCGGTCGAACAGCACCGGGGCATGCGCACCAGCGACTTCGTGATCCAGCGCGACACCGACACCGTCGAGCGGCAGCTCCGGGAGGTCCTGGAGACCGGCCGGTCGTCCATCTTCACCGAACAGCCCTGCGTGCTGCGCCGCGACCCCGGCCGCGAGCTGGTCGTCTCCGTGTCGGCGTTCCGCATGCAGGACCCCTCCGGCCGCATCCTCGGCGTGACCCAGACCGTCGAGGACGTCACCGACCGGTACCGGGCCCGCCGCCGGCTCGCCCTGCTCAACGAGGCCGGCGCCCGCATCGGCACCACCCTGGACGTCACCGAGACGGCCCGGGAACTGGCCCGCGCCGCCGTACCGGACCTCGCCGACCGCGTCTCGGTGGACCTGCTGGAGCCGGTGATCCGCGGCGAGGAGCCCCGCCAGGACATGGTCGGCCCACTGCACCGCACCGCCGTCCTCAGCGTCCCGCCGGACGCGGCCGGGCTGATGCACCCGGAAGGCCGCACGATGGACGTCCCACCGGACACCGTCCAGGCCCGCTGCCTCGCCGAACGGAAACCGATCCTCGAAGCGCGGCCGGCCGACCCCGCCGCGTGGCTCTCGATGGAGCCCGAGCGGGCGAGGCACGCCCTCGGCGCGGGCCTCCACTCCCTGCTGGTCGTCCCGCTGGTCGCGCGGGGCCTCGTCCTCGGCCTGCTGAGCCTGTGGCGGTCAGAGCGGGCCGACCCGTTCGAGGAGGACGACGTCACGCTCGCCGAGGAGTTCGCCTCCCGCGCCGCCGTCTGCGTCGACAACGCGCGCCGCTACACCCAGCAGCACGAGGCGGCGCTCACCCTCCAGCGCAGCCTGCTCCCGCACACCGTGCCCCGGCACCCGGCGGTCGACGTCGCCCACCTCTACCTGCCGGCCGACGCCACCGCCGGGGTGGGCGGCGACTGGTTCGACGTCATCCCGCTCTCCGGGCTCCGCGTCGCCCTCGTCGTCGGCGACGTGGTCGGCCACGGCATCCACGCCGCGGCCACCATGGGCCGGCTGCGCACCGCCGTCCACACCCTTGCCAACCTCGACCTCACCCCCGACGAGGTGCTCTCCCACCTCGACGACCTCGTCGACCGGCTGGCCGCCGAACAGGAACCGGCCGACGACCTCTCCCGCCAGGTCGTCGGCGCCACCTGCCTGTACGCGGTGTACGACCCGGTCTCCCGGCACTGCGCCCTCGCCCGCGCCGGACACCCGCCACCGGCGATGCTCGCCCCGGACGGGCAGGTACGCCTGATCGACCTGCCCGCCGGGCCGCCCCTGGGCCTGGGCGGGCTGCCGTACGAGTCCGCCGAGCTGCACCTGGCCGAAGGCACCCTGCTGGCCCTCTACACCGACGGCCTCGTCCAAGCGGGTGAACGCCACGCCGGCGAGCGGGACGTCGACGAGCGGGTCGCGGACCTGTGCGCGGCCCTGACCGTGCCCGCCCGCACCCTGGAGGAGACCTGCGGGGCGGTGCGCGACGCCCTGCTGCACGACCACCCCACCGACGACGTCGCCCTCCTCGTCGCCCGCACCCGCGTCCTCGCGGAGGAGAAGGTCGCCACCTGGGAACTCCCGGTGGAGGCCACCGCCGCCGCGCGCGCCCGCACCCTGACGGCGGAGCAACTCACCGAGTGGGGGCTGGAGGAGCTGCTCTTCACCACCGAACTGATCGTCAGCGAGCTGATCACCAACGCCTACCGCTACGGCGGCGGGCCGATCACCCTGCGGCTCATCCGGGACCGCCACCTCATCTGCGAGGTGTCCGACACCAGCAGCACCTCACCGCACCTGCGCCGTGCCCGCAGCACCGACGAGGGCGGGCGCGGACTGTTCCTGGTCGCCCAGCTCACCGAGCGGTGGGGGACCCGCTACACCCGCGACGGCAAGACCATCTGGACGGAGCAGGCGCTGCCCGCGGTCACACCAGGACGGTAGTCACACCAGGGCGGTAGCCGCCCCTCTGAGCACCAGCCCGCACCCCAGCGCCAGGACGACGGCGGCCGTGGTGAGCGGCGCCATCCGGTGCGCCAGCGACACGACCCGGCCCCGAGGCCGCCGCGCCAGCCTGCGCGTCGTGGTCTCCCGCAGCCGCACCACGGCGAACCCGGCGACCGCGAGCGTGAGCGCGACCCCGGCCCCGTACGCCAGGACCAGCAGGAAGCCGAACCACGCCTGGCCCAGGGCGGCCGCGCCGATCAGCACGACCACGGCGGACGGGCTCGGCACCAGCCCGCCGGCCAGCCCCATGAGGATCACGCCCCGCAGCCCGGGAGCGGGAGGGAGGTGGGAGTGCGAGTGGCCATGCGCGTGGTCGTGGTCGTGCGCATGGTCGTGGTCGTGCGCGTGCGTGTGGTCGTGGGCATGGTCATGGGAATGGGCATGGTCATGGGAATGGGCGTGGGCGTGGGAATGAGCGCGGGCGTGGTGGCGTCGGCGCCACGCCCGGCGCAACAGCAGCGCGCCCGCCACCGCGACCAGGGTGCCGCTCGCGATCCCCAGCCAGGACACCACCGAGGGCGCCGCCGCCGAACCCGCGGTGATCAGCGCGCCGAGGGCGAACACGCCCAGGGTGTGGGTGAGGGTCACCGACGAGGCGAGGGCCAGCATGTCCCGCCGGGACCTCCGCCCGCCGGCCGCCGCGGCGGCGGCCATCATGGTCTTGCCGTGCCCCGGGGCCAGCGCGTGCATGGCGCCCAGCAGCACGGAGGCGCCCAGCGCGAGGACCGCGAAGCCCGCGGTCAGCTCGTGCCGGGCCACCAGCCCGGTCAGTGCCCGCGCCCAGCGGTCCGCGCCGCGCGGCAGCACGCCCGTCGCGGGGGAGGCCTCCGCCGCGTCCTCCGTTGCGGCCGGCGCCGGCCCGCCGGAACGCACGGTGAAGGCGGCCGACCGGGTGTCGGGCGGCGAGGAGAGCAGCTCGTCAGGGTAGGCGGTCAGCCGCCGCGACACGGAGTCGGCGGGCACGCCGGCCCCCGAGAGCGTCATCCGGTCGCCGCGAGCGGTGATCTCCCGCCACGCCGCTCCGGTCGCCACGGCCGCCGGTTCGTAGCCGATGCGCATACCCTCCTCAGCCGGCAGCGAGGCCGTCAGCGCACAGGTCACGCGCAGCGTCGCCAACCCCGCCTGTCCCGCGCGTTCCTCCGCCTTCGCGTCCCCGGCCACGAGCGGGCGCCCGCTGCCGCCCCCGACCGCCAGGCGTGCGCCCCTCGCCGCCGTGTCGCACCGCGCCTTGGCCCATGCCGACAGTTCGGCCGGCGACAGCCGGTCGTCCCCGTCGGCGTCGACGCGTTTGCGTTCCTGCGAGGCGGGGATCTCCGCGAGGTCCTCCACATGGTCCACGCGCAGCGTTCCCGGAGCGACGACGAGACCGTCGTACTGACTGACCGTGAAGTTGCCGAGCGGGTGCGCCTGCGCGGCCTGGGCGGGGAGCACGGCGAGGGCGGCTCCCGCGATCAGGGTGATGAGGGCGCAGGCGGTGGTACGGCGCTTCATGAGGCCCCCTGACCCTCGGAGAGAGCAGCCTTCGCCTCGCGGGCGCCGGTCGCCGAGAAGCCCGGGTTCAGGTCGAGCGCGGCGCGCAGGTCGCGGCGCGCGGCCGCGTCGTCGCCGAGGGCGCGTTCGATCATGCCCCGGTGGAAGAGGAAGGAGGCGTTGCGGTAGCCGGGGGACAGGGCGGCGGCCTTCCTGGCGTACGTCAGGGCCTCCGCGTCCTTGCCGTTGGCGTGCAGTGCCCAGGCGAGCGCGTCCGCCGTGTGGACGCTCCGGCGACGGGCCCACTCGGCACGCGCCGCCGTCAGTGCCCCGGCGGCGTCGCCGTGGTCGGCCTCGACGAGCGCGGACTCCAGGTCGGTGGCGACGCCGTTGGCGCGGGCCAGCCGGGTCCAGGTCCGGACGAGGGCGTACTGCTCCTCGGCCTGCTCGCGCCGGCCGAGCGTCTCGTACAGCTCACCGAGGGCGGCGAGCTGCCCCGGCAGCGGGTGACGCCGCACCACTTCCTCCAGATCGTTCACCGCGCGTTCCGTCTCGCCGCGTGCGGCATGGGCGCGCCCACGGCCCTCCAGGGCCGGTACGTGATCGGGTTCGGCGCGCAGCGCGGTCGTGAAGTGCTTCAGGGCTTCGTCGAACTCACCCTGGGACCAAGCCAGTTGGCCGAGCGACGTGGCGACGTAGGCGACATCGGCGGGCGTGAACGCGGAGTCCAGCGCGCGCAGCAGCACCTGGCGCGCTCCGCGCACGTCACCGCGCAGCTCCAGGACGTACGCGTACCGGGTGAAGACCGGGATGCCGGGGCGCCGCCGGTCGGCGAGCTCCACCGCCCGCAAGGCCTCGTCGTAGCGGCCGAGTTCGACCAGGGCGTCGACCCTGGTGGACAGGGCCCGCTCGCCATACGGGTTCACCCGCAGCGCCCGGTCCGACAGGCTCAGCGCCGTGGCGAAGTCGTGGCGTGCGGCGGCCAGGGCAGCCTGTCCGGCGAGCGCCGCGTCGTTCCCGGTGGCGGGACGCAGCTCCAGCGAACGCCGGAACGCCTTCTCCGCCTGAGGATACCGCGTCGGATCGCCGGTGGTCCGCGCCTGCTCGACGTACGCCGCGCCCAGCGTCGCCCACCCGGAGGCGTCCCGGGGCTGTGCCTGGAGGTGCCGCTGCAAGGCGGTGACGCCCCGGGTGAGGTCCCCGGCCGCCAGCCGCTCGACGGGCACGCCCGCCGCGAGCGCGGGCACCTCGGGCCGCTGGAAGCCGTCGGCCCCGGACGCCACCGAGCCGGCGGTGAGCCCGAGTGCCACCGCGACGACCGCGGCGACCCGCCACCGGACCGGCCGCCCGTCCCATCGGGCGAACTGCGGCTTCCGTACGAGCATCGGTTGTGCCTTCCTGGGTGTTCGCTGGATTGTGGGGCCCGGCAGCGCCGTGGGGGGAAGGAACGCTGCCGGGCCGTCATGGGGGGTGTCAGCCGAGCCAGGACCGTTGTTCCGGCCGGCGGCGGGACCGCGACCACATCGCCCGGGCGAAGCCGGCGAGCAGGACGGCGACGGCACCCGAGGCGGCCGAGACCAGCATCACCGTGTTGTCGTCCCACGACGAGGTGAGCGAGGACACGCCGCCCGTCAGTCCGGTGGCGTCGGCCTTGGTGGACACCTCCGCCGCCTTGGTTTCGGAGCCGGCGGCGGGCAGGGCCACGTACGGGAAGGCGCGGCCGAACTCCTTGTCGTTGGCGTCGACGGCATCGCCCAAGTCGTTCTTCGCGCCGACGAGTTCGCCCTCGACGACCTGGAGCGCGATGTCGAGTACGTCGTCCGTCAGCCGCCGCCCGTTGGGGAAGCCCGCGTTGTCGCCGTCCAGCACACCCAGCCGCTTCGGCTCGGCCACCGGCTTGATGGAGGTGTTGAGGCGCAGCATCTCCGAGGGCTTGCCGCCCGGCTGCTGGTTGAGGTCCTTGACCCCGGTCAGGAACACCGACACCAGGTCGTTGCGCGGCTCCGCCGGAGCCTTGATCTTGTAGATGCCCTCGATGAGCTTCGGCAGCTCGGGCTCGGTGACGTTCTTCAGGAAGTCCCCGTCCTTCTCCGGCGAGGAGGCGTTGAACTTGTCCTTGTCCTTGACCGGGTTGACGACCTCGTTGACCAGCGGCATGCCGAGCCGTGACACCCGCGTCCAGTCGCCGTGCGCGTTCTTGCGCTCGGTGGTCGCGTAGACGCCGATCACCGGCTGTTCCTCCGACTCCCGGAGGTACGAGCTGGGCACCTGGAGGGCGATCGTGTTGACGTTGTAGCCCTTGAGCGTGTCGTTGCCGACCTCCGACAGATCGCCGCCGTACAGCAGGTCGAAGACCCGCAGGTCGAGGAAGAACGGGTCGTCGGCCTGGCCGGCGAACGCCTTCAGCCCGCCGGGGACCTTCCGTACGGCCTGGTCGCGGAGCTTCTGGTAGTCCGGCATCGACGCCTTGCCGACGTTCGACGGCGCGACCGGCAGCCCCTTCGCCAGCTCGTGGCGCGCGGCCACCTTCCCGCGCTTCAGCCGCAGCAGCTCGATGTCGTACGTCTGCGTGAAGTTGAGGTCCGGGTCGTCCAGACTCTCCACCGCACCGGTGTTGTAGAGGAAGGTGTTCTCGTTCTTGCGGTGGTCCTTGAACGTGAACCGGTACAGCAGGTCGTCCTGGGCGTCACCGTCGCTGTCGATGTGGATGTCGTAGCGCGCGTCCTCGGCGAACGTGTAGAAGTTGGGTCCGCCCGCCGGCTCCTGGAACGGCAGCCAGTTCGCCACCAGTGTCGTCGAGTCGGGATGGTCGGGGCTGACGAACGCGTACACGTCCGTGGTGTCGAACTGTGGCTGCCCGGATATCAGGGGCGCCTCCCGATGGCTCGAAGCGGTCGCCGTCCCGGGCTGGAGCACTCCCACGCCGGCGGCCGCGAGCCCCCCGGCGGCCAGCGCAGCACAGGTGAGCAGAGCCACGCTCCGGCTGCGGCTCCGTCGCCCTGTCCGTCCGCTGCTGGTGGTTGAGGTTGCGGTCATCTCGTCCGTCCTTCATCAGTCTCGCGCCCGTTCCGGCCTGCTTGCTGGACCAGTACGTGCGCCGCGGCCGTTGTGTTCGGCGCCGGCGTCATCGGGGTCCGGCCGTCGGGTCCTGGAACCGGGCCGCGACGGCCCGGACCTCGATGGCGTGGTGACCGTGCGACCAACCGCCGGTGTGCGGTTGCGGGATGCGGTACGTACGCCTCGGCACCTCGCGTTCGGCGCCGCCATCACCCTGTGACCCCTGGACGTCCTGGTGCGCCGGCCGGTCCGGCCGCGTGGACGTGCCGGACCCGCCCTGCCCGCCGGGCCCCAGGGGGCCGTTGGCCAGCACCGAGGACACCACCAGCAGACCCCCCACCGCGCCCGCCCCGCACACCCCCACCCAATGCCCTCGCCTCTGCGGCGCGGTCGGGAGGTCGTTCGGAGGAGGCGCGGTGTCGCGCGCCCACAACGGTTCCACCGTCACGTGCGGTGGCGGCTGCTCGGTGAGCGAACCGGTGCTGTGGAGTTCGGCGCGTGCGGCGTCCAGGTCGTCCAGCACCCGCTGGAAGGACTTCATGATGCTGTCGTCATCGTGCACGGTGGTGCTCCTCGCGCGGTACATGCCATCCGTGGTGTTCCGTCGTCAGGCAATACGCAACGCGAGCGAGCTTGTCTCATCCGGGCAGATGCGGCAGGTGGTGACCGAGGCGTTCCCGCTTCGTCCACTGGTAGAAGAGGTTCTCGTCACGCGGCGGGATCAGCAGCGGCACCCGCTCGCTGATCGAGATGCCATGGCGTTCCAGCGCGTCGTGCTTGCGCGGGTTGTTCGACAGCAGTCGCACGGACCGTACGCCGAGGTCGTGCAGGACCCCCGCCGCCGCCCGGTAGTCCCGGGCATCGTCCGGCAGCCCGAGCGCCAGGTTCGCCTCGACCGTGTCCAGCCCCTCCGCCTGCAACCGCATCGCGCGCAGCTTGGCCAACAGGCCGATGCCCCGGCCCTCGTGGCCGCGCAGGTAGACCAGGACGCCCCGGCCCTCGCTCACTATGGCGCGCAGCGCGGCGGAGAGCTGCTCCCCGCACTCGCAGTGCCGGGACCGGAAGGCGTCCCCGGTCAGGCACTCGGAATGGAGGCGGGTGAGGACGTCGTCGGCATCGATATCGCCGTACACCAACGCTATTTGCTCCTCTCCCCGATCGTGGTCCAGATAGCCGGCGGCGAGAAATTCGCCGAACTCGGTGGACAACCGCACATTCACCACGTGCTCGACGCCCGTTCGGCGAGTGGTGTCACGGAGTATGTCATCGGTGTCTATCATGGCCCGATCGTATCGGGTAACCTCCGGCAGTGGGTGGGAAACTGACGGGAGGAAAGGGTGGGGAAGTTGAGTGGAGTGCCGCGACCGCGGATACCGGCTTTGGGTATGCTGCCGCTGGACACGACGACACGGGATGTGGCGGACAATAGGGCCGAGGTGGCCCTTCTTCCGATAGGGAGTTTCGAGCAGCATGGTCCGTTTCTCCCCTTGATGACCGACACGGTCATCGCCTGCGCGATCGCCCGCGAGGTCGCCGCCGCCCACCCCGTACACCTGCTCCCACCAGTGACGATCTCCTGCTCGCACGAGCACGCCGACTGGCCGGGCACCGTCAGCATTTCCGCCGCGACCCTTTACGCCGTCGTACGGGACATCGCCGGATCGCTGCGCCGCTCCGGTATCGAAAACCTGGTTCTGGTCAATGGGCACGGCGGAAACTATGTGCTGCGCAATGTGGTTCAGGAGTCGGTCGGCAGTGGCACGCGAATGGCCCTGTTCCCCGGGCCGGCCGACTGGGAAGCGGCGAGGGAAAGGGCCGGTGTGCTGACGCCCTCGTACAGCGATATGCATGCGGGCGAAGTGGAGACTTCCATCCTGCTGCACGACCATCCGGAACTGGTCCGGCCCGGTTATGAGACCGCCGACTGGATCGCCGACGACCGTAAGCATTTGCTCTCGCTCGGTATGCGGGCCTATACGGAATCCGGAGTGATCGGCCGCCCTTCGAAGGCGTCGGCCGAGAAGGGAAGAGAATTGCTGGCCGCCCTGGTCGATTCATTCACCGAATACCTTTCCCTGCCGGCCCCCGACTCCCGTCGGAGCGTGCGGTGAAGGGCGCACACGGGCTCGGCCCCGCCGAGGCGTGGCAGCGGCTGCGCGCCGTCCGGTCCGTCGCGGACGCCGAGGCCGCCGGGCTCGTGTGCGGCGCGGACGGCCGGGCGCGGTGGCGGGACGGCTCGCCCGAGGCGGACGACCTGGCCGACCGCTACCTGCCGTTGTGTCTGGCCGGGCGGCACGTCACCTTCGCGCAGTTGGGCCAGAGCCTGGACGGTTTCATCGCCAGCCGCACCGGTGACGCCGACTACGTCACCGGCGAGGAGGACCGGGAGCACCTGCACCGCCTGCGCGCCCTCGCCGACGCGGTCGTCGTCGGCGCCGGCACCGCCGTCGCGGACGACCCGCGACTGACGGTCCGCGCCTGCCCGGGGGACAACCCGGTGCGCGTCGTCCTCGACCCGCGCGGCCGCGTCCCACGGGGGCACCAGGTGTTCACCGACGGCGCGGCACCCACCCTGTGGGTCGTGGGCGCGGACGGCGAGCGCGGGCGGGCGGCCCGGCAGCCGGACGGCGTCGACGTACTGACGCTGCCCGACCGCGCGGCCTTCGCCCCCCGGAACGTGGTGCGGGAACTGGCGCGCCGCGGCCTGGGCCGGGTACTCGTCGAGGGCGGCGGCGTCACCGTGTCGCGCTTCCTCCACGAGGGCGCGCTGCACCGGCTCTACGTCACGGTGGCCCCCGTCCTGCTCGGCGACGGCGTGCCCGGACTCGGCTTCCCCGGCCCGGCGCTGATGCGCGACGCGCTCCGCCCGCCGACGCGGCGCACCGTTCTCGGCGAGGACACCCTCTTCGAGCTCGACCTGCGGACGCCGCGCCCCGGTGAGCCACTGGACCACGAGCACGCCGGCACCGGGCAGGCTCGCGGCGAGGCCCAGTAGCCCGTACACCACGGCGACGGTCAGCCCCTGGCCCGCGCCCAGGCCCGCCGCGCCGAAGGACCAGGCGGTGACGCCCTCCCGGGGCCCCCAGCCGCCGACGTTCAGCGGCAGCGCCATGGCGAGCAGCGCCAGCACCATCAACGGCAGCAACTCGCCGGCCGGCGCCGTCGATCCGGCGGCACGGGCGGCCAGGAGGAACATGCCGAGGTACCCCGCCAGCGCGGCGACGGACGCCCCCAGCACCCCCGCCACCGCCCACCTCGCCGGGGCCCGCAACACGCGCCGGGCGCCGGCGAGCGTGGCGCCCACCGGGGCGGCCCGCCTCCCGCGCAGCCGCACGGCCACCACCACGACCAGCACGCACGCCACGACCGCCACGGCGGCGGTGACGGCCCGGCCCGCCTCCGCCAGGACCGGCGAGGGATACGCCCACAACAGCACCACACCGACCGCGACCAGCACCACCTGGCCCGCGACCCGTTCCAGGACCACCGCGCGCACCCCCCGGCCGACGTCACCCTCGCTACGCCCGTGCCGTACCGCGCGGTGTACGTCACCGAGGACACCGCCGGGCAGCGCCGCGTTCAGGAACAACGCGCGGTAGTAGTCGGCGACCGCCCGGCCGAGCGGCAGCCGGACGCCCAGCGCGCGGGCCACCAGACACCAACGCCACGCGCAGAGCACGGTCGTGACCGCCCCGATGCCCAACGCCGCCACCAGGATGGGCACGTCGATGCCGCGCAGCCCGGCCAGGAACGCGCCGCCACCGTGCCACCACACCACCGCCCCGAGGACGGCCGCACCCGCCACCGTCCCGAGGCGCCCGCGCACCACGCGCGCGATCACGACGCGTCACCCACGTGCCCCGGCAGGGCCAGCACATCGCTGTGGTGCACCACCACACGCAACTCGCCCGCCTCGCACGCCTCCAGGCGGCGCCGCAGATACGCGGTGGCACGGGGCGCCAGGTCCGGCCGCTGCTCACGGGCCGCGCCCACCCAGCCCCGCAGCCACTCGGCCGTCAGCGCGGACTCGTCCGCGCCCAGCCGCCAGGGGCTCGGCCGCACCCGGACCGCCATGCCATGGCTCGCGAAGATCTCGCGCGCCGCCACGACCGCGTCGGGCCCGAGGAGCCGGCGGCCGTGGTCCAGGCGGCGCTGGTGGTCGTTGAACGCGCTGCCGATCGCGCCGTCCAGCGGGTCGGCCGGGGTCAGCTCCACCCGCCCCACCACCGACAGCGCCAGCAGCACGGGACAGCCGGCCCCCGCGCAGGCGGCCGCCAGCCGGTCCACCTCCTCGCGCGTGAGCAGGTCCAGCAGGGCGGACGCCGTCACCAGCCCGGTGCCGGCGAGCTCGCCCGCGGTGAGCCGCGCGATGTCCCCCTGCCGGGTCGTCACCGTGACGCGCGCGCCGTCGGCGCCGGTACGCGGCAGCCGCTCGGCGGCCAGGCCCAGCAGACGAGCGTCGTGGTCGTGCAGCACCCAGTGCTGCGGACCCGCCAGCCGGGGCGTCAGCCAGCGCCCCATCGACCCGGTGCCGCAGCCCAGGTCACGGATCACCAGCACGGCGCCCGGCTGTGTCCCCTCGGCCAGGTACGACCGCAGCGGGCCGAGGAGTTCCGGCGCGCGGGCGGCGGCGTCGGCGGCCTCGCGCAGCGCCAGCCACTCCGGGGCGTAGCCGGGGCCGCCGTTCACGCTCATGCCGCCTCCCGGGGCTTCCGTCAGGCTCATGCCGCCTCCCCGGGCTCCCGCCGGAGCTGCTCCAGTGCCCTGGCCAGACTCCGGGTGGTCGTCTCCCAGCCGGCCAGCGCGGTGCGCCGCCGCCGTGCGGCCACCTTCGCGCGGTGCCGCTCGCCGGGCTCGCCCAGCCAGCGCCGCAGCGCCCCGGCCAGCGCCGCCGGGTCGTCCGGCGGTACGAGGACACCCGGCACGCTGCCGTCGGGCGCGTGCCCGACCGCCTCCGGGAGCCCGCCGACGGCCGTCGCCAGAACGGGGACGCCGCGCGCCAGCGCCTCGGTCACGGCCATGCCGTACGTCTCGGCGCGCGAGGCGAGCACCAGGAGGTCGGCGCCCGCGTAGCTCGCGTTCAGCGCCGGGCCGCCGCGGGGGCCCGCCACGTGGACACGGTCGTCCAGGCCGTACCGCGCGATCAGTTCGCGCAGCCGCTCCACGTAACCGGGGTCCTGGCCGAGTCCGCCCACGAAGGAGCAGCTCCACGGCAGGTCCGCCACGGTCGCGAGGGCCTCCACCAGCTCGTACTGCCCCTTGCGCGGGGTCACCGAGGCGACGCACAGCAGGCGCGGGCCACCGCCCGGCTCACCGCCCGCCCCACCGCCGGGCGCCAGCGGCCCGATATCGGCGCCCGGCACGGCGACATGGACCCGCTCCGGGACGAGCCCGTGGTGCTCCACGAGCCTGCCCGCCGCCCAGTGGCTGGTCGCGATGACCGCGCCTACCGCCCGCAGCGTCCGGCGCTCGGCCGCGTCCAGCACCGCCGCCCGCTCCGGGGCGAGCCCCGTCTCGTCGCCCAGCGGCAGGTGCACCAGCACCGCCAGGCGCAGCCGGCCGGCCTCCGGGACGACGACGTCGGGCACGGCGCACGCGACGAGCCCGTCCAGCAGGACCAGGTCGCCGTCCGCCGATCCGGCCAGGACCCGGGCCAGTTCCGCGCGCGCGGCGGCCCCGGGCCGGGGCCAGTCGCCCGCCACGACGTGTTCGTGGACCTGCCAGCCGAGGCCCGGCAGGTCCCGGCACACCCGGCGGTCGTAGACGTTGCCGCCGCTCGGCGCGGCCGGGTCGTCGACGGCGCCGGGCATCACCACCCGTACCGACCGCGAGGGCGTGGCCGCCTCGGGGGTCACAGGGCCCGCTCGTAACTCGCCCAGGCGATGTGCGACTCGTGCAGGGTGACCGTGATGCCGGCCAGCCCGCGCGCGCCCTCGCCCAGCGCCCCGGCGTGCACCCGGTCGGTCAGCCGGTCGGCGATGACCTTCGCCAGGTACTCCGTCGAGGTGTTGACGCCCGCGAACTCCGGCTCCTCGTCGAGGTTGCGGTAGTTGAACTCGGCCACCACGCCGCCCAGTTCCTTCGTGGCCAGCCCGATGTCGACGACGATGTTGTCGGCGTCCAGCTCGGCGCGGCGGAAGGTGGCGTCCACGAGGTACGTCGCCCCGTGCAGACGCTGCGCGGGCCCGAACACCTCCCCCCGGAAGCTGTGGGCGATCATGAGGTGCTCGCGGACTGTGACACTGAACAACGGCTGTGACCTCCCGGTCCGTCGGTACGTCTCGTGTGTGGCCGATCGCGGCCCCTGCTGATCAGTACGGTCCACGGGCCCCGAGCGTTCAGGCCCCGTCGTACCGCACCCGGTGGCACAGCCCGGGCAGGTCACCGCCCGCGATGTCGCGCAGCACCGACGGCAGTTCCGCGAAGGCGCACTCGCCCGTCACCAGGGCGTCGAAGGCGGGGTCGGAGAGCAGGTCGAGCGAGAGCGCGAGCCGGTCGGCGAAGGTCCGCCGGGAGCGCCGGGCCTCCGACACCCGCCCCACCTGACTGCCGCGCACGACCAGACGGCCGGAGTGGAACGCCTCGCCCAGCGGCAGGCTGACCCGCCGGTCCCCGTACCAGCTCAGCTCCAGCACCGTCCCCTCCGGGGCGAGGAGCTCCAGGGACCGTACGAGACCGGCCTCCGTGGCGCTCGCGTGGACGGCCAGGTCACAACCGTCCAGCGCGCCCCCGGGGAGCGCGAAGTCCACGCCCAGCGCGGCGGCCACGCCCGCCCGGGCGGGGTCGGCGTCGACGAGCTGGACGCGCACGCCGGGGAAGCGGGCGAGCAGCGCGGCGACCGAGCAGCCGATCATCCCCGCCCCCACGACCGCGATCCGGTCGCCGACCAGCGGTGCCGCGTCCCACAGGGCGTTCACCGCAGTCTCCACCGTCCCGGCCAGCACCGCCCGCGCGGCCGGGACGGAGTCCGGAACCGGCGTCACGGCGCCGGCAGGGACGACGTACCGGGTCTGGTGCGGGTAGAGGCAGAAGACGGTACGGCCGGCCAGGTGCGGCGGGCCTTCCTCGACCAGACCGACGTTGAGGTACCCGTACTTGACGGGTCCGGGGAACTCGCCGTCCTGGAACGGCGCCCGCATCGCGCGGTGCTGGCTCTCCGGGACGCCGCCGCGGAAGACGAGGCTCTCCGTGCCTCGGCTCACGCCGGAGAAGAGGGTGCGTACGACGACGTCGCCGGCGGCCGGCTCGGGCAGTGTCACGTCGCGTATCTCGCCGTGGCCGGGGGAGCGGAGCCAGAAGGCGAGCGCGGTGCGGTTCATCGGCATCTCCTGTTGAACGCTGGGGTGTCGGCGCACGTTCTGAGGGTGACGAGGCCGCGCGCACGGCAGGGGGCGGCGGCCCTTGACTCTGTCACAGGTCCGGAGGGTGTCCCGTGTCCGTGGGCGACATGTCCGATGCACGTCCCGACGCACGTCCGTTGCGTCATGAACCGGCCCTGGGTGCGGCCGCCC
The DNA here is from genome assembly GCF_040674455.1 of Streptomyces sp. NPDC049837. Classification (NCBI taxonomy): domain Bacteria; kingdom Bacillati; phylum Actinomycetota; class Actinomycetes; order Kitasatosporales; family Streptomycetaceae; genus Streptomyces; species Streptomyces sp. NPDC049837. The sequence continues at coordinate 256,053 of NZ_JBFAMP010000001.1, read as the reverse complement.
AGCTCGTGCTGCTGCTCCTGCTCGGTACGGTGACGGGACTGGGGCCGGTGGGATGGCTGACCGGACTGGCGTTCACGGTCGCCACCTGGGCCGTGCTCACCCGCGCCCTGAGCCGGTCCTGGCCCGGCCCCACGCCTTTCGGCCCCGCCAACGCCGTCACCCTGGCCCGGACGACGCTCGTCGGAGGGGTGACGGCATTGGTCGCGGAGCTGTTCGTGAGCCGGCCACCGGTCGTGGCCCTGATCGCGCTCACCACGGTGGCGCTGGCCCTCGACGCGGTCGACGGACAGGTCGCCCGCCGCACCGGGACGGCGACCGCGTTCGGGGCGCGCTTCGACATGGAGGCCGACGCCTTCCTCATCCTGGTGCTGAGCGTCCACGTGGCCGGGGCGATGGGCCCCTGGGTACTGGCGATCGGTGCCATGCGGTACGTCTTCGTCGCGGCCGCCCGGTTCCTGCCGTGGCTCAACGGGCCGTTGCCGCCGAGCATGGCCCGCAAGACGGTGGCCGCCGTGCAGGGCGTCGTCCTCCTGGTGGCGGCCGCCGGAATCCTGCCGCCCGTACCGGCGTACGCGGCGGTCGCGTCGGCGCTGGCGCTGCTCGTGTGGTCCTTCGCCCGGGACATCCGGTGGCTGTGGCGCGTGCGGGTCCGGCAGGCGGTGAGCCACCGCACTCCTACGGTGGCTCATCGCGGGCCGTAGGCGGTGAGGAAGCGGTCCCGGAAGGCGTCCATCCGCCACACCGGGGCGTCCGGGCCGGGCTTCAGCCCCTCCTGCCAGCCCCAGCCGGATATCCGGTCCAGTACGGCGGGGTCCCGGGCGACGACCGTGACCGGGACGTCCCGGCCGTGGCGGTCCCGGGTGACGGCCGGGACGGGCTGGTGGTCGCCGAGGAAGACCAGCACGGTGTCGTCGTCGCCGTACGTCTCCACGTACGAGATGAGGCTGCTGAGCGAGTACTCGATCGAGCGCCGGTACTCGGTGCGCACCCGGGCGGGGTCCTTCCACACCTCCGTGGGGTCCTCGCCCGCCTTCTTGACCCTCTCGTAGACCGAGCCGTCACCGATCTCGTCCCAGCCGAGCATGGTGGGGATGGGCGCCCACGGGTTGTGGCTGGAGGTGAGGATGATCTCGGCCATCAGGGGGTCGTGGCCCGCTTTGCCGTGCTCCAGGCGCTCGAACGCCGCCAGGCTGTACTGGTCGGGCACGGGCGTCCAACTGAACTTGGGGCCCCGGTACCCGAGGTGGCGTGAGTCGTAGACGTGGTCCAGGCCGTAGAACCGCCCCTCCGGCCAGGCCCGGGTGACGCCCGGCATGATGCCGACGGTCCGCCAGGCGCCCGTCCGCCGGAAGGCGCTGGTGAGGGTCAGGCGGTCGCTGGAGGTGAGGTCGCGGTAGCGCCGCTGGTTGTCGATCCACAGCCCCGACGCGAAAGTGGAGTGCGCCAGCCAGCTCCCGCCGCCCGTCGTGGGGGAGGTGAGGAACGCGCTACGGGAGGAGAACCCCGCGGCGCCCAGCCGGCGGGAGCCGTCCGCGAGCACCGCGCCGACCTCCGGCGCCATCTCCGGGTCCTCGATCGCGTTGCGGCCGTAGCTCTCGATGAAGACGAACAGCACGTCCTTGCCGCGCAGCCCGGTCAGCAGCCGGTCGCCCGGCGTGTCGCGGAAGGCGTCCACGGCGGACTCCTCGGCGAACGCCTCCCGGTCCGCCATCCCGGCGCGGACCTGCTGCACCCGGCTCCGCACGACGTCCGCCGCGCTCCCGGAGGCGACCGCAGCGCCCGAAACCTGCACGCCGAGCGCCGCGCACAGGACCCAGACGGTCCCGGCGACCAGGGTCGTCGGGGCCGTCACGGCCCTGTGCCGGACCACGACGTGGCTGAGCCGGACGACCGAGAGTGCCATGAGCACGAGCAGCACGACGACGAGGAGCCCGGCGCCGATCACGGCAGCGGTCGCACCGGCGCCGCCTATGGAGTCGCTCAGGAACGCCTCGGCGTCGTCGAACAGGACCCAGTCCAGCACGGGGTCGAACGGCCTGGCGAGCACGGAGTGGAAGCCCATGTCGAGGACGTTCAGGAGCGTCAGCACCCCCAGGACCACACCGGCCGCCACCGCCGCCACCCGCCTGGCCCTGGGCCGCAGTATGAGCAGCAGCGCGGCCCCGGCTATCGCCTCCACCGGTATGCGCGCGAACGCGCCGGGCGAGAGGCGCTCCAGCCGGTCCGGCAGCAGCAGGGCACCGGCCACCAGCACGGCGGCCAGCCCCGTACCCACGCGCGACACCACGACGCGCGACACCGCCACGCGCGGCAGCGGACGAGACGTTCCGATCGACACCCGAGGTCCTTCCGTACGAAGCCCACCGACCCGGCGGCGCCCGGCTCGCGGGCCCGGGCCGCCGTGGAAGGTACGGCCGGCCGGCCGCCGGCGTTCACGGCCGTCCCCGCGGCGCAGGGGGTGAGCCGCGTCTCACCCGGCCTGTGGCGCTTGTCTATGCAACAAGTTGCATAGAAGGATCGGGGGCATGGCGCTCGACCACGCGATCCTCGTGTCCCTGCTGGAGAAACCGGGCTCCGGCTATGAGCTGGCCCGGCGGTTCGAGCGGTCCATCGGCTACTTCTGGACCGCCACCCACCAGCAGATCTACCGCGTGCTCAAGCGGATGGAGAGCGACGGCTGGATCGATGTCCGCGAGGTCCCGCAGCAGGGCCGCCCGGACAAGAAGGAGTACTCCGTCGCCCCCCTCGGGCGGGCCGCCCTCTCCGCCTGGCTGCACGAGCCGATCGAACCCGAGAGCGTCCGGCACGACCTCGCCGTGAAGATCCGTGGCGCGGCCTTCGACGACCCGGCCGCCCTCATCCGCGAGGTCGAGCGGTACCAGCGGGTCCACACCGAGCGGCTCGCGCACTACCTCGCGGGGGAGCGGCGGGACTTCACGGGACCGGAGGCGCCGCGCGCACCCGGACCGCCCGACGCGGGGCGCGAGCTCCAGCACGTGGTGCTGCGCGGTGGCATCGCGTACGAGCGGATGACGCTCGCCTGGCTCGACGACGTACTCGCCACCCTCCGCCGGCTCGCTGCCGATCTCTGAACCACCCTCACGCACACCCCTCTCCGGAAAGGCGGACACCCATGGCCGACCCGCTGCTGTTCAACCCGCGCACCTACGACCCGGCGCACTTCGACCCCGAGACGCGCAGGCTGCTGCGCGCCACCGTCGACTGGTTCGAGGCGCGCGGCAAGCGCAAGCTGATCGAGGACTACCGCTCCCGCGCCTGGCTCGCGGACTTCCTCGACTTCTCCGCCAAGGAGGGCCTGTTCGCGACCTTCCTCACCCCCGCCTCCGCCGCCGGGGAGCAGTCCGGCGGCCAGCAGGACAAGCGCTGGGACACGGCCCGGATCGCGGCACTCAACGAGATCTTCGGCTTCTACGGGCTCGACTACTGGTACGCCTGGCAGGTCACCATCCTCGGCCTCGGCCCGGTGTGGCAGAGCGACAACGCCGCCGCCCGCGCCCGCGCGGCCGAACTCCTCGCGGAGGGTGAGGTGTTCGCCTTCGGCCTCTCCGAGAAGGCCCACGGCGCCGACATCTACTCCACCGACATGCTGCTGGAGCCCGACGGCGACGGCGGCTTCCGCGCCACCGGCTCCAAGTACTACATCGGCAACGGCAACGCCGCCGGGCTGGTCTCCGTCTTCGGCCGCCGCACCGACGTCGAGGGCCCGGACGGTTACGTCTTCTTCGCCGCCGACAGCCGTCACCCGGCGTACCACCTCGTCAAGAACGTAGTCGACTCCTCCAAGTACGTCAGCGAGTTCCGCCTGGAGGACTACCCCGTCGCCCCCGAGGACGTCCTGCACACCGGCCGCGCCGCCTTCGACGCCGCCCTCAACACCGTCAACGTCGGCAAGTTCAACCTCTGCACCGCCTCGATCGGCATCTGCGAGCACGCGATGTACGAGGCCGTCACCCACGCCCACAACCGCATCCTCTACGGCCGGCCGGTCACCGCCTTCCCGCACGTGCGCCGCGAGCTGACCGACGCGTACGTCCGCCTCGTCGGCATGAAGCTGTTCAGCGACCGCGCCGTCGACTACTTCCGCTCCGCCGGCCCCGACGACCGCCGCTACCTGCTCTTCAACCCGATGACGAAGATGAAGGTGACCACGGAGGGCGAGAAGGTCATCGACCTGATGTGGGACGTCATCGCCGCCAAGGGCTTCGAGAAGGACAACTACTTCGCCCAGGCCGCCGTCGAGATCCGCGGCCTGCCGAAGCTGGAGGGCACGGTCCACGTCAACCTCGCGCTGATCCTCAAGTTCATGCGCAACCACCTGCTGAACCCGGCCGAGTACGAGCCCGTCCCCACCCGCCTCGACGCGGCCGACGACGACTTCCTCTTCCGCCAGGGCCCGGCCCGCGGCCTGGGCTCCGTACGCTTCCACGACTGGCGTCCCGCCTTCGACGCGTACACCCACCTGCCCAACGTCGCCCGCTTCCGTGAGCAGGCCGACGCCCTGTGCGAGTTCGTCACGACGGCCGCGCCCGACGAGGAGCAGAGCCGTGACCTCGACCTCCTGCTCGCAGTGGGCCAGCTCTTCGCGCTCGTCGTCCACGGCCAGTTGATCCTGGAGCAGGCGCGCCTCACCGGCCTCGACCAGGACGTGCTGGACGAGCTGTTCGCCGTCCTCGTCCGTGACTTCTCCGCCCACGCCGTCGAACTGCACGGCAAGGACTCCGCCACGGAGCAGCAGCAGCTCTGGTCGCTGGGCGCGGTCCGCCGCCCGGTCGTCGACGAGGCCCGCTCGGCCCGGGTCTGGGAGCGCGTCGAGGCACTGTCCGGCGCGTACGAGATGGCGCCGTAACACCACACCACCCGTACCCACCGCGGCGGGGGCGTCGAACCGACGCCCCCCGCCGCGGTGTCGTGTTTTCAGGCCTCCGTGGCGGGCTTCCGGAGCAGGGACGACAACGTGCGGTCGAGGACGTCCGGAACGTCCTTGGCCTTGAGGCGGCGGGCGCCGGCCTCGGCCGCGGCGGCGTGGAGCAGGCTGTAGAAGGTGGTCACCAGCCAGCTCATCGGCAGGTCGGAACGGAACACCCCTTCCTCCTGACCGCGCGCCAGGATCCGCTCCACCCGTACGAGGACCTTCTCGTGGTGCTTGCGGCGCCGGGCCGGTGTGATGACGCCCTCGGAGGCGGACAGCAGGAACGCGTGCCGCTCCAGGATGCGCCAGCTCGACCGCACCAATCGGGAGAACGCCTCGTCGGCCGGGCCCTCGTCGAGGTGCCGGCCCTGGAGCACGGCGTCCGCCTGTTCGACCGAATGCGCGAGCACCGCGTCCAGCAGGGCCTCCCGGGACGGGAAGTGCGCGTACAGGGTGACGCGGCTGACACCGGCCGCGGTGGCCACCGCGGTCATGCTGACGTGCGGGTCCCGGACGAAGCAGTCGAGAGCGGCGGCCACGATCGTCGCGATGCTGCGCTCCGCGTCGGCGCGGCGGACCTTCTGGTGCGGCGTGGGCATGGGGCGAGCGTATGCCACCCCTCCGCCATGGTCCACGCCGGCCGGCGCAGCCGCTAATTTGAACAATGCTGTTCAATTTCAGCGGCGGATGCCCTACTGTCAAACCTTGACAACACTGTTCAGGTTAAGGGGGCTCGGGTGAGTTCGGAGATTCACACCCACGCGGAGCGCGGGCAGGGGCACGGGCAGGGGCACCACGGTGATGTGCCCGCGGGTCCGCCGGACCCGCGACGCTGGCTGGTCCTGGCGTTGTTGTGCACCGCGCAGTTCATGCTGATCGTCGATGTGACCGTGGTGAACGTGGCGCTGCCCACGATCGGTGCGGAACTCTCGCTCGGCGCCGGAGCGCTGACCTGGGTCGTCACCGCGTACACCCTGTTCTTCGGGAGTCTGCTGCTCCTCGGCGGGCGGGTCGGTGACCTGCTCGGCCGCCGGCGCGTGTTCCTGGCCGGCCTGGCCCTGTTCACCGTCGCGTCGCTGGTGTCCGGACTGGCCGAGAGCGGCGGTGTGCTGATCGCCGCCCGCGCCGCCCAGGGAGTGGGCGCGGCGGTCATGTCACCGGCGGCGATGGCCCTGGTCATGTCGGTGTTCCACGGCCCGGAGCGGCACCGCGCCCTCGGGGTGTGGGCCGCGATCGGTGGCACGGGTGCCGCCTTCGGCGTCCTCCTCGGCGGCGTCCTCGTCTCCGGCCCGGGCTGGGAGTGGGTGTTCTACATCAACGTCCCGATCGGTGTCCTGGTGCTGGCCGCCGTCCCGGCCCTGCTCAAGGAGCGGCCGGCGGGACACGGGGGTGGTCATGGGGCCGGGCATGGGCAAGAGGCCGGCCGTACGCCGGGTGCGGACATCCCCGGCGCGCTGACGATGACCGCGACTCCCGCCCTGCTCATCTACGGCCTGGTCCAGGCCCGGGACCACGGGTTCGGCGCCGCGTCCGCCTGGCTGCCGCTCGTCGGGGCGCTGTTCGGAGCGGTGCTGTTCGTCGTGGCCGAGCGGTCGGTGGCCGCACCGCTGGTGCGGCTGCCGTTCCTCGCGCGTCGCTCCCTGCTGGGTGGCTGTCTGGTGATGCTCGCCGCGTCGGGCGTCCTGATCTCGGCGTTCTTCCTGTGCTCCTTCTACCTCCAGCACGTGCTCGGCTTCTCCGCGCTGAAGACGGGACTCGTCTTCCTCCCGGTCGCGGCGGTCACCACCGTGGGCGCCCACCTCGGCTCGCGGGCCGTCGCGCGACTGGGCTGGCGGTGGACGGCCGGTGGCGCGCTCGGTCTCGCGGCGGCCGGTGCGCTGCTGCTGACGGGGCTGGAGCGGGACGGCGACGCGTGGACCCAGGTGCTGCCCGGCTTCCTGCTGTTGGCCTTCGGCCTGGGCGCGGGCTTCGTCTGTGCCGTCACCAGTGCCGTGCACGGCGTGGGGCACGCGGACGCGGGGCTCGCCTCCGGGCTGGTGAACACCGGCCACGAGCTGGGTGCCGCCCTCGGTATCGCGGTCGTGGCGGCGGTCGCCGGTGCGAGCCTGGAGGGCGGCGGTGGAGCGGGCGTGCCGCCGGTCGGCGGGTTCGGCGCCGCCTTCGCCACCTGCGCGGTCATCTGCGCCGCGGTCGCCGTCGCCGGCCCGGCCCTGCTGCCCAAGGGCCGCCCGGACCCATCGGCGGGCCCGGTGTTCGCCCACTGATGCGAGGGTGAAACCGGTCCAAAACCGGCGCAAAACCGTACAAATTCATGCGTCCGCGCGCTCAAGTGGGGCCGTTTGAACGATCAAAATAGTGGGGGGTTAGCATATGAGCACCGCCTAGCTCGAAAGATGAACCTGTGACTGTCAATGAGGACTCGTTCACTAGCTGGAAAAACCGCGAGGAGATCGCGGAGTCGATGATCCCGATCATCGGGAAGCTGCAGCGGGAGCGGGACGTCACGGTCCTGCTCCACAGCCGCTCCTTGGTGAACAAGTCGGTGGTAAGCATCCTCAAGACCCACCGATTCGCCCGGCAGATCGCCGGTGAGGAGCTCTCGGTCACCGAGACGATGCCGTTCCTCCAGGCCCTCACCGCGCTCGACCTCGGCCCTTCCCAGATCGACATCGGCATGCTCGCGGCCACGTACAAGGCCGACGACCGCGGTCTGACGGTGGAGGAGTTCACCGCCGAGGCCGTCGCCGGCGCCACCGGTGCCAACAAGATCGAGCGCCGCGAGGCGCGTGACGTCGTCCTCTACGGCTTCGGCCGCATCGGCCGCCTCGTCGCCCGCCTCCTCATCGAGAAGGCCGGCTCCGGCAACGGCCTCCGGCTGCGCGCCATCGTCGTCCGCCAGGGCGGCGAGCAGGACATCGTCAAGCGCGCCTCGCTGCTGCGCCGCGACTCCATCCACGGCCAGTTCCAGGGCACGATCACCGTCGACGAGGCGAAGAGCACCATCATCGCCAACGGCAACGAGATCAAGGTGATCTACGCGGGCGACCCGTCGGAGGTCGACTACACGGCGTACGGCATCAAGGACGCCATCCTCATCGACAACACCGGCAAGTGGCGCGACCGCGAGGGCCTGTCGAAGCACCTGCGCCCCGGCATCGACAAGGTGGTCCTGACCGCCCCGGGCAAGGGCGACGTTCCCAACATCGTCCACGGCGTCAACCACGACACCATCAAGCCGGACGAGCAGATCCTGTCCTGCGCGTCCTGCACCACCAACGCCATCGTCCCGCCGCTGAAGGCGATGGACGACGAGTACGGTGTGCTGCGCGGCCACGTGGAGACCGTCCACTCGTTCACCAACGACCAGAACCTGCTGGACAACTACCACAAGGCCGACCGCCGCGGCCGCTCGGCGCCGCTCAACATGGTGATCACCGAGACCGGTGCCGCCTCCGCCGTCGCCAAGGCGCTGCCGGACCTCAAGGCGCCGATCACCGGCAGCTCCATCCGCGTCCCGGTGCCGGACGTCTCGATCGCGATCCTCAGCCTCCGGCTCGGCCGCGAGACCAGCCGCCAGGAGGTCCTCGACTACCTCCGCAACGTCTCGCTGACGTCCCCGCTGAAGCGCCAGATCGACTTCACCACGGCCCCCGACGCGGTGTCGAGCGACTTCATCGGCTCGCGCCACGCCTCGATCGTGGACGCCGGCGCCACCAAGGTCGACGGTGACAACGCGATCCTCTACCTGTGGTACGACAACGAGTTCGGCTACTCCTGCCAGGTCATCCGTGTCGTCCAGCACGTGTCCGGGGTGGAGTACCCGACCTACCCGGCCCCGGCGGTCTGACGACCCCGCGTACCGGTTCGTCCTCCAGGGGCGTCCGACGGTGACCACACCGCCCGGACGCCCCTGAGGCATGTCATCCACCGGTCATGGTCCTATAACGTGATCATCGGATGGACCGAACCTACTGGAGGGGGTGGCCCCGTGAGGGTCAAGGATTTCGATCACCTGGTGCTCAACGTGGAGGACGTCGAGCGGTCGCTGGAGTTCTACTGCGGACCTCTCGGCCTGGAGCCCGTCCGGGTCGAGGAGTGGCGGGCCGGCAAGGTCCCGTTCCCGTCCGTGCGGGTCAGCCCCACGATGATCATCGACCTGTTCCGGCGTCCGCGCGGCGAATCCAACGTGGACCACATCTGCCTGGTGGTCGACCCGCTGGACTGGCAGGAGGTCATCGACTCGGGTGAGTTCACCGTGCTGGAGGGGCCGGTCGGCCGCTTCGGCGCACGCGGGAACGCCCAGTCGATCTATGTGCAGGACCCCGACGGCAACACCGTCGAACTGCGCTGGTACCCGGAGGACGCCGAGGCCTGAGCCTCTTGATGCCACACGGCCGCTCACAGGCGCCCGCGCGGGGCCTGTGAGCGTGTCGGGCGGCGGCATGGGACGGCCGCGGGGTTCACTGCTGCGTATGAACGCCGCAGATGTGCTCGCAGACGCCTTCGGACGCGTCCGGGAAGTGGTCCACGAGGCGGTCGAGGGAATCGGCGTGGAGGACCTGCACACCCGGCTCGACCCGGGCGCCAACTCCATCGCCTGGCTGGTCTGGCACCTCACCCGGATCCAGGACGACCACGTGGCCGACGTCGCCGGCCGGGAACAGGTGTGGACGGCCGAGGACTGGGCCGGCCGCTTCTCCCTGCCCTTCCCCACCGATGCGACCGGGTACGGCCACACGAGCAAGCAGGTCGCCGCACTCCGGGTGGACTCGCCCGCCTTGCTGCTCGGCTACTTCGACGCCGTCCACGACGTGACCGTGGACTACGTCACCGGACTGCGCGGCACGGCACTCAACCGGATCGTGGACGAGTCGTGGTCGCCGCCGGTGACCCTGGGCGTCCGGCTCGTCAGCGTCATCGCCGACGACCTCCAGCACGCCGGACAGGCCGCCTTCATCCGTGGCTGCCTCGAACGCCGCTGAGCACGGCCACGTTGCGGCCCGGCACCGGTCGGCCCGGCCCGCCGGGCTGTACACCCCCGCGCGTAAGGCATGATCGGGGGATGTCCGATCGCATCATCGCCGCCTGTGACGGGGCGGCCAAGGGAAATCCCGGCCCGGCCGGCTGGGCGTGGGTCATCGCCGACGCGGAGGGCCGCCCCCAACGCTGGGAGGCCGGACCGCTGGGCCGCGCCACCAACAACGTGGGCGAACTCACCGCCCTGCGTTCCCTGTTGGAGGCCCTCACCCCCGGAACCTCCGTCGAGGTGCGCATGGACTCCCAGTACGCCATGAAGGCCGTGACGCAGTGGCTGCCGAACTGGAAGCGCAACGGCTGGAAGACGGCGGCCGGCAAGCCCGTCGCCAACCAGGAACTGGTGCGGCGCATCGACGCCCTGCTGGCCGAGCGGGACGTGGAGTTCCGCTACGTCCCCGCCCACCGTGAGGACGGCGACCACCTGAACGCCATCGCCGACCAGGCCGCCAGCGACGCGGCCGCCACCCAGCAGGCCGCCGGCACCGCGCTGGGCGCCACGCACATGCCGGTACCCGCGCCCCAGCGCACCGCTCCGGCCGCCCGCCACAAGCCCCGTGGCGCGACCGGCGAGCGGCGGCCTGCCGGAACGGCGACGGGCGGCGCGCCGCGGACCATCAAGGCGAAGTACCGCGGCACCTGTCCGTGCGGCCGGCCGTACGCCGCCGGAGACCCGATCACCAAACTGGACACGCGCTGGGGTCACCCCGACTGCCGCGCCACGGTGCCGGTCAGCCCGTAGAGTCCCACGCCGTCAGGAGTCCCTCCAGCCACGCGGGCGGGAGTTCGGCGGCGTCCCACTCCTCCCGCAGCTCCGACGACGCCGCGCCGGCGAGCCGCTCCAGTACGGCGACGCTGGTGGGGGAGTGGACGAGCGAGTAGCGGCCGTGGATCGCGATCGTGCTGCCCGGGCCGTACCGGGCGTACAGCCGCTCCAGGCGTACGCGGTTGGCCGAGGCGAACTCCGCGAGCCGCCCCGGGTATCCGGCCCGTTCCCGGGAGGTCATGGTGCCGAGGACGGCGGTCAGCACCTGCTCGGAGACCTCGGGGTCCAGGTCGGAGACGGTGGTGAACGACAGGTAGAGCGGCGTGACCGCCACCTTCGCCCGCTCCACCTGCATCCTCCTGACCGGAGGGCGGGCGTCCGGAGAGGGAGCCGACACATCCGCCCCGACGGCCTGCCGCAGCGCGCGTGCGGCCAGACCGGCGAGTTCGTCGGTGACGGCCTGGGTGCCGTCGAGCCAGCCGGACTCGTAGAGCGCGCCCTTACCGCCGGGCGCGCTCCGCCCGATACCGCTCAGCTCCTGGTGCGCCAGGGCGAGGGCACCGGCTTCGACGAGCCCGACCAGCTCCTCCGTGTCGCCGGAGAAGACCCCCGCCCGGCCCAGGAGCTGCCGGAGCGTCTGCTTGGCGTTGAGGACGCTGACCGCGTCCAGATGCTGCCGTCCTTCTGCGGCGGCGTTCATGGTCCTCCTACCTCATCGCATGGGTGCGGCGCCGCGTACGCCGACCGCTTCGTTCGAGGGTTCAACGCTCGGTGACCGTGCTGAGCTCCCCTTCAGGTGGCACACCCTCTCACGTGGCGCACACCGTGCCCGGAACGCCGGCGCCGGCGGCAGTGAGCCGTACCGGCCGGCCGGCGCATCCTCGTGCGCACGCCCCGGTGGACGCTCCCGCCCCGTGCGGACGTCCTCGTGCGGATGTGCGATTCGATGTGATCATGGATACTCGTATCTGGTGACGCCGGCATGTGCCACGGCGGCGGCGTGCCGGCGCGCCCGCCGCAATCCCCTACGCTGGAGGTGGACCATGGCACGACTGTCTGCCCGCAGGGCCGCCCTCCTGGTCGCCGGCCTGATGGCCGCGAGCCTGACCCCCGCCCCCGCCATCGCGGCGAGCCCAGCCGCGGCCGGACAGCCAGGTCCGTGCAAGGCGCGCGCCCTGGCGCCGTCCTGGGCTCCCGGTGGGACCGCCAAGCCCGGAGGCGTTCCGGGCGAGCAGGTGACCGCCGTGGTGGCGCTGAAGAACACCGGGTCCCGCGCGTGCACCGTCCACGGCTACCCCAAGGTGGTCCTGAAGATGGGCACGGAGACGGCCGGAGTGCAGACCGAGACCTTCCGCGAGCAGACGTCGGTCCGGCCCAAGCCCGTCACCCTGGCGCCCGGTGCTTCCGCCCGGTTCACCCTCACCTTCCTCTCGGCGAAGGAGAGCGAGGAGAACGTCATCGTCCCCGGGGTCGCCGAGATCACTCCCCCCAAGGGCAAGACCTCGAAGCAACTCAAGTGGCACTGGGGCCCGGTCCTGCGCCAGGAAGCAGCCACCCACCCGGGCAACTTCGTCGGCCCCGTGACCAAGTGACGGCGCGGCGGCCGCGCCCCGTCATGGGACGCGGCCGCCGATTCGGCGGTGACGGTCAGGCGCACCGGCCGGTCGGCGCCCGCGGAGATGCGCACATCAGCCCGCGATGGGACCGCCTCAGCCGCGCGGCGGATACGCGTCGTGCCGACGGCCGCTCAGCAGCCGTGCCGGTCCCCGGAGTGACGGTCGCTCAGGGGCCGGTGCCTGCTCAGGACACCAGGGGCTGCTCTTCCAGTTCGGTCAGCCTCACGGTGCACAGGCCGCCGCGCTCGGCCTTCACGTCCGTCACCTTGAGCTGTGTGCCCGGCATGAGGAGGAACTCCTCCTCGCCGGTGAACGCCGAGAAACTCCGGATTCCCACCGCCCGGGCGGGCACCACCTCGAAGAGCGTCCGCTTGCCGCGGCTGCCGAGGAACGCCCGGGCCACACTGAGCTCGGACGTGCACGAGGACACGCCCCACCAGGTCACGGTCCGTCCGAGCGGGTACTGCGCCCGCAGGTCCAGCGAGACCCCGCGCCACAACGGCTCCCTGCGAGCGGGAAGCCCCGACACCGCCGCGAACAGCAGCCGCAGATACGGGAGGTACGGGACGAGCTTCGACCGGTCCGGGGAGCGCAGGATGGCGTTGATCTCGCGGTAGAAGGCGGACTCACAGGTGTAGAGATAAAGGGCGGCGATGGCATCGGCGGACAGGCCGTTGCCGGCCGCTTCGTCCGCCCGCCTCTTGCCGAATTCGTGCGACAGCTCGACGTGCCGGTCGAGACCGGACAGCAGTCCGGCGACCGGGGAGACGGCGTCGCGGAAATCCATGAGGGGCGTGTCGAACACACCGGTGATCGCGGGGAGGGAAAGCCCCTCGTCTTTGACGCTCGCGAGCCGTTCGAGGTAAAGCTGGTGCAGCTCCATGGTGGACGCGATGAACGCGCCCATGCGTTCGGCGACATCGCCGTCCGCCCCGTCGCCCTGCGCCCCGAGCTCGTTCCACCCCTTGCTCGGCAGCCAGTCGATCTCATCGGCGCCCAGCGACGCGAGGGCCTCGTTCACCACTCCGAAATGGTCGCCATCGCAGAATATGTCGCCCTGTGCCGCGGGGTTGGGGTGGTCGATATGGCGGACCTCAACCTCGGGATACTTCTTCTGGAGCTGGAGGACGATCTTCTTCAAGTTGCGCGCGTGCGCCCCCCACCAGGCGAAGACGACGCCACGGTCCTCCTCGTCGGCGTTCTGCTTCGCCTTGAGGATCTCCTCGACGATCCGCTCAGCGACCGGACGCCAGAACGCGGTGTGCGGGTCGGCTCCCCTCGGCCCGGCACTGCTGGCGGTGAGGGCCGCGTTCAGCAGCAGGACGCCCTGCGTGAGCATCGCCTGGAACCATTCCGGCGGCTGGACGGTGTCCTGTTCCTTCAACAGCGCGCGGATGTCGGCGATCGGGGTCTTCTTGGGAATCCCGTACTTCCACATCGCCGCGGCCTTGATGATGCAGCGGATGCTGACGACCCTGCCGAACTGGCTGTCCTTCCAGTCGTGGAAGGTGTTGTCGAACATGGCGATGCCGGTGGCGCTTTCGGGCCTCGGGTAAGGATTCTGGCCGAAGACCACGACCTTCCACTTGTGCGGCGGGTTGGGCTTGAGCGCCTGAAAGGTCAGTTCGCGGACGGGCACGACGTCCTGGCCACGGCCCGGGCCGATGAACGCGGCCGCGTCCGGCTGCGCCTCGATGACGGGCTTGAGCAGCGGAAGCCACGGTTCACCGCCGCCCTTGAACAACTCGGTCAGGGCCAACGGGTCGTTGGGGTCGGCCTGGGCCGGGATGTTGGCATCGCTCATGGTGGAAGCACTCCGAATTCAGGAATTGTCGAACCGTACTGATGGGGCGTCAACGACGTGCCGTGCGGCGCTCGGGCGGCGCGATGCGTATGCGCTTGTCGGCGGGGGCGCTCTCGATGTCGTCGAGCTGCGCGACGATCGTGCTGCGCAGGTCGTCGTCGCTCTCGAAGGAGTAGTCGTTGAACAACGTGTAGCCCGTCCACATCAGGTTGGCGCACACCCGTGCCGGTACGCGGCCGGTCCTGGCGCCCATGCCGACCAGTGCCACCGATTCGATGCTGCCCGGCACTCGCGTGTTCTGCCGGTGGATCGCCTGGAACGCGGCGGCGCACGCCAGGGCCACATTCAGGGTCTCGCTCACGTTCTGCGAGGACTGTTCCATGGTCGGCGTCGAGATCAGGAACTTCGGGTTGACCGCCCCGGACGGTACGCACACCGCGCTTCCCACCGGGAGACTTCCGGCGAACCGGTCACGGATGGCCCGCTGTACACGCAGTTGGATGCCCGCTCCCAGGTACCGCTTGATCGCCGCGTCGACCCCACCGTCCATGCGGCCCCGGGAGTTGGTCGGGCTGACCCAGGCATCGACCTTCTCGTCGAGGATCGAGCCCTTGCGGATCTCGATGCCCGGGGTGTCGGCGAACGCCGCCCGCCACGCCTGCACCACGTTCGAGTTGGTGTCGGTCAGTACCACCCTGAGCTGCGACGTCATACGGTTCACGGTCATCAGTCCACTCCCATCGAGCAACGGCTGTTCCATCGCTCACGACGCTATCGGCCACCACTGACAACGGCCCTCAGGGCGCGGTCTCGTGACGTGACGTCACAGCGTGAGGGTCTGCTGACGGTGGCCGCCGGAAGGGAGTGGGGACCCCTCCGGCGGCCGGCAACCCCTCAGAGGGCGAGCAGGAGGCGGTGCCCCGCGCCCGTCATCGTCCGGAGTGGTCTGACCGCGAGGCGCATCAGCGCCAGGGCGTTGTCGTCGCCCGCGACGCGGTTGGCGCTGAGTTCCCCGCAGGCCAGACAGCGATGGATGATGACCCATTCGCCGTCGGGGCGTACGGACATGCTCAGCGCCTCCATGCGCCCGCGGCACGACGCGGCACGGTCTCCCGGCACGCGCCGGTCCACGTGCAGGCTCACCAGGCAGTGCGGGCAGTGGTTGCGGTGGGCGGTGCCCGGGGCGTCCAGCGGTACGTCGAGCCGGCAGCCGACGCACCGGAAGTCACGGGCGCGGTGCCGGCCCTGCCCGTGCAGCACGTCCTTGTGCCGCTGCGGGCGCCGGGCGGAGGGTTTGCGGCGTGGCATTCGTCGTCTCCTTCCCTGGCCGGCCGGTCAGAGACTGCCGAACGACTCGAGCGGGAACGGCGGCTGGGCGAGGGGACGTACGGCCATGCGCATCAGGATGAGCTGGTTGTCGTCCGGGCAGACCGGGTTCGACGTCAGCTCGTCACACCGCACGCAGCGGTGGACGACCGTCCAGTCACCGGTGCGCAGCACGGCGATGGAGATCGGGGTCATCCGGCCGTGGCACTCGCTGCGGCCGCCCTCGACATGGTCCATGACGTGCTGGGAGTGCAGACACGACGGGCAGTGGTTGCGCCGTGTGCCGTCGGCGGCGAACGTGGCGACGGTCAGGCCGCACCACGCGCAGGTGAAGGTGTCGATCTTCAGGGTGTGGTGCGTGTTGGGGTGGGACACCCGGGAGGCTCCTTGCTGAGAGAACAGTCATGACAGCAAGAGCAGGCCGAGCGTTCCTCGACGAGAGACGGAGTTACGCGGTACGACGAGGCGCGCTCGGCGCGGGCCGGGTCATAAAACACCCTCTCCAGGGCACAGGTGGCCCGGTGACGTTTCCGATGATGCGGTGAGCAGCGTAACGACGCCTCCCTGACCGATGCCACCGGATTTCACCGGGCACGACCGTCAGTCGCCGTAGAGCAAGGTGCCGTACCCGGCTCCGTCCACGAGGTGGTACAGCCCAACGGCGCCGGGGAACAGCACGAGCGCCAGCACACCGAGGCGCACCATGACCGGGGCCGCGACGGTGAGGCTGTCCGACTGGCCCTTGATGGTGCGCCAGTCGCGGCAGCGCCGGATGTCACCCCCGCAGGCCCACCAGAAGAAGAGGCCGAACAGGATGGCGGTCCCCGCCAAGGAGGCGGCGAACCCGGCGACGACGGCGAGGAACGTCATCCGGTCGTGGTGGTCGGCGACGAACAACGAGGCGACCCCGAGCAGGGGAACGGCGGCGAGCCCGTACAGGGCCCCGCGCGCCACCACGTCCCGGAACCGGAGAAGGGGCTGGGTGATCTGGTCCTCGGCACTCATGCGCCGCACGGTAACCCAGCCCCTTGGGCGTTCTTCAACGACCCCTCCGACCCCTCTCCCGGAACCGGTTGGCCGTCGTCTTCAGCC
The DNA here is from genome assembly GCF_040674455.1 of Streptomyces sp. NPDC049837. Taxonomy (NCBI): domain Bacteria; kingdom Bacillati; phylum Actinomycetota; class Actinomycetes; order Kitasatosporales; family Streptomycetaceae; genus Streptomyces; species Streptomyces sp. NPDC049837. The sequence goes on along the minus strand of NZ_JBFAMP010000001.1, from coordinate 239,485 downwards.
CGTTCTGCGGGAGCGGTCGTCAACGCGCCAAGTGCCTCGGCGGATCGGCCAACTTCCGTGCGGGGACCGGGGGTAGGCACTGCGCCCGTCCGCTGCCATGCCATGATCCTCCCTGCTGTTACCGGCAAGTAGGAAGAAGTCGGTGACAGCGACCACCCCCCTCACGCACACCGCACATCGCCGGAGGACACCCCCGTGCGCACTCACACCAGGAGACTCCTGGTCCCCACGCTGCTCTCGCTCGCCCTGGCGGCGGGCGGATGCTCCGCCACACCGGGCAGCACCGCCACCACCCCCGGAGCGGCATCCGCCGCCACCCCGGCCGCGGCACCCGCCGCCGTGGGGGAGGGCAGCGAACGGCTCGACGTCACACCGGCGCCCCAGGACACGCCCACTGCCGTGGCGCGACCGGCGTCCAACGGCGGCACCGGCAGCACCGGCACCCACCGGAGCACCTTCAAGGTCGCCCGCTACGACGAGCGGAACCGGCACGCGGTCATCGCCACCCCGCCGGACGCCTCACGCGACGCCTCGCCGAACCCGAACCCGAAGCCGCAACCGAAGCCGACCCCCACCCCGACCCCGACCCCCACCCCCACCCCAGCCCCGCCCGTCAGGACAGGCGACGTCATCGCCAGCGCCCCCGCGCCCGGCGCCCCCAACGGCCTCCTCGCCGAGGTGACGAAGGTCGTACGCACCACGGACCACGGCACCGAGGTCGCCACCAAACCCGCGACGCTCAGCGCGCTGCTCGCCGACGACAAGGCCGACGGGCGGATACCCGTGGACCCGGCCACCGTCGACGTCGAGCCCCTCGTCAAGGGCGTGACGTTCTCCTGGGCCAAGCCCGACGGCATCCGCTTCGGCCCCAAGGGGGCGAAGGTGCCCGTCGGCCAACTCCGCCTCGACGTCGGCACCTCGCTCGCCACCGCCGCCGACGCGCCCGTCTCGGCCGCCGCCTCCGTCTCCGGCTTCGTCCAGCTCGCCCCCGAGGTGGAGTTCTCCTACGACGGCAGCGCCCACGGACAGGCGGGCAGGCCCGGACCCGGCTCGGCGTTCCTCGGCATGTCGGGCGACTGGTCCGCCCAGTGGACGCTGAAGGGCCGCGCGGCCGCCCGGACGTCCCAGCGCATCCCCTTCGCCAAACTGCACGCCGACCCGGTGATCCAGGTCGGTCCCGTGCCCGTCGTGGTCAACCTCGACCTCACCGTCTACCTCCAGGTCGAGGCCGACGGCCGCGTCACCCTCGATGTGCGGCAGGACGTCAAGGGCGACTTCCGCGTCGGCGGCGGCTACACACCCGGCAAGGGGTGGGCCCCGGTCAGCACCTCCGACGTGACGAGCACCCCCGTCACGGCCACGGTCACGGCAGCCGGTCGGGCGAGGACGGCCCTGGGGGCCGAGGCGTCCGTCGGCCTGTACGGCATGGCGGGCCTCACCGCCGACTTCGCCCCGTACCTGCGTGCCGAGGGCGAGGTCCGCGCCTCCGCCTCCACCTCCACGGGCGGCACCGCGGACGTGACAGGTGCCTGGGCGCTGCACGGCGGCTTCGACCTGAGCGGCAGCCTCCAGCTCCAGCTCTCGGTCTTCGGCACGCCCGTCTTCCACAAGCGCATCCCGCTGGGCAGCCTCCACCGCGAATGGCCCCTTGCGAGCGGGCGGGTCAAGCGGTCCGTCTGACCGGCACGGGAGCCGCCTGCGTGTGCACGGGGGAGGAATGATGGGGTGTTTTATGGTGGCCTGATGGGAGTTGTGCCGAGATGGGCCTTGCTTTCGTCGGGGTGCGCGCCCGTCCTGCTGGTCGGAGGCTGGGCCATCGCGGCGCACATCGAGGGACCCGCCTACGATCCGGTCACCCAGACGATCAGCGTGCTGGCGGCGTACGGGGCCGCGGGATTCTGGGTGATGACCGGAGCGCTGCTCGCCCTGGGCGCCTGCCACCTCCTGACCGCCTGGGCGCTACGAGCGGCCGCGCTCCCCGGACGTGTGGCGCTGGGTTGCGGTGGCTTGTCGGCGTTCGGTGTGGTTCTGCTCCCGGCCCCGAGCAGCGGGGGTTCCCTGCGCCATGGTTCGGTCGCCGCGGTCGGCTTCGCCCTCATGGCGGTGTGGCCCCTGCTGGCCGCCGATCGCGGCGGGGCCGCACCGTGGGCGCTGCGGCCCGTGGCGTCGATGGTGGCGACCGCTGTGATGCTGGCCGGGGCGGTCTGGTTCGTGATCGAAATGCGTCAGCAGGGTGCCGCGGGCGTCGCGGAACGTCTGGTGACGTTCCTTCAGTCCCTCTGGCCCTTCGTCGTCGTCACCTCCTGCCTCCGCCACTCCGGCAGAGACGGCCCGCCGTACTGGCCGGGCGCGGCAGACGGTTAATCACCCTCTCGTCCGGCCGCCGCCGGCCTCAGTGGTTGGGGCGCCCGGGGAGTGGGACGCTGAAGGTGGGAATCGTGCCGAGGAGAGGCCGAGGAGACGCCGAGGAGACTCGGGAGGGCCGGATGGGCCGCGACGTTCCGGCGATGGTCTTCACCCGTGACGACCGTCGCCAGTTCCGGAACAAGATGCACAGGTGCCTCGATGTGTTCGCACGGATGCTGCGGGAGTCGCGGTTCGACTTCGAGCGGCCGCAGGTCGGTCTGGAGATCGAGCTGAACCTCGTGGACGACGCCGCCCGGCCCGCCATGCGCAGCGCGGACGTCCTGGAGGCGATCGCGGACCCCTCCTGGTCCAGCGAGCTGGGCCGGTTCAACCTGGAGATCAACATCGCTCCCCGGCGGCTCACCGCGGGCGGGCCGGACTCCTGGGAGCAGGAGATCCGGGCCGCGCTCAATCACGCCGAGGAGAAGGCCGCGGCGATCGGCGCCCATCTGATCATGATCGGGATCCTCCCGACGCTGGAGCTCGAGGACGTCGGTCTGGCGGCACTGTCCGAGAACCCGCGGTACCACCTGCTCAACGAGCAGATCTTCGCCGCACGGGGCGAGGACCTGCTGATCGCCATGGACGGGGTCGAGCGGCTGCGGACCTACGCGGACACGATCACACCGGAGGCGGCGTGCACCAGCGCCCAGTTCCACCTCCAGGTCTCCCCGGACGAGTTCGCGGACTACTGGAACGCCGCCCAGGCCGTCGCCGGCGTGCAGGTGGCCCTGGCGGCGAACTCCCCGTTCCTGTTCGGCAAGGAGCTGTGGCGTGAGACGCGTATCCCGCTGTTCGAGCAGGCCACCGACACCCGGCCGGACGAGATCAAGGTGCAGGGAGTGCGGCCCCGGGTGTGGTTCGGCGAGCGGTGGATCACCACCGTCTTCGATCTCTTCGAGGAGAACGTCCGCTACTTCCCGGCGCTGCTGCCGCTGTGCGACGACGAGGACCCGCACGAGACGATCGACCGCGGCGGAATCCCCGGACTGGCCGAGCTCACCCTCCACAACGGGACGATCTACCGCTGGAACCGGCCGGTCTACGCCGTCGTCGACGGCGTACCGCACCTGCGGGTGGAGAACCGCGTCCTGCCCGCGGGGCCCACGGTGGCCGACGTACTGGCGAACGGTGCCTTCTACTACGGACTGACCCGCGCCCTGGTCGACGAGGACCGGCCCGTCTGGTCCCGGATGTCGTTCTCGGTCGCGGAGGACAACCTGCACGCGGCGGCGCGGCACGGGATCGACGCGCAGCTCTACTGGCCGGGCATGGGCGAGGTCCCCGCGCCGGAGCTGGTGCTGCGGCGCCTGCTGCCGCTGGCCCACCGCGGGCTGGAGGCGTCGGGCATGGACGCGGCCTGGCGGGAGCCGCTGCTGGGCATCATCGAGCAGCGGTGCGTCACCGGCCGCAACGGAGCGGTGTGGCAGTCGGAGACGGTCCACCACATCCACGACACCGCCCACGGGGGCCGGCACCAGGCGTTGCAGCGGATGACCCGGCAGTACATCGACTACATGCACCTGAACGCTCCGGTGCACACCTGGCCGGTCGAGTAGGCCCCCTCCACGGGACCCCTTCCAGGGGACCTCTTCCCCGGGACCGGCGCGCCGGTCACAGCCATCCGCTCCGCTGCGCCTGCAAGGCCATCTGGAACCGGTTCGCGGCGCCCAGCCGGGCCATCAGGACCTGGAGGCGGCGGAACAGCGTACGGCGGCTGATGCCCATCTCCCGGGCGATGACGTCGTCGCTCGCACCGCCCGCGAGAAGCCACAGCAGGCGGCGGTCGGCGGGAGCCAGGCCACCCGGGCGGGCGGTGTGGCCGTGGAACGGCAGTGCGTTCTGCCAGGACTGCTCGAACAGTGCCACCAGCGCGGAGAGCAGCCCGCACGGCTGCACGACCAGCATGCTGTTGTGCACGTCGGCCTCCTTGATCGACAGCGACACGAGCGCGTACGCCTCGTCGATGATCACGAGCTTGACCGGCACCGACGGCAGCACCCTGGCGTGCTCGCCGGCCTCGATGCACGGTTCGATGGCCTCCTTCAGGTGGCCCGGATGTTCCAGCGACGCCCGCGAGTACACGACACGCTGCGTCACACCACGGGCGAGCGTGGCCAGCGCGTCGTCCGTGGCGCCGGGCAGGGGGAAGTACGGCGGCGACTCGAACTGCCGGATCTGTTCGCGGGCGCTGGCCCACGCGTGGCGCATCCTGGGGCCGACGGCGTCCCCGGTGACGACCTCGACGAGGTTGTCGTTGTACGCGGCGAGCCGCTGCCGCCGGAACGACTCGAACGCGCCCCCCACCGCGATCCGCGACTCCTCGAGCTCGGCCGCCCGGTGCCGGGCGAGGATCTCCAGCCCCGCGGTGGGCGGCACCGGAGCCACCACGTCCCCGCCCTCACCGGCGGCACTGGCCAGACCGGCGTCGACCAGTTCGCCGTACGCCGTGGCCAGCTCCGTACCGCCCAGACCGGCCGCCGTCCCGATCGAGCTCAGCGGAGCGGGCGCCAGCTCCAGCAGCGCCAGATAGACCCGGCGCGCGGTCTCACCGATGCCCAGAAGCCGCAGGGCCTCGTCGAGTCTCCCGTTCGTCATGCGTCGCATTATCGACCGACCCCGCCAGGGCGTGGCCGATCCGTGCCAGTGGCACTGCTCGGCCCCCAGCGGCGCGCATCGCGGGCTACTGTCCAGACGCCGCCGGGGAACGGCGGCCGCGAGGGCTCTCGCAGTCGAGGAACCCACCGAGAGAAGGGGCACGTCGTGGCAAAGGGCCGAAAGAACGGTCTGTACGCGGGGATCTCCGAGGAACTGTCCGCCCTGATGCGAACGGGGTGGGCGGACACCGAGCGGCACGACCTGAAACTGGACGAGCAGGCCCCGTACGCGGCCCGCCGCCGCGCCGCGCTCTCCGCGCGCTTCCCCGGCGAACGCCTCGTGATCCCGTCGGGGAACCTCAAGATCCGGTCGAACGACGACGCCTACCCCTTCCGCCCCCACTCCGGCTACGTGCACATGACCGGAGACCAGGCCCGGGACGGCGCGCTCGTCCTCGAACCCCGCGCGGACGGCGGCCACGACGCCTACTGCTACCAGCTCCCGAGGGACAGCAGGGACGACGACGAGTTCTGGACGGGCGCCACGGCGGAGCTGTGGATGGGCCGGCGCCGCTCGCTCGCCGAGTCGGAGCTCGTGCTCGGCCTGCCCTGCCGTGACGTCCGCACGGCGGCCCGCGACCTGGCCGGTGCCCCCGAGGCACCCACCCGGATCGTCCGCGGCGTCGACCCGGCCCTGGAGGCCGCCGTCACCACCGACGAGGCGCGCGACGACGAACTGGAAGAGGCACTCAGCGATCTCCGGCTCGTCAAGGACGAGTGGGAGCTGGCCCAGATGCGCGAGGCCGTGGACTCCACCGTGCGCGGGTTCACCGACGCGATCGGGGAGCTGTCCCGCGCCGTCGCGTCGTCCGAGCGCTGGATCGAGGGCACCTTCTTCCGCCGGGCCCGCCTCGAAGGCAACTCCGTCGGCTACGGCACGATCTGCGCCGCGGGCGAGCACGCCACGATCATGCACTGGACGGACAACGACGGCCCGGTACGCCCGGGGGACCTGCTCCTGCTCGACGCCGGCGTGGAGACACGCACCCTCTACACCGCCGACGTCACCCGCACGCTTCCCATCAGCGGCACCTTCACCCCCGTACAGCGCGAGGTCTACAACGCGGTGTACGAGGCCCAGGAAGCGGGCATGGCCGCCGTCAAGCCGGGCGCCCGGTACCGCGACTTCCACGAGGCGTCCCAGCGCCACCTGGCGGCCCGCCTGGTCGAGTGGGGCTTCATCCCGGGCCCCGCCGACCGCGCCTACGAACTCGGCCTCCAGCGCCGCTTCACCATGGCGGGCACCGGTCACATGCTCGGCCTGGACGTCCACGACTGCGCCCACGCCCGCAACCAGGAGTACGTCGACGGTGTGCTGGAGCCCGGCATGGTGCTCACCGTCGAGCCCGGCCTGTACTTCCAGCCGGACGACCTCACCGTGCCCCAGGAATGGCGCGGCATCGGCGTCCGGATCGAGGACGACCTGGTCGTCACCGCCGACGGCCACGAGAACCTGTCGGCGGCCCTGCCCCGGTCCGCGAACGACGTCGAGGCCTGGATGGCCCGCTTCGCGGGCTGAGTGCGCGGACGGTGCGCCCGTAGGGCGCCTGACAGGCACCTCCCCTGGCCAGGCGCCCCACGGTCACCCAGGCCGTCTCCGTCACCAGGCCACAGGCAGGGTCTCCGGGCCCCGGTTGATGGAGCCCCGGCGCCAGCGCACCCGATCGGGCGGGACGGCCGGCCGCAGGCCCGGCAGCTCCTGGAGCAGCGTGGCCAGGATGACCTCGAACTCCATCCGGGCGAGCGATGCCCCGAGGCAGTAGTGAGGGCCGTTGCCGTACGCGAGGTGCGGGGCCTCGTCGCGGGTCACGTCGAGCCGGTCGGGCTCGGTGAACACGCGCGGATCACGGTTGGCCGCGAGGTAGGAGACGTACACCGCCTCACCCGCCCGGATCAGGACGTCGCCCACCGCCACGTCCTCGGTGGCGATCCGCGGCAGGCCGACCCCGTTGCGCTGGGGGACGAAGCGCAGCAGCTCCTCGACCGCCCGGGGCAGGAGCGTGGGGTCGGCCCGCAGCAGGGCCAGTTGCTCCGGGTGTGTGAGCAACGCGTACACCATGGTCGCCGTCTGGTTGCGGATCTGGTCGAGGGTGTTGAGCACCACCATGACCGACAGCGAGATGAGCTCCGGCCGGCTGAGGTCACCGGCGCTCTGCCTGGTCGTCAGTTCGCTGAACAGGTCATCACCCGGCCGGCGGGCCCGCACGTCGGCGAGGCCCCGGAAGTAGGCGGCGATCTCGGCCTTGACCGCGTCCCCCTCCTCCTGGGAGTGGTCGCTGGAGAGGATCACCTCCCGCCAGCTCTGCAGCCGCCCGAAGTCGGCGGCGGGTACGGCGAACAGGCCGGCGAGCAGCCGCTCCGGCATCGGTCCGGTCACCGCCTCCGTCAGGTCGGCGGGCGGGCCCTGCGCGACCATCGTCGCGACGAGTCGCCGGGCGGTCTCCTCGGCGTCGGCGCGCAGCTCCGCGGCACGCTTGCGGCTGAAGGCCTGGGCGACCAGCCGCCGCAGGCGGGTGTGGTCGGGCGGGTCGGTCCGGCCGATGCCGCCGACCGGGGCCACGGTGTGCGGGGTCATGGAGGTCACCGGCCGGCCGACGGTCAGCGCCCGGCTGAACCGCGGATCGGCCGAGATGTCCCTGACGTACTCGTACGAGGTCGCCAGCCAGGCCTCGCCCTCACCGAATCGCAGGGTGACGCGGGCGATCGGCTCCTCGCGCAGCAGCCGGTGCAGCAGCGGGTCGAAGTCGAGGGCGCCGAGATGGTCCACGGGCCAGTGGTGCACGGGCGGCCCGGCCGCCGGTGTCCGGGTGATCGGCGGCCGTGAACCGCCCTCGACGGGGCTCCCGGGGGCGGGGATCCGCGCGGGCCGTTGTGTCCGGGGGAACGGGCGTGGTGCCTGCGTCACCGGCCGTCCCCCGGTGCCCCCGTGGCGGTGTTCCCGGCCCGCCGGTGTCGCATGGGCGTCAGTTGCTCGATGCCGTAACGCGTCCTCAGCTCCGCCACCGCCGCCGGGTCCGGTCCGCCGGGGCACTCCATCAGTTCCAGCAGCTCGTCGAAGTACCGCTCGTGGTGGGGTGGCGGCGCCGCCTGGAAGAGCATGCGCGCCGGCTCCCCGGTCGGGTTGGCGAAGGCGTGCGGGCAGCCGGGCGGTACGAGGATCAGCGTCCCGGGGGTGGCCCGTACCGGCCGGTCCCCGGAGACCGATTCCCAGGCGCGCCAGTCGTCACGGGTCCGCACGCGCGGCTCGAAGGCCATGACCTCCAGCTCGCCCTCGATCACATAGAACAGTTCCTCACCGTCGGCGTGCGTGTGCGCTCCGACGTCGAACCCGGGCGGTACGACGACCTCGAAGGTCGACGCCACACGCGAGTGCGCTCCGGTGATCTTGTACGTCACCTGCTGTGCGGCGGTCCTGACGGTCCGCCCGGACCCGGGCGGCACCACCAGCCCTTTCCGCGCACGCGAATTCACCACGGTCATCCGTCCGTCTCTCCTGCCTGTCCGGGCCTCTCGGGGGCATCGGTCGTTCGCTCACCACCGCGTCGCCGTCACCACTCGATGGGCAGTTCCTCGGGTCCGCGGATCAGTGCTCCCCGCTGCCAGCGAAGCTGCTCCTCCGGCACGGCCAGGCGCAGGCCGGGGAAGCGGTCCCACAGCGAGCGGAGGATGATCCCGGACTCCATGCGGGCCAGCGCCGATCCCGGGCAGTAGTGCGGGCCGTACCCGAACGCGACGTGGGGGTTCGTGGCCCGGTCGAAATCCAGCCTGTCGGGGTCGGCGAAGACGTCCGGATCGCGGTTGGCGGTCAGGTACGAGACGTAGACCGCGTCGCCCGCGGGGATCGTCACCCCGCCCACCGGCACGTCCTCCAGCGCGATACGGGAGAGCCCGACGGCGTTGCGGTGCGGGATGTAGCGCAGCAGCTCCTCGACGGCCCGTGGCACGAGGGCCGGTTCGGCGCGCAGGCGTGCGAGGTGCGCCGGCCGCGTGAGGAGCGCGTACACCATGTTGGCACTGTTGTTGCGGACCGCGTGTGCGCCGCTGATCTGGACGAGCACGGCGAGGCCGACGGCCTCTTCGAGGTCGAGCGCGCCCGTGTCGACGCCTCGTGCCAGCACGCTCGCCAGGTCCGTCCGGCCGGTCTCCTCGCACGCGTCCGGGCCGTCCGCCTGCCGTGGTACGGCGGGCGCGGCACCGCACCGGCGCCGGATCAGCGCGGTGAAGTACTCCGCGATCTCGGCCTTGGCCTGCTCGCTCGCCGAGCGGCCCGCGCCGGCCGAGATGATCGTGTCCGACCAGTGCGCCATCCGGGGCCAGTCGTCGCGGGGCACGCCCATCAGTTCTCCGACCATGGCCAGCGGAAAGGGCCGGTTCAGATGGGCCATGAGGTCGGCCGGGGGCCCGTGCCGCTCCAGCTCGTCGAGCAGCCCGTCGATCACCCGCTGGGCGCGCTCGCCCAGCCGCCGCATACCGCGGGCGGTGAACGCGCCGGCCACCACGCGCCGCATCCGGGTGTGGTCCGGAGGGTCGGCGAGGCCGATGGCGCCGTCCATCGGAATGAAGTGCGGGGCGACCCGGGTGACGGACCTGCCGACGACGGCCCGCCTGCTGAACCGGGGGTCCGCGGAGACGAACCTGACGTCCTCGTAGCGGGTCACCAGCCAGGCGTACCCCTCGCCATTGGGCAGCCGGACCCGCGCCACCGGCTCCTCGTGGAGGAGGCGGGCCAGCAGGGGGTCGAAGTCGAGCCCGGGCAGGTCGGGCGGGTTCCAGAAGTGGACCGCTGGGGAGGCGGGTGCGGTGCTCATGTGGGTCCTCGGTGGCGTGTCGATGTACGGAAGGCGCCCGGGCTGACGCACCGTCCGGGGCGCCCGGGAGTCCAGGCGTTCAGTGGGCGGCGTCGAGGACGGCCGGCGCGTCGGAGCGCTGCCGTCGGATGACCGAGGGGATGCGGGTGCCGGGGGCGCTCCATCGGCCCAGGGAGATCTCCGCGGTGATGCCCGGGCCGAACCCGGCGATCAGTCCTCTGCCCTGGTCCGCCGTGCCGCCGGCGTCGAAGAACCGGGAGAGGGCGTCCAGGACGACGGCGCTGGCGATGTTCCCGTACTCGGTGAGCGTGGCCCGGCTGAACCGGAACGCCTCCGGCGCCACTCCGAGATAGCGGCACAGGTCGTCGAGGATGCGCGGTCCGCCGGCGTGGACGATGTAGAAGTCCAGGCGGGAGGCGTCCCAGCCGTGCTCTCCGGCGAGGTCCACGAGTACCGGAGCGAGGGGTTCCATCGTCCCCGGCACACGCTTGTCGAGCAGGAAGTGGAACCCGGTCGAGCGGACGCTGTACGCGATCCAGTCCTCGGTGCCCGGCACCAGATGGGAACCGTTGTGCTCAAGGCGGACGCCGGTGCCGCCGTTGCCTCGTACCACCGCCGCGGCGACCGCGTCGCCGAACAGCCCGTTCGACAGCAGCGACCCCACGCCGAGATCGGTGGGCTGATAGCAGAGCGAGCAGAACTCACACGCGACGAGGAGGACGTTGCTGCCGGGGTAGGCGGTGCAGAAGTCGTGGGCGCGGTTGATCGCGCTCCCGCCGGCGGCACAGCCGAGCTGGGCGATCGGGAGCTGGCGGGTGTCGGACCGGAAGCCCATGGTGTTGATCAGCCAGGCGGTCAGCGAGGGCATCATGAAGCCGGTGCACGAGACGTAGACGATGAGGTCGATGTCGCGCGTCGTCAACTCGGCGTGCTCCAGGGCCTGTCGAACGACCTGGGGGACGCGCCGCTTCGCCTCCGCCTCGTAGGTCCGGTTGCGGATCTCGAATCCGGGATGACGGAGGATCTCCTCGATCGGCAGCACCAGGTGCCGCTTCAGCACCCCTGTGTTCTTGATCAGCCGTAACGCGAGGGGCAGTTGGGGGTGCCCTTCGTGCAATCGACGGGCCAGGTCGAGGGTCGCGCGCTGGGTGAGGACGTACTCGGGAACGGCGACGGCCGGACGGCACAGGGTAGCCATGGAACGGACATCCCGGAAGGTGAAGGGGACGCCCGGCCGGGCGGCCGAGCGGGGCCGAGGACGACCCAGGGCAAGGATCGTTCCCGATCAGTGCCTTCCCGGGCAAACCGGGATGACAGTCACACTTTCCGGTCTGTCATTCCCGTCCGTGGTGGACGCCCGGTAGCCAGGGTTCGGGTGCCGTCAGCGGTGCGTCAGTCCGGCGTCAGTTGCCCTCGGGAGAATCCGGGACGTCCTTGCGCATGCGTGCACCTGGAGGCGATATGACCAACGCGGTCACCATCACCGGCGAACGGCGTGCCCGGATCAAGGAATCGGTCCGCGAGATCGGCTGACAGCCCCGACATCCTGTCCAGACGAGAGGGAATGACCGTGTCCCAGCAGGCCCTCCAGCATGGCGCAGCACCCCTCGCCATCCGCAGCGCCGCCTGGTATCTGCCCGAGCACACCGTGCCGATCAGCCATGTACGGACGCTCGACGAGACCGAGCGCGCCACACGCGACGGTCTGGGCATCGACACGGTCCGGGCGGACGACCGGCTGAGCTCCGTCACTCTCGCGGAACGCGCCGCGCGCCGGGCACTCGAACAGGCGGGGCTTGACGCCCGGGACCTGGGCGCCCTGGTGATGGTGGAGTCGCGGGTCCAGGAGACGTTCCTCAGCTCCGAGGTGACCAGGCTCCAGCAGCGGCTCGGCGCCGACAACGCCACCACCTTCTCGGTGGGCGGGCTCGGCTGTGTCTCGATCACCCCGGCCCTGCTGACGGCCCGCGGACTGCTGGCCGCAGACCCTGCCCTGGACCATGTCCTGGTCGTGCACGGCAGCAAGCCGGCCACCGCCCTGCGCTACCGCCACCCCGTCACGGTGAACGGCGACGGCGGGCAGGCACTGCTGCTCTCCCGCAGCGGCACGATACGGGTACTCGACATCGCGCAGCAGACCAACGGGCGCTACTGGGACCTCTTCCACGTCGACTACCGGGACCGCCCCACCGCTCAGTGGCGCGAACAGTGCACGGAGCCCAGCACCTACTCCTTCCACCTGGCCATGGAGACGCGCAGCCACCTCTCCGCGATGTTGGGCGACCTGCTGCGGCGCAACGGAATCGGCCGACGGGACGTCGCCGGCTTCGTCAGCCAGAACCTGTCCGCCGGGAGCTTCGCCTTCCTGGAGGACTCCCTGGACATCGAGCTGCTGCCGGCATGCCGGGAGAACCTCCGGCAGTACGGACACCTCGGCCCCAATGACGTCTTCCTCAATCTCCGCACGGCACTCGACCGCAAGGAGCTGGCCCCCGGCGACCTCGCGGTCCTGATCAACGTGAGCCCGGTGGCCGCCTGGAGTCTGCTGTTGGTCGAAACAGGTTCACAGGAGGGCAGGGCATGAACGACAACGACATCACCTCGCAGATCACCGGCTTTCTGAGCGCGGCTCTTCGCCGGCAGGTCGAGCCGGACGACGACTACTTCGCACAGGGCCTCGTCGACTCACTGTTCGCACTGGAGCTGGTGACCTTCGTCGAGAGCCACTTCGCCATCACCGTTCAGGTCGAGGACCTGGACCTGGACAGCTTCAGGACCGCCAACCGCATCGCGGAGTTCGTCCGGCGCAAGACCGGAGCGCCCGAGTGGGGAGAGGCGCATGCCGAGGGTTCCTGAAAGCGGCCCCGACGCCACGACGACGGATCCGCCGCCCGTGGAGCCCGGGGAGTCCGCGGAGTCCGTGGACCTGTCCCGGGTCGCGGCCGATTTCGCGGCCGGCGCGCACGACCGCGCCTCTCGTTGGGACCAGGACGGCGGACTGCCCGACTCGGTGCGCAAGGAGTTCGCCGCGTCGGGACTGCTCGCCGCGGACCTGCCCCAGCGGTACGGAGGCGCCGGCCTCCATCCGCTCACGCTCGGGGAGATCACCGCACGGATCGGTGGTGAGTGCAGCGCCCTGCGCGGGCTGCTGACCGTACAAGGCATGGTCGCGGCGGCACTGCTGCGCTGGGGCACCGAGGCACAGCGGGCCGAGTGGCTGCCCAGGCTGGCCGGCGGCGAGCTGACCGCCGGCTTCGCGGCGACCGAGCAGGGCGCCGGCAGCGCGCTGGGGTCGGTGGAAACCCGTATCGAGGCGTCGGGCCGGCCGGGCCACCAGGAAGTGGTCGTGAGCGGCCGCAAGAGGTGGGTCACCTTCGGTGCGGTCGCCGACGTGTTCCTGGTCCTCGGGACGTACGAGGGGAAGCCGGCCGCGGTGCTCGTGGACGCGGACCGCGCCGGTGTCGAGCGGGAGCCCGTGAACGGCCAGCTCGGCATGCGGGCCGCCCGGATCGCCCACCTGTCCTTCGACGGTGTGCGGGTGCCCCGGCGTCAGCTCGTCGCCCCTCCTGGCCTGGGCCTCTCCCATGTGGTCGGCACCGCGCTCGACCACGGCCGGTTCACGGTCGCCTGGGGATGCGTGGGCATGGCGGAGGCCTGCGTCGAGGACGCCGCCACCTACGCCGCGGTCCGTCGGCAGGGCGACATACCCCTGGCGGACCACCAGTTGGTCCGGTCACTGCTGGCCAGGGCGGCCGTGGACGCCGCCGGGGCCCGGGAACTCGCCCGCAGGGCCGCGGAGGCACGGGCCTCGGGCCCGGGTCACGGGGTGCCGGAGACGCTCATGGCCAAGTACGCGGCGGCTTCCGCGGCGGCGACGGGCAGCCGCGACGCCGTACAGGTGCTGGGCTCGGCCGGCTGCGCACCCGACAGCAGGGCGGGCCGGCACTTCCGGGACGCCAAGGTCATGGAGATCATCGAAGGAGCACAGCAAGTGTCCGAACTCCACATAGCGGAGCGGCTGCTGCGGCGCTTCGGTGACGCGGCGCGCGGCACGGACCGCACCGTCGGGCCCCGGCTTCCCGGAGAGTCGCCGTGACGGCGGCAGCGGGCGCGCCCACCGTCAAGTGCCTGGTGTGGGACCTGGACGACACCCTGTGGGACGGGGTGGTGCTGGAGGGCGACGATCCCGCCCCCTTCCCCTCGGCGCTGGAGACCCTGGCCGAGCTGGACCGTCGCGGCATCCTGCATGCCGCCGCCAGCCGTGGCGAACACAGCGTGACCCAACGCCACCTGACGGAACGCGGGCTGGCCGACTGGTTCTGCGCGACAGAGGTGGGCTGGGGCGCCAAGTCCGCCGCGGTGCGCCGGATCGCGAAGGCCCTCAACATCGGTCTGGACACCATCGCGTTCGTCGACAACGACCCGGTGGAGCGGGCGGAGGTCGCGAGCGAACTCCCCATGGTCCGCTGCTACCCGGCGGCGGAGGTCGCACGGCTGCCGGAATACCAGGAGTTCCGGCCCGAGCACATCACCGCGGAGGCCACCGGGCGACGCCGCCTCTACCAGGCGGAGTGGCAACGCCGACAGGCCGAAGAGGAGTTCACCGAAGGACGCCAGGCGTTCCTCGAATCGCTCGGCCTGGTGATGGAGCTTCGCCCGGCCACCGAGGAAGACCTGTCCCGGGCCAGCGAGCTGACCGTCCGCACGCACCAGCTCAACAGCACAGGACTGACCTACGGCATCGACGAACTGCGCCGGTTGAGCTCCTCACCGGACCACCAGGTGCTGCTGGCCACACTCCGCGACCGCTTCGGTGACTACGGGATCATCGGCCTGGCCGTCACGGCACTCGTCGGGCGGGACGCGGTCCTGCGGCTGTTGCTGATGTCCTGCCGAGTCGCCTCGCGCGGTGCGGGGAGCGTGCTGCTGCACCATCTGATCCAGCAGGCCCTGGCGGCCGGCCGGCGCCCCGTCGCGCACTTCATCCCGACCGTGGCCAACCGGAACCTGCTGGTCACGATGCGCTTCGCCGGCTACGAGGCGACGGTCACCGACGAGGACCGTCTCGTGCTCACCGTGGACCCGGAGCGTCCGCTGCCCAAGGCCCCCACCCACATGCGCGTGATCGCCGGTGCGGCATGAACGGCACAGGAAGCGACAGAGGAAGCGAGGCTGCGATGACCCGACACCCCGGTGGCACCGATGAGGTCGCCCCCGCGGACGCCCTGGCGGACGTACGGCCGGTGTGGGCCGCCTTCCGGAGCCAGGTGGTCAGGGCACCCGAGGCGACCGCGCTCATCATCGGCGGGGTCTCGCTCACATACCGCGAGCTCGACCATGCCTCGGCCGGTCTTGCGCAGACGCTGTGGCAGCACGGGCTGCGGCCGGGGCGGGTCGTCTGCGTCCGGACGCAGCAGAGCGCCCTGTCCGTGGTCGCCATGCTCGCCGCACTGCGCACCGGTGCCACCTGGGCGGTCCTGGAACCGGACCTGCCGATTGGGAGGTTCGAGGCGCTGTGCCGGGACGTCGACTGCGCGGTGGTGCTGAGCGAGGGCGGTGACGCCGTGCCGGCCTCCGTGCTCTCGGCGATGCCCTCCCCGCCGACGGTCGTGGACGCGGCGGACCTCCATCTGACGCGGCTCGTCGAGGCCGGCCAGGAGCTGCCTGCCGACCCGTACCCACCGGTCCCCGAGCAGAGCCCCGCGTACATCGCCTACACCTCGGGATCCACCGGTGTGCCCAAGGGCGTGATGGTCAGCCGGGGCCAGCTCGCGACGTCCATCGGCTTCCGGGGGCCGGTGTACGGCACCGAGCACTCCGTCTTCCTGATCGCGTTGCGGCTGTCCTTCGACGGGATTCTCGGCGGAATGTTCTGGTCACTCACCGGCGGTCACACGCTGGTGCTGCCCGACCCCCGGCAGCTCGTGCAGGTGGCGGAGTTCACCCGGCTGGCCAGGGAACACCGTGTCACACACCTGTTCAACATCCCCTCCTACTACCGGGCGGTGCTCCAGGATCCCGGTGGTCTGCCCGACACACTACGGCTGGTGGTCGTGGGGGGTGAGGAGTGCACCCCCCAGATGGTGGCCGCGCACCGCGAGAGACTGCCGGGGATCCGGTTCGTCAACGAGTACGGGCCCACCGAGACGACCATCGCCTGCACGGTGGAGACCGATCCGGATCCGACCCGGGACCGCGTCCCCATCGGGCGGCCCTGGCCGGGAGCACAGACCTGGGTACTGGACGAGCGGCTGCGTGAAGTCCCGGCGGGGGAGCGGGGCGAGCTCTACGTCGGCGGCTCCCTCGTGGCACTCGGCTACGCGAACCAGCCGGCCCGTACGGCCGAGCGGTTCGTCGCGGACCCGTACGGGCGGCCGGGCGGGCGCCTCTACCGCACCGGGGACATCGCCAGCGTCGACGAGCGGGGCGCCCTGCACTACCACGGCAGGACGGACGACCAGGCCAAGATCCGCGGTACGAGGATCGAACTCGGCGAGATCGCGAGCGTGCTGGAACGCCATGCGGACGTGGAGCAGGCCGTGGTGCTGTGCGAACGTGCCGGGCAGGACGAGCCACAGGTGATCGCATTCGTACTACCGACACCCGGCAGCGGGCCGCCGGACGCCTCGGAGCTGCGCGAACACTGTCGGGGCAGGCTGGTGGAGCAGGCCATACCGACCCTGTTCGTACCGGTCGACCACATGCCGCTCGACCACAGCACCAAGGCGGACCGGGCCGCACTCCGCACGCTGATCCCGACGGACGTGCAGCCCTCCGGAAGCCTTTCGGCAGACCGGCAGGCTTCCGGAGGCACCGCGGGCGGGGACTGGAGCGGGCACCGGCTCGCCGTCGGCCGGATCTGGGCGGAGGTCCTCGGGCACTCCCGCTCGGGCCCGGACGACAACTTCTTCGCCGTCGGAGGGAGCTCGATCAAGGTCATCGAGCTGCACGACAGGCTGGACAAGCTATGGCCCGAGGCGCTGCGGGTGGGCGAGCTGTTCGACTGCATCACCATCGCCGCCCAGGCGCAGCGCATCGCCGACCGCCTGGGCGAGCGCACGCACGGCGAGGAACACGCCCCACCGGCCACATACGAGCTCTGACACGCGTGAACGGAGAGGTGACATGAGCGGTACGGGCGTGACACACGGCAGGCCGGCCGTCGCGGTCATCGGAATCGCCACGAGATTCCCGCAGGCGGATTCACTCGCCGCCTTCCGGGCGAACCTGCGGGCGGGGAGGGACTCGGTGCGTCCCATCCCTCCGGAACGGATCCGGACCACAGGGCTCGATCCCCGGCACGACTATCCGGAGCAGGGCTACCTGGAGCGGATCGACCTCTTCGACCACGAGCGGTTCGGGCTGTCACGGCGGGAGGCCGAGGTGACCGACCCGCAGCACCGGCTGGCACTCCAGCTCACCCAGGAGGCGCTGGAAAACGCCGGATACGCCCCCGCCGGGCTCCGGGACAGCCGGACAGCGGTGATCTTCAGCTCGCCGAACAACGGCTACGCGCCCCTGGTGCGCGAGCACGGCACCCTTGGCATGAACGGAAACATCCCCTGCGCCCTGCCCGCCAGGATCTCCCACCTCTTCGGCTTCACCGGCCCTTGCTACGGCGTGGACACCGGCTGCAACGGCTCACTCGTCGCCGTCCACCAGGCATGCCGTGAACTCGGCGACGGAGACGCGGACCACGCCGTCGTGGGCGGGGTGAGCCTGCGCCACATCGTGCCGCCGGTGGCCGCAATGGCCGACTTCCCCGGCATCGCCTCGCCCACCGCCCGGTCCCGCGCGTTCGACCGTGCCGCGGACGGTGCGGGCTGGGGCGAGGGCGGCGCGGTGGTGGTCCTCACCACGCTGGAACGGGCGCTGGCGGAGGGTGCGTTCATCCACGCCGTGATCCGCGGCAGCGCCGTGGTGCACAACGGCCGGCACTCCGCGACCATCAGCACACCGAGTGCCCGCTCGCAGGCCGAGGTCATCACCAAGGCGTGGCGCAACGCCTCGCTGGACCCGGCGACCGCCGGATACATCGAGACGCACGGCTCGGGCACCCGGCTCGGCGACGCGGTCGAGGCCGAGGGCCTGGCCCTCGCCCGCCCCGACGGCGACCGCACGGTGAAAGTGGGCTCGGTCAAGACCAACATCGGGCACCTGGACCACGCCGCGGGAATCGCCGGGCTGGTCAAGGCGGTACTCAGCGTGCGCCACGGCGAGCTCTATCCTTCGCTGCACTTCGAGGAGCCCGCCGACGAGGTCGACCTCGAAGGTGCTCGCCTCAAGGTCGTCACCTCGCTCGAGCAGTGGGACGACGAGACGCGCCGGGCGGGCGTCAGCTCGTTCAGCCTCGGCGGCGTCAACGCCCACTGCGTGGTGGAGCAGCCCCCGGTGACCGCCCCCGTACGCCCCGCTGTCAGCGCCCCGCAGCTCGTCGCGGTGTCCGCCCGCAGCCGGGCGGACCTGCTCGCCCAGTGCGAGCTGCTGTCGCTCGAACTGCGTCACACCGCCCACCCGCTGGCCGACGTCGCGCGGACGCTGAACGAGGGAAGGGACCACGACCCCTACCGTGCGTCCGTGGTCGCCCGGGACACCTCCGAGCTCGCGGCCCGCCTGGCCGCCGAGGTCACCTGGCGTCGGCTCAAGGCGTCCGAGCAGGCCGAGCCGGCCGAGGCGTCCGAGCCGGCTGTCACCGACTCCATGGCAGCACCTCGGGTGGTCTTCCTGCTCTCCTCGGACGCCACACCCTACGAGCCGCGCGATCAGATGCCGGACCAGTTACCGGACCACATGCCGGACCAGGTGCCGGACGAGTTGCCCGCACCGGCCGACCGCGCCGCGATGGTCGGCGGGCAGCTCGCGACGTACCGGCGGCTGGTCCGGGCCGGAGTTTCGCCGGACGGGCTGATGAGTTCGGGGATCTCCCGCTACACCGCCCGGTACCTGCGGGGGGACCTCAGCGCCGAGGACACCGCCACGCTGCGGCGGGCACACAGCGGGCAGGACCCGGCGGTGGCGGGCGACCCGCTGAGGGTGGAGCAGCTCCACGCGGCGGCGGACGAGCAGCTCTCCGACGGACCCGTGGTATTCGTGGAGCTGGCGTCCCGTGGCGAGATCAGCGACCGGTTGAGGGCCCACCTCCACGGTCGCGCGGACGCCCGGGTGCTCTGTCTGGAGCCCGGTGCCGCCGACGCCGACGCCGCCGTCCTGGAGCTGCTGGGCAGGCTGTACGAGGAGGGCGTCGACCTGGACTGGCCGATGCTGCGGGCCGACCCGTCGGCGCGCCGGGTTCCGCTGCCGGGACATCCGTTCACCGGCGTGCGGTGCTGGGCCAGGCCACTGGGTGAGGTGCTGTCCTTCGGCGAAGTACTCCGTCGGCCCACTGCTCCGGCTCCCGTTCCGGCTTCGGTACCTGCGCCTGCGCCTGCACCTGCACCTGCGCCTGCCGCCGGGGAACCGGTCCGCGCACCCGCCGAAGAACCGGTCCGCGCACCCGGCGAGCAAGGGACCGAAGAATCCCGGACCGTACTGGACTGGTTGCGGGACACCCTCGCCGAGCTGCTGCACGCGGATGAGGTCCCGGCCGGCGCGGACTACTTCTCCATCGGCGGCAACTCCATCATCGCTCTCCAGCTCATTGAGCGGGTACGAGTGAGGCACGGGGTCCGGCTCAAGCTGGCGGACATCTACGACCACCCCGTCGTCAGCTCGCTCGCGAAGGCCATTCACGACCGGGCGCCACACGCGCCACACGCGCCGCACTCGCCGAGCGCCGCCGACGCGCCGACGGCCCCGTTCGTCCCCGAGGCGCCCGACGCCGAGTTGCCGCCGGTCGCCCCGGGCGGCGAGCCGGTGCTGTCGTACGGGCAGGAGCGCATATGGCTCCACCACCAGCTCGACCCGACGACCACGCTCTACAACCTCCCCGGCGCCTCCCGGTACCGCGGACCCCTGGACGTCGAGAAGTTCCGCCTCGCCTGGGAGGACCTGGCGCGGCGCCACGAGGTGCTGCGGTCCAATTTCGTCGAGGCCGACGGCAGGCCGGAGCTGGTGATCCGGCCCGAACTGGGCGACTTCTTCACCTATGTGGACGTCTCCGGCGAGGACACCCCGCAGGCCGCGGCGGGTGCGGCCGTCACCGCCGCCACGCGCTGGGTCTTCGACATCGCCCGCGAACCGCTCGTACGGGTGACCGTCGTGCGGCTCGGTGACGACGACCACATCGTCTGCTGGTGCATGCACCATGCGGTGAACGACGGCTGGGCTCCGCAGATCCAGATGCGGGACCTGCTGGAGTTCTACACCGCCCGCCTGGAGAACCGCGCCCCCGACGTCGAGCCGCTGCCGGTGCAGTACTCGGACTACGCGCGCTGGCAGCGCGAGCTGATGGCCGACTCCCGCCTTGACGGTGAACTGAGCTACTGGCGCGAACGTCTGAGCGACCCGCCCGCGCTGGAGCTGCCCACCGACCGGCCGCGCCCCGGCCGGATGGACTTCGCGGGCGCGACCCACGGGTTCACCATCCCGGGCGCACTGGTGCAGCGGCTGCGCGAGGTGGGCGCCCAGGAGACGGCCACGCTCTTCATGGTGCTGCTCACCGCGCTCAAAGTGCTGCTCGCACGCTGGTCGGGTCAGCGGGACATCGTCGTCGGTACCGCGACCATCGGCCGTAGCCGACCCGAACTGTGGGACCTGCTCGGCTTCTTCAACAACACCATCGCGCTGCGCTCGGACCTGTCGGGTGACCCGACCTTCCGTGAGCTGCTGCGCCAGGTGCGCGGGGTGGTGCTCGGTGCCCTCGACCACCAGGAGATCCCGTTCGACAAGGTCGTGCGCGAGGTGGCGGTCGACCGTGATCCGAGTCGTAACCCGCTCTTCGACGTCATGTACGTGCACCAGACGCTGCCACCGCCTGCCGCCTTCGGCGACATCGTCATCGGGCCGACGCACGACCCGGAGCTCCTCCCGCATTTCCCCGGGCTGCCCCCCGGCACCGCCAAGTTCGACATCTCGATGGTCGTCGGCGAGCTGGCGGACGAGGACGAGGTCGTGGTCATGATGGAGTACGCGACGCAGCTCTTCGACGCCGACACGATCTCCGCCATGTCCGAGGCGTTCATGGAGCTGCTGCACGCCGTAGCGGACAACGAGGACACCTGCTACCGCGACCTCCCGGGCGGTCCTCCTCCGGCGACCGGACCGGTCGCGGACCGACCGGACACGCCGCCTGCCCCGGTGGTCCCGCTCGCCACCCCCGCCGTGAGCTGCCTCGAGCTTCGCGGCGAGGTGCGGCTGCCCGCGCTGTGCACGGCGCTGGAGGAACTGGCGGAGCGGCACGAGGCGTTGCGTGCCAGGACCGTCGAAGCCGTGGGACACGGCTCGTTGCTCGGCGACGGCTTCTTCACCACCGTGGACGTCTCCGGCGAGAGCGAGCCCCTCCTCGCAGCCAGGGAGATCGCGCGGGCCGAGGCCGCGCTCGTACTCGATCCGGCATCGGGACGCCGGCTCCACGCGCTCCTCGCGACGACGGCCCCGGCCCGGCACGTCCTGCTGGTGACCACCCACCAGCAGGCTTACGACGGCGGTCAGCCGGAGGTGTTCTTCCGGGACCTGCTCGCTCTGTACGGCGCCCGCCTGGACGGCCGTCCGGCCGAGCTGCCCGAGCTGCCCACGCCGTCCGAGCTTCCCACGCTGTCCGGCGAGCACACCGAGCCCTGGACAGGCCCCCGGAGGGAGGAGCAACTCGCCTACTGGAGAAAGACACTGGCGGGACTGGCCGATGGTGCGCCGCCGCTGGACCGGGCCCGGCCCGCCCACGGCACCCGCGCCACCGCCACCCTCGGGTCCCGGATTCCCGACGACCTCGCCGCCGCGGTGGTGCGTTCCGGGACCAGGGAGAGCGTGCTGGCGGCCCTCGCCGCCCTGCTCGCCCTGCACACGGAGGCGGACGAGGCGCTCATCGGGCTGACCGGCACGGCGCTTCCCCTCTCGGCGGCCCGCACTCGTGTGGGTTCCTTCGCGCGGAGCCTGCCGCTGCGTCTGGACCTGGCCGACGACCCGTCCTTCGAGAAGCTCACCGACCGGGTGCGGCGCGCCATCACCGGCGCGGAACAGCACCGGGACGTGCCGCTCGCCGACATCGTGAGCGCGGCCGGACTGCCCGACGAGCCCGGCAGGGCACCGCTGTTCGATGTGGCGTACTCCTGTCAAGCGCTGCCGGCGTCACTCGGCTCGGCGGCCGGGGTGGAGGCGGCCCCCGTGCGGTGGCCCGGCACGGACGCGGGACGGCTCACGCCGCCGCCCGGCCGCAGCGAGCTGGACCTCTCCTGGTCCGTCGTCGAGGGGCCGGGGCGGGACGAGCTGTCCATCTCGTTGGACTACCGCACCGAGCTCTTCGACCGGTCGAGCGCCCGGGCTCTCGTCGAAGGACTGCTCGCGATGCTGCGTGCGGCCCTTCGCGCCCCCGGTGCACCGCTGTCCAGCCTGTGGCCCATCGACACGACGACCAGCGCGAGCACACCTGCGGAGCCGGCCACGGCACGGCCCCCGCACACCGACTGACGCGGCTCGGCCGACGAAGGAGACCTGCAACAGTGGGCGATCAGACAGACGTGCAACAGACCCAGCAGACCGCACGGACCGAGCAGACCGTACCGACCGAGCAGACCGTACCGACCGAGCCGGCCGCGCAGACCGTTCCGGCCGGGTCACTGGTGGGCATCGTCGGCGCGGGCACGATGGGGATCGGTGTGGCGCAGTGCTTCGCCGAAGCCGGCCACCCCGTGGTCGTCGTCGACAACGACCCCGGGGCGCTGGCCTCGGGGCCGGCTCGGCTCCGCGCCGGGATCAGGACGGCCACGCTGCTGCGCCGGGGGTCCCGGCAGACGCGGGTGGGCGCGCCCGCGTCCCGCACCGAGTCCCTGGTGACCTGGTCCGCCGAGCTCGCCGACATGGCGGCCGCTGTCCTGGTGGTGGAGTGCGCCCGGGAGGACGAGGACATCAAGGAGGGGATCCTCCGCGAGCTGGACCGGATCTGCGGGGCCGAGGCGATCTTCGCGTCCAACACCTCGTGCATCCCGGTCAGTCGCCTCGGTTCCTTCACCGCCCGCCCCGACCGGGTCATCGGCACCCACTTCATGAACCCGGCGCCGCTCAAGGACGCGGTGGAGGTGATCCGCGCGCCGGAGACCAGCGATCTCACCGTGGAGCGCACGGAAGGCTTCCTCGCCCGCGTCGGAAAGCACGCCCTCGTGGTCCGTGACGCCCCCGGCTTCGTCACGAACCGGGTGCTGATGCTGACGCTCAACGAGGCGGCCGCCGTGCTGGGCGAGGGAACCGCCGACGCCGAGACCGTGGACCGCATTTTCCAGGACTGCTTCGGTCACCCCATGGGGCCGTTGCGCACCGCGGACCTCATCGGTCTCGACACCATCGCCGACTCGCTGGAGGTGCTGCGCCGGCATACCGGCGAGGACCGCTTCCGGCCCTGCCCCCTGCTGGCCCGTCTCGTCGCCGAGGGCAACGTGGGACGCAAGTCGGGCAGTGGCTTCTACCAGTACTCGTCACAGCACCTGATCGCGCGGGGAGGAACCCACCATGGCTGACCGCCAGGGCGCGCCCACTGACGCGTCCGCCGCCGGGCAGGACGCCTGGCGTGCCGTACGACACTCCGGTACGGGACCCATCGCCCCCGGCAGCCACACCGCCCAGCTCGTGGAGATTCACGGCGACCTGGACCTCACCACCCTGGGCAAGGCGGTCGCGCAGGTCGTGGCCGAGACCACCACACAGCGGGTGCGCTCCGCCGGCCAGGGACCGGACGGTCCGCCCGTACCGGAGATCTCGGACAGCCTGCCGCTGCCCGTGGTGGACCTGAGCACGGAGGCGGACCCGCCGGGCGCGGCCGATGCGTGGACACGCGCGGCGCTCGAGCGGGGAGCGGAGCACGCACCGGGTGGCGAGGAGACCGCGCGGCCCTGGTCCGCCCAGGCGTTGCTGCGGCTCGGCCCGGACCGCCACCACTGGTTCCACCAGCACCACCGGGCCGCTGTCGATCGCTTCGGCTGTGCGCTGATCACCCGTCGGGTCTCCGAGGTGTACACGGCACTCGCCGAGGGCCGCCCGGCCGCTGACGGTGCCCTGGCCGCCCGGGCCCGCACGGCCTCGGCAACGGCCGGGTACGCCGGATCTCCCGCGCAGGAAGCCGACCGCGCCCACTGGCGCCGGCGGCTCGCCGACCTCCCCGAGCCGGTGACCTTCGCGTCCGCCCCCGCCCGGGACGCCGACCGGCTGCGAGCACCGGTGAACTCCCGCCCGGTGACGCTCGGCACCACCGACACCGAGCGTGTACGGGCCACCGCCCGCCACAGTGGTGTGCCGGTCCGGGCGGTGCTGTGCGCCGCCGTGGCGGCCTACTCCCACCGGCTGAGCGGCGCCACGGACGTGGTGATCGGCATGCCGGTGGACGGCCGGCCGAGCCGGGTGAGCAGGCGTGTCCCGGACGCGAGCGACTACATCGTGCCGCTCCGGCCGGCGGTACGGTCCGCCGCCACCTTCGCCGAACTCGTCCACGACGTCGCCCGGGAGTCGCGCGAGGCGGTCAGGCACCAGCGGCTGGGCCACCGGGAGTTGTGCCGCGAGGCCGGGGCGCCGGACGACCGGCCCCGGCTGTTCGGGCCGATCGCCGACATCCGCACCCCCGGGACCCTCGTGCGGTTCGGTGACCTGTCCGTGGTGGTCCACGACCTGGTGCCCGACCCGGTCCACGACATACGCGTCATACTCGACGACGACCCCGAGGACCAGGGGCTGCGGATCGTCTTCAGCGGTGCGGCGGATCGCTATTCCGCCGCCGAACTCGACGTGCACGCCCGGCGTTTCGGGCGTCTGCTGTCCCTGGCCGTGGCCGGCCCGGAGCACCCGCTGGGCAGCTTCGACCTGCCGGCGGCGGACGAGGGGGCGGCAGTTCGCTCCTGGACGGGCGGCACGGAGTCCGGAGCGCCCCGCCGAACGCTCACCGACCTGCTGGAGAGCGCCGCCCGGAGCCACTCCGACACGGTCGCCGTCATCAGCGCCGATGACAAACTCACCTACGCGGAACTCCACGAGCGTGCCAACCGGCTGGCCCGGCTCCTGCTCGACCGGGGTGCCGGGCCGGAGTCGGTCGTCGGGCTGCTGCTCCCTCGGTGCGCCGGGACACTCGTGGCGATGCTCGCGGTGCTCAAGACGGGCGCCGCGTACCTGCCGCTCGACCCCGGGTACCCGGCCGAGCGGCTCCGCTTCATGGTCGAGGACGCGGAACCCGTCTGTGTGCTGACCGACGCCGCCACCGACTCGCACGTCGCGGACGTCGTGAGCCGGCTGACCACGACCATCCGGCTCGACGACCCCGCGGTCGCCGGGGAGCTGGAGCACCTCTCACCCACGGCACCGACCGACGCCGACCGCCCGGAGCCGCTGCGGCCCTCGCATCCCGCGTACGTCATCTACACCTCGGGCTCCACCGGTACACCCAAGGGGGTCGTGGTGCCGCACCGCGGTGTGGTCGCGCTGGTGGACTGGGCGGCCGCCGAGTTCGGTGCCGAGTCGTTGGCACACGTACTGGCGGCGAGCTCCTTCAGCTTCGACGCGTCGGTGGCCGAGATCTTCCCCGCGCTGGCGGGCGGCGGCAGCGTCGAGGTGGTCGGCAATCTCCTGTCGCTGCTCGACGGCGACCCGCCGCGCTGGTCGGGCGGTCTGCTGTGCGCCATCCCTTCAGTGCTCTCCAAGCTGCTGGAGACCGGCGGTCTCCAGGTGTCGGCCACGACGCTCTCGATGACCGGTGAGGCACTCCCCGCGACACTCGCCGCGCGGATCCGGGAGATCATGCCCGGCACCCGGCTGCTCAACGTGTACGGGCCCACCGAAGCCACCGTCTATGCCACCGCGGCCACCATCCCTGCCCCCGCCCCGGCCGGCGACGGCCCCGTGCCGGAGGGCGCACCGCCCATCGGGCGGCCGCTGGGCCACGTACGCGCCTACGTGCTCGACAGCTCACTCCGGCAGGTCGAGGCCGGCCGCCAGGGCGAGCTGTACCTGGCGGGAGACGGCCTCGCGCGGGGATATCTGCGCCGGCCCGGGCTGACCGCGGAGCGTTTCGTCGCCGACCCCTTCGGCCCGCCCGGCGAGCGGATGTACCGGACGGGTGATCTGGCCCGTTGGCGCCCCGACGGGCAGCTCGACTTCCTCGGCCGTGCGGACGCCCAGGTCAAGGTCAACGGCTTCCGCGTCGAGCTCGGTGAGGTGGAGGCGGTGCTCGCCCGGCACCCCGCCATCGCCGAGGTCATGGCCTGTGTCCGGAAGGGGACGAGTGGCGGCGCCCGGCTCATGGCCTACCTGGTGCCCGCGGAGGGAGCCCGCATCCCCAGCCGCCGCGCGCTGCGGGACTGGGCGGCCGAACAGATGCCGGCACATCTGGTCCCGGCGGATCTGAAGGCCGCCTCCGCGCTGCCACGTCTGGGCAGCGGCAAGCTCGACCGCGAGAAGCCGCCGACGGACGTACGGCCGCTGGAGGCCGGTCTGCCGACCGCCGACGGAGCGCGGGAGGAGCACGTGGCGCGGGAGGAGCACGTGGCGCGGGAGGAGCACGTGGCGCGGGTGTTCCGCGAGGTGCTCCGGCTCCCCGAAGTCGCCATGGACGTCAGCTTCTTCGACCTCGGCGGCGACAGCATGATGTCGATCCAGATGCTGAGCCGGCTGCGTCGGGTGGGTCTCGTCCTTACACCGCAGGACATCTTCGAGCACAAGACGGTCAGAGCGCTGGCCCGGGTCGTGCGCCCGGTGGACCGTACGAAGAGCCCCGAGGGCCCCGAGGAACCGCCGGCCCCGAGAACCTTCCTCTTCGAGGTCGACGAGGAGACCTCCGCCGCGCTGGCCGGCGTGGCCCGCGGGCATGGCGTCACGACCGACACCGTGCTCCAGGCAGGCTGGGGCATCCTGATGGGGCAGGAGACCGGCAACACCGACGTCGTGTTCGGCTCCGTCGTCTGCGGCCGCCCGGCGGAGCTCGGCGGAGCGGAGCCCATGGCCGGGCTCTTCGGCAACACGGTGCCCACCCGGGTGCGGCTGGACCCGGCGGAATCGCTCGGGGCGCTGCTGAGCCGGCTGGAGCGGGAGCAGGCCGCGCTGATGCCGTACCAGCACACCGGCCTCGGCGGGATCCGCCGGATCACCGGCGTGAGGGACTCCTTCGACTCCGTGATGGTGTTCGAGAACCACCCGCTGGACCCCGATGAGCCGGCCGGGCGCGCCAGCGCGCCGGCACCCGGCCCGAATCCCATGGACACCCATGGTGACGACGCTCCGGACTCCCCGCTGCTCCTGACGGTCTCCGCCAGGAGCGGGAAGCTGCTGCTGCGTTTCGACTACCGCCCGCACGTGTTGGCCCGCGAGTGGATCGTCGCGCTCGCCGAACGCTTCACCACACTGTTGACCGAAGCGGCCGCCGAGCCCGCCAGAAGCGTCGGTTCGTTCCTCTCGCCCGAGGCGGGCGACGACACCGCGAGCAATGGGTGGCGGGGCATCCAGGAGACGTCCGAAAGCGGCACCGGGGTCCTGTTGCCGCTGCGGGAGTCGGGCGACAAGGCGCCTCTGTTCTGCGTGCACCCGGCGGCGGGCTTCGCCTGGTGCTACGCGGGGCTCACCTCGCCGCTCGGCGCGGACCGGCCGGTGTACGGCCTGCAGGCCCGGGGCCTGGACGGCCGCGAAGTTCTGCCGGCGTCCCTGCGGGAGATGGCGGCGGACTACCTGGACCATGTCAGGTCAGTCCAGCCCACGGGCCCCTACCACCTCCTCGGCTGGTCCTTCGGCGGGGTGGTGGCCCACGAGATGGCGGTGCAGTTGGAGCAGAACGGCGAGTCGGTGGAGACGCTGGCGCTCCTGGACGCCTACCCCATGGGCGCGGACGTCGCCGACGCCGAGGCCTCGGCCGAGGCCGCACCGGGTTCGGTCGCCGGCCGGGACGTCCTCGCGATGCTCCTGGAACACTTCGGCTACGACCCCTCCCTGTGGGCGGGCGAGTCGCTGACGTATCCGCGGCTCGTGGAGATCACCCGGGCGCGGCAGGGGCTGCTGGCCTCCTTCGACGAGCAGCGGATCGCCGCGCTGGCCCGGACCTTCACCAACAACGCGCGGGTCGCCGGCCAGCACAAGCCTCGCCCGTTCGGCGGGAACACCGTGATGTTCACCGCGCGGGACCACTCGCCCGAGACCGCGCTCGGCCTGTGGCGCCCGCTGATCAAGGGGGCGCTCGAGATCCTGCCGGTCGACTGCACGCACATGGAGATGGGACGCCCCGCCGCGCTCGGCGACATCGGCCGCGTCCTCGTCGAACGGTGGGCCTCCAAGGCACAGAAGGGAGCGGTGAACACTCCGTGAGGAACGAGCCGGAGCATGTGCGCTCGGCGGATCACCCGTCGATGCCGCTCACCACGATGCAGCACGGGATCTGGATGGCGCAGCAGTTGGCGCCTCCGGGCCGGTACCACCTGGCGAGTGCGTTCGAGATCGCCGGAGATCTCGATCCCGGGTTGTACGAGGCGGCTTTCCGGTTCGCCGTGACGGAGACCGAGCCGTTCACGACCCGGTTCGCCGTCACGGCCTCCGGAGAGCCGAGGCAATGGGCCGGCCCCCTCCCCACCTGGCACATACCGGTCGTCGATCTCCAGCGGGAACCCGCACCGATGGCCGCCGCGCTGGACTGGATGCGAGCGGACATCCCCCGCCCGCTCGACCTGGAGAACGGCCCGGCGTTCAGGACCGCGTTCCTGCGCCTCTCCGAGGACCGGGTCTGCTGGTATCTGCTCGTCCACCACCTGGTGGTGGACGGCTTCGGCCTGGCGCTGTTCGCCCGGCGGCTCGGCGAGATCTACGCGGCGTTGGAGCGCGGCGAGTCCCCGGAGCCCGGCCACCAAGTGCCGTTGGACACCCTGCTCAACGCCGAGCGGGCCTACCGCTCCACGCCCGACTTCGAAGCCGACCGTGAGTTCTGGACGGCGAAGATGGCCGGTTGGCCGGGAGCCGTCCGGCCAGGTATGCCCGGGCCAGGCGCGGCGGGCCGGGACATACCCGGCCGGACGGGCATCGGCCGGACGGGCATCGGCCGCACAGGCATCGGCCGGACGGGCATCGAGCGGATGGGCATCGACCGGATGAGCGGGGCACCGGTGCACGGTACGTCCCGGATGCCCGAGGACCGGGTGGCCGCCCTCCGGGCACGCGCACGCGAACTCGACGTCCCCTGGACCGTGGTGGCGACCGCCTCCGCCGTCCTGCTGGACCATGCGCGCACCGGCGGCGGCGACGAGGTCGTCGTGGGGTTCCCAGTCGCCGGCCGCACCCCCAAGACGGCGGGCGCCGTTGCCGGTGCGGCGTCGAACGTGCTCCCGCTGCGGGTACCGGTCGACCTGCGCCGGCCGGCCGCCGAACTGATCCGGACCGTCGGCGAGGCGATCGCCCTCGCCCTCGACCACCAGCGCTACCGGTACGAGGACCTCCGCCGTGACCTTGGCTTCACCGGGTCCGCGCACGCGCCGTACCAACTGCTCGCGAACATCGTCCCCTTCAGCTTCGGCCGCAGTTTCGCCGGGCGGCCGATGACCCTCAGACAGCTCAACACCGGCGCGGTCGAAGACCTCTCCGTCATGATCAGGCCGGAGCGCGGCCGGGCCGGCCTGATGGTGGAGGTGCACGCCGACGCCGGGCGGTACGAGCCCGAGGAGGTCGCCGCCGAGGCCGACCGCTGCGTACGCCTGCTCGACCAGTTGGTCGACGAACCCCGGCGCCCCGTCGGAGAGCTGGATCTGCTGGCACCGGAAGAGCGCAGGCTGCTCGTACCGCGCATCGGCACACCCGCACCCCCCTCGCCCCGTACACTCCCCGAGCTGTTCGAACACTGGGCCGCACTCACTCCGCACGCCCCGGCGGTCCGCCACGGCGACCGGCAGCTCACCTATGCCGAGCTCAACGCGCGCGCCAATCGGCTGGCCAGGACGCTGATCCGGCGCGGCGCGGGACCCGAACGCACCGTCGCCGTCCTGCTGCCCCGCTCCGAGGACCTGGTCACCGCGATCCTGGCGGTGTCCAAGACCGGCGCGGCCTACCTCCCGCTCGACACGGGATGGCCGCCGGAGCACACGGAGCGGATCCTCGCCGACGCCCAGCCGGTATGCGTTCTCTCCGGGACGGACCCGACGGGAGCTGCCGCGACCGCACCCTCGCCGGCGATGAGCGTCGCGGACCTGACCGTCGCGGACCTGAGTCACGCCGACTTGAGCGACGCGGACCTCAGCGACGCCGACCTGAGCGACGCGGACCGCAGCGACGCCGACCTGAGCGACGCGGACCGCACGGGGCCGCTGACGCCCGACCACGCCGCATACGTCATCTACACCTCGGGATCCACCGGCCGCCCCAAGGGCGTGGTGGTCCCGCACCGCGGTCCGGTGGCACTGTTGCGGGCGGGAGCCGCCGAGTTCGGTTTCGGCCCCGACGACACCTGGACGATGTTCCACTCCTGTGCCTTCGACTTCTCCGTGTGGGAGATGTGGGGCGCCCTCGCGCACGGCGGCCGGCTGGTGGTCGTCCCCCGCGAGGTGAGCCGTTCCCCCCACGCGTTTCTCGACCTGCTGGTGCGGGAGCGGGTGACGGTGCTCAATCAGACTCCCTCCGCCTTCCGGTCGCTGGAGCAGGCCGACGCCGAAGAGCCGGCGCGCGGGCGGGAACTGGCCCTGCGCTGGGTCATCTTCTGTGGTGAGGCCCTCTCACCCGCCGTCGTGCGTTCCTGGTACGGGCGGCACCAGGACTCCGCGCCCGTCTTGGTCAACATGTACGGCATCACCGAGACCGCGGTCCTCTCGACCCGGCTCGACCTGGACCGCGACCACGGCACGGCGCGGACCGTCCCGATCGGCAAGGCCATCGCCGGCACCCGGCTGTATGTGCTGGACGGCCGGCTGCGCCCGGTACCCCCCGGGGTGGCCGGTGAGCTGTACGTCGCGGGTTCCGGTGTGGCCAGGGGCTATCTTCACCGCTCCGCACTGACGGCGCAGCGCTTCGTGGCCAACCCCTTCGGCCCTGCCGGGTCCCGGCTGTACCGCTCGGGCGACCTCGTACGCGCCCGTCAGGACGGCTCACTGGAGTACCTCGGCAGGGCGGACGACCAGGTCAAGATACGTGGCTTCCGGGTCGAACCGGCCGAGATCGAGGCGGCGCTGCTGGCCGCACCCGGCGTGGCGGGCGGCGCCGTG
This sequence comes from Streptomyces sp. NPDC049837, assembly GCF_040674455.1. Lineage (NCBI taxonomy): Bacteria > Bacillati > Actinomycetota > Actinomycetes > Kitasatosporales > Streptomycetaceae > Streptomyces > Streptomyces sp. NPDC049837. The sequence continues at coordinate 208,330 of NZ_JBFAMP010000001.1, read as the reverse complement.
CTGGCGAGCTCCGGCGTTCCGCGGGACCCCGCCGGCATGGACGCGGACGGCGGTCAGGGAGCCGACGGGGCGGCGCAGTTGGTGGCCTACGTCGTCCCCACCCGCGAGGCGGCGGCAGACGATCCGGGGCGGATCCCCGCCCGGCTGCGGGAATGGCTGCGCGCGCGGCTTCCGGCGCATCTCGTCCCGTCCCTGTTCGTCCCGCTCGACAGGCTGCCGCTCACCCCCAACGGGAAGCTGGACAGGGCGGCGCTCCCTTCCCCCCACGCCCGCGCCCACACGCCGTCACGCGCCCCGGACACGCCGCTGGAAGCCGCACTGGCCGGGCTGTACGCCGACCTGCTCGCCGTGGAGCGGGTGGGCGCCGACGACGACTTCTTCGACCTCGGGGGTGACAGCCTGAGGGCGACACGGCTGGTCACCATGGTGCGCCGAGCCGGCCTCGGCGCCCGGGCGGAGCTGGATGTCAGGGACGTCTTCGCCCACCCGACCGTCGCGGGGCTCGCCGCTCACCTGGGCGACACGACTCATCCGGGCGACACCTCCGTGCCGCCGGGGACCCGGCCCCTCCCTCGGCTCCCGTCGGCCGGGGACCGCGGCACCGAGCCGGTCCCGCTCTCCTTCGGCCAACGGCGCTTCTGGTTCCTGCACAAGCTCTCCGGCCCCGACAGCACCTACAACGTTCCCCTGGTGCTGCGCTGGGACGGCGAGCTGCACCAAGGGGCGCTCCGTGCCGCCCTGGGCGACCTCATGGCCCGGCACGAAACCCTGCGTACCCTCGTTCAGCAGCGGGACGGCCAGGCGGTCCAGCACATCCTGCCGGTCACGGCCGCGCGCCCGGCACTCACGGTCGAATCGGTCGCCCCGGACCGGCTACCGGACGCGTTGAACGCCGCGGCCGGCCGGCCCTTCCGCCTGGAGAGCGAACTTCCCCTGCGCGCGGTCCTCTTCACCACCGACACCTCACGCGGGCAGACGCTGCTCCTGCTGCTCCACCACATCGCCTGCGACCGCGCCTCGCTGCCGCGGCTGCTGGACGACCTCGGCACCGCGTACCGGGCCCGCGTCAGCGGTGCCGCCCCGGGCTGGCCGCCGTTGCCCATTCAGTACGCCGACTTCACCCTGTGGCAGCGTGAACTGCTCGGCCCCGACGACGAGCCCAGCGCCCTGCGGGCCGGTCAACTCGCCTACTGGGACAAGACCCTGGCCGGTCTGCCGGAACGCATCCCGCTACCCGCCGACCGTACGGAGCAGGCGCCGTCCGGGCGCCCTTCGCACAGCGCCGGCGACACGGTGGCTTTCACCGTCCCCGCAGACGTACACGGGCAGCTCCTGGAGGTGGCCGCGGACGAGCAGGCCAGCCTCTTCCTGGTGGCGCACGCCGGACTGGCGGCGCTGCTCACCCGCCTCGGCGCGGGTACGGACATCCCGATCGGCACGGCGGTGTCCGACCGCGCGGACGCGGAGCTCGACGGCCTCGTCGGCTTCTTCGTGAACACACTCGTACTGCGCACCGACACCTCGGGAGCACCGACCTTCCGCGAGCTGCTCGCCCGGGTCAGGCAAGCCGATCTGGAGGCCTTCGCCCACCAGGATGTGCCCTTCGACCTGGTCGTGCAGGCGCAGGGGCCACGACGGGCGGCGAGCGGGCAGGCGGTGTTCGGCCGGGCCTTGTTCCAGGTGATGCTGGTTCTCACACCATCCCTCCCCGCAAGGCTGGAGCTACCGGGCCTGTCCGCCACGGTGGACCTGGTCGGCAGGGGTTCCGCCGGGTTCGACCTGACCTTCGGCCTGTTCGAGCGGCGGGACGCCGACGGCACCTGCCACGGCCTCGACGGTGTCGTCGAATACCGGACCGAGCTGTTCGACCGGTCCACCGTCGAAGCCCTCTGCACCCGCTTCACCCGGCTGCTGCGTACGGTCGCCGCCACCCCGGACATCCCGGTCCACGACATCGCCCTGTCAGAGCCGGAGGAACACTGACGGCTGCCCACCGAGTGACCTGCGGCCCCGCTACCTCCTCCGTGGCCCCGCAATGACGCTTCCCGGCCTCGGGCCCGGCATGACCCGCGCGAACCGGGCTCACCTCTGTGCAACCGCGCTGGCGCCCCACATGGCCTCACTCCGCCCCCGCACTTGCCCCCGGTACACCACCGGCAGCACACCCGTTACCGTCGGCCCTGTGCCCCGTACGGACTGCGGCGAGCGGGGCGCCGGGATATATGGGAGCAACGCGGCCTCGTGGTCGGCCATGGCCGATGGCCGGACGCGGCACGTCGGGTCACTGTCCTCCATGGGCCGCTTCACTCGTCGTTGCCTCGGCATGACAGCCGGTGGTTCGCCCGACGTCGCGTCGACGTACGCAACGTGGTCCGCGCCGCAAGGCCCACGGCGACCGGGACGGCACCCGCGCTCTGATCGAGGTTCTGCTGCTGGGCCGGCATCTTCACCACGAATACCTGGTGGCCGGGCTCGCGGCCGCCCTGCGGGCCGGTGCTCTGACTGCGGACGCGGTCCCGCTGGAGGCCCGTAAGGCCGCCGAGGCCGACGAAGCACCGCCCACTACGGCAGATCCGGAGCCGGACCGGGCGAGGGTGACGTTCCTAACCGAACGGCGGCTGGCCCACCTGCCGCCCGACAACCGGCCGCTGCCGTCCGTCGGGCCTACGACTGGCTGCTGCGACCGAGGCAGCGGCCGGACCGATCCGCCGTCGAGGGAGACAGGCCATGACGACGTTCAAACGCCACCGCGGACCTAACCGAACAGGCCGCGGACGCGGCCGTCGACCAGGCATGCCGCATGCTGCGGCTGCCCACCATCCAGGCCGTCGCACTGGGCACCGAAGCCGCGATGGCCTGACCGGCATCTTCCCTGGTCAGGCGCCCTTTTGCTGCATCTAGAAGAAGCCGAGCTTCTTCGCCGAGTACGACACCAGCAGGTTCTTCGTCTGCTGGTAGTGGTCCAGCATCATCCGGTGGCCCTCCCGTCCGATGCCCGACTGCTTGTAGCCGCCGAACGCCGCGTGCGCCGGGTAGGCGTGGTAGCAGTTGGTCCAGACCCGGCCCGCCTGGATGGCGCGTCCGGCGCGGTACGCGGTGGTGATGTCACGGGTCCAGACGCCGGCGCCGAGGCCGTACAGGGTGTCGTTCGCCGTCGTGACGGCGTCGTCGAGGTCGGTGAACGACGTGACCGCGACGACCGGGCCGAAGATCTCCTCCTGGAAGATCCGCATCCGGTTGTCGCCCTCGAAGATGGTCGGCTGGACGTAGTAGCCGCCCGCCAGTTCACCGCCGTACTCGATCCGCTGACCGCCCGTCAGGACCTTGGCGCCCTCCCGCTGGCCGATGTCGAGGTACGAGAGGATCTTCTGGAGCTGCTCGTGGGAGGCCTGGGCACCGATCATCGTGTCCGTGTCCAGGGGGTGACCCGGGACGATGCGTTCGGTGCGGGCGACGGCGGCCTCCAGGAACTCGCTGTAGTGGCCGCGCTGGATCAGCGCGCGTGACGGGCACGTGCACACCTCGCCCTGGTTGAGGGCGAACATGGTGAAGCCCTCCAGGGCCTTGTCGCGGAAGTCGTCGTCCGCCGCCCATACGTCGTCGAAGAAGATGTTCGGCGACTTGCCGCCCAGCTCCAGGGTGACCGGTTTGAGGTTCTCGGAGGCGTACCCCATGATCAGCCGCCCCGTCGTCGTCTCGCCGGTGAAGGCGATCTTGGCGACGCGGGGGCTGGAGGCGAGCGGTTTGCCGGCCTCCGCGCCGAAGCCGTTGACGATGTTCACCACGCCCGGCGGGATGAGGTCGGCGATCAGCCCCATCAGCACGTGGACGGACGCCGGTGTCTGCTCGGCCGGCTTGAGGACGACCGCGTTGCCCGCCGCGAGCGCCGGGGCCAGCTTCCAGGCCGCCAGCAGCAGGGGGAAGTTCCACGGGATGATCTGCGCCACGACACCGAGCGGTTCGTGGAAGTGGTACGCGACGGTGTCGTCGTCGAGCTGGCTCAGCGAGCCCTCCTGGGCACGCAGCACACCCGCGAAGTAGCGGAAGTGGTCGACGGCCAGCGGCAGGTCGGCGGCGAGCGTCTCGCGGACCGGCTTGCCGTTCTCCCAGCTCTCCGCGACGGCCAGCCGCTCCAGGTTCGCCTCCATCCGGTCGGCGATCCGCAGCAGGACGTCCGCCCGCTCCGCCGGGGCGGTCCGGCCCCACGCCGGTGCCGCCGCGTGCGCCGCGTCCAGGGCGCGCTCGACGTCCTCGGCGGTGCCCCGCGCGACCTCGGTGAACGGCAGGCCGTTCACCGGGCTGGGGTTCTCGAAGTACCGGCCGCGAGCGGGCGGCACATGGGCGCCGCCGATCCAGTGGTCGTAGCGCGACTCGTACGAGACGATCGCGCCCTCGGTGCCGGGCGCTGCGTAACGGGTCATCCGGGCCTCCCTGGTACCGCGCCGTCGGCCGGCGCTCACGGTGAGGCTGGTGAGGCTAGGGACGCGGACGTTGCGACCGCGTTGCGCCCGACACCCCGGACAGCTCCGCCTCCAGGGCGTCCAGACGCGCCCGTACGGGGGCAAGGCCACCCGCCGGTACGGCCGCCGCCAGCGCCCGCCACACCTCCAGGTCGTCCTCGCCCCACGGGCTGTGCGCCCAGTCGGCGAGCAGCACCGGGTCCCCGCGCGCGACCAGCGCGGCGCGCAGCCCGTCGGCCAGCCGCCGCCGCAGCCGGGTCACCGCCGGTGCGCACGAGCCGGGCAGCAACGGCCCGGCGTACCCGCGCAGCGCCGAGGCGACCGCCCCCGAGGCCACCTTTCGCTCCACGGCCTCGAAGTCCGCGTCGACCGGCGCCGCCAGCCGGTACGGGCGCGAGCGCAGCAGCCCGGGCGTCAACACGGCACGCAGCCGGGACAGTTCGGCGCGCAGCGTCACCGGGGTGACCGACTCGTCCTCGTACAGAGCGGCGAGCAGCTCCTCACCACCCATGCCCCGCGGCTGGTGGGCGAGCACCACCAGGATCTCGCTGTGCCGGCGGCTCAGCCGCGTCCGCCGCCCGCCCGCCACCAGCACCGCCTCGTCCCGGCCGAGCGCCGACAACCGCAGCCGGTCACCCGCCGGCGGCACCGGGGTCAGCAGAGCGAGCTGCGACTCCGCCGCCCGCGCCACCGCCTGCACGAACGCCAGGCTGTGCGGATGCGCCAGCCGGTCCCCGCCCGTGATGTCCACCGCGCCCAGCAGCCGCCCGGTACGGGGGTCGTGCACCGGCGCCGCCGCGCACGTCCAGCCCTGCACCGGCCGCCGGAAGTGCTCGGCGGCGAAGACCTGCACCGGCCGGTCGACGGCGATCGCCGTACCGGGCGCGTTCGTCCCCGCGACCGACTCGGCCCACCGCGCGCCCGCCACGAAGTTCATCCGCCCCGCGCGGCGCAGCGTCCCCGTGTGCCCCTCCACCCACAGCAGCCGCCCGAACGCGTCGCACACCGCGACCAGATGCTCCCCGTCCCTCGCGTACGCCCCCGTCAGCTCCCGGATCACCGGCATCACGGCCGCCAGCGGATGCCCCTCCCGGTACGCCGCCAACGCGTCCTCGTCCAGCTCCACGCACGCCGCCCCGTCCGGACACACCCGGGCCCGCGCCGAGCGCCGCCAGGAAGCGGCCACCACCGGCCGCACCACCGGCCGCACCGACTCCGGCGGCCGCCCGCCCGCCGTGAACGCCTCGTGCGCGCGGCGCAGCGCCCCCGCCCGCTCCACGGGATCGGCACCCCGCTCCAAGGCCACCCAGGGGTCGTCCACAACGCCTTCCCCCACCACGCCCTCCCCACCGACGCCTTCCGCGCCATCCTTTACGTCCCCGGCCGGCCTCACAAGCGATCCACGAGCAGGCTCCCGGGACGTGGCGCGGAACCGTCCCGTAGAGTGGGCGGCGGGCCGTGACTGGCGCTTGGGTGGAGTACCACCGGGGAGCGGCCCGGCGGACCGACGCCATTGCCGCGCGCCTGGGCGATCCACTGACGACCGCTCAGGAGACCGCCATGTCCGCCAACCCCACCACCGCCCGCCTCATGGACGGCAGCGGCCTCGCCCGCCGCCTCGTCGAGGAGACCGCGGCCCGCGCCGCCGGCATCACCGCCCGCACCGGCAAGCGGCCCTGCCTGGCCACCGTCCTGGTCGGCGAGGACCCGGCCTCCGTGACGTACGTGAAGATGAAGCGGGCCCGCTGCGAGAAGGCCGGAATCCGCTCCCGCCACATCGAGCTGCCCGCCACGACGACCACCGCCGAACTGGTCGCCACCCTCCAGGACCTCTCGCGCGACCCCGAGGTGCACGGCATCCTGCTCCAGCACCCGGTCGGCCCGGGGATCGACGAGCGGGCCGCGTTCGAGGCGATCGCCCCCGAGAAGGACGTCGACGGCGTGACCTTCAGCTCCTTCGCCACGATGAGCTTCGGCCTGCCCGGGTTCGTCTCCTGCACGCCCGGCGGCATCATGCGGCTGCTCGACGCGTACGACGTCGACCCGGCGGGCAAGCGGGCCGTCGTCGTCGGCCGCAGCGCCATCCTCGGCAAGCCCGCCGGAATGCTGCTCCTGGCGCGGAACGCGACCGTCACGTACTGCCACTCGTACACCGCCGACCTCTCGGCGGCCGTACGGGAGGCCGACATCCTCGTCGCCGCCGTCGGAAAGCCCCGCTTCATCAAGGGCGAGGACATCAAGCCGGGCGCCGTCGTCATCGACGCGGGTTACAACCCCGGCAACGTCGGTGACGTCGACTTCGAGTCCGCCGCCGCCCGCGCGAGCCTGATCACCCCGGTGCCGGGCGGCGTCGGCCCGATGACCATCGCGGTGCTGCTCGCCCAGACGGTGGACGCGGCGGAACGACAGCTCGGGTAGTTCCACGGCGCCGGGCTTCAGGGCTTCAGGGCTCCAGGGCTCTTGCGGCTCCGGGCTCCAGGGCTTCCGGGCCCGGGGCTTCTGGGCTTCCGGGCAGGCCCCAGGCCTTCTGGGCTCCAGAGCTCCAGAGCCCTGTGCTTCTGGGCTTCCGGGCTCCAGAGCTCTTGGGGCTTCAGGGCTCTTGCGGTTCAGGCCGTCATGGCCAGGGCCGGTGCCGGGCCCGGCCGGGTGCTCCGAGCCGGCCCCGGCCGGGCGCGCCACGGCCCCGCCCAAGCGGGCCGTGACGCCGTGACGTCAGGCTGACGTCAGACCGACGTCAGGCGTCGTCCGTCGGCACGCCCGCCAGGGCGGCGGCCGGGTCGGGGTCGGGCGGGCCCGCCGGGGTCCAGCGGCCGGACTCCTTGCGGTACGGCCACCAACGCCCGTCGCGGTCCAGCCGTACCTGTACGCCGGCGCCGGCCACCGTCCAGCGGCCCGGGCGGTCCGCCCGCAGGGTTGGGCGCTCGGCGTCCTCCCACGAGGCGGCGAGCAGCGCCTTGGCCCGCGCCAGCAGCTCCGGACCCGGCGTCCAGTCCTCCTCCAGTACGGCGAGCGCGTCCGCGCCGCCCAGCCGCCACGCGCGCGTGGCGACGTCCAGGTCGGCGCGCCGGCGGCCGGTTCCGGCGGCGAGCCGGTCCAGGGCCTCCGGCACCCACGCCGCCGAAGCGGCCAGCCGCACCGCGTCCTGCTCCGCCGTCAGCGGCGCCTCCACCGGCCGGTGCCCGTGCCCGGCCGCGAGCGCGTCCACCAGCATCCGGTGCGCCCGCGCCGCCGCGTCCGCCGCCAGCCGCTCCAGCGCGGCCGGATCGACGCCCGGGGCGGGCCGGGCCTCCGTGTCCAGCGACGGGGGCTCCCCGGGCGTCTCCGGGACCGGGGGCGGTGCGGGCAGCGGCGGAAGGATGTCCCGCGCGGCGAACGCCTCGTCCGCCCGTACCCCATCGGCTCCGACCGTGGCGGGCTGCGCCTCGTCCCGGTCGGTACGTTCCGCCCGCTCGACCCGTTCCGCCCGCGCCACACTCCGTACCTGCAACTCGTCCAGCAGCCGCCGTTCCCCCCGGCCCCGCATCAGCAGCAGCACGAAGGGGTCCTGGTCCAGCAGCCGCGCCACCTGGTAGCAGAGGGCCGCCGTGTGCGGACAGTGGTCCCACGCGTCACACCCGCACTCGGGCTCCAGGTCACCGATCCCGGGCAGCAGCTCGACGCCGGCGGCCGCTGCGTCCTCCACCAGGTGCGGCGGCATGTCCCGGTCCAGGAGGGCGGCGATATGGCCGGCCCGGTCCACCGCCATGTCCAGGAAGCGGTCCCACTCCTCCTCGGTCAGCTCCTGCAACAGCACATCACTGCGCTGCGCGGTGCCGTCCCGGTCCTTCACGACCGCCGTGATCCGCCCCGGGCGCACCGATACGGCACCCACCGCGCCGTCCCGCGCCTGCTTGCGGCCCTTCTTCAACTGCGCCCCGTCGAGCGCCGTGTCCTCCAGCGCCTTCAGCCAGGCCCGGCCCCACCAGGTCTGCGCGAAACCCTGCCCACGCGCGGGAGGCAGCGCCGCGAACGTACGCTCCATGTCCTCGTCACGACTCATCGGGCGCTCCCTCGTACTCCACGCAGCTCCACCAGTTCCGCCAGTTCGGCGTCGGTCAGTTCGGTCAGCCCGGTCAGGGCGTCGTCCCCGCCGGAGCCCAGTACGGAGTCCGCCAGCTCCTTCTTGCGCGCCAGCATGCCGGCGATCCGGTCCTCGATCGTGCCCTCCGCGATGAGCCGGTGCACCTGCACGGGCTGCGTCTGCCCGATGCGGTACGCCCGGTCCGTGGCCTGCGCCTCGACGGCCGGGTTCCACCAGCGGTCGTAGTGCACGACATGGCCCGCCCGGGTGAGGTTCAGTCCCGTACCCGCCGCCTTCAACGACAGCAGGAAGACGGGGACTTCACCCGCCTGGAAACGGTTCACCATGGCCTCCCGTTCGGCGACCGGGGTGCCGCCGTGCAGGAACTGGGTACGCACGCCGCGCGTGGCCAGATGCCGCTCCAGCAGCCGCGCCATCTGCACGTACTGCGTGAACACCAGCACGCTCGCCTCCTCGGCGAGGATGGTGTCGAGCAGCTCGTCCAGCAGTTCCAGCTTTCCGGAACGGCCGGCGATCCTGGGCCGGTCCTCCTTCAGGTACTGCGCCGGGTGGTTGCAGATCTGCTTGAGCGCCGTCAGCAGCTTCACGACGAGACCCCGGCGCTCCATCCCGCCCGCCTCCGCGATCGCCGCCATGGTCTCGCGTACGACCGCCTCGTACAGGCCCGCCTGTTCGGCGGTGAGCGACACCGCCCGGTCGGTCTCCGTCTTCGGCGGCAGCTCCGGGGCGATCCCGGGGTCGGTCTTGCGGCGGCGCAGCAGGAACGGCCGCACCAGCGCCGCCAGGCGCCGCGCAGCCGCCGGATCGGCGCCGCCCTCGACGGCCTGCGCGTACCGGCTGCGGAAGGTCCCCAGGCGGCCCAGCAGCCCGGGTGTGGTCCAGTCGAGGATCGCCCACAGCTCGGAGAGGTTGTTCTCCACGGGGGTACCGGTCAGCGCCACCCGCGCCCTGGCGCCGATGGTGCGCAGTTCCTTCGCGGTGGCCGAGTACGGGTTCTTGACGTGCTGCGCCTCGTCGGCGACCACCATGCCCCAGTCCACCCGCGCGAGCCGTGCCGCGTCCAGCCGCATCGTGCCGTACGTGGTCAGGACGAACTCGCCGTCCGCCAGGCCCTCCAGGTCCCGCCCGGACCCGTGGAAGCGCCGCACCGGCGTGCCTGGCGCGAACTTCTCGACCTCCCGCTGCCAGTTGCCCATCAGGGACGTCGGACAGACGACCAGGGTGGGCCCGGCGGCGGACGCGTCGGTCTGCCGGTGCAGGTGCAGCGAGATGAGCGTGATGGTCTTGCCCAGGCCCATGTCGTCGGCCAGACAGGCCCCGAGGCCGAGCGAGGTCATCCGGTGCAGCCAGTTCAGGCCGCGCAACTGGTAGTCGCGCAGGGTGGCGGCAAGGGCCGCGGGCTGCCCGATCTCCGGTTCACCCGTCCCCGGGCGTCCCCCCTCGGGGTCGGCCAGCCGGTCGCGCAGCGCCTGGAGCCAGCCGGACGGCTCCACGTCCACCTGCCGGCCGTCCACCTCTGTGGTCCCGGTCAGTACGGCGCCGAGGGCGTCGATCGGGGTGACCTTGCGGTCCTGGTGCTCCCGCGCGCGCCGGGCCTCTTCCGGGTCGATCAGCACCCACTGGTCGCGCAGCCGCACCACCGGCCGCCCCGCCTCGGCGAGCCGGTCCAGCTCGGCGCGGGTCAGCTCCTGGCCGCCCAGCGCGAAGCGCCAGTCGAACGCAAGCAGCGCGTCGGCGGACAGGAACGACGGCAGGCCCGACTGCCCCTTACCGTACGGCTCTTGGCCGTTCTGGTCCTCTCCGAGCCGGTCTTCTTTGTGCCGGTCTTCTCCGTGCCGGTCCTCTCCAGGCCCGTCTTCTCCGTGCCGGGTCTCGTCCGGCGGTCCGATCACGGCACGTGCGGTCAGCGAGCGCGCCAACTGCCGTGGCCAGTGCACCTGTACGCCGGTGGCGGCCAGCGCCCGTGCCGCCTCGCCCAGCAGCTCGGTGACCTCCTCGTCCGCCAGGTCCACCGCGTCGGGGACGGAGGCGGACAGCAGGGGGGCGAGCGGCGGCCACGCGCGCGCGGCGCGGCGCAGTGCGAGCAGCGCGTCCATCCGGGCCCGCGGCCCGAAGCCGTCCCCGGCCGTGCCGGCCCACACGTCGGCGGCCTCGGCGACGAGTGCGGGATCGCTGACGCTGTGCATCTGGAGCACGGCGCGGAAGGCGGGACCCCGCTCCGTGTCCAGTCCCGGCACCTCGATGCGCAACGACAGCCGCACGCCCGCGTCGTGGCCCGCCGCGACGTCCGCCGCCCAGGGCCGCTGCTCGGGCACCCGCTGGGGCTCGTCGGCCGCGAACGCCGGGCCGCCCGAGGCGAGCGGCGCCGCGGGCGTGCGCGGCAGGGTGTCGGCCACCGCGTCCAGGAAGGACCGCAGCAGCCGCTCCGGTTCGGGCAGCAGGACCATGCTGTCCGGCGCCGTGCCCACGGGAACCGCGTGGGCGCTCGGCGGCATGGAGGCGGCGAGCGTACGCACCCGCTCCAGGTCCTCCATCGTGAGCGGACCGACGCGCCAGGCGTCGTGATCGGTCGCGCTCAGGCCCGGCAGCAGCAGTCCGCGTGCGACGAGTTGGAGGGCGAGCAGGGCGGCGCCGCGCCAGAACGCGGTCGCGGGGGAGGCGTCCGCCGCACACCCTGCCCGGGTGAGTATCGGCAGTGCCTCCCGCACGGGCAGCAGCAGCGCGCGTACGGCGGTCGGGCGCGTGTCCGGCCCGACGACGGTCAACTCCTCCACGGAGCCGTGGTCGTGGCCGTGGCGGTGGCCGTGGCGATGGTCGTGTACCTGGTCGTGGGGGCCGCCTGACGGCGGCTCACCGCCGCCGGGGAGCCAGAACGCGACGCGTCCGGTGCGGGGCGGATCGGCGGGCAGGAAGACGGTGGAGCAGCGGGAGAGCGGGGAAACGCCGGGGGTCTCGTGGAGCGTTGTTCCGGAAGGCCTGTGCACAGCGCTGACGCATTCCTCAAATTTGACTAGCGGGGAGCCGAAGCGCCGAGGGTACCCGAAGTCCCCGCCGTGCGACGGTGAATGTGTCGTGACATAGCCCACTTCCCGTTCAGGGTGCGGCCAGCACCACCCCAGTACCCTGGGGAAGCCCCCACCCCGTTTTCGGGTGGTGGTGCCATGGCTCTGGGCGATCGCTCATCCGTACGTTCATCAGGTCGGCGCACGTCTTGCGCACAGGACCTCACCAGACCCGGAGAAGCCATGCCTCAGGCCACCTCTGCTCTCACCATCCCAGCCCCCGCTCCCGCCCCAGCCCGCGCTCCCGCCCTCGCATCCTCATCCGAGGCGCCCGCCGGCACGGGAGGGGGGAAACGCCGCTCGCGCAGCGAATTCGCGCCCCTCCTCCGCACGATCAGGGACCAGGGCCTGCTGGAGCGGCGTACCGGCTGGTACGCGCTCGGGATCGGCGCGAACCTGCTCGCCCTGACGGCGGTCGTCGTCGGACTCGTGCTGTTCGGGCACTCCTGGTGGTCCCTGCTGCTGGCCGTCCCCCTGGCCGTGCTGTCCGCGCGGGCCGCCTTCTTCGGTCACGACGCCGGGCACTCGCAGATCAGCGCCGACAGGGACAGGAACCGCCTCATCCAGTTGCTGCACGCCAACCTGTTGCTCGGTATGAGCCAGGAGTGGTGGAACGACAAGCACAACAGGCACCACGCGAACCCGAACCACGAGGAGAAGGATCCGGATGTCGCCCCGGACGTCCTCGTCTTCAACCAGCACCAGGCGGTGGGGCGCACCGGCTTCAACGGCTGGCTGGTCCGCCACCAGGCCTGGCTGTTCTTCCCGCTGACGACGCTCGAAGGCCTCGCCCTGAAGGTGTACGGCTTCCAGGCGCTGTTCTCCAAGGACGGCCCCCGCCAGACCGGGCGTGAGCGCGTGATCGAGGGCGGTCTGCTGTTCGCACACGTCGCGGGTTACGCGACGCTCCTGCTGACCACCATGTCCCTGGGCCAGGCCGTCGTCTTCGCGCTGATCCACCAGATGCTGCTCGGCCTGCACCTGGGTATGGCCTTCGCCCCCAACCACAAGGGCATGGAAGTGCCCGACATGGACGGCGAGCCCTGGGGTCACCTGCGCCGGCAGGTGCTCACGTCCCGCAACATCCGCGGCGGCGCCGTCACCGACTGGTTCCTGGGCGGCCTGAACTACCAGGTCGAACACCACCTCTTCCCCAGCATGCCGCGCCCCCACCTGCGGCTCGCACAGCCCGCGGTGCGTGCCCACTGCCGCTCGCTGGGCATTCCGTACACGGAGACCGGGTTCGTCGACTCGTACCGTCAGGCCCTGGGGCACCTGCACGAGGTGGGCACGCCGCTGCGTACCGCCTGAGCGGCGGGCCCTGGAACCGGCACGCCCGATCACGCGTTGACACAACAGGAAGCGGCCGTGGCCGGCCGTGAAGGAGGCATCACATCATGTCGACAAGGACGAAGATCGTCATCGGGGGAGTGGCCGTGGGCCTTCTCCTCTGGCCGCTGATCGGCTTCTGGATGTCCCTGCTGGTGCTGATCGGCGTACCCGCCGTGGCCTACCTGGCGCTGGACCCGGGCCAGCGGCGCCGGCTGCGCCGCGTCAGCCGCAAGGAGCTCGGCCGCTGACCGGCCACCCCCGCTGACCGGCCCCGCCCGCTGGCCACGCCCGCCGGCGGCCGGTGTTCCCCGCGGCTGGAGCGCAGGGCATGATGGCGAGCGGCGAGAAGATCATCTGAATGACAGAGGGGGGTCCGCACGATGGGCGGTACGGTCACGGCGGTCAGCAGCAACGGGGAGTACGCGTTCACCAAGCCGAACCGGCCGGGTATCACCCTGCTGGCCGGACTCGGTGTGGAGGGGGACGTCCACGCGGGCGTCACGGTCAAGCACCGGTTCCGCATGGCGCAGGACCCGACCCAGCCCAACCTCCGGCAGGTGCACCTCATCCACGAGGAGCTGTTCGAGGAGCTGGCCCAGGAGGGGTTCACCGTCCGGCCCGGCGAGCTGGGGGAGAACATCACCACCCGGGGCGTGGACCTGCTGGGCCTCCCCACGGGCACGCTGCTGCACCTGGGCCCGGAGGCGATCGTCGAGGTCACCGGCCTTCGCAATCCCTGCGCCCAGATCGACGCGTTCCAGGACGGGCTCCTCAAGCGGGTCGTCGGCCGCGACGAAACCGGCGCCATCGTCCACAAGGCCGGGATCATGGGCATCGTGAGGACGGGTGGACCGGTCCGGCCGGGCGACGCGGTCAAGATCGAGCTTCCGGAGGGCCCGCACCGCCCGCTCGAACGGGTCTGAGCAGCGCGTCCGTGGGTACCCGCCCGGCCGGAAACGCCGGAGGGAGACACCATGGACGACAAGCGGCTCGAAGGCGCGGGTGAAGAGGGACCCGGCGTCCCGAGGGACCTGCCCGACGAACAGGCCGGCAGCGGGACCGACCACTGGGATCCCGACCTCTCCGAAGCTGCGGACGTCGACGTCCAGGAGCGGACCCCTGCGGAGGACACCCCCGAGGACGGCGAGGGCGGCGCCGAGGAACCCACCGCCTGAGCGGACCGTGACCGGGTCTGCCCGTCAGGCCGGACGTACCGCCATGGCGTCGAGGGCGGCCAGCAGGGCGGGCAGGTTCGGGCCACGGCCGATCGGCAGGACCTCGCGCGGCATCTCGTCCAGCAGGACGAAGGCCATGTCGTCCGTCCTGGCCACCATCGACCAGCCCGGCCCGTCCGCCCGCAGCGTCCGTGCCCCGCCAGGGGCGAACCCGGACCGGACCCGGCCGGGCGGGGGCGGCTGCTCCAGGTAACCGCGCAGCTCCGCCAGTACACGCCGCAGCGGCCCGTGCTCGTCGCCGGACTGCTCGCCGGACTGCTCGCGGGGCGCGTCCCGGCGATCCGGCCTGGCTTCACCGTCCTCCCGCTCGGCGTTCTTCCGCTCGGCGAAGTCGTCCTCACCGAGCTGCTCACGCCAGACCGTCCACTGGAGGGCCACCGCGTCCGCGCCCAGCCGGCGCTGTGCGGGCCCCCACTGCCCCGGGTCCGGTGGCGTGAGCGGCCCGCGTTCGTCAGGTGCCGTCTCGGGGTCGTGCGGCGGCGGCACGTGCGGCGCGGCGACCGCGAGGGCGAGCGGCCAGCCCGGCAGGGCGACGACGACGCTCCGCTCGTCCGGCGACAGGTCGTACTCCATGCCGCAGTCCCAGGAGGCGATCGCCACCGCGACCAGCGACACGTCGTCGACGACGACGGTCCACCGGGCCCCTTCGCCGTCCTGGCCGAGCACCAGCCCGTACCCCTCGGCGTACGGTTCCAGCCCGAGCGCCGCACACGCCTCGGGATAGTCGTCGCCGAGCAGGCTCGGGAACTGCGCGGGCGTCAGCAGTACGGCGGTCAGCACGTACAGCGCGTCGTCCTCGGCCTCGTCGACGCCTACGGGTTCCGTCCCGGCCATGGCCCCTCCCTCCCAACGTTCGTCGGCGCACCTTAACCAGCGAGTAACCCGGACGTCGAGGGTCCGGCGGCCCGAACGCAGGACCCGTCACGCCGCCGGCAGGCCGAGAAGGCTGCGGGCCACGGTCTGCGGGGACTCGTTCCGCTCCCGCGCGAGGGCGATGATCGCCCGGCAGGCCAGTTCGCTCACCCCGAACGACAGGGCCTCGGGCGACACCCACCCCTCCGCCTCGTCGATGCGCTCCTGGTCGTCGTCCGCGCACGCGGCCACGTAGGCCGCGGCGGCCTCGAAGATGTTGTGCCGGCGACCACCGGGCTGCCCCGCCCCGGAGGTCCGGTCCTCCCGCGCCGCCGCCGTGCCGCCGGCGGACCCGAACAAGGACCTCAAGAAGCTGAAGAACGTGCGGAGTCTGCTGAACACCGGGCCCACCTTCCCCCTGCGCGGCGGCGCTCACCGCCGGTCTTCCAACTCTGGACCTCCAACGTAGAGTCGGACCCGCGACCACAGAAGGGGAGGGCGAGAGTGCGCGAGACACGGTTCGACGAACAGGGCAGCATGATCCGCTGGACGGAGGCCGCCGGTGAGGGCCCGCCGAGGGTGTACGTGCACGGGCTCGGCGCCGTAAGCGCGGTTTACCACGCCCAGGCCGCCGCTCACCCCGATCTGGCAGGCCGCCGTTCGCTCTTCGTCGACCTGCCCGGGCACGGCATCAGCGACCGGCCGGCGGACTTCGGGTACACCCTGGAGGACCACGCGGACGCGCTGGCCGCCGCGCTGGACGAGGCGGGGGCCGCCGGCGCGGAGATCGTGGGGCACAGCATGGGCGGCGCGGTGGCCATTGTGCTGGCCCACCGCCGGCCCGATCTGGTGAGCCGGCTGGTGATCACCGAGGGCAACCTGGACCCCAACCCTCCGGTGACCGCCGGGAGCAGCGGTATCGCCGGCTACTCGGAGGAGGAGTTCGTGCACGGCGGCGGCCACGCGCGCGTGCTGGAGCGCGTGGGGCCGACGTGGGCGGCGACCATGCGGCTCGCCGACCCGCTCGCCCTGCACCGCAGCGCCTCCGGCCTGATCCGGGGTACGCGGCCCACGATGCGCCGGATGCTCATGGACGCACGCGTGGACCGGGTCTATCTCCAGGGTGAGCACAGCGGCGAACTGCCGGGCAGGGAGGAGCTGGTGGCCTCGGGCGTGCGGGTGGTGACCGTGCCGGACGCCGGGCACAACGTCATGTTCGACAACACGGCGGCGTTCGTGCGGGCGATCGCGGCCGCTGGGGAACCGGACCAGGGCCCGCAGCCGCTCTCGGCCTGTCAGGCCTGACGTACGGCGAGGGCGAGGAAACGGTCGTCCTCGTCCACGTACGACACCATCCGCCAGCCCGACCCCGCAAGCAGCGGCCGCAGGTTGGGCTCGGCGCGCAGGTCGTCGTCGGTGAGCCGGCGCCCGTGCCGGGCGGCGAGCGCCGCGCGGCCGACCGGGTGGAAGAGCGCCAGCCGGCCACCCGGCCGTACGACGCGGGCCAGCTCCCGCAGGTCCTCGGCCGGCCGGGGCAGGTGCGAGACGAGCCCTGCCCCGAAGACGGCGTCCAGCGCTCCGTCACGCAGTGGCAACCGCCCCACGTCGGCCAGCAGCAGCGCCCCGCTGCCGTCCCGCCCGGCCCGTACCGCGGCCGCCAGCATGGCGGGCGTGAGGTCCGCGCCGATCACCGTGCCACCGGGTCCCACCGCCTCGCGCAGGGGCGGCAGCGCGCGACCGGTCCCGCAGCCCGCGTCGAGCACGGCGTCGCCGGGGCGCAGCCCCATCTCCGCGACGGCGGCGGCGTACGCCGGACCGTCGTCGGGGAACCGCGCGTCCCAGTCCTCCGCGCGGGCCGTGAAGAACTCCTGCACCTGTGTGTGGTCGTCGGCCATACGGACATGATCCCTCACCCTGCCGCCGGACGTACGGCGCACACGTTCGAGCGCGGCATGAGCGTGCCACGACCCTTCAGAAGCCTCTCTCTGTCATATTCCGTCAGCTTTCGAAATGCGCCCCTCGCGTGCGCCCCCTGCCGGTCTAGCGTCCCTGAGCCATGGGACACCTGGACCACGCCACCTTCGGCTGGCTGACCCCCGCACTGTCGTACGCGATGGCCTGCGTCGGCGCCGCCCTCGGCCTGCGCTGCACCGTACGAGCGCTCGAAGCGACCGGACCCTCCCGCCGCAACTGGCTGCTCACCGCCGCCTCCGCCATCGGCACCGGCATCTGGACCATGCACTTCGTCGCCATGCTCGGCTTCGGAGTGACCGGCACCGACATCCGCTACGACGTGCCGCTGACCCTGTTCAGCCTGCTCGTCGCCATGCTCGTCGTCGGCGGCGGCGTGTTCGCCGTCGGATACGGCCGCGACCGCCTCCGGGCACTCCTGCTCGGCGGGCTCACCACCGGACTCGGCGTGGCCAGCATGCACTACCTGGGCATGGCCGCCCTGCGCCTGAACGGGACGGTGCGCTACGACCCGCTCCTCGTCGTCCTCTCCGTCGTCATCGCGGTCGTGGCCGCCACCGCCGCCCTGTGGGCGGCACTCAACATCACGTCGGCGCTCGCGGTCACCATCGCGTCGCTCGTCATGGGCGCCGCGGTCAGCAGCATGCACTACACCGGCATGCTCGCCGTCCGGGTCGACGTCGTCCCGTCGCCGGGCGAGCTTCCCGGGGCCACGGCGATGCAGTTCATCTTCCCCCTCGCCGTCGGCCTCGGGTCGTACCTCTTCCTCACCGCCGCGTTCGTCGCGCTCTCCCCGACGGCCCGCGAACGCGCCGAGTACGCGTCGGCCGAACGTCCCGGTGACGGGCCCGGCGAACGTCCCGCCGAACGAGTCGGCAACCCCGTCGGCGAACGTCCCGGCGAACCGGCACCGGCCCCCTGAGCGCCCCTCTGGAGCCCCCAGGAGCACGCGCGGAACCACGCCGCCGCCACCCACCAGACCGCATCCGGAACGAGGAGGCCATGCCGACCCCCCGAACACCCCACGGCCCCGCGGCCCGCCCGGGACGGCGCGCGCACGCCGGCCCACCCGCCACGGCGCCCGCCGCACGCGCGCCGCGCCGCGAACGGCGACGGCCGCTCCTTCGCCCCAGGACCGTGCGCGCCAGGATCATCTCGCTGCTGATGGTGCCCGTCGTCTCCCTCCTCGCCCTGTGGGGCTTCGCCACCGTCACCACCGCACAGGACGTCGCCCGGCTTCGCGAACTGCACCGCGTGGATGAACGGATACGCGAGCCGGTGGCCGCCGCCGTCACGTCCCTCCAGGCCGAACGCCGCGCCGCCGTACGCCAGGTCGCCGCCCCCCGCCTCCAGGCCGCGGCGACCGCCGCCGAGCTCCAGCGGCAGGCGCGGCGTACGGACGCCGCCGTCGCGAAGCTCCGCCTGGACGACCGGCACACCATCGCGGACGGAAGCGACGTGCCGGGCGAGGTCTCCGCCCGAATACAACGGTTCACCGACCAGGTCCAGCGGCTGACGGACCTCCGCGCGGCCGCCCTCGACCGCAAGGCGGGATGGGACACCGTCTACGAGCGGTACACCACCGCCATCACGGCGGGCTTCGACGTGAGCGGTGCCCTCACCGGCGTCCAGGACGCCCGCAACGGCACCCACGCGCGCGTGCTCCTCGAATTGTCCCGCGCCGGCGAGATGCTCGCCCGTGAGGACGCCCTGCTGACCTCCGCCCGCCTCGCCGGAGACTTCACCGCCCAGCGGCTGCGGCAGTTCACCGGCACCGTCGAAGCCCGCCGCACCCTGCTCCTGTCCGCCACCACCGACCTGCCGGGACCCCAACGGGACGCCTGGCAGCGGCTCTCCGAGCAGAACGCGTACCGTCACATCACGGCGGCCGAGAACAGGATCACCGCCGCCCCGGCAGGGCGCCGGGCGGCCACCGCCGTACCCGCCACCACCTGGGACCGGGACCACACCGCCGTACGCGACGCACTGGCCGCCCTGGAGGCCGACGCCCGCCATGGCGCCGCCGACCGTGCCGACCCCTTCGCCGGCGGCATCCTCACCCCTGCCGGGGCGGCCGTCGTCCTCGGCCTCGCCGCGGTCGCCGCCTCCCTCGTCATCTCCGTACGCATCGGCCGCGCCCTCGTCGTCGAACTCGTCACCCTCCGCAACACCGCCCTGGAGATCGCCCGCCGCAAACTCCCGCACGCCATGCGGCGGCTACGGGCCGGTGAAGAGCTCGACATCCATGCCGAGGCCCCGCCGGGACAACCCGCCCAGGACGAGATCGGCCAGGTCGGCGAGGCACTCGGCACCGTGCACCGAGCGGCCCTCAGCGCCGCCGTCGAACGCGCCGAACTCAGCCGCGGCATCTCCGGGGTCTTCGTCAACCTCGCCCGCCGCAGCCAGGTCCTGGTCCACCGGCAGTTGAACCTCCTGGACAGCATGGAACGCCGCGTGGACGACCCTGCCGAACTGAGCGACCTCTTCCGGCTCGACCACCTGACCACCCGGATGCGCAGACACGCCGAAAGCCTCATCATCCTCTCGGGCGCGGCCCCCGGCCGGGCCTGGCGGACACCCGTGCCACTCACCAACGTCGTCAGGGCGGCGGTTTCCGAAATCGAGGACTACGCGCGCGTGGAGGTACGGCACCTGCCCGAGACGGCGGTCATCGGCGCCGCCGTCGCCGACCTCACCCACCTGCTCGCCGAACTCGTCGAGAACGCCGCCCAGTTCTCCCCGCCGCACACCAAGGTCCGCGTCACCGGCGAACCGGTCGGCAACGGCTACGCCCTGGAGATCGAGGACCGTGGCCTGGGCATGGGCGAGGAAGCCCTGGACCGGGCCAACCACCGCATCACGCACTCGGAGGCACTCGACCTCTTCGACAGCGACCGCCTCGGCCTGTTCGTCGTCAGCAGGCTCTCCGCACGCCACGACATCAAGGTCCACCTGCGCACCTCGCCGTACGGAGGCACCACAGCCGTCGTCCTGCTGCCCACCGCGCTGCTCCAAAGCGCCCTCCCCGCCGGCCGCACCGAGGCCCCGGCCCCGCCCGCCCCCGACCCGGTCCTCACACCCGCCCCCCTGGCCGACCACGGCAGGGCCCCGCACGTGCCCACGCACGCCCCCGCCCGCACGGCGCACTCCCACCACCCCCACCACCCCCACGCCCCCCACAACCCCGAGCACACCGCGCATCCCGGGCATCCCGAAGAACCCCCGCCCGCCGCCGTCACCACGCTGCGCCCGCCGCCCGCCACCACCGCGCCGCCCGCCCCGGCCGCTGCCCCGGGCGACGACCACGGCGGCCTGCCCCGACGCGTACGCCAGGCCAACCTCGCCCCCCAACTGCGCGAGGCGCCGACCGCCCGCCAGGGCACGGACCCGGGCACCGATCCGGGCAACGACCCGGGCGCCGGCGACCACCCCGCCGGACGCACCCCCGAACAGGTAAGGGCCCGTATGACGGCCTACCGCGACGGCTGGACCCGCGGCGTCGCCGTGTCCGGCACCACCCCCGACCCGCGCACCCGCACCCGTCCCCGCGAAGGAGACGAAGGATGATCGAGCACGACAGGATCGCCCCCCACCACCCGTCCGGCGAACTGGACTGGCTCCTGGACGACCTCGCCTCCCGCGTACCGGAGGTACGCCACGCTCTCGTCCTCTCCAACGACGGCCTCGCCGTGGGCGCCTCCAGCGGGCTCGCCCGCGAGGACGCCGAGCACCTCGCCGCCGTCGCATCCGGCTTCCACAGCCTCGCCAAGGGGGCGGGCCGCCACTTCCACGCGGGCGGCGTACGCCAGACGATGATCGAGATGGACGAGGTGTTCCTGTTCGTGGTCGCCGCCGGGGACGGCTCGTGTCTGGCCGTACTGAGCGCCGCGAGCGCCGACATCGGCCTGATCGCGTACGAGATGGCCCGCCTCGTCAAGCGCGTCGGTGAGCACCTGGCCACCCCGCCGCGCGCCACCACCACCCCGCCGTCCGCCGGCTGACCGGAGGCGCGCCATGACCCAGGACAGCGGCAGCGGGCCGCACGCGCCGTGCGGCCAGGTGCCCGGCAGCCACTGGTACGACGCCGACGCCGGGCCCCTCGTGCGCCCCTACGCGGTGACCGGGGGCCGCACCAAGCCCGGTCCGAGCAACGTACGGTTCGACCTCATCGCCCTCGTCGTCGTCGACGACACCCCGCCCGGCACGCCCGAGGAGTCCCTCCTCGGCCCCGAACACCGGGCCCTGCTCTCCCTGTGCCGCTCCGAGACGCAGTCCGTGGCCGAACTGGCAGCCGACGCGGACCTGCCCGTCGGGGTCGTGCGCGTGCTCCTGGGCGACCTCCTCGAAGCCGGTCATGTGCGGGTCAGCCGGCCCGTGCCACCCGCGCAACTGCCCGACGAACAGATCCTGCGCGAGGTGATCGACGGTCTCAGGGCCCTCTAGCGCGTGCGTCGCGTGGGCGGTACGGGCGGGCTGCCCGCCGCTCTCCGGGCTGCCCGCCGCTCTCCGGGCTCACCCGCCGCTCTCCTGGCTCATGCGGAGGAACCAGTCCCGTGCGGCGTCCGCGGCCTGTTCCAGGGTCCCCGGCTCCTCGAAGAGGTGCGTGGCCCCCGGGATCACACGGATCGAGCACAGGGCCGTGACCTGCCGTGCCGCCTCTTCGTTCAGCCGCAGCACCTCGTGGTCATGGCCGCCGACCACCAGTAGCACCGGCGCCCGTACGCCGGCGAGCGCGGTGCCCGCGAGATCCGGGCGGCCGCCGCGCGACACCACGGCACGCACCCGCTCCGGTCTCTCGGCGGCCGCCACCAGCGCCGCCGCCGCGCCCGTACTGGCACCGAACAGTCCCACGGGCAGTCCGCCGGTGTCCGGACGGTCGTGCAGCCAGTCCACCGCCGCCGTCATGCGCCGCCCCAGCAGCGGTATGTCGAACCGCAGCTCGGCGGTGACCATGTCCACGCGTTCCTCGTCCTTGGTGAGGAGGTCCATGAGCAGGGTGCCCAGCCCCGCCTCCTGGAGGACCTCCGCCACGGCGCGGTTGCGCGGGCTGTGCCGCGAGCTGCCGCTGCCGTGGGCGAACGCCACGACCCCGCGGGCGTCGCGGGGCAGCACCAGGTCTCCGGCGAGCGTCACCTCACCGACACCGACGGAGACCGTCTCCGATGCCGTTGCCATGCGTGCCACCTCCCGTGCTCGTCCGGCGCCACCCCGCCGGCCCGGAAGCCACGCGTGCGTGGCCCCCATACGGCCACGCCATCGGGTACCCATGACCTTGGGACGGATGCCGGGGACCGGACGCCCGGACCAGGGCGCACCGGCGCCCGCGACCTGCGCAGGAGGGAGGCCCGGAGCGGATGCCGCCGGACACGACAGGGCTGGAGATCGCCGTACTGGTGGGATTGCAGGCCGCCGGGAAGTCGACCTTCTACGAGCAGCACCTCGCCGGCAGCCATCTGCTGGTGAGCAAGGACCTCTTCCCGCGTTCCGCCCGCAACAAGCAGCAGCGGCAGATGCGCCTGGTGGAGGCGGGGCTCTCCGCCGGACGGTCGGTCGCGGTCGACAACACCAACCCGTCGCCGGAGGAGTGGGGCCCTCTGGTGGCCGCCGGCCGGTCCCATGGCGCGGCCGTGACGGCGTACTGGTTCCCTCCCGACCTCCTGGCCTCTCTGTGGCGCAACGCCGCTCGGGAGGGGCGGCAACGTGTTCCGGACGTCGGCGTGCGCGCGACCCACAAGCGGCTGCGCAGACCGTCGCCCTCGGACGGGTTCGACACCGTGGTGGAGGTGCGGTTCGACGGCCGTGGCGGATTCGAGGTCCGGCCGTCGTAGGGCGAGCCAATTCGCGTACCCATGTGGACATCCCATGGGTCGGGAACAGTCACATCGCCTCAAAAAGCGAACGTTCGGCCCGGGCCCGAGACCCGGTGGCCATACTGCTGACCGCACCCAGAACGCTTGTACTGCCCTCCTCCGAACCTCCCCCCTGCCCTCCCGCCCTCAGTTCTGCCGACCCGAGCCCACTCCTGAGAGGAGTGATCGATGGCCTCCGAGCGGTCCGACACCGCCGACCTCGCCCTGAAGATCCTGGTCGCCGGTGGTTTCGGCGTCGGCAAGACGACCCTGGTGGGCGCGGTCAGCGAGATCAGGCCCCTTCGCACCGAGGAAGAGCTCAGCGAGGCCGGACAACTGGTCGACGACACCGGGGGAGTGGACCGGAAGACCACCACCACCGTCGCCATGGACTTCGGCCGAATCACCATCCGTTCGGGACTGTCCCTGTATCTCTTCGGCACCCCGGGACAGGACCGGTTCTGGTTCCTGTGGGACGAACTGTCCCAAGGAGCCCTGGGCGCCGTCGTCCTCGCCGACACGCGCCGCCTGGAAGCCTGCTTCCCGGCGGTCGACTACTTCGAGCACCGGCACATCCCGTTCGTCGTCGCGGTGAACTGCTTCCCCGGGGCACGGTCCTACGGCGCGCACGAGGTGTCACGCGCACTCGACCTCGACCGGGGCACCCCCGTCGTACTGTGCGACGCGCGCGACCGGGACTCCGGCAAGGAAGTCCTGGTACGCCTCGTCGAATACGCGGGCCGCGTACACACCGCCCGGCTGCTCGACTCGGTCACGTAGGCGTCACCTAGGCGGTCTCCTAGGTACGGAGACCTACGCCGCTGGGCCCGACACGCGTACCCCCGTGGCCCGATCCGCCGCCACGCGCCCGCGCCTAGCGTTGGCGGCATGCGTATAGGAATTCTTGGCACCGGAAATGTCGCTCGCGCCCTGGCCAAGGGCTGGTCCACAGCGGGCCACGACGTCGTACTGGGCTCACGCGAGCCCGAGAACCGCAAGAACCTGGACGTGGGCACCGCGGCCGTCGTGAGCCTGACGGAGGCGGCCGAGCACGCCGACGTACTCGTCAACGCGACCCCCGGCACGGCCTCCCTGGACGTGCTGGCCACCATCGGCGCCCCCGCCCTGGCCGGGAAGACCCTGGTCGACGTGGGTGTGGGCCTGACCGGCGACATGTTGCTCGCCCACCCCAACTCCAGCCTGGGCGAGGAGATCCAGGCCGCGTTCCCTCGTACGCCGGTCGTGAAGACGCTGTGCACCATGGACAGCACGGTGATGATCGACCCATCGGCTCTGCGGGGGCCGAGCACTGTCTTCCTCTCCGGCGACGATGCGACGGCCAAGGCAACCGCCGGACGGCTGCTCGCCGACCTCGGCTGGCCGGAGTCCTCCCAGCTCGACCTGGGAGGCATCACCACAGCACGCGGACAGGAGCACTTCGCGCTGATGTTCGTCGCCATCGCCCTCGGCACCGGCTCGCACGGCTTCAACATCCAGGTCGTACCGCCCAGTTCCGCGAACTCCCAGTGACGCCGCGCCCCGCTGCCGCCACGGCGCTCCCGGCGCTCCCGGCAGGAGTGCTTGCCCTGCCCACGTCAGTACGCAAGGCTTACGGGGCAGCGGGGAACGCGCGAAACGGGGAGGAACGGACATGGCTCTGGACAAGGAACTCGACTGGCTCCTGGACGACCTGACGAAGCGGGTAGAGCACATACGGCACGCGCTGGTGCTGTCCAACGACGGACTGGTCACCGGCGCGAGCACCGGGCTGGCACGGGAGGACGCGGAGCACCTCGCCGCCGTCTCCTCGGGGCTGCACAGCCTCGCCCGCGGATCGGGGCGGCACTTCGGAGTGGGTAACGCCCGCCAGACGATGGTGGAATTCGAGGACGCGATGCTCTTCGTCACCGCGGCGGGTGAGGGAAGCTGCCTGTGCGTGCTCAGCGCGGCGGAGGCCGACGTCGGCCAGGTCGCCTACGAGATGACCCTCCTCGTGAACCGGGTCGGCGAGCACCTCGCCGTCGCCGCCCGGCAGCCCGGCGGCGCGTCGCTCACCGACCGATGAACGAGCCGCCGACCGGCCGCTGAACCGGCCCCCGACCGGCCGGCTCACCGGTCCCCGACCGGCCGGCTCACCGGGTCCGGCGGAAGTTATCCACAGGCCGGACGCGAGTGTTGCCGGGCGCGCTACCTTCGTGACGGAAAGTAATCGAGCCTCACGGGGGAAGCCGCCATGACGGTCAAGGACTCAACCACAGCGCCCACCGTCGCCTACGGGCGCGCCGCGCAGCGACTGGAACTGAAGAGGAAGGAGTTCGACCTCGCCGTCCAACTGGGCCACGTACGAACCGTGCCCGGCGTCAACGGCGGGCGACGACGGGTGGCCGAGGAGGAGATCGAGCGGCTGCGCGCCGCACCGGACTTCCCCACCGGCCTGCGTGAGCGCGTCCGCACGGTCGGGACCACGAGCGCCGCCGAACTGGCCTCGATCACCGGCGACCGCTTCACCAAACTCGCCAGGACCGGACACTTCACCCCGGTGGCGTTCTACCTCAACCGCTACCGGGCGGTCGTCTGGCTCTATGTGGCGGGCGAGGTCCGGGAGTTCGCCGACCGCCATCCCGAACTGCTCGCGGGCAGACTGCCGACCGCGGTGCGCGCCAAGCTCGACGCGGGGCAGGACACCCGCCCCCGCAACTGGCGCGCACGGCGCCTCGGCCTCCTGCTGCGCCAGGCGGAGGACCCCTGGACGGCCGCGGCGGCCATCGCGTCCCTCCTCACCCCGGTGCAGGTGGCCGAGGTGGTCGACGATCCGTACGAACGGGCACACCTCGACCGCCTGCGTCCCGAACCTCCCTACGCGCGACCGGAGTCCCTCGCCGCCCGGGACCTCATGGACCGGCTCCTGCTGGCGGACGACCCCGACGAGATCCTGTGGCACCGGATGAGCCTGTCGCTCACCCTGGACGAGGCCCGGGCTCTCCGGCCCGCTCCCCGCCCGGACGGCACCGGCCACCGCCCGCCACCCCCGCAGCGCCGCCCCGGCCGCAGCGGGCTGCTCGCCCGTCTCCGGCTGGGTCGGCGGCGCCGGACGGCGGGAGCCGGCCAGGGCCGTGCACCCGAGTGACACCGTCCTCCGCGCTGCCTGATCACCCCCGGGGCAGCACGGTCGACAGCACGGAGGGCAGCGGGTACCAGTCGGCCGACACGACGCTGGCGTGCCGCCCGGCGAGCAGCGCCACCCGTTCCCGGGCCTGCGTCTCGGTCGGGTTGGTGCCGTCGATGGCGGGTGCCACCTTGTGCGCGTCCGTCATCACCACCAGGTAGTGGCGGCTGTCGTACCAGGCGGTGTCGATGGAGCCGCCCGCGTAGGCGGAGGCGTCGCCGTCGAAGACGACGAACCACGGGCGTATACCGGCGTCGGCGTACCGGGTGCGGGGGTCGCCCGCGGCGGCATGGTGCACCGCCGGAAACGCGGCCGCCTCCCGCAGCCGGCCCGCTGCCGCCAGGTCCCGCAGGTGCGTGGCGTACTCGCGGTCGGTCCACAGGGTGTCCATCGGGTTGTCCTCCTCGACGGTGCCCGGGATGAGCTCGACCACGAACTTCCCCGCCATCGCCGAGCGCGCGGGCCAGCCATCCGCCCGCACGGCGGTGTCGAGGTCCGGCCGCCCTCCCGCCAGGTCGGCCGGCCGGAACAGCGCGTCACCCAGCCGGGCGGACAACAGCGCGTCCAACGCGGCGGGGCCCCGGCCCTGCTTGGCCTGGAAACCGTCCTTCAACTCGATCTTCAACAGGATGGGCCGGTGCCCCGGGTGGGCGTCGTGCCAGGCCCGGATGTCCGCGAGACACCCGCCGAGGTCCTGGTTCCGGGACTTGGTGCGCAGCTCACCCGCGTGCGCGGCGTTCTCGCAGTTGTTGTCGTTACCGAGGGGGTTGCTGTGCGAAACACGCCACGATCTGCCGAACGCGTTCGTCCACACATCAATCTCCAGCATGCCGGCGCCCGAGTCCAAGGCGTCCGCGAAGTACGGGTACTTGGCCTTCTCGTACGCGTTGTGGACACCGACCCCGGTGGAGTCCGAGTACGCCGTCCCCGGATTGGCGACCGCCGAACCGCCGGCCCGCGCCTCACCCGGGGCCACCCCGAGGGAGAGCGCCCCGGCCAACACGGCGGCCGTGGCCGTCATTGCGGTACGCGACAACGTCATCATGTGCCCCTGCTTCATCTCGATGGTCGTCAAGTCGAGCGAAGCGTAGGGGAGTTGAGTGAATGAAGGGAGGCCTCCGCACGGCCGTTCCGCCAACCCGGCATACGGCCGCGTCGTCTGGGCGCTCCTGAGTGGGTGGGGGTGGGGGTGGGGGGAGGGGAGGGGAGGCCCCCTCCCAGGGCGGGCCCGGCCCGAGCGTGGTCGTAGACGTGGCTGGAGCCAGCCGGCCGCCCCACCCAGGGGGCAGCCCACCCCTGCCGCCCGCCCCCCACCCCCGTCGCCCGCCCCGACCCGCCCCGCGCACGCGGCCGTGCCGGGTGGGGCGTCCGGGTGCGGTGGGGGCGTGGGGCGGGGACGATGGCGGCATGTTGCTGGCCCGACTCGCGGAGGTTTCCGGAGAGGTCGCCGCCACCTCCGGGCGCTCCGCCAAGATCGCCGCGCTGGCGGAGCTGTTCTCGGCGACCTCGCCCGAGGAGGCGCCGCTGGTTATCGCGTACCTCGCGGGACGGCTCCCGCAGGGGCGGATCGGGGTGGGCTGGAGCACCCTGAGGGAGCCCGTGCCGCCGGCCGGCGAGGCCACGCTGACCGTCATGGACACGGACGCCGCCCTGTCCGGGCTGGCTCGGGTGGCCGGTCCCGGGGCGCAGGGGGAGCGGCAGCGGCTGGTGCGGGAGCTGATGGGCGCCGCGACCGCCGCCGAGCAGCGGTTCCTCGTGCGGCTCCTGACGGGGGAGGTCCGGCAGGGGGCACTGGACGCCATCGCCCTCGAAGGCGTCGCCAAGGCGGCAGCGGTACCGGCCGCGGACGTACGGCGGGCCGTGATGCTGGAAGGCTCGCTGCCCCGCGTCGCGCAGGCGCTGCTCGCCGAGGGGCCGGCCGCACTGGAGCGGTTCCAGCTCCGGGTCGGCAGCCCGGTGCATCCGATGCTGGCCCATACGGCCAAGAGCGTGGTCGAGGCCATCGCCGCCCTCGGCCCGTGCGTCGTCGAGGAGAAGCTCGACGGCATCCGCGTCCAGGTGCACCGCGACGGCGACGACGTCCGCCTCTACACCCGGTCCTTGGACGACATCACCGACCGGCTGCCGGAGATCTCGGCGGCCGCGCGCGAGCTGCCGGGGGACCGGTTCGTCCTGGACGGCGAGGTGATCGCACTCGACGCCGCCGGCCGGCCCGTACCGTTCCAGGACATCGCGTCCCGCGTCGGCTCCCGTATCGACGTGGCGACCGCCGCTGCCACCCTGCCCGTGTCACCCGTCTTCTTCGACGTCCTGGCCGCCGGCGGCACCGTGCTCGTCGACCTGCCCGGCCACGAGCGGCACGCGGCACTGGCCCGCCTCGTACCCGAGCCCATGCGGGTGCGGCGTACCGTCGTCGAGGACCCCGGCGACCCGGCGCAGACGGACGCGGCCGAGACGTTCTTCGCCGACACCCTCGCGCGCGGCCACGAAGGCGTCATGGTCAAGGCGCTCGGCGCCCCCTACAGCGCCGGCCGCCGCGGGCGCTCGTGGCTGAAGGTGAAACCCGTGCACACCCTCGACCTCGTCGTCCTCGCCGCCGAGTGGGGCCACGGCCGCCGCACGGGCCTGCTCTCCAACCTCCACCTCGGCGCCCGCGCCGCCGATGGCACGCACGTGATGCTCGGCAAGACGTTCAAGGGCCTGACCGACGCCATGCTGCGGTGGCAGACCGAGCGGCTCCAGGAGCTGGCGGTCGAGGACGACGGCTTCACCGTACGGGTGCGCCCCGAGCTGGTCGTCGAGATCGCGTACGACGGTCTGCAACGCTCCCCGCGCTACCCGGCCGGAGTGGCTCTCCGCTTCGCGCGGGTGCTCCGCCACCGCCCCGACAAACCGCCAGCCGAGGCCGACACCATCGAGACCGTCCTCGGCGGCCTCTCCGGCGGCTCTCAGTCGGCCAGCGTGGTGTAGCGGATCCGGGCCCACAGCGGCAGCACGAACCAGCACAGCACGTACCAGGTCACCACTCCGGCGACCAGCCACGGCACGAACTCGTCATGGGTCGCCACCCGCAGCACCAGGAACAGCGCCGAGATCAGCGTCGCCAGCAGCAGCACCAGTCCGACGAACGTCAGCCGTGACGCCCAGACGACGGCCTGCGGCTTGATCCGCCGCCCCGACACGATGCGGTGGAACGACACCGGCCCTATCAGCGCCCCGGTCGCGGCGGCTCCCAGCGCCACCGTGGTGATGTAGATGGTCTTGTCGGCGCTCGGCAGATCCGCGAACGTCGGCGCGAAGACCACGGTGAGGAGGAAACCGAAGAGGATCTGCACGCCCGTCTGGGCGACGCGGATCTCCTGGATCAGCTCGACCCACCGCCGGTCCGCGCGCTCCTCCGGGGTCTCGTTCCGCCCTCCGGTCTCGTCCCGCCCAGCGGTTTCGCTCGGCCCGGACTCCGTCCGTCCCGCCCCCGGCCGCCCCTGCCCTTGTGGCCCCACTGTCCCGCCGCCTGTCCCGCCGCCCCCTGGCGTCTCCCGCTGCTGGCCCCGCTGATCCTGTTCCGGCATACGCTCAGGCATCCGATCCTCCCAGGTCCGTCCCGCACTGGTCTTCTAACCCGGGACGACCGGATCAAGCCCGTACGCCGTACGCCGTCCCGCCGTGCGCGGATCCCTGTGCGCGTACGGCACCCGAAGGAACTCCCCGGGTGTCGAGAGGCCGGAGCGTGACCGGACGCGGACGCTGCGCCCATGCTCGTACGACACCTCCGGGACGCCCCTGGGACACCAGGTGCCGAGTGCCGAAAGGAGCCGCGCCACGTGCGTGTCACCCCCTTCGCCGCGCTCCTGGTGCCGGTCGCGCTGACGCTCGTCGGCTGCGGGGTCCCGCTGGAGGAGACCCGGGCCGTCTCCGAGGCCGCCGCCGCCTTCACGGCCCGCGAGCAGGCCTCGGACACGGCCGCCGCCTGCGACTTCCTCGCGCCCGAAACCCGCGAGGAACTCGCCCACGACCCCGGCCCGACCTGCGCGGCGGGACTCGCCGAAGCGGACCTGCCGAACCCCGGCGACGTCCGCACCACCGAGGTGTACGGCCGCCAGGCACGCGTCGAACTCGACCAGGACACCTACTTCCTCACCTCCTTCGCGGACGGCTGGAAGGTCAACGCGGCCGGCTGCACCCCGCGCCACCGGAAGCCCTACCGCTGCCTCGTGAAGGGGGGCTGATTCCCCGCATGCGGACGATGTTCACGCTCTATCTCCTCATCGTGATCTGTGGCCTCGTCGCGTTCAGCGTGGTGGGGATGATGCACCGGTGAACCGCGTGACCGGTTTCCTCCGGGACAACGGCATCTCCATCGCCTTCGGGGCCGCCTTCCTCGCCGCCCTCTTCGGGCAGGCACTGGCCGGACAGGCCGAGTACAACAACGACCTCCGCACCGTCGGCGCCCGGGCCATGAGCTTCGGCGACTACCTGACGACGTCCCACTTCGCCGTCAACGTCACGGAGAACTGGCAGTCCGAGTACCTTCAGTTCTTCCTGTTCCTCTTCGCCACGGTCTGGCTGGTCCAGCGCGGGTCCCCGGAGTCCAAGGAACTCCACAAGGTGGGCGTGGAGTCGGAGAAGGACCAGCGCATGGGCGAGCACGCCGGCCCGGACTCGCCCCGCTGGGCATCCGTCGGGGGCGTGCGGCAGGCGCTGTACTCCCGATCCCTGGGAGTGGTGATGTTCCTGGCCTTCGTGGGCTCCTGGTACGCCCAGTCGGTCGCCGGCGCGGCCGCGTACGGGGAGCAGCGCCTGCGCGAGCTCCAGGACCCGGTCCCGTGGTCCGACTACCTCCTCACGGCCGATTTCTGGAGCCGTACGCTCCAGAACTGGCAGTCCGAGCTGCTCGCCGTCGGCTCCATGGCGATCTTCGCCGTCTTCCTGCGCCAGCGCGGCTCACCGGAGTCGAAACCGGTGGGTGCCGCCCACTCCTCCACAGGTGTCGAAGGCTGAAGCCAAGGTAGAGGGTGAGGGTGAAGGTGAAGGCGAGGGACATGAGGCGGCGGCCGGAGCGGGCGCGAAAGGAGACGGCATGACACGCGCGGCGGTGTTCGACGTCGACGGCACCCTCGCCGACACCAACCACCTGCATGTGACCACCTGGTGGGAGGCGTTCCGGCAGGCCGGGCACAACGTGCCCATGCACGCCGTCCACCGGGCCGTCGGGCTCAGCTCCCACGACCTGATCGCGCACCTGCTCGGCCCGGACCGGGACACGGAACAGGACGACGCCATCAGCGCCGCCCACAAGACCCTCTACGGGACCTACTTCGACAGGCTGCCCGCCTTCCGGGACGCCGGCCGGCTGCTGAAGACCCTCGCGGCGGACGGCTGGACGGTCGTCCTCGCCACCTCCGCCGGGGGCGCCGAGCTGTCCGCGCTGCGCCGCGCCATCGACGCGGACGACGCCATCAGCGCCACCGCGAGCGCCGACGACGTCGAGGAGGGCAAGCCCGCGCCCGAGCCGGTGCGGCACGCGCTGGAGCTGGCGGGGGCGCAGGCCGGGCGTTCCGTGTTCGTGGGGGACACGGTGTGGGACATGGAGGCCGGCACCCGCGCGGGCGTCACCTGTGTGGGCCTCCTGTGCGGCGGCATCCCACGGGCGGACCTCATGGAGGCAGGGGCCGCCGTCATCCACGACGACCCCGCCGACCTGCTCGCGCACCTGGACCGCAGCCCGCTGGCCGCACCCCGCGAGGCCGGCTGACGCGCACGCCCGGTGCCGCACTGCCCGGTGCCGCGCCACCCGGCGCCGCACTGCCCGGTGCCGCACTGCCCGGTGCCGCGCCACCCGGCGCCGCACCGCCCAGTGCCGCGCCGGCTGACCGCGCCCCGGCTGACGGTGCCCGCCCGGCCCGCCGCCGGGGACCGGCACGCGCCCCGGCCGATGCGCCGTCGGCCGGGGCGTGCGCGCACGCGCCGTCGCGTTACTTCCCGAGCTCCCGCTGGAGCTGCGACTTGTTCATGGACGACCGGCCCTGGATGCCCTTGCGCTTGGCCTCCTCGTAGAGCTGGTCGTACGTGGGGCCCTTGGTCCCGCTGCTGCCGGACCGCTGCCCGCCCCGCTTGGAGGACGACATGTCCTGCTTGGAGGTCTTGCTGGCGGTCTTCGACTCCCCGGAGCGTGCCCGCTCCTTGTTCACCGTGCGGGCGGCGATCTCCTCGGCCCGCTTCTCGCTCGCGCCGCGCTTCTTGGAGCTTTCCTTGATGTGCTCGTACTGCCGTTCACGCTTCGGGCTGGATCCTGCGGGCATTCGTTCCTCCTGACGTCCCCCCTTGCGGACCCCCCTGCTTCTCCTCACCCTCGTACCAGGCACCCACCTCCGCAAACGCGCCGGAGAAGATCCTGATTGGCGCGCCCGGGACGAGGTATTCGTGCCTGTACGGGCAGGGGACGGGGCCCAAGGAACCGGACCCGAGGAACCGGACCCAAGGAGTGGAGCGACGTGGAGAGCAACCGAACCAGGAACCACCCCGCGGACTGCGACGTCACCGTGCAGCTCAGCGACTGCGGCCGCCAGGACGCCCAGGCCGTCTTCGACACGCTCGACCGCGTCTTCGCGAGCTGCGACGTGCCCGCGCCCGGGCCGGAACAGGCCCACGACCACGAGCCCACCGTGTGGATGGCCACGTTCGACAGTTCCGCCCGTACGGGCGAGCTGCCCGGACCGCCCGGCCTCAGCACGCCGGTCACCGCGCTGCTGACGGGCGACCACCACGCCGTGGCCGAGGTGGAGAAGGCCCTCGGCGGACTGTTCGAGGTGCGGTCGTCGGCGTCCGTGTCGGGCGAGCACGAGAAGGAGGCGCGCCTGCTGCTCGCATCGCGCTACGTCACCCACTGACGTCGTCGGACGTCGTGGAGCCGAAGTCGATCTCCTTCGCCTCCACCGTCCGGGCGCCCATGTTGCGCCGCATCATCTCCAGGGCCGCCCGGGCCAGCGGCTCGTGGATGTGGGCCACCGCGTCCGTCGGCACCGTCACCTCGATGTGCCGGATGTGCGCGTCGAGCGCCGAGTACAGCACGCACTGCTCGGTGACCTGGCCGCACAGCACGAGGTGGCCGACGCCGAGCTGGCTCAGGAGGTACGCCAGCGGCGTCTCGTAGAAGATCGAGTGCCGTGCCTTCACCACGAACAGGGAGGAGTCGTCCGGACGGAGCGGCTCGACCAGCTCGGCGTGCGGCCCCGCCAGGGCCGTTTCAAGGATCTCGCCGTGGTGGGAACGCCACTCCCCGAAGTTGTCGTTGACGTAGATCACGGGTACGTCGTGCTGCCTGGCCCGCGTC
The DNA here is from genome assembly GCF_040674455.1 of Streptomyces sp. NPDC049837. Lineage (NCBI taxonomy): Bacteria > Bacillati > Actinomycetota > Actinomycetes > Kitasatosporales > Streptomycetaceae > Streptomyces > Streptomyces sp. NPDC049837. Next base: position 174,992 of record NZ_JBFAMP010000001.1, on the reverse strand, counting down.
AGCAGGTCCACCAGGACGGGCAGCCTCCGGCGCACGGAGGGCAGGAGGAACTCGGCGTCCTTGTGATCGTACGTGTTGATCATGTCGATGACGACGAGCGCGGTGCCGGACGTACCCGCTCCCGGCGCCCCTCTCCCGGACGTACCCATGTGCGCGTCAGCCCACTGCGTCGCGCAGCGCGGGCAGCAGTTGCTTCGCCGACCAGTCCAGGAAGGCGGGCTGCGTGTCACCGCCGATCTGGACGAGCGCGATCTCGGTGAAGCCCGCGTCGGCGTACGGCTTCACCGCGGCCACGAAGTCGTCCGGGTCATCACCGCAGGCGATGGCATCGGCGACGTCCTCGGGCTTCACGAACTGGGTCGCCGCGTCGAACGAGTCGGGGTGCGGCAGCTCCGAGTTGACCTTCCAGCCGCTGCCGAACCAACGGAACTGGTCGTGCGCCCGGCGTACGGCGGCCTCCTTGTCCGGGTCGTAGCAGACGGGCAACTGGCCCACCCGCGGCTTGCCCATCCCGCCGTGCCGGTCGAAGGCGTCGAGCAGCTCGCCCTTCGGCTCCGTCGCGATGACGAGGTCGGCGAGGCGGCCCGCCAGTTCGCAGGACCGCTCGCCGGAGACGGCGAGACCGATGGGCGGCGGCTCGTCGGGCAGGTCCCACAGGCGGGCGGACTCCACGTCGAAGTGCGCACCGCGATGGTTGACGTGGCCGCCGTCGAAGAGCGCCCGGATGATGCCGACGGCCTCCTCCAGCATCTCGTGCCGTACGTCGACGGAGGGCCAGCCGCCGCCCACCACATGCTCGTTGAGGTTCTCGCCGGACCCCAGCCCGAGGCGGAACCGGCCCTCGGACAGCAGTTGGAGCGTCGCCGCCTTCTGCGCGACGACGGCCGGGTGGTAGCGGAAGGTCGGGCACGTCACGTACGTCATCAGCGGGATGCGTGACGTCGCCTGCGCGGCCGCTCCGAGCACCGCCCAGGCGTAGGGCGCATGGCCCTGCGAACGCAGCCAGGGGAAGTAGTGGTCGGACGTCACCGAGAAGTCGAACCCGGCCTCCTCGGCCTGGACCACATGGTCCACCAGGGCACGGGGCCCAGCCTGCTCGGTCATCATCGTGTATCCGATTTGCACCATAAACCCGCGATTTCCCCAAGATCCGAACCGGAAACCTGAGGGGCGGCGCCATCCGACGGGGCGGTATGCACCGCGTGTATACACCGTGTGTAGAGTGGCGGCACTTCGATTGATCCACCTCCCACGGAAGAGAGCTGCCCCATGCCGTTCGGCAAGAAGTCCCCTGTACGCCGCAAGGCCGCCGCCTCCGTCGTGGCCGTGGCCGTGGCCTCGCTCGTCCTCGGTCTGGCCGGCTGCTCGGCAGACAGGGTCGCGCCCGCCAGTGCGAGGGACGACGCCAAGGGGGAGGCGGGCCCCGTCGACTGCCGAAAGCTCAAGTGCATAGCGCTCACGTTCGACGCGGGGCCCGGCAAGGACACGCCCCGGCTGCTTGACATCCTCAAGGAGGAGAAGGTCCCGGCCACCTTCTTCCTCCTCGGCAAGAAGCACGTGGACCGCTATCCCGACGTCGTACGCCGCATCGCCGCCGAGGGGCACGAGGTGGCCAACCACACCTGGACCCACCAGATCCTGACCGGCCTCGAACCCGACGAGATACGGCAGGAGCTGTCCCGTACGCAGGACGCGATAGAGAGGCTCACCGGCCGCAAGCCCACCCTCATGCGCCCGCCCCAGGGGCGTACCGACGAGACCGTCGCCGGTGTCAGCCGCGAACTGGGGCTCGCCCAGGTGCTCTGGAGCGTCACCGCGAAGGACTACTCCACCACCGACTCCGCCCTGATCCGGCAGCGGACGCTCGACGGCGCCGAGAAGGACGGCATCATCCTGCTGCACGACATCTACGACGGAACCGTCCCGGCCGTCCCCGGCATCATCGACGAGCTGAAGCAGCGGGGCTTCACTTTCGTGACCGTGCCGCAGTTGCTCGCCCCCGCCAAGGCGGAACCCGGCACGGTGTACCGACCCTGACACGCCGGGACGCCAGTGGTGAGGCGGGTCACGCGCCGGAACGGCAAGCGTGGGAACACCGCTTGATGGTTGACCGTTCATCGATGTGTGGTTGCGAAAGGGACCGTGTCCCCGGCCTCCCGCCGCGCGGCGACCGCCCTTCGTGGCCACATGAGCGGCCCCGGCTGGATTCCCCCCGTCCAGTCGGGGTTCCGCTTTCCTCTTCCCCCCCCGGGGCGGCACGCCGAAGCCCGCTGCGGGCGACGCGCCGAAGCCGCCGCAGGTGGCGCCGCGTTCGCACCGGGCGCATACGGGTACCCGCCGGGCGATCCTTCCCCAGCGGCGTGCACCGGAGGCCTCCATGGCGGTACGGCACCAACTGATCAAGAGCCCCCCCGAAGCCGTGTGGGCGGTGCTCAGTGACCCGTCCCGGTACAGCGACTGGGTCGTCGGTACGGCCTCCTCCCGGCCCAAGGACGGCGACTGGCCGAAGCCCGGCTCCGCGCTCGAGTACACCGTGCGCCTGGGTCCCCGCACGGCCTCGGGTGAGACCGTCGTACGACTGTGCGAACCGCCCAGATGCCTGGAGCTGGAAGCCCAGAGCGATGCCCTCGGCACGGCCAGGATCGCCATCGAGCTGCGCCCCTGGGGCGACGAGACGCTCGTCGTCGTGGACGAGCACCCGCTGCGCGGACCCGGCGGCCTCCTGCACAACACGGTGATCGACGCCCTGCTCCAGTTGCGCCACCGCGCCATGCTCCGCCGCCTCGCGGACGTGGTCGAAAGGGAAGCCCCATGAGCCCCGGCCCGCCCCCCGGCCCCGTGGTGCCGGACGCGGCCCCCGACACCGTGCCGGACGCCCTGGTCATCGGTGCGGGCCCCAACGGGCTGGTGGCCGCCAACGTGCTCGCCGACGCGGGCTGGTCGGTGGAGGTCCTCGAAGCCCAGGACGAGCCCGGCGGCGCCGTCCGCAGCGACCGGGGCGTCCACCCGGACTACGTCAGCGACGTGTTCAGCGCCTTCTACCCGCTGGCCGCCGCCTCCCCCGTACTGTCCCGCCTCGCCCTCCACGAAGAGGGCCTCCGCTGGAGTCACGCCCCGCGCGTACTGGCCCACCCCCTGGCCGACGGGCGGTGCGCGGTGCTGGAGCGCGACCGCACGGCGACGGCGAGCGGACTGGAGCGGTTCGCCGCCGGCGACGCCCTCGCCTGGGAGCACCTGTGCGACGTGTGGGACCGGCTCGGCGACGACATCGTGGGCGCCCTGTTCACCCCCTTCCCGCCGGTGCGGGCGTCGGTCCGGCTGGCCGCCCGCGTGCGCGCCGCGGGCGGACTGCGGCTGGCCCGCATGATGATGCTGCCCGTACGGCGCCTGGCCGAGGAGGAGTTCCACGGAGAGGGCGGCCGCCTGCTGCTGGCCGGCAGCGCCCTGCACGCAGACCTCGCCCCCGAGGCGGCGGGCAGCGGAGGCTTCGGCTGGCTGATGGCCATGCTCGGCCAGACGTACGGCTTCCCGACGCCCGTCGGCGGGGCGGGGGCACTGAGCGCCGCCCTCGTACGCCGCCTCCAGCGGCGCGGCGGCGTGGTGCGCTGCGGCGAGCGGGTCGTCGAGGTCACCGTGCGCGCCGGGCGGGCGGTGGCGGTCCGTACGGCGGCGGGGGAGACGGTGCCGGTGAACCGGGCGGTCCTCGCCGACGTGGCGGTACCCACTCTGTACGGGAGCCTCGTCGGCCCCCAGCACCTGCCCTCCCGGCTGCTCGACGACGTGCGCCGCTTCCAGTGGGACTGGGCCACCTTCAAGGTCGACTGGGCGCTGTCCGGCCCCGTCCCGTGGTCGGCGGGTGAGCCGGCGGCGGGCGCGGGCACCGTCCACCTGGCCGACGGCATGGACGAGCTCACCCGCTTCTCGGCCCAGCTCGCCATGCGGGAGGTGCCCGACCGGCCGTTCCTGCTGTTCGGGCAGATGACCACCGCCGACGCGTCCCGCTCCCCGGCCGGTACCGAGTCCGCCTGGGCGTACACCCACGTACCGCACCGCGTCCGGGGCGACGCGGGCGGCGACGGCATCACGGGCGGCTGGGACGCCCGCGAGCAGGAAGCCTTCGCGAACCGGGTCGAAGCCCAGGTGGAGCGCTTCGCGCCCGGATTCCGCTCCCTCGTCCGCGCCCGCCGGATCCTCGCCCCGCCGACCCTCGAAGCGATGGACGCCAACCTGTACCAGGGAGCCCTCAACGGCGGCACCGCGGCGATGCACCAGCAGCTCGTCTTCCGCCCCGTACCCGGCACGGGACGCCCCGAGACCCCGGTGGAGGGCCTCTACCTCGCCTCCGCCGGCGCCCACCCGGGAGGCGGCGTGCACGGCGCGCCCGGCGCCAACGCCGCCCGCGCGGCGCTGCGCAGCTCCCGCCCCCTCCGCCGGGCGCTCGCCCGCGCGCAGAGCGCCCTGGCGGGCCACGGCTTCCGCTCCGCCCCGGCCTCCGCCTCCTCCTCCGAAGACCCCGGCGCACCGGGCACACCGGGCGGCGCTTCGGGCGAGCTGCCACGGACGGAGTAACGGGCGCATGCTGGACAGGTGAGCCCGATCGGAGGTGAGCAGCCATGATCGTCGCGGACAAAGTGCTGCTGGTCGACGACCACGAGGACAACCTGTTCGCGATGCGGGAGGCCGTGTCCCCGCTCGGCTACCCGCTGGAGGTGGCCACCAGCGGGGACGAGGCGCTCAAGACCGTGCTGCGCGGTGGCATCGCGGTCACGGTCCTCGACGTCGTCATGCCGGTGGTCAGCGGACTCGACGTCCTGCTCTACATGCAGCGGCTGGAGCAGACCCGGCGCATCCCGGTCATCCTCGTCACCGGCCTGGGTATCGACCCCCAACTGTCCCGCGACGCGATGCGGCTGGGCGCCGCCGACCTCGTGGCCAAACCGATCGACCCGTGGGCGCTGTGCATCAAGGTGCGCTACCTCCACGAGGCCCGCCGCCTGTCACCCACAGCGGCCGGGTGACCCCCGCTCCTCACCGCCCCGCCCGCCGTTCGGCACGGGCGGCGGCGTCCCGGGCCCGGCGGCGGGCCGCGCGCGCCTCCCGGTCGGCCTCCTGGAACCGCCGCTGGGCGGCCCGCACGCCCTCGTCCGCCGTACGCCGGCGAGCCTCGGCCTCCTTCAACTCCTCGGCCAGCGCCTCCACCCGCCGTCCCGCCTCCCGGAACTCCTCTTCGGCGCGCTCCTGGCCGGCCTCGGCCCGCTCGCGCTCCTCCTCACGCGCGCGTGCCTCCTGGTCCGCGCGCCGCGCCTCCTCCCGCAACTCCCGCGCCTGCCGGTCCCGCTCCCGCCGCTGCTCCTCCGTGCGCCGCTGTTCCTCGGCCCGCCCCCCGCGCGACTGCTCGTCCCCACGCGGCTTTTCCTCCGCCCGCGGCCTTTCCTCCGTACGGGGTTCCTCCTCCGTACGCCGTCGTGCGCGCCGCCCGCCCCCCGGGGCCGGGACGTCCGTGACGGCGGCGGTGAAGCCCACGGGGGCGCTCAGCGGTTTCACCAACTGCCCCGCCGCCCACTCCTCGGCCGCGGCCGGGTCCGCCAGGACCGCGTGCAGGGTCGCCTCGACCTCGTACTGGACGTCGTCGCCGACCGGCTGCCCGGCCTCCGCCGCCAACTGCCGCGCCTCCCGGGCGAGGGCCGTCACCAGGACGTGCTGCTGCCGGCTCAGCTCCCGCAGCCGCGCACCGTCCAGTTCGTGGTGGGCACGGCGCAGCCCCTCGCCGAGAGCGGCCAGCGACCGGGCCTCCTCCGGCCGCTCCCGTACGAGCAGGTTGCTCGCCCAGGCCGCGAGGGTCGGCCGGCGCAGTGCCCGGACGGCGTCCGCGAGCGCCCGGTCACCGGCCTTGCGGGCTTCGGCGGCGCGTGCGTTCCGGGCCGCGGTGAAACGGTCGGGACGCAGCGCGTACAGCTCGTCGGTGACGCTCTCCAGGTCCATTGACCCATTTTGCGGCGATAAGAGGCGAGAGGAGAGGTTTTCCTGCTGGGAGCGGTGGTCACCCGACCAGGAGAACCGCGCAAGCACACGAGAAACCCCAGGGAGGACGCATGATTAACCGGACACAGATCCCGGCCGTGCTCGACCACCCGGTGTACGACGCGACCGGTGACAAGATCGGTGAAGCCAAGCACGTGTTCGTTGACGATGTGACAGGCCGGCCCGACTGGGTCAGCGTCAGGACCGGATTCTTCGGCACCAGTGAATCGTTCGTACCGATCCATGACGCGGCTCTGGTCGAGGACCACCTGGAGGTGCCTTACCCCAAGGGCAAGGTCAAGGACGCCCCGAACGTCGACGTCGACGCGGGCGGCCATCTGTCGGCCGCCGAGGAGCGGCGCCTCTACGACTACTACGGCCTCCGCTGGGACGGCACCCTGGGCCGGGGCGACCTGTCCGGCGACGGCGGCCGTGCCGGCACCGGTACGGCAGCGGCGGCGGGCACTGCCGGTACCCGTGCCGGTGACGACGCCATGACCCGCTCCGAGGAGGAGATGCACGTCGGCGTCGAGCAGCGGGAGACCGGCAAGGCCCGGCTGCGCAAGTACATCGTCACCGAGGAGGTCCAGCAGACCATCCCGCTGCGGCACGAGGAGGTCACCCTCGAGCGTGAGCCCGTCACGGAGGCCAATCGTGACGCCGCCCTGTCGGGCCCGGAGATCTCCGAGTCCGAGCACGAGGTGACGCTGCACGCCGAGCAGCCGGTGGTGGGGAAGGAGACCAAGCCGGTGGAGCGGGTGCGGCTGAGGACCGATGAGGTCACAGACGAGGAGACCGTACGAGGCCAGGTCCGCAAGGAGCGGATCGAAGCCGATCTGCCCGACAAGGAGACCGGCAAGGACCGCGACCGCTGAACCACCACGGACCGCCCCGCTCCCCCAGGAGCGGGGTTCGCGTACGCCGGCTGCGCCCACCCTTCCCTGCCGCTCTCGGCCGCGACCTCACACAGTCTGTCTCCACACCCGCGATTCCTCGCCCCATGGTTGTATACGATCCCCGCACGTGACGCACACAACGCGGCGGCCCGCACGGCCGGTTGCTGGGGCCGTGCGGGCCGGGGGAGGCGTGAGGCCGGGCTCAGAAGGAGAAGACGCTCGAACCCTCCGACTGCAAGACGCAGGAATTCGCATACATTTGCTCGAAGTTCACGCGTCGGCCTTCCCAGGTACCCTGTGCGGTGACCACGACCGGGTCGTAGATCTTGATACAGGGTCGGGTGCTTTCATCACCCAGCTTGTCGAACTTTCCGTCCACCGACCGCAGTTCGGCGCACGCCTTCTGCGGCGCCGGGTGCGTCCCGCCGGCGGTCGGGTTACAGGTGAGCGTCACCGCCCGGGTGGGCACCGCGGTGGCGGCGGTCTCGCCCTGGCCCACCGTGAGTACCAGGGCCGTCGGTGCGTAGAGCCGCGGCTCGGGCGCGGCGGCCTTCGCGGCGGCCCCCGTGACGGTCATGGGCCCGAGGACCCCCGCTGTGGCCAGACCGCACACGATGGCGCGCCTTACCAGTGTCCGCATGGCATGAAACCTCTCAGCTCGAATCGGTTCGCTTGCTTCGGTTGGTGCGGCAGCCACATTGCCGCGCCGGTGCTGTTGACGCACATTCAGCAACGCTTTTCAGTTTGGTCTGTTATTCAAGCGCTGACGCGAAACGCATTCTCGAAGGCGGCCGGTCCGTCCATGTGCACCCGCCTCATCAGGGCTTTATGGCGTGCCGGATATGGTTCAAACGTGCACCATGCGTAGAAACGTGCGAATGGGTGGGCGGTCAACACGTCCGAAACGTGATGGCAATGTGAAGGGATCGGATCCAGCCTGCCTCGCGGCGCGCCGACGCAAAAGGACCTTTCATGGGAAGGTAATGTTCCGGCAAAGTTGACGTAGCTGCTGTCGTGCATGATCGTTAGCGCACCGCACCACGGTGCCGTGCCCCGACAGTGCCGCGGAGACCCCGCGGTTCCCGTCAGCCAAGCCCCCCACATGCAACCGACAATGACCCGACCACACCGCGCCCCCCGGCCCCCACGGCCCGGAGCGCAGGAGGCAGGCCGCCATGAAGTCCCTGATCGACAACGCTCGTACGTTCCCCACCCGCGTCGCCCAACGGCCGGAGGAATTCCGCCGTCTCGCCGCCGGACAGGCCCCCGAAGCCCTGTTCATCACCTGCTCGGACTCCCGGGTGATCCCCTCCCTCATCACCGGCGCCCGCCCGGGCGAGCTCTTCGAACTCCGCACCGCCGGCAATGTGGTTCCGCCCTACGACGAGGCCCGGCCCAGCGCCGAGACCGCCACCGTCGAGTACGCGCTCCGCGTCCTCGGCGTCCGCGACATCGTCGTGTGCGGGCACTCCCACTGCGGCGCCGTCGGCGCCCTCGTGCGCGGCGACGACCTCTCCGGCCTCCCCGCCGTCCGCGGCTGGCTCAACCACTCCGTACCGGAGCCGCCGGCCACCGGCGACCTCGCCGAGGCGGTGCGCCGCCACGCCGTGGCCCAGCTCGACACACTCCGCGGCTACCCGGCCGTGCGGGAATCCCTCGCGAACGGGCAACTGTCGCTCCACGCCTGGTACTACGAGATCGACACCGGCGCGGTCAGCGTGCACCGGCCGGAGCTGGAGGGCGAGTTCAGCCGCCTGTGAGGCGGACCAGCACTCCCGTGTCCCCCTCCGTCCGTCCGCCGTCCCCCGGGGCGGCGGACCGCACGACTAGGAACTCACCCTCATGTTCTCCTCGTTGAAGGACCCCGCCGTGCTGCGCCGCGACATACTCGCGTCGCTCGTCGTCTTCCTCGTCGCCGTGCCCCTGTGCGTGGGCATAGCCGTCGCCTCCGGCGTACCCGCCGAACTCGGTCTGGTGACCGGTATCGTCGGCGGACTCGTCGTGGGCGCCCTCCCCGGAAGCTCGCTCCAGGTCAGCGGCCCCGCCGCGGGCCTCACCGTCCTGGTGTACGAGGCCGTCCAGGAGTTCGGCCTCGGCGCGCTCGGAGCCATCGTGCTCATATCCGGACTGCTCCAACTACTGCTCGGCGCACTGAAGTTCGGCCGCTGGTTCCGGGCCATATCCGTCGCCGTGGTCCAGGGCATGCTCGCGGGCATCGGCCTCGTCCTCGTGCTGGGACAGGTGTACGCGATGGCCGACACCGACCAGCCCTCCGGCGGCCTCGGCAAGCTCGCCGGCCTGCCCGAGCTGGCCGGCACCGTCCTCTCCGGCGGCACGGCCCTCACCGCGTTCCTCGTCGGCGCCGGAACCGTGGCCGTCCTCGTCCTGTGGCCACGGCTCCCGGCCCGCGCCCGCGCGGTCCCCGGCCCGCTCGTCGCGGTGGCCCTCGCCACCGCCGTGACCGTCCTGTTCGACCTGCCCGTCGCCAAGGTCGAGGTGCAGGGCCTGCTGGATGCCGTTCAGCCCCCGGGCCTCGGCGACTTCGGCAGCATCACCACGGTGGCGGCGATCGGCACCGTCCTGGCCTTCACCCTGATCGCCTCGGCCGAGAGCCTGTTCAGCGCCGCGGCCGTGGACCGCATGCACGACGGGCCGCGCACCGACTACGACAAGGAGCTGATGGCCCAGGGCGTCGGCAACACCCTCTGCGGCGCCCTCGGCGCCCTGCCCATGACGGCCGTCATCGTCCGCAGCGCGGCCAACGTCCAGGCCGGCGCGCGCACCTCCCTCTCGCGCTTCCTGCACGGAGTATGGCTGCTCCTGTTCGCCGCCCTGCTGCCCGCGGCGATCGGTGTCATCCCGCTCGCCGCGCTCGCCGGCGTCCTGGTGCACGCCGGCTGCAAGCTCGTACCCGTCAAGGACCTGGTCCCGCTGTGGCGCGAGCACCGCGGTGAGGCGGTGATCCTCGGTATCACCGCCGTGGCCATCCTGGTCACCAACCTCTTCGAGGGCGTGCTGCTGGGCCTGCTGCTCGCGGTCTGCAAGACCGCGTGGGAGACGTCCCACCTCCACGTCGAGGTGCGCGAACTCACCGGCGGCCGCCTGGTCGCCGCCATCTCCGGCAACGCCACCTTCCTCCGGCTGCCGAGGATCCTGGAGGAACTGGAGGGCCTGCCCAAGGACCGGCCCATCGAGCTCGACCTCTCCGGGCTGCGCCACCTCGACCACGCGTGCCGGATCGCCCTGGAGAACTGGGCGCTGCGTCACAACGACGCGGGTACGGAACCGGTGCGGATGCTGCCTCCCGAGGGCGTCCCGGTTCAGGCCTCGTCGGCGGCGAGCACGTAGTCGACGACGGACTCGGGCGTCAGCCGGTCCTTCTTGATGATCGCGACGCTGTCGCTCCCGCTACCGGGTCCGGAACTGGACCCGGTAGCGGGAGCGTTGTCGTGCTCGGCGGCATGGGCGGTCGCGGCCGCCCCGGCGGTGAGCAGGACGCCGGCGGCCGCGGCCACGGCGGTGGCACGGAGATTCATGCTTGCCCTCTCGTTCAGTGAGTCCTGAGTCCTGAGTGGTGAGTGGTGGGTCGTGAGCCCGTAAGCGGTCGGCATGATCAACGAAATCCCGTCACAGAGGTGTCGGGCGCGCTTCTCGTCAAGCTGACGCACGCCGGACGGCTGTTGACACTGTTGACCGGAATGCCACTAAAGGAGTTATATGGGGATAAAGGGCAGATAAAGTCTTCCACAGGAGGCGGGCCCGCAATGACCACCCACCCGAGCATCGAGCAACACCCCGATCTTGCCGAGATGCGGTCTCGGTTCGAACGGGCGACCAGTACCCCCCGTGGCCAGGCGATCGAGACGCTGGGCCTGCTCACGGGTCTCTACTTGGCAGCCTCGCCATGGATCGCCGGGTTCAGCGGCTTGACGGCTCTGGCCGTCTGCAACCTGATCACCGGTGTCGCCTACGCCCTGTGCATGAGCGGGTTCGGCTCGGCGTACGAGCGGACCCATTCCATGGCCTGGGCCGCGTGCGCCATCGGCGCATGGACGATCATCTCTCCGTGGGTCGTCGCCGGTAACGTCGACACGACCCGCAGCGTGGTGAACAACGTCATCGTCGGTGCGGTGGCTCTGCTGCTCGGCCTGGCCATGGCCGCGGCGGCGATGGCCGACCGTCGTGCCGGACGCACCCGCGCCCGCGGTGGCCCCGGCCCCGCCATGGAGTGAACGAGCTGGCACGCTCGACCCGGAAGGCCCCGACGCCCCTGGCGCCGGGGCCTTCCCCGCGCGACCGCCACACCGCGCGAGCACCACACCGCCCGGTCACCACTCGGGGCGTGGCCGCCCCCGCCAGGGCGCATCGGGCCGGGCCCGGGAGCCCCACAGCATGCCCTGCGGCTCGGGCGGCGGCGGCGTGCCCCGGCGCAACGGCCAGGCGAGCACCATGCCCACCGCGAAACCGATCACGTGGGCCACATAGGCCACGGTGCCGGCCTGGGAGACCGCCGCACCGTACGAGTACACGGCCTGGAGGGCGAACCACAGCCCGAGGACCGACCAGGCGGGCACGCGCAGGGGCAGGAAGATCAGGAACGGGACCAGGACCCACACCCTGGCCCTGGGGAACAGCACCAGATACGCGCCCAGGGCGCCGGCGACCGCACCCGACGCACCGATCAGCGGAGTCCCCGAGTCGGCGTTGAGCACGGCGAAACCGTACGCGGCGGCGTAACCGCACACGCCGTAGAGCAGCAGGTAGCGCACATGGCCCAGGCGGTCCTCGACGTTGTCACCGAAGATCCACAGGAAGAGCATGTTGCCCAGCAGATGCAGCCAGCTCCCGTGCAGGAACATGGCCGTCAGGACGGACAGCGGCGGTGACTTGTCGTAGTCGGGCGGGCCGATCAGGCAACCCGGTCCGGACGGGCCGACGCCGGCCTCACCTGTGGGAACCAGCCCCGGCAGACGGTCGTGGATCAGCTCGCGCGGCACGGCCGCCCACTGGTCCAGGAACGCCTCCAGGCGGCACAACTGCGCCAGACCGCCCTCGCCGGTCACCGAACCCGCCATGCCGGGGGTGCGCAGGAAGACCACGAAGTTGGCGATGATCAGGGCGTACGTCACCCAGGGGACGCGCCGCACCGGATTCACGTCATGAACGGGGATGACCACAACGCATCACTTCCCGGTCGCCGCCGCCCAAATCCAACTGCTCCGCTCAAGCTGTCCCGCCACCGGTACTCGCGCATCCGCGCCAGAGGTCGCCGACAATGGAGGAGTGCGGCAGCTCCTCCGGTGTGGAGAGTGATGGAGCCATTGGCGAGGAAGGGAAACTGGCCGTTCCGGCCGGACCGGCGGTCACGTCAACGGTCACGCGACCGCTCGCGCCGGCGCGAGTCCGACGGGCCGCGTGGCGGCTCCGGGCCGGGACGGCGCTCCCCGCTGAGCCTGCGCACCGCCGCCGGGCAGGTGTTCCTGTTGCAGGTCCTGATCGTGCTGCTGCTGGTCGCGGCAGCCGTGACGGCCGTGGTGATCCAGGCCAACCGTGCCAGTGAGCGGGAAGCCGAGCGCCTGTCGGTGACCGCGGCGCAGTCGTTCGCGAACGCCCCGGGCACCGCGCAGGCGTTGAACACCGCCGATCCGACAGCCGTCCTGCAACCGCGTGCCGAGGCGGCCCGCAAGGCGGCGGGCGTGGACTTCGTCCTCGTCATGACCACCGACGGCACCCGCCTCACCTACCCCGACCCGAAGCAGATCGGGAAGAAGTTCGTGGGCACCATCCAGCCCGCGCTGGAAGGCCGCACCGTCGTCGAGCGGGCCGGCGGCCCGCCGCTGCCGGCCGGTACCGGAACGGCCGTGCAGGCCGTGGTCCCCGTGATCGGTGCCGACGGCTCCGTCGTCGGTCTGGTCTCCGCCGGGATCACGTCGGAGAACGTGGGCGACCTGGTCGACCGGCAGCTCCCGCTCATCCTCGGCACCGGCGCGGCCGCGCTGGCGCTGTCCACCGCCGGGACGGCGCTGGTGTCGCGGCGGCTGCGGAGGCAGACGCGCGGCATGGGCCCGGCGGAGATCACCCGGATGTACGAGCACCACGACGCGGTGCTGCACGCCGTGCGGGAAGGGGTGCTGATCACCGGGGCGGACGGCCGGGTGCTGCTGGCCAACGACGAGGCGCGGCGGCTGCTGGACCTGCCGGCGGACGCGGAGCGGCGACGGGTGGCGGACCTGGGGCTGGAGGGGGAGACGGCACGGTTGCTGGGCTCGGCCGAGCCGGTCACCGACACGGTGTGCCTGGCCGGGGACCGGCTGCTGGCGGTGAACAAACGGCCCACGGCCCCGTACGGGGGCCAGGCGGGCAGCGTGGTGACACTGCGGGACACCACGGAGCTGGCGACCGTCACCGGGCGGGCCGAAATCGCGCGGGAGCGGCTGAGGCTGCTGTACGACGCGGGGGTGCGGGTGGGCGCCACGCTGGACGTGACGCGCACCGCCGAGGAACTGGCGGAGGTGTCCGTGCCCCAGTTCGCCGACGCGGTCACCGTGGAACTGCTGGACGCCGTCCTGCGGGGCGAGGAGCCGCCACCCGGGCCGGTCACCGAGCTGCGCCGCACCGCGGCCCACGGCCTGGAGGGCAGCGGCTCCCGCCACCCCGTCGGCGAGCTGATCCGGTTCGCCCCCACCAGTGCCGTCACCGCCGCCGTCAGGAGCGGCCGAGCGGTCCTGGAGACCGGTCCGGGGACCTCCGAGGGCCTGTGGGCCCAGGGTCCCGGGCAGGCTCGGTACGCCGTGGACCAGGGCTTCGGCTCCCTGGTCGTGGTACCGATGCTGGCGCGCGGGGTGCTGCTGGGGGTGGCGAACTTCTGGCGGGCGAGCGGCTCCGCGCCCTTCGAGGAGGAGGACAAGTCCTTCGCCGAGGAGCTGGCCGCCCGGGCGGCGGTCGCCATCGACAACGCCCGCCGCTACACCCGCGAGCACGCCATGGCCGTCACCCTCCAGCGCAGCCTCCTGCCCCGTGGCATACCCGAGCAGAACGCCCTGGAGGCGGCCTACCGCTACCTGCCCGCCCGGGCGGGGGTGGGCGGCGACTGGTTCGACGTCATCTCCCTGTCCGGCGCCCGGGTGGCGCTGGTGGTGGGCGATGTCGTCGGCCACGGCCTGCACGCCGCGGCCACCATGGGCCGGCTGCGTACCGCCGTGCACAACTTCTCCACCCTGGACCTGCCGCCCGACGAACTGCTGGGCCACCTGGACGAGCTGGTGGCCGGCATCGACACCGAGGAGGACGCCGCCGAGGAGCGGGACGGACACGGGATCACCGGGGCCACGTGCCTGTACGCCGTCTACGACCCCGTCTCCGGCCGGGTGGCCGCCGCCACCGCCGGTCACCCCGGGCCCGCGGTCGTCCACCCGGACGGGAGCGTGACCTTCCCCCGCATGCCGGTCTCCCCGCCGCTCGGTCTGGGCGCCGGGCTGCCCTTCGAGAGCGCCGAGCTGACCCTGCCCGAGGGCTCGCAACTGGTCCTGTACACCGACGGGCTGATCGAGGACCGCGGCCGTGACCTGGACGCGGGCATGGAAGCCCTGCGTACCGCCCTGACGGGGACCGGCCGGACGCCGGAGGCCACCTGCGCCGCCGTGATCGAGGCCGTGCTGCCCTCCCAGCCGAGCGACGACATCGTGCTGCTGGTGGCCCGCACGCGCCGCCTGGACCCCGCCGACTACGCGGAGTGGGAGGTGCCCCGCGACCCCGCCGCGGTGTCCCCGGTCCGGAGCGCCTGCGCCCGCCGCCTGGCCGACTGGGGCCTGGAGGACATCGGCTTCGCCACCGAACTCATCCTCAGCGAGCTGATCACCAACGCCATCCGCTACGGCGGCGACCCGATCACGGTCCGGCTCCTGCACGGCCGCAACCTGATCTGCGAGGTCTCCGACGGCAGCAGCACCTCGCCCCACCTCCGCCGCGCCAGAACCACCGACGAGGGCGGTCGCGGCCTGTTCCTCGTCTCCCAGTACGCCGAGCGCTGGGGCACCCGGTACACCCCCGAGGGCAAGGTCATCTGGACCGAACAGCCCCTCCACGGTGGTGCGGCGGAGGCCGGGGAGCTCGGCGACGCGCTGCTCGACCAGTGGAGCGACGAACCCCTCTGACCGGCCCGGAGCGGTTCCACGGGCCCGGACACGCGGAGGTGTGCGACCCGGGCGGCGCGGGGATGGGCGTGACCATGACAGTGACTTCCGTCCCGGCGGCCCCCCGCCCCGCCCGGCAGCTCCTCGCCGCGTCCGTGGGCAACGCCGTGGAGTGGTACGACTGGTACGCCTACACCTTTCTCGCCACCCACATCGCCGGCCAGGTCTTCCCCAGGAGCTCCGGCAACTCCCTCGTCCCGCTGCTGTCCACCTTCGCCGTCTTCGCGGTCGGGTTCTTCATGCGACCCCTCGGCGGACTGATCATGGGCGCCGTCGCCGACCGGCACGGCCGGCGCGCCGCGCTGACCCTCACCATCCTGCTGATGGGCGGCAGCAGCCTCCTGGTCGGCCTGACCCCGACGTACGCCGCCGCCGGCGTCCTCGCCCCGGTGGTGCTGGTCGCCGCCCGCCTCCTGCAAGGCCTCTCGGTCGGCGGCGAGTTCGCCGCCTCCACCACCTTCCTCGTCGAGTCGGCCGGGCCCGGCAGGCGCGGCCTGTTCTCCAGCTTCCAGTACGTCTCCACCACCATCGGCCAGCTCGCCGCCTCCGGCATCGCGGCCGCTCTCGTCGGCGGCCTCGGCGAGCGCCAGATGGAGGCCTGGGGCTGGCGCGTTCCGTTCGTCGTGGGAGCCGCCCTCAGCCTCGTCGGCTTCTGGATCCGGCGCGGGGCCGAGGAGACCCTCCGGCCCACCGGCGAACCCGCCGGGCGCCCCCGCCCCGGGCTCTTCGACGCGCTCCGCCGCCACCCCCGTGAATCGCTGCTGATCTGCGGCATCACGACCGGCGGCACCATCGCGTACTACACCTGGACCTCCTACCTGCCCACGTACGCCGAGCTCAACGCCGGTATCGACAAGGCCGACGCGCTGCTCGCCGGCACCCTCTCGCTCGGCTTCTTCGCCCTGCTCCAGCCCCTGGGCGGGCTGCTGTCGGACCGCTACGGCCGCAAACCGCCGCTGCTCTTCTTCGGCATCGGCTTCGCCCTGCTGACCGTGCCCCTGCTGCGCGCGATCGGCGACTCCTTCGCCTCCCTGCTCCTCGTCCAGTGCGCGGGCATGGTCCTGCTCACCGGGTTCACCTCGATCTCGGCCGCGGTCAACGCGGAGGTCTTCCCCGCGCGCGTGCGGGCCGCCGGCATCGGCTTCCCCTACTCGCTGACCGTGGCCCTCTTCGGCGGGACGGCGCCCTATGTGGGCACCCTGTTCACGGAGTTGGGCCACCCGGGCCTGTTCCCCTGGTACGTGTCCGTCCTGTGCCTGGTGTCCGCCGCCGTGTACCTGCGGCTGCCCGAGAGCGCCCACAAGGAACTGGAGCGGTGACCAAAGTCCGTGCTTCCCACAACGACACGGGGGTACCTGGGCAGCCGTGGCCGCTCGCGGAGCGGCGGGCGGCGCCCGGCCGGCTGTGTGCCGATGGACGGATGTCCCCGGCGCTTCCGTTTTGTCCCACTCCGCGACGGTCATGGCTGTGGAGTCCCTGTCCCGAGCACGGAGGAAACGATGCCGAACCCCCACCACCTGAAAGCGGCCGCCGAGAAGCTGACCGAGGCCGTCCGCGGCGACGGCGGCGGCCCCGCCGCCGACATCCCCGGCGCGCCCGCCCCCGAGCCCGCCCAGCTCGACGAACCGACCGAGGTGCGCGGTCCCCTCCCGCCCAAGCCGGACCAGGGCGGACCGGAGACGTACAGCCCCACGGGCCTGCCCACCGGCGCTGAACAGCCGCGGATGGCGCAGGGCGACCCGTACCTGACCACCGCCCAGGGTGCCCGGCTCTACGAGAGCGACAAGTCCCTCAAGGCGGGCAGCAGGGGCCCCGTCCTGCTCCAGGACCACCACCTGCGCGAGAAGATCACGCACTTCGACCACGAGCGCATCCCCGAGCGGGTCGTCCACGCCCGGGGCGCCGCCGCCCACGGCGTCTTCCAGGGTTACGGGACGGCCGCCGGGGTCACCAAGGCGGCGTTCCTCGGCAAGGACGTCCAGACGCCGGTGTTCACCCGCTTCTCCACCGTGCTCGGCTCGCGCGGCTCGTCGGACACCGTGCGCGACACCCGCGGCTTCGCGACGAAGTTCTACACCAGCGAGGGCGTCTTCGACCTGGTCGCCAACAACATCCCGGTGTTCTTCATCCAGGACGCCATCAAGTTCCCCGACATCATCCACGCCGGAAAGCCCCACCCCGACCGGGAGATCCCGCAGGCCCAGAGCGCCCACGACACCTTCTGGGACTTCGTCACGCTGCACACCGAGGCCACCCACCACACGCTGTGGAACATGTCCGACCGGGGCATCCCGCGCTCCTTCCGGATGATGGAGGGCTTCGCCGTCCACACCTTCCGCCTCGTCAACGCGGAGGGCCGCACCACCCTGGTCAAGTTCCACTGGAAGCCGAAGCTCGGCGTGCACTCCCTCGTCTGGGAGGAAGCACAGATGATCAACGGCATGGACCCCGACTTCCACCGCCGGGACCTCGCCGACGCCATCGAGGCCGGGGCGTACCCCCAGTGGGAGCTGGGCATCCAGACCTTCCCCGACACCCCCGAGCAGACCTTCGAGGGCATCGACCTGCTGGACCCGACCAACATCGTCCCCGAGGAGCTCGCCCCCGTACAGCCGATCGGGCTGCTGACCCTCAACGCCAACCCGTCCAACTTCTTCGCCGAGACCGAACAGGTCGCCTTCCACCCCGGCCACCTCGTCCCCGGCATCGACATCACCGACGACCCGCTCCTGGCCGGCCGGCTCTTCTCCTACCTCGACACCCAGATCAGCCGGCTCGGCGGCCCGAACTTCGCCCAGATCCCCATCAACCGCCCCCACGCCCCGGTCAACGACATGACCCGCGACGGCATGCACCAGACGGCCGTGCACACCGGCGTCGCCCCCTACCGCCCCAACTCGCTGGACGGCGGCTGCCCCTTCACAGCGGGCGCCGACACGGGCGCGTACATCGAGGTACCCCGCGAGATCCCGGCGGCGAAGAAGGTCCGCGAGGCCCCCGCGTCCTTCTCCGACCACTTCAGCCAGCCCCGCCGCTTCTGGCTCAGCATGACCCCGACCGAGCGCGAGCACATCGCCGCCGCCTACACCTTCGAACTGGGCAAGTGCTACGAGCAGGCCATCAAGGAACGCGGGCTGAAGGTGCTCGCCAACATCGACCCCGAGCTGTGCGAGAAGGTCGCCACCGGCCTCGGCCTGCCCGCCCCCAAGCCCACCGAACCCCTGGCCATGGTGGAGCCCAGCCCCGCCCTGTCCCAGATCGGTGAGACCTGGCCCACGGACGGCCGGATCATCGGCATCGTCGCCGATGACAACGGCGAGCTGGACGGCGTACGCGCGGTACGCCAGGCCGTGCTCGACGCGGGCATGGTGCCGCTCGTGATCGCCCCGGCAGGCGGCGAACTGGGCACGGACGGTGACCCCGTCGCCGTGCAGCGGACCTTCGCCACCGCGCGGTCAGTCGAGTTCGACGCCCTGCTCGTGGCGGGCCTGCCCGGCCACGGCGCCGACGCCTACGGCGCCCGGGACGCCCGGGCGGCCGACGCCGAGCAGCCCACCGCGACGACCGACCCCCGGGTGCTGCTGATGGTCTCCGAGGCGTTCCGGCACGCCAAGGCCATCGGCGGCTGGGCCGGTGCCGAGAGCGTCCTGGAGGCGGCCGGCGTACCGGCCGGGGCCACGGGCGTGGTGACGGGGGACAGCGGCGAGAGCGTCCTCGCACGGGTCACCGAACTCCTCGGCCGCCACCGCGTCTGGGACCGCTTCCCCGCCGCCGCCTGAGCGACCACGCCCCGGGTCACGGCTCCCGGTGCGCGTCGTGCCGCAGCGGTGTGATCTGCTCGATGTCGTAGCGGGCGCGCAGCGCGGCGATCGCCGCGTGGTCCGGGGGCACGTCCCGGTCGAGGATCTCGATGAGCTCCTCGAAGTACCGCTCGTGGTCCGGCGGCGGCGACGCCTGGAAGAACATCCTGGCGTGCTGGTCCGTACGGTTGGCGAACGCGTGCGGACAGCCCGGCGGGACCACGATCACCGTGCCCGGTGTGGCCCGGACCGTGCGCCGCCCCGACGGCGACTCCCAGTGCCGCCAGTCGTCGCCGGTCCGCCCCCGGGGCTCGAACGCCAGGACGTCCAGTTCCCCTTCCAGGATGTAGAACAGCTCCTCGCTGCGGGCGTGCACATGGGCGCCCACGTCGAACCCGGGAGGCACCACCACCTCGAAGCTCGACGCCGCCCGGGAGTGCTCGCCCGTCACCTTGAAGGTGACCTCCTGCGCGGCGACCGCAGCCTGCGCCCGTGCCCCGTCGGCACCAGCAGCCCGTGGGGGGCGTCGGCCAGCGCGGCGGCCGGCGCCCCCTGACGCGCCGTCACCAGGTCACCGGAAGGGACTGGGGCCCGCGGATGAGCGCGCCGCGGCGGAAGGGGACCGCGTGGACCGGCACGGCGAGACGCAGCCCGGGGAACCGGTCCAGGAAGGCGTCCACCAGCAGCTCCGACTCCATCCGGGCGAGCATGGCCCCCACGCAGAAGTGCGGCCCGTACCCGAACGCCACATGCGGATTGGGGCTGCGGTCGAAGTCCAGCGTCTCCGGGTCGGGGAAGACGTCCGGGTCCCGGTTCGCCGCCAGGTACGAGACGTAGACCGGCTCGCCGGCCCGGATGCGTACCCCCGCCACCGTCACGTCCTCCAGGGCGATGCGGGACAGGCCGACGGCGCTGCGGTGCGGGATGTAGCGCAGCATCTCGTCGATGGCGCGCGGGCGGGCGGCCGGCTCGGCACGCAGCCGCTCCATGTGCTCGGGGTGGGTGAGCAGGATGAACAGCATGTTGCCGCAGTTGTTGGTGACCGCCTCGCCGCCGATCTGGATCAGCAGCGCCAGCCCGACCGCCTCGGACGCGGTGATCTCACCGTTCGCCACGGCGGTCCCCAGCAGCCCGATGACGCTCTCCTCGTCGTCGTCCCGGTCGTCGCCAATGTCGCCGTCACGCGGCTGGCGCAGCAGATCGGCGAAGTACGCGCACATGTCATCCTTGGCGCGCTGGCTGCGCTCGGCACCGTGCGCGGAGGACAGGATCAGGTTCGTCCACTCGTGCATCCGCGGCCGGTCGATCGCGGGGACGCCCATCAGCTCGCAGACCACGGCCAGCGGGAACGGCCCCAGCAGCCGCTCGGTGAAGTCGGCCGGCGGACCGTCGGCCAGCACCTCCTCCACCAGCTCGTCCAGCATCCGCCGCGCCCGGTCCCGCAGCCGCTCCACCCCCCGCGTGGTGAACGCGGGCGCCACCGCCCTCCGCAGCCGGGTGTGGTCGGGCGGGTCCTCGAAACCCACCGCCCCGTCGACCGGGATGAAGTGCGGCGCCAGCCGGGTGACGTCGTTGTCGACGACCAGCTTCCGGCTGAAGCGGGGGTCGTTCGTCACGGCCCTGACCTCGTCGTAGCGCGTCACCAGCCAGGCCCAGCCCTCGCCGTTGGGCAGTTGGATCCGGGTGATCGGACCCTCCCGCATCAACTCGGCGAGCACGGGGTCGAAGTCCACCCCGAACAGGTCGAGGGCGGGCCAGTGACGTACTGGGGGCGGTGCGGCTGTGGTCGTCGTCTCATCCAACACGGGTCGGTTCCTCCACCAGGACACGGTCGGGTACGTCCTTGAGCATGCGTGTGGGAACGCGTTCGGGCACCTGGTCCGAGACCGTCCAGCGGCCGAGCGACATCTCGGCCGTGATGCCCGGCCCGAAGCCCGCGAGCAGGCCGCGCGCGGTGTGCTGCGCGCTGCCCTCGTCGAACAGCCGCCGCAGCGCGTCCAGGACCACGGCGCTGGCGATGTTCCCGTACTCGGTCAGCGTGGCCCGGCTGAAGCGGAACGCCTCCGACGGTACGCCGAGGAACTTGCTGAGGTCGTCCAGGATCCTCGGACCACCTGCGTGGATGATGTAGAAGTCCAGGTCGGAGGCGTCCCAGCCGTGCTGCCCCGCAAGCTCCTTGAGGGCCGGCGCCAAGGGCTCCATGGTGCCGGGCACCCTCTTGTCGAGCTTGAAGTGGAAGCCGGTGGCGCGCACGTCGTACGCGATCCAGTCCTCCGTCTCCGGAACCAGGTACGAGCCGTTGCGCTCCAGCGTCACGCCCGTACCGCCCCGGCCCCGCATCACCGCGGCCGCGAGCCCGTCACCGAACAGTCCGTTGGACAGCAGGTTGCCCACGCCCAGGTCGGTCGGCTGGTAGCACAGCGAGCAGAATTCGCACGCCACGATGAGGGCGTTCGCCTCCGGGTAGGCGGTGCAGAAGTCGTGCGCCCGGTTGATGGCCGCGCCGCCCGCCGCGCACCCGAGCTGGGCGATGGGCACCTGCCGGGTGTCGCCGCGGAAGCCCATCGTGTTGATCAGCCACGCCGTCAGCGACGGCATCATGAAGCCCGTGCACGACACATAAATGATCATGTCGATGTCCGCGGCGCGGAGCTCCGCGTCCTCCAGCGCCCGCTCGATGACGGCGGGCACCCGGGCCTTGGCCTCGGCCTCGTATATCCGGTTCCGTATCTCGAAGCCGTCGTGCCGGAGCGTCTCCTCGATCGGCCGCAGCAGGTGCCGCTTCTGCACTCCGGTGTTCTCCATCAGCCGCAGCGCCAGTTGGAGCTGCGGGTGGTCCGCGTGGATGGTCCGTGCCAGGTCGAGCGTCTGCTGCATGGTGATCACGTGCTCGGGAACGGACACCGCGGGTCTGCACAACGTGGCCATGACGTATGCCCTTTCGTCGCGTTTGCATTCAAAGGATCAGGGACCGGCGATCGTCGCGCGCGTCGAAGAGGAACCACCCGGTTACGGCAAATCGGTGACCCGCCGCCGTCAGCGCCCGGCCCGGAGTGCCCGCCGCCGGGTGCCCGCCGTCCCACCGCCGCGACCGCGACCGGTGCCGCGTTCGCCCGGATGGGGGAGCAGCGGATGCCCTGGACGGAGGGGGCGGCGCAGCATGGGCCAGTGCCCCTCCATCTCCGCATCGTCCACGGCCGCCCGACCGCCACCGAACTGGCGGCCGTCACCGCCGTACTGACCGCACTCGCGTGCCGGACCGCGACGGAACGGCCCGGCGCCGGTACGTCCCCCCGCCGGGCGGAGTGGGACCGCGGCTGGCGCGCCCACCCCTGCCCCGGATCGTGGCGCGCCCGCTTCGGGCGCCCGCCCCGACATCAGTCATATATTCCTATTTCGTAACTCACGCGAGTTAAATGCGGTGTGTCGGTTTGCGTGCCGGGCACCTCCTCCTTGCGCAGACGCTCAAGCAGACGCTGAAAGGAGGTGAGGAGCTGTGCGCGAGAGTTGTGACACCGAACAGGCCGAGGTCTACGAGCCGCCGGTGCTGGAGGAGGTCGGCGGTTTCACCGAGAAGACCGAAGGTTTCTACGGTCATGGTTGGGACGGCTGGAGCGGATTCCACCGGCAGTGGTGGTGACATCCATGTGCGGCGAGTGTTGGTTCGCGGCCCTGCCGGACTGCGACGCGGCGCTCGCCGCGTTCCGTGGGCTGCGGGGCGCGGCGTGCCATGTGGTGCCGCACGAGTCCGGCCGGCCCTGGCTGGTCGGGTGCTGGAGCGCCGACAGGGCGCGGATCATCGAGACCGGTCGGGTACGTGTGGCGTTGCTCGGGGTCTCCGGAGCGAGTGAGGCGGAACTGCGGCGACGGGCCGGCACGGTGAGCACCGCGACGCAGGCGGAACAGCTCGTGCGGGGCGTCGCGGGGTGTTTCCACCTGCTGGCGACAGTGCGAGGGGAGGTGTACGCGCGGGGCACGGCGTCGGGGGCGCGGCGGTTGTACCGTGCCGCGGTGGACGGGGTCGACGTCGTCGCCGACCGCTCCCGCACGCTGGCGTGGCTGACGGGTGCGGATGTGGATACGCACCAGATGGCCGCACGCATCGCGTTCCTGGGGCCGACTCCCTTCCCGCTGGACCGGGCGGCGATGTTCCGTGGGGTGCGCGCGGTGTCGCCGGAGAGCGCCGTTCGGCTCGACCGCAGGGGGCGCGCCGGCGAGCGTCGGTGGTGGCGGGCGCCGGAGCAGGAGTCGCCGTTGGCCGAGGCGGCGGTGGGGCTGCGGGAAGCGCTGCGGGACGCGGTGGCGGTGCGGGTGCGCCCGGGGCAGGTCTGGGCGGCGGATCTGTCCGGTGGCATGGACTCGACCTCGTTGTGCTTCCTGGCCGTGGAAGCCGGGGCGCGACTCGTCGTCGCCACCCTGGAGTTGAGTGACGCGGCCAATGAGGACTCCCGCTACGCCCGCGTGGCCGCGGCGCATCTGCCCAGCGGCACCACCCGCCTGACGTTTCCCATCGCGGGCCTGCCGCCCTACCTCACGGGTTTGGGCGAAGGCGGTGAACCGGACGACGAGCCGTCGTTGAAGTGGCGCGACCTGGCGCAGCAGCACCACATCCGTTCGGTGCTGCGCGCGCACGGGGGCGGGCGGCGGCTGTGCGGGCAGGGCGGGGACCACGTGGTCCTGCCGCCGGTCTGTCACCTGCACGACCTCGTGCGTCACCGGCCCGCCACGGCCATCCGCCAGTTGGGCGCCTTCGCCGCCATGCAGCGCTGGCCGCGCGCCGCCGCAGCGCGCTGCCTCGCCGACCGGCGAGGGCACTCCGCCTGGCTGGTTCGGCAGGCGACGGGCCTGGCCAACGCGCCGATGGAGCCCGGCGCCCCCGACCTGGGCTGGGCAGCACCGATGACGCCCACGCCCTGGGCCACCGAGCACACCCGGCAGGCAGCGGCGGAGCTCCTGCGCCAGGCGGCCGCGGACGTCCCCCCGCTGGCCGGTACCCGCGGCCCGCACCGGTGGATCCACCAGATCCAGCAGGCCGGACGGGTCGCCGTCACCTACGACCAGCACGGCATGGCGCTGGAGATGCCCTTCTGCGACGACGCGGTCGTCGAGGCGTGCCTGCGCGTCCGCCCGCACGAGGCGCTCGATCCCTGGCGCTACAAGCCGCTGCTGGTCCAAGCGATGCGTGGCATCGTGCCGGACCTTCTGCTGGCCCGGACGACAAAAGGTGACGCCGGCGCCGAGTGGCGTGCCGGGATGAAGGCGCAGCAGCCGCTTCTCGCCGCCTGGGCCGACTCCTCGCTTCTCGTCGCCGCCGGGCTGGCCGACCGCGACACCCTGCGCCGTGCCTGGCTGAGCCCCGGCACGCTGCCCGCGGCCTGCGGGCCGGCGGTGGAGACGGCAGTGGCCGCCGAATCCTGGCTGCGGGACCTCCGGACGCATCCCACACCGGACCACCTCAAGGAGCACCCCCGTGACCCTGACCCTGTGCCGTGACGTGACCGTCTGCGACACCGACGACGGCATGGTCCTGCTCGACGGCCGCCGCGGCCGCTACTGGCAGCTCAACGCCACCGGCGCCCTCATCCTGCGCGCGCTGCTCCGCGGCGACGACAGCGCCCGCATCGCCGGACAACTGGCCCGCGCCCGCCCCGTCACCGCCGAACAGGCCGCCCAGGACATCAGCGACCTGATCGCCCGGCTCGCCAGGGCACGGCTGGTGCGGGAACGGACAACGTCATGAGCCAGGTACTCGACAGCCGGCGCTCCCCGATTCCCTTCCGCCACCGCTGCCTGGCGCACGTGGCGGTCGGTGCCGCGCGTCTCCTGGCCCGCCTCACCCCGAAGCGCCTCGGCACTCTGCTCAGCCTCCTGCGGCACGGTGCCCGGCCGGCCACCTACCAAGAGGCACTGCGCGCCCGCGGCAACGTCACCACCGTCAGCACCTTGTGCGCCGGCAAGTACTGCCTCCAGCGTTCCCTCGCCACCGTCCTGTTGTGCCGGATGCGGGGCGTCTGGCCGACCTGGTGCACCGGCGTGCGGACGCCGCCCTTCAGCGCCCACGCCTGGGTCGAGGCCGAAGGGCGCCGGGTCGGCGAGCCGGCCGGTACCGCCTCCTACCGCACACTCCTCGCCGTCCCGCCACACGCGCCGGCCCCCTGACACCAGGAGGGTGTGTTGGGTGATAGGGGGGTGTGCCGCCAACTTCTTTGTGTCATCTGCCAGTACGGTGGCCCGGCGGGGCGGGGGAGACTTTCTGCCACGACCGCGACGCGGTGAGCCTCCGATTCCGGAGGGCCGGCGTGGCCACGTACAGAACGAAGCGCAAGAGGGGGCGGCACGTGAGCGTGCAGCAGTACGACGCGATCGGCGAGGCATTCGAAGGGTTCAAGTCCCTCCCGCTGATGCGTTACGGGGAGGTGCCGAGCTTCCTGGGCCTGGTCGGGGACGTGCGCGGCAAGTCGGTTCTCGACCTGGCGTGCGGCACCGGCTTCTACAGCAGGGAGTTCAAGCGGCGCGGCGCCACGGACGTCCTCGGTGTCGACATCTCCGTCGAGATGATCGCCGCCGCCCGGGGCAGCGAGCAGCGTGACCCGCTGGGTGTGAACTACGAAGTCGGTGACGTGGCCGAGCTGCGGCCTCTCGACCGGCGCTTCGACATCGCCGTGGGAGTGCAGTGCCTCAACTACGCCGATGACATCGCCGCGATGGAGCGGATGTGCCGCAACATCCACCGGAGCCTGGTGCCGGGTGGAGAGTTCTTCGTCCTCGCCCAGAATCCCGACTACCGGTTCGACTGTCCTTCCCTGGACAAGTACGGATTCCTCTGCGAGCCGACCGGTGAGGACACCGAGACGGGTCCGCGGGTCCGGGTCACGGCTCTCCTCGACCCGCAGCCGATCAGCATCGTCACCGCGGCCCCCCGCCGCGAGGTCTACGAGCAGTCCCTGCGGGCGACCGGGTTCAGTGAGGTGACCTGGGTTCCCCTCCAGGTGTCCGAAGCCGGCGTCCGTGAGTTCGGCGAGGACTTCTGGGCGGACCTCTTCGCCACCCCGCCGCTGGAGATGCTGCGCTGCCGTGCCTGACCGCACCATGGAGGGGTGAACGCGACCGACGACGTGCGACTGCTCCTGACGGCCGACACCCACGTGCCCAAACGCGCCAAGGAGCTGCCCGCACAGCTCCTCGCGGGCATTGAGGCCGCCGACGTCGTGCTGCACGCCGGCGACTGGGTGGACGCCGCCACCCTCGACCTGCTGGAGGCCCGCGCCAAGCGGCTGCTGGCCGTCCACGGCAACAACGACGGCCCCGAGCTGCGCGCCCGCCTGCCCGAAGTGGCCCTCGCCGAGCTCGGCGGGCTGCGGTTCGGCGTCGTCCACGAGACGGGCCCCGCGCAAGGCCGCGAACGCCGGTGCGAGGAGCGGTTCCCCGACCTGGACGTCCTGGTGTTCGGGCACAGCCACATCCCCTGGGACAGCACGGCGCCCGGCGGCCTGAGGCTGCTCAACCCCGGCTCGCCC
Organism: Streptomyces sp. NPDC049837; assembly: GCF_040674455.1. NCBI lineage: Bacteria > Bacillati > Actinomycetota > Actinomycetes > Kitasatosporales > Streptomycetaceae > Streptomyces > Streptomyces sp. NPDC049837. The sequence goes on along the minus strand of NZ_JBFAMP010000001.1, from coordinate 148,566 downwards.
ACCGACCGCCGGCGCCAGCCGTACCGCACGTACATGACCGCCGTCGTGACCGGCGGCCGGCTGGCCGATGTCCGCCTCCACCGACTGCCTCCGCGCCACCCGGTGGGGCCCGCCCCCGGGTAGAGCGGATACGGTGCTGGTGTGGAGATCGACAGGGAGGAACCGGCCGGGACGGCGCTGCTGCTGGCGGCCGCCCCCGTCGGCAAGGGACGGCTGGTCGACGCGGTGGGGGTGCTTCCGGCGCTCGCCGCTGTACCCCCGGGCGCGCTGACCGGCACGGCGGCCGCGACACTGGTCGAGCTGGCGGACCCGCTCGACCCGCAGGCCGTGCTCACCCGGCTCCGGGCCGCCGTCGCCACGCCCGGCCCCCTCTCGCTCTACATCGCCGGGCAGCTCCACCTCGACCACCGCCAGCGCCTGCCGCACCTCGCGCTGGCACGCACGTCACCCGCCACCCTCCGCTACACCGCGCTGCCCTGGCACTGGATCGCCGGGGAGCTGAAACTCCGCCGCCCGGGCACCACCACGGTCGTCGTCGACCTGGTCGCCGACGACCCCACCTGGCAGCGGCTCACCACCGACCGGGGTCTCCTGGCGCTCTGCCACGGAGTACGCGTCTACGGCCGCCTCGTCCCGCCGCCCGGGCGCCGTACGATCGCCAGCCCCGACTACCTCAAGGCCTGCGCCGCCGTCTGGCGCAGCGGAGCACGCCCACCGCTCCCGGCCCTGCACGAACAGGTCCTCGCACAGACCGGCGTCGCCCAGGGCGCACTGCTGTACGCCGCCGACTTCCCGCCCACGCCCACGCCGGCGCCCGCCCCGGTGCCGTCACCCGCACCCGCCGTTCCCTCCGCCCGCCCGGCGCCCGACGCCGATCCGCTGCCGTCGATCCTCGCCGCCGCCACCTCCGGCCGCCACGGTGAGGCGGCGGCCGCCGCCGCGGCCTGGGAGCAGCACGCGCACCGGACGTACGGCTCCGGCTCGCCCGAGGCGATCCACTGGCTGGAGGTGCGCGCCGACCTGGCCCGCCTCGCCGGGGACCCGGCCGCGAGCTGCCGGCTGTGGATGGTGGCCGCCGAGGCCAGACTGGCGCGGCAGCAGACCCGGGACGACCCCGACGTCGAGGGCGCCGTCGACCGCGCCCACCACCAGTGGGAGCAACTGCGCGACCCGGAGGCCGCCCGCGCCCTGGGCCCGGCGCTGGTCGCCCTGCGCCGCCGCGTACCCGGCCGCCGGCGCGGGGCGCTCCAGGTACTGCAACGCCGGCTCGAACAGTGGCACGACACCACCGAAGGTGTCATGCACTGACACGATGGCCGAAACAGTCCGCTGCGCCGGGCGGGTACGGCCATTCGCGTCACCGCCGCCCCGGCTCTCCCTAGCATGTGCCTCTCGTACGACCGACCTGACGGCACCGAAGCGGATGAGGACTGGATGGCACGCGAGTTGTGGACCCCTGACGCCATCGACACGACCGTGCCCAGCGTGGCGCGCATGTACGACTACCTCCTGGGGGGCAGCGACAACTACGCGTCCGACCGCGAGGCGTGCGAACACCTGCTGAAGCAGGTGCCCAGCAGCAAGGCGCTGGCGGTGAACAACCGGCACTTCCTGCGGCGCGTCGTGCGCGTGCTGGCCACGGAGTACGGAATCCGCCAATTCATCGACCACGGCTCGGGCCTGCCCACCCAGGACAACGTCCACCAGGTCGCCCAGGCCGTCGACCCCGACTCCAGGGTCGTGTACGTCGACAACGACCCCATCGTGCTGGCGCACGGCCGCGCCCTGCTCGACGAGAACGACCGGACCGCGGTCATCCAGGCGGACATGCGGGACACCGAGGGCATCTTCGGCCATGAGGAGACCAGGAGGCTGATCGACTTCAGCCGTCCCGTCGCGGCCCTGTTCGTGTCGGTCCTGCACTGCATCCCGGACGAGGACGACCCGGCCGCGCTGGTCCGGCGGGTCGCCGAACGCCTCGTACCCGGAAGCTTCCTCGTGGTGTGCCAGCTCGTCAGCGACCGCCCGGAGATCCGGGCCTTCGTGACCGACTTCATGGCGGAGGCCACCGGGGGGCACTGGGGGCGGGTGCGCGAGGAGCACGAGGTGACCGAGTTCCTCACCGGGCTGGAGATCCTCGAACCGGGCCTGGTGGAAGTGTCGACCTGGCGGCCCGACAACGACCTCGCCCCCGTCCAGCAGACCGACGAATGGGTCGAATGGGGCGGCGTCGGCCGGATCGTGTGACCCCGGCCGCCGTACGCGGCCGGTACCGGACCGGCCGCCGCACGGCGGTCAGTGCGGGATCCGGCCGCCTCACCCGGCCAGGGCCGTCAGTAGCGCCGGAGTCGCTCGTGCAGCAGCGCGAGCGACTCCTTCGGCGTGAGGGCGCACGCCCCCAGCCGGTCGAGCATGTCGCGGTACTGCTCGACGGTCTGTGGCTTCTGGCTGAAGGTGCTGTCCGTCAGGTGCTCGATGTAGACGGCGTCCTTGAGGTCGCCGAGCGCGAAACGCAGGTACGTCACGCCGGTGCCCACACCCACCGACGCCGTGATGTCCAACGTCGCGACCTGCACGGTGACATGGGACCGTCCCACCATCTCGGCGAGGTGCTCCAACTGCTCCCGCATCACCCGTGGCCCGCCGACCGTGCGCATCAGCACCGACTCGTCGATCACCGCCCACAGGCGGGGCGCGTCCGGCAGGTCGAGCTGGCGCTGTCGCTGCTGGCGCAGCTCCACCCGGCGCCGGACGTCGTGGGGCAGGAGCCGGGCGGGCCCGGACTCGATCACCGCACGCGCGTAGGCCGGTGTCTGCAACAGGCCCGGCACGTAGAACGGTTCGTAGGTGCGGATGATCGCGGCCGCCCCCTCCAGGGCGACCAGCGGGGTGAAGAAGTCCGACAGGACGTCGCTGAAGGAGCGCCACCAGTCGGGCCGGCGGGACTGGGCGACCAGCCGCTGGAACTCCGCGATCAGTTCCTCGTCCTCCACTCCGTACAACCGCAACAGCGCCTGGGCATCGGCCGGTTTGCAGCCGTGCCGGCCCAGTTCGAGCCGGCTGGTCTTCGACCGGGAGAAGCCGAGGCGGGCGTCGACGTCGGCCGGATCGAGCCCGGCACTCACCCGGAGTTCGCGCAGCTTGCCGCCCAGGATCAGCTTCAGGGCGGTCGGGTTGTTCTCGACCGCCCCCAGGGGCCGGACGAACAACGACGGGCTCCGTTCCGTTGCGGTCATCGGGGCGCTCCTGCTCTGTGAGGACACGACAGTATCCAGCACGGGCGGGACGCTCCAGAGAGCGGGTCGCTCCGGTGGCCGATTCAGTCCAGTACGGAGTCGAAGTCGCCGTCCCGGGCGCCGGCGACGAAGGCCGCGATCTCCTCACGGGTGTAGATCAGCGCGGGCCCCTGCGGATCACGGGAGTTGCGGACGGCGACCCGGCCACCGGGAAGCGCGGCCAGCTCGACGCAGTTGCCCGTGGCGTTGCTGTGACTGCTCTTCGTCCACGTGACCGAGCTCAGGGCTCCGGCTCCCATACCGTTGATGTACTCCACACCCACCAGCCCCTCGTGTTTCGTTCAGGTGTTCCCGGCCATCCTTGACCGCAATCCCAGATGCAATTGCATTCGGGGGACGCGGACGACGATACTCGTTCCACATCGGCTGCCGAAGCGTCGAACACCGAAGCCAGCAGGGGGGCTTGCCCAGTGACGGCTCACATGTCGGCCTTACCGCGCACGGATGCCGGACGGGCCACCGCACCGTCCGGTCTGCCGGACGACGAGGGTCTCGGCGCCTTCGCCGCGTGCGGGCTCGGCGGGTGTCCGCGAAGTGCCGGGCAGGCGCGCCGGTTCGTCAGGGCCACGCTGGCCTCGTGGTCACTGCCGTCGCTGGTGCCGGACATGACGCTGGTCGTCAGTGAACTCGTGACCAACGCCGTCCGGCACGCGCTGGTCCCGTCTTCCCCGCCCCTGGAACACCCGGTCTGGCTGGGCCTGTTCAGGTACCCCGGCGCCGTGGTGTGCGCCGTCTCCGACCCCAGCTCCGTCCCCCCGCGGCCGCGTGACGCCGACGACGCCGAGGGAAGCGGCCGGGGCCTCGCCCTCGTCGGCGCCCTCAGCGAATCGTGGTCCTGGGAGCGGGCGCCCCTGCGGGGCAAGACCGTCTGGGCGACCCTCTCCCTGCCGGGCGACCAGGCCTGACCGCCCGACCGGGCCGGCCCGCGCGGCGACGCGCCGTGCGGACCGGCCGGCTCGCATCAGTCCCGGACGGATGCCGAGAGGTTCTCGGAGATGACGTCCTCGAGGATGTGCGACAGGGCGCTGTCGCCCTTGACCGCCGTGGAGTTCTCGGCGCACTGCTGGTTCTGCGTGTCGTTCAGGATGTCCTGGACGCCGATGTTGATCAGCAGGATGTTCTGGACGTCGCCCTGGACCGGCAGGCCGACGCACAGCTTGTTCAGCGACCCCTGAACGAGGCCGATCTGCGGGCTCATGTGGCCGCCGGTCTTGGTGTTGCCGTAGATCTGCTTGGAGAAGTTGCCGTTCTGCGTGTCGACGCCGCGGTCGCCGTTGGCCGCGGCCATGGGCGCGGACACACCGATGACGGCAGCGGCAACGCCGGCCGTGGCCAGCACCTTCTTGATCATGTTCGTCCTTCATCGTCGAGACACCCGGGTCCCCCGGGTCCCTTTGCGTAACAGACGGCCCCCCGTCGCGTAACGCCCGCACGGCCGGGGGACGGTGAGTTCACCCTTCTGCCGCAACGAGGGATGACACCGGGGTGCGAACGGTCACACATGGGTGCATGAACCATTCCGCAGCGGACGAGCGGGTCGTCGAACGGCTCGTACCGGCATGGCTGGAGGAGGCGGCCCGGCACGACGCGCGGGCCGCCGAGGAGGCGCGGGAGGGCTGGCGGCGGCGGAGCCTGTCCGCCGAGGCCGCCCGGGAGCTGGCCGACTGGGTGACGGCCCGGGTCACCGACACGGCCTTCAACGCGGACGAGGGGCCTCCGCCGGACGTGCCGGTGCGCATCAGCGTCGCCGACAAGACCGCCGTCCACCGCTGGCTCGCCGCCCAGGGGCACGACGTGTGACGGGAGGGGTCACCCGAAGAGGGGGAAGCGGGCCGCGTCCGGTCCGAGAGCGGCGCGTTCGGCGGCGGTGAGCGCGGCCCGGCCGGTGGCCGCGCGGGCGTAGTGCGCGTCGTCCCATGGCACCGGGACGGGCGGCCCAGCAGCCCGTCCAGCGTGCGGCGGACCTCGGCGAGCCCGCCGGAGGACGGGCCGGGCAGATCCGTCAGGGAGACGCCCAGGTCGAGGTGGTGGACCGTCGCCTCCACCGCGAGCGTACGCAGCAGGTCGCCCGCGCTCAGGACGTGCCCCTGCGTGACCACGGGCCGGTGCGGGTCGACCTGGCCGGCGGCGTGCAGCGTGGCCGCCGCCGTCTCCAGGTACAGCTCGCGCAGGTGCCCGAAGTACAGGAACATCCCGGCGACGGTACGCGCGAACCGGCGGCCCTGCGCCGCCCGCTCCCTGCCCGCCGCGTCCTGCCGGCGCCAGTCGGCCCAGTAGCTCACCGCGTCACGGTCGGGCGGGTCGTCCGTGGGGGTGTGCAGGGCGTTGAGGGCGCGTTGGGCGTCGGTCAGGCAGTGGAAGACCAGATCGCGCGCGGCCCAGCCGGTGCAGCCCGTCGGCGCCCATGACCGCTCGTCGTCGATCTCCCGGACGGCGGCCATGAAGGCGCCGTACGCCGCGTGCAGCACACCACCCGGACTCGTTCGGTCGTCGGCATGTGTCATCACGCCAGTGTGCGACGGAGGACGGGGCGGTGGCACCCGGCGTCGGCTTGGTGTGTACCTGACGTTAGAGTGCGGTGCTCGATCTATTGGCACGTGGAGGAGGGGGCGGCGCGTGAGTGCGCAACTACGGGAGGCCGCAAGCGAGTTGGCGGGCGTGCTGTGGCGGGAGCACACCGTCTACCGCGAGCGTTCCGGGGGTGTGGTCATCCGTGGCGAGCACGTCAAGCGCTGGATCAGCCTCGCGCCCGCCGGAGGCAGGGACGAGATACTCCTCCGGGCGGGGCGCATCCTCGACGGCGGGACGACCGCCCCGGCCCGCTCGGAAGCCGTCATGCCGCTGTCCGCCGGGACGGCGGAGCTGGCCGCCGCCTGCCGGCGCCTGCTCGCGGAGACGGCCGCCGAAGCCGCCGGGTCCGCCGGGTCCGGCGCTCCCGGCGGCCCGGGGCGGAAGGCGGCCGGGGCACGATCCCGGCGCCCTGAGAAGGCCGGGCGTCCGGGGAAGACCGGGCGCCCCGGGAGAGCCGGGCGTGCGGGGAAGACCCGGCGCCCCGGGAAGCCGCGCGGGTCCGGGAGCAGCGGGAGACACACCGGGCTCGGCTCCTGGATCGTCCTGCTGTGCGTCGCCGGCGTCGTCGCGTACCACCTCTGGAGCATCGGGGTCCTGCCCTGAAGTGACCTGGCCCGGGGCCTGTTCCGGCACTGCTTTTCGTGGTCCACTTGAGGCAGGCAGGAGCAGGACCGATGGGTGCGAAGCGCAATCCGCTACCGGTCGGCGCAGCCGTCGCCGTGGTGGTCTCCGCGGCCATGACCGCCGGCCTTTTCGGATGCTCCCGATCCGAGCCCGAACCCCGGCCCACGCCCCAGCCGCCGCCGAGCAGTTCCGCCCCGCCCGCGTCGCCCAGCCCCACCCGGCCCGGTGTGTCGCCGTTCACGGGACTGGCGGCCAAGCCCGCCCCGGTGCTCGCCGTCAAGATCGACAACGTCCGCCCGGCACGCCCGCACACCGGCATCGGCGCGGCTGACATCGTCTACGTCGAGCAGGTCGAGGCCGGGCAGAGCCGCATCCTCGCGGTCTACTCGTCGAAGCTGCCGCGAACCGTGGGTCCGGTGCGCAGCGCACGCGAATCGGACCTGGAGCTGCTGCGGCAGTTCGGCCGCCCCGCCCTCGCCTACTCCGGCGAACAGTCCGCGCTCCGGCCCCTGATCAACGCCGCCCCGCTGTTCGCCCTGACGCCGGGCCAGGCGCCCCGGGCGTACTTCCGCAGCGACGACCGCCCGGCCCCGTACAACCTCTACCTCCGCCCCGAACGCGCCCTGGCGGCCGCTCCGAAGGCCGACAAGGCCAAGGACATCGGCTTCCGGTTCGGCGCCGCGCCCGCGGGCGGCAGGCAGGTGAACGAGCACACCGTGCGCTACCCGGCGGCCCGGTACACCTTCACCTGGTCGGACACCACCAAGCGGTGGCTCGTCGCCATGGACGGCGCGCCCGCCCGCACCACGGACGGCGGGCAGGCGGCCGCCCGGACGGTGGTCGTGCAGAAGACCGACGTCCAGCCCTCCCGGTTCAAGGACCGGGGCGGCAACGTCACCCCGTACACCAAGACCGTGGGATCCGGCACCGCGCTCGTGCTGCGCGACGGCAGGAGCCACGACGCACGGTGGACCCGGACCACGGCTGACGGCGGCACCACCTTCACCACCCCCGCCGGGCAGCCCCTCCGCTTCGCCCCCGGCCAGGTGTGGGTCCTGCTCACCGCCCGGTGACGGCCGTGGCTTTCGGTCCCGGGCACCCGGCGGCCGTGGCTTCCGGTCCCGGGCATCCGGCCGGGCGTTTCACCCCGTGGTGTTCAGGCGGGCCAACTGCTCCGGCGACAGCCTCAGCCCGGCGGCCATGGCACAGTCCCGTACGTTCGCGGCGCGGCGGGCACCCGGAATGGGGATGACGCAGGGGGACAGGGCGAGCATCCACGCCAGGCACACCCGCTGCGGGCTCACCCCCAGCTCGCCCGCCACCTCGTGGAACGCGCGGTGGCGCGACCCCAGCGCGCCCGCCTCGCCCATGCCGCCGAGCGGACTCCACGGCAGGAACGCCAAGCCCAGCTCCTCGCACAGCTCCAGCTCCGGCAGGCTGCTGCGGAAGGACGGCGAGAACTGGTTCTGCACGGCGGCGAGCCGCTCGCCCAGGATGCCCTGGGCCAGCCGGATTTGTTCAGGATCGGCGTTGGAGATGCCCACCGCCCGTACCTTCCCGGCGTCGCACAGCTCCCCGAGGGCGCCGATCGACTCCGCGTACGGAACGGCCGGGTCCGGGCGGTGGTACTGGTACAGCCCGATCGCCTCCACCCCCAGCCGCCGCAGCGACGCCTCGGCCGCCCGCCGCAGGTGCTCCGGCGACCCGTCCAGAGCCCAGGAGCCGCCCGGGCGGGTATGGCCGCCCTTGGTGGCGACCAGGACGTCCGAGGTGTCGCCCCCGTACGCCGCGAGTGCGGTGGCGATCAGCGTCTCGTTGTGCCCGGGGTCGCCGGCGTCGAGGTGGTAGGCGTCGGCCGTGTCGATCAGGGTGACGCCGGCGTCCAGCGCCGTGTGCAGGGTCGTGATCGCCTGCCGCTCGTCCGGGCGGCCCTGGACGGAGAGCGGCATGGCGCCCAGGCCGATCGCGCTCACCTCCACGGGTCCGATGCGACGGGCCGGCATGGCGGGATGGGTTCGTGTCACAGTCACCGCTCCAGCCTCGGCGCCGGGCCACGGCGCCGTCCAACACCGGATGGCGATGGCAGCCATCAGCCGGGCGGATCGCCGCCCCCGTGCACCGACGCCAGCAGCGCCCGCGCGGCCGCCGAGGGGCGGGTGTGCTCAGGCCACGCCACCGACACCGCCCACTCGGCGTCCGGCACCACGGCCAGCCACCGCAGGCCACGGGCCTGCTCCTTGTCCGCCACCGAGCGCGGTACGAACGCCACGGCGGCCCCGCCGCCCACCACGTCCAGCACCTTGTGCACATCGTCGAGCTGCATGGCGATGTCCCGCCGGACCCCCGCGGCGGCGAAGGCGGCATCGGCGACCTGCCGCGAGCCCCAGTGCGGGTGCAGGTCCACGAACACCTCGCCCGCCAGCTCCTCCAGCGCCACCGGCCCCGGCTCCCGCCGCTGCGCCAGCCGGTGCCCGGGCGCGCACAGCAGCACCATGGGCTCCCGCGCCAGCGCGCGCAGCCGCAGCCCCGAAGTGTCGGCGGGCCCGGCGACGAAGGCGACGTCCAGGCGGCCCTGCCGCAGCCGCTCCAGGAGCAGCGCCGACCCGGCCTGCTCGACGCGCACCTCCACCGAAGGGTGCCGCGCACCGAAACCCATCAGCGTCCCGAACGGGTCCGCCGCACCCATGCACTGCTCGGTCCCCACCCGCAGCGTGCCGCCCACCACGCCCCGCACCGCCGCGACCGCCTCCCGTGCCGCCGCCGCGCTGTCCAGCGTGCGCCGGGCCTCCCGCAACAGCGCACGCCCCGCCTCGGTCAGCTCCACGCCACGCGCCGTACGGAGGAACAACTCGGCGCCCAGCTCCCGCTCCAGGGCGCGCACCGACGCCGACAGCCCCGACTGCGCCAGGTGCAGGCGCGCGGCCGCCCGGGTGACATTGCCCTCCTCGGCGACGGCCATGAAATGTTCCAGATGGCGAAGCTCCACGTCAGGCAGTCTAAGGACACGCCCGGAGACGGCCCGGACGGCGCCGGGAGGCTTCGAGCCGGGAAGCCAGGAAGGCCCGGAAGGCCCGAAGGCCGGGGAGGCCGGGGAGGGGGCCTGCCTCCGTATGCCCGCACACGTGCGGGTGATCCGCCCCGCCCCACGCGCGCGTGCCCGGGCCCGCACGGGGACGGCTACCGGGAGGGCGCCGCTCCGGCGCCCCGGAACGAACGGCCGCGACCCGGGAGGGAGCACCGTATGACCGGCGGATCCGACGGCCGCGCAGTCCTGGCGTGGGGCGCCAACCACTGCGGTCAGCTCGGCGACGGCACACGCGGCGAACGCCCGTCGCCGGTGACCCTCCGCGGCACAGGGGACGACGTCGTCGCCGTCGCGGCCGGCTCCCACCACACGCTGGCGCTCACCCGCCACGGAACCGTCCTGGCGTGGGGCGCCAACCACTACGGGCAGCTCGGCGACGGCACCCGGGAGGACCGCCACCGGCCGGTGGCGGTGCGGGGACTGACCGGTGTCACCGCTCTCGCGGCGGGCGGCGGCCACAGCGTCGCCCTGCTGCGGGACGGCACGGTCCGGACCTGGGGCGCCAACGACTGGGGCCAGACCGGCGACGGCACCCGGCACGACCACCACGTGCCGGTCCCCGTGCCCGGCCTGCACGGCGTCGTCGCCATCGCGGCGGGCGGCGGCCACAACCTCGCGCTCCTGGACGACGGCACCGTCCGGACCTGGGGCTCCAACAACCGGGGCCAGCTCGGCGACGGCAGCAAGGACGAACGGCGCACCCCGGTGGCCGTCCGCGACCTCGGGGACGTCACGGCCATCTCCGGCGGGGGCTACTTCAGCGTGGCCCTGCTGCGGGACGGCACGGTACGGGCCTGGGGCACCAACCACTGGTGCCAGCTCGGCGACGGCACCAACGAGGAGCGCCCCACGCCCGTGCCCGTCCGCGCGGTCGACGGCGTGACGTCCCTCCGGGCCGGGTGGCACCACACCCTCGCCGTGCTGGAGGACGGCACCCTGCGCGCGTGGGGCAACAACCACTGCGGGCAACTGGGCCTCGGCCCCGACCACGACCCCACCGGGCCGGTCGCCGTCCCCGGCGTACGGCACGTGGAGCGCGTGACCGCCGGCTACCGCCACAACCTGGCCGTCGTCGCCCCCCAGGGGCCGGGCGGACCGCGACAGTGCCTCGTCTGGGGCCTGACCCCCGACGACCGCCCACCGGCCACGTCCGGCCCCGTGCCCCTGGACCTGACCGGCGGCCACCCCGCGCGCCGCGTCCACTCCCTCGCGGCGGGCTGGGCGCACACCGTGGCCCTCGTAGGCCCCCTGGACCAGGGCGACTTGTAGGCTGCGGGGATGCCTTCCTCGCCGCGCCTGGAAAAGATCACCCCCGACAACGTCGACGCCGCCATCGACCTGAAGATACGCCCCGACCAGGAAGGACTCGTCGCACCGGTCGTACGGTCACTCGCCGAGGCGTACGCACATCCCGACATCGCCTGGCCACGGCTGATCTTCGACGGCGACGAACTCGTCGGCTTCGTCATGGGCTTCTTCGGCGTCCGGTTCAACCCCGACGACCCGGCCGACCGCCACCGCGACGGGATCTGGCGCCTGAACATCGCCGCCGGCCACCAGGGCGCGGGCTACGGCCGCTTCGCGGTGCAGTCCGTGTGCGACGAGATCCGCCGCCGGGGCGGCACCCGCGCGACGGTGACCTGGGTCCCGGGCGACCACGGCCCCGAACGCTTCTACGCCAAGCTCGGCTTCCGCCGCACCGGCGAACTCAGCGGCGACCAGGTCGTCGGCGAACTGGACCTCGCGGGCGGTGGCGGAGAGGCCTGACGTGGACGGCGGTGGGGAAGAGGCGACGATGCCGCACCGCGCCGCCCTGGAGGTGGTCGACGATGGCGCGCCGGGGTACGTGTTGCCGCCCCACGTGGCCCGGCGGCCGCTGGTCGCCTACGAGGCGGAGCCGACCGTGGCCCTCCCGCCGGCCCACCCCTGTCTGCCCGGCGAGGTCAACGCGACGTGGCACCGGCTCGCCGTGGAGCGCGGTGTCGTGGACGACGGCGGCCGGTTCCTCCTGGCCGTCGAGGGTGAGTGGGTGCGGGTCCGGCTGACCGACCGATGGGACCTGGCCGGGGTGTTCTGCGACCGGCCGGGACACGCCGAGTTCATGACGCTCTCCATCGACGGCGAGCGCCTCCTGGGAGCGACGACCGAGGAGTACGACGTCTGGCTGATCGCCGTGGACGGTCTGACGGCGTGGCACGACACGTGGGCCGCGAGGGCGGCCATCGAAACGCCCGAGCAGGCGGACCGCTGCTGGGAGGCATGGCAACGGCTGAAGGGGCGCGTGTGGGAGCTCCGGCGTACAGCCTGGCTGGAGGGCCTGGCCGGCAATCCGGCGGCGCCCGGAACCGTCCTCCGGCGCCTTGCGGACACGGAGGGCGGGATCGTCCCCCCGCGACGCCGCCGATGCGCCGGCGGACCACGACTTGGCGGACCACGAGTCGGCCGACCACGACTTGGCGGACCACGAGTCGGCCGACCACGACCGGGCGGCCCACGACCGGGCGGCCCACGGCCCCGCGTCCGAGCGCCTCAGCCGCCACCCGGACGCGGAGGTCCGCCTCAAGGCCCTGGCCGACCCCGGGCTGCCGCGCGCCGCCCTCGTCCGGCTGACCGACGATCCCGACGGGCGCGTCAGGCGGGCCGCCGCCGGTGACCCCCGGCTGCCCGCCGGCGTGCTGCGCCGCCTGCTGACGGAAACCGGCCTCCGTGTCGCGACCGCGGCAGCCGGCAATCCCGCCCTCCCGGTGCCCGTGATGCACCACCTGCTCGACCTGGCACGGGTGCCCGAGAGCGAGCAGCGGCCCCGCCCCGCTAGGCCGCCAGGCTGAGCTGCGTCTCCCGTGCGCCCGGCCGCGGTGACCCGGCTGCCCTGACCCGCCGGATGCCGATCTCGCTGACGGCGGAGCCGTCGCCCGCCGGTGCGGCTACGCGGCTCGTCGCCGACCGTGCCCGGGGGAGCCGGGCGACACCGGCGAGGCCCTCCTGGGCGAGGGTGAGGAGATCGGCCAGGCCGAGCCCCAGCGCGTGGGCGGCGGCCGCGAGGACCTCGGATGAAGCCTCCTTGCGGCCGCGCTCCAGTTCGGACAGGTACGGCATCGAGATCCGGGCCGCGTCGGCGACATCCTTCAGTGTGCGTTGCTGCGCGAGGCGCTCACGGCGAAGGACGTCACCGACGATGTGCCGCCAGAGGGGCTCTTTGGGTACGTGGTTGTTCACCCCCTCAGACTAGGAGCGCCGGCCCGGCCGGCAATGGCGTTCCGCCCTCGGTGGAATCACCGGTGGCACGCCTCTGCGACGATGGCCCGTATGGACACGGAAGAGGACGTCATTCCCATCCTGCACGTCGGCGACGCCGGCGCGGCGGTCGCCTGGTACGAGCGGCTCGGCTTCTCGCGGCAGTGGGAACACCGCTTCGCCCCGGACCTGCCCGCGTTCGTCGAAGTCGCCCGTGGCGGCGTGCGGTTGTTCCTGTCGGAACACCGGGGCGACGCCCGTCCCGACACGCTGGTGTACCTCCGCGTACGCGATGTCGACGCCCTCGCCGCCGAGTTCGGCGAGCGGCCGGTGGACCAGCCGTGGGCGCGCGAGATCGAGCTGCGCGACCCCGACGGCAACCGCATCCGCGTGGGCACGCCGACGGAGTAGCTCAGGAGACCGCATGGAGCAGCACGTCACGGCCGCGGGCGGCTTCGCGTACGGGGTGATCGGCGCGTCCATCCACGTCTTCGGCGACGGCATGCCGCTGTACGTCCTGGAGAACTGGCGCCCGCCGCCGGTCAACACCCATTGCGCCGCCGCCGACTTCACCGGGCTGCGTACCTGGCGCGACGAGGGCCCGAGGCTCGCCGTGCGGTGGCTGCACGGCGAGGACGGGCCGGGCAGGACACGGCTTGCGGCCCGGTTCGCCCACGAGGCGCTCGCCGACGGGTGGAAGGCCGTCACCGCCGTTCACGGCCACGGTGCCGCCCTGCCGCCCCCGGGCAGCCAGGACCTGCGGCCCGACGGCGCCCGGGGCCTGGCCCTGCTCGTGGACCACGCCGACCGGTGGCCGCTGACCCACCTGACGTGGCTGTTCAGCAACGCCCTGCTGCACCGGCCCGGCCTGCGTACCCGCGTGCTGCTGCTCGCCCGCGGCGCCGACGCCTGGCCGGCCGTACGCGCCGCACTCGCCAACCACCAGGCCGGCACCTCCACGATGGCCCTCGCACCGCTCCCCGACCGCCGCCCGCCGCACACGTGATCGACTGGTCCGGCTCACGCCCCGGCCTTACGGTCGAATAGTGAACGAAGCCGTCTACTGACGCTCCGGAACCGTCCGCTGACCCTCCGGTGAGGGATGCGCTCCATGACCAGACCGCAGCCGGCCCCCGTACCGCAGGCCGCCACCCCGGAACGGGGCGGCGGAAACGCGATGGCGCTCCTGGTCATCGCCTCCTGTCAGCTCATGGTGGTGCTCGACATCACCATCGTGAACATCGCTCTGCCGCACATCCAGAGCTCGCTGCACTTCTCGACCACGAACCTCTCCTGGGTGGTCAACGCCTACACGCTCACCTTCGGCGGCCTGCTGCTGCTCGGCGGCCGCGCGGGCGACATCCTCGGCCGCCGCAGGGTGTTCATCTTCGGCGTGCTGCTGTTCGTCTTCGCCTCGCTGCTCGGCGGACTCGCCCAGAACTCCGGACAACTCCTCGCCGCCCGCGCCCTCCAGGGAGTCGGCGGCGCCATCGCCTCCCCGACGTCCCTCGCTCTCATCAGCACGACGTTCAAGGAAGGCCCGGAGCGTAACCGGGCGTTCGGCGTGTTCGCGGCGGTCTCCGCCGGCGGCAGCGCCATCGGGCTGCTCGCGGGCGGCATCCTCGTCGAATGGCTCGACTGGCGCTGGGTGCTGTTCGTCAACGTGCCGATCGGCCTGCTCATCGTCCTCGCAACGCCGAAGTGGATCAAGGAGTCCGAGCGGCACCCGGGCAACTTCGACGTCACCGGAGCGCTGACCTCCACCCTCGGCATGGTCCTGCTGGTCTACGGCTTCATCCGGGCCGCCCAGGACGGCTGGAGCGACCCGCTCACCGTGGCGTCCTTCGGCGTCGCCGTGGTGATCCTCGCGGTGTTCGTCCTCGTGGAGCGGCGCTCCCGGCAGCCCATCACGCCGCTGCACATGTTCGCGGACCGCAACCGCGCGGGCACGTACGCGATCATGCTCAGCCTCGCCGCCGCGATGTTCGGCATGTTCTTCTTCCTGACGCTCTTCGTGCAGAACGTCCTGGACTTCAGCCCGCTCCGAGCGGGCCTGGCGTTCCTGCCGGTCAGCGCCATCATCGCGGTCGGCGCGGGCCTCGCCTCCCAACTCCTGCCACGGTACGGGCCCAAGCCCTTCATGGTGACCGGAGGGCTGCTCGCGGCGGCGGGCCTGGCCTGGCTGACGCTGACCGATGTGCACTCCACCTACCTCGGCAGCGTGCTGGGGCCGATGCTCGTCTTCGGCCTGGGCATGGGGATGGAGTTCGTCTCGCTCACCCTCATGGCGCTGTCCAACGTTCCCACCCATGAGACGGGCGCCGCGTCCGGCCTCCTCAACGCCACCCAGCAGGTCGGCGGCTCGCTCGGACTGTCCATCCTGGTCACGATGTTCGGCACGGCCAGCGCCAACGAGGCGGAGAAGCAGGTGCCCGCCTTCCTCTCCCAGGCCAACCCGGCCGAGCGCCTGCGGTTCCAGCAGACCGGAGAGCTCCCGCCGCCCTGGGCCGACCACATCCTGACGTCCGGCGTCTCCTCGGCGTTCATCGTGGCGGCGATCTTCACCGCCGTCGCGGCCCTCATCGCCCTGCTGGTCATCCAGGTGCGCCCCTCCGACATCGAGCGCCTCAAGGGCGGGATGGGCCCGCCGGGGGGCTGACCGGCAGGGGCCGGAAGGAACTCAACGCCCGTACATCTCCTGGCACAGCGCGGTGAGGGAGGGGTCGGTCACCCCCTGCGACGCACGGCACACGTCGTCCATGCCGTACGAGGGCGGAGGCACGGCCGGGACACGCACGGCCGGCGGCTTCGGTCGCGGCCGTGGGCGCGGCCGCTCCGGCGCCGGTGCGCGGCGAGTGGGCGCGCCCGCCTCCGCACGCTCGCGTGCCGGCGGCCGGTCGGTACGGCGCTCCTGCCGCACCGGCGCGCG
The DNA here is from genome assembly GCF_040674455.1 of Streptomyces sp. NPDC049837. Taxonomy (NCBI): domain Bacteria; kingdom Bacillati; phylum Actinomycetota; class Actinomycetes; order Kitasatosporales; family Streptomycetaceae; genus Streptomyces; species Streptomyces sp. NPDC049837. Next base: position 132,827 of record NZ_JBFAMP010000001.1, on the reverse strand, counting down.
GGGCGGCCCGAGGCGCGGCCCCGGAAGCGGCCCGATCGTCGCGAGCGCCTCACGGGCCGGGGGTTCGGGCGGACGCGGCCAGTGGACGGGAGAGGGCGCCGGATCGCCCGCCGGCGCCCACTGCCTGGGCTCGGGCGCGGGGACCGTGCGCGGTACGGACACGCATCCAGTGGCACCGAGGAGGACGGCGAGAGCGAAGGGCACGATCCGGCGCATCCCTCCACCCTCCCGCAGTCCGCGCCGGCCGGCGGCGCCGCACGGAGCGGACCACCGGCACGAGTGACCCGGCGGAATCGCCGTGCGCCGCCTGGAATCGCCCTCCGCCGCCTAGAATCGCCGGACATGGAGCAGACACCGCACGGCTCACCCGATGACCCGAACCCGCTGCGGCGGCTCTCCCTGGAGCAGTTGCGCCGCCGTACCAGTATCAAGTGGCGCGAGTACCCCGAAGACGTGCTGCCCCTGTGGGTGGCCGAGATGGACGTTCCCCTGGCGGAGCCCGTGGCACGGGCGCTCAACCACGCCGTCGCCATCGGCGACACCGGTTACCCCGCCGGTACGGGCTACGCCGAGGCGCTGGCGTCGTTCGCGAGCGAGCGGTGGGGCTGGGACGGGCTCGCGGTGGACCGCACCCGGCTCGTGCCGGACGTGATGCTGGGCATCGTCGAGGTGCTCAAGCTGATCACCGGCCCCGGCGACGCGGTCGTGGTCAACTGCCCCGTCTACAACCCGTTCTACCTGTTCGTGGAGCACATGGACCGCCGGGTCGTGGAGGCGCCGCTCGACGCCCGGGCGCGGATCGACCACGTCGCGCTGGAGGAGGCGTTCCGGCAGGCCGCCGCGGGCGGGCGCCGCGCGGCGTACCTGATGTGCAGCCCGCACAATCCCACCGGCACCGTCCACACCGCCCGCGAACTGGCCGCCGTGGCGGAGCTCGCCGCCCGCTACGGCGTACGCGTCGTCGCCGACGAGATCCACGCCCCGGTCGTCTCCCGCACCGCGCGGTTCGTGCCGTACCTGAGCGTGCCGGGCGCCGAGAGCGGCTTCTCGCTGATGTCCGCCTCGAAGGCCTGGAACCTGGCCGGTCTCAAGGCCGCGCTCGCGATCGCCGGACCGGCCGCCGCCGACGACCTCGCGGCGATGCCGCCCGAGGTCGGCCACGGGCCCAGCCACCTCGGCGTCATCGCGCACACGGCCGCCCTCAGGGACGGCGGGGACTGGCTCGACGCCGTACTGGACGGGCTGGACGACAACCGGCGGCTCCTGGCCGACCTGCTGGCCAAGCACCTGCCCGCCGTGCGCCATGTGCCCGGCGAGGGCACCTACCTGGCCTGGCTGGACTTCCGGGCGCTCGGCCTCGGCGACGACCCGGCCGCCGTCCTCGTCAAGCGCGCCCGCGTGGCGCTCCACAACGGCCCGCCCTTCGGGACCGGCGGCGCCGGCCACGCCCGCCTCAACCTCGCCACCTCGCCCGAGGTGCTCACCGAGGCGGTACGGCGCATGGCCGACGCCGTCTGAGGCGATGATCCGCCGATCCGCTACTCGGTCGCGCGTGACGCGTGCGGGCCGGTCATGTACGCCGACCACACCCGCAGCGGCAGGAAATCGGCCCGGTCGGACGTGCTCCCGCCCACCCCGGTCATGGGCAGCAGCCCGTCCCCGCCGGGCCTGCTGCGGAACACCGTGACAGCGGTGGACAGCTCGCCGGTGTAGCCGACGAACCAGGACGCGGGGAACCGGTCCCCGTCCGCGGTGCGCCCGGCGGCGACCGGGGAGAGGGTACGGATGGCGTCCGGGGCCATGGCGTCCACGGCCACGTCCCGCAGCGCCTCCGAGACGTCACGGGCCACCTCCGCGTCCACCGCCTGCCGGGCGGCGGGCCGTTCCAGACCCTCCAGGGGCGTGCCCAGGTGGCTGACGGCGGTGACGGAGTACGGGTCGGTCCGCCGGCCGTCGGCGGCGAACGTGGCGTACGCGCCGGCCATCCTGATCGCGCTCGGCGTCGACGTGCCGGCGGAGAACGACGGCTCCAGCGGAGCCATGCTCAGCGGCAGCAGGCCCGAACCGACCGCGAGGTCGCGCACCTTCTCCAGCCCGACCGCCTCACCGAGCCGGCTGAAGACACCACTGTCCCCCCGGACCAGCGCCTGACGCAGGGCCAACGGCGCGCCGCCGTCGCCGAGACCGTCATCGGAACCGTCGCCGGAGCCGCCGGAACCGGCCCCGTGCTGGAGCGCCGCCGCGAGGACGAAGGGCGTGAACGCCGAACCCACCGGCACACCGGCCGTGTCGGCGTTGTTGGTGAAGTGCCTGGTCGCGTCGGACCCCCCGTACAGCGCCAGCACCGCCCCGTCGCCCGGGCGGATCGACGCGGCGCCGATCTCCACCTCCCGGTCGGCGATCCGGCGCGCCGGGTCGAGGGACGCCTGGCGTACCTCCTCCACCGTCGTGCGCAGCCGCTCCACCTCCCGCCGGTCGAAGGTGGTGCGGATGCGGTAACCGCCGCGCCCCAGTTGTTCGGTCGTCAGGCCGGTGCGGTTCTTGATGTCCTTGTTCGCCACGTCGACCAGGTAGCCGATCTGTCCGGACATGCTGGTGGACACCGACTCCGGCCGGGGCTCCGGGAAGACGGTGTACTTGGCCCGCTCCTGCTTGGACATGTACCCGAGCTCCACCTGCCGGTCCAGGACGTAACGCCACCGCTCGACGGCCCGGCGGTGGTGGGCCTCGCTCAGCGAGGGGTCGTACAGCTCACCGCCCTTGAGCAGCGCGGCCAGCAGCGCGCTGCGGGCGGGATCGAGGTCCTTGGCGTCCATGCCGTAGTACGCCACGGCCGCCGCCTGCACCCCGTAGGCGTTGCGTCCGAACCAGCTCGTGTTGAGGTACCCCTGGAGGATCTCCTGCTTGGACAGCGACCTCGACAGCTTGACCGACAGGCACAGTTCGCGCAGCTTGCGCTCCAGCGTCTGGTCAGGGGTGAGGTACGTGTTCTTCACGTACTGCTGCGTGATGGTGGAGCCGCTCTGGACCTCCTGGCCGCGCGCCATGTTCACCACGGCCCTGGCCAGCCCGCGTACCGAGAAGCCGGGGTCGGTGTAGAAGGTGGCGTTCTCGGTGGCGATCACGGCGTTCTGGAGGGACGGCGGGATGTCGGACAGGGGGACGTTCTGCCGGTTGACCTGCCCGACGCTCACCATCTGGGTGCCGTCGGCCCAGTAGTAGACATTGGCCTCGGCCCGCGCGTCGGCGTTGACGTCCGCGATCTGCACCGTGGAGTACACGTACCCCACCAGCGCGGCGAGCGCGGCCAGGCCGAACAGCGCCAGACCGAGCACCTGGCGCCACGACGGGACCCACCGGAGGACGCCCCGGCGGCCCCGACGCGGGTAATCGACGCGGAACCGGCGGCCTTTACAGCGACGCGGCACGGCTCATCGCCCCCCTTTCCTCAGGTGACTTGCTGTCCCCTACTACGGGACGTGACAGCCACCTGTTCAGGCGGGCGCGGGGGAGGGGGCCGGGGTCGCTCAGCCGCCGATCGGCAGGCCCCCCGGAAGGCCCGCCGGAAGGCCGCCGAGGAGGGCGCCGCCGACCGGCAGCGGGGAGGCCTGCCCCGGGGAGTCGGGGGACGTGCTGAGCGGTCCCGTGCTGTTGAGGTCGGTCACGACGGGCGCACCGACGGCGGCGGGCGGCTGCTCCGCGGCCATGGCCGGAGCGGCGGCGGCGACGCTCGCACCCGCGACCGAGGCGCATACGGCGATCAGACGGGTGCGGGGGTGACGGGACATGTGGTGCTCCTGAGGTGTGAGGGGGAATTGGCCGAATTCAGCGGCCGGAATGTGCAACGAACCGGGCGGGCCGACGACACGGCCCGCCCGCTTCCGTCCCCTCGCCACCGCGTCAGGGCGTGGTCAGCTCGTAGAACCCCCTCCCGAACGTCGCCGCGACCAGGCGGCGGTGGCCGGCGTCGTACTCGATGTCGTCCACCGGGACCGCGGGCATGCCCCGGCCGAGGCGGAACCACTGCCGCCCACCCGATACGGAGCTGAAGACCCCCTGGTCCGTGCCCACGTACAGCAGGTGGCCGCGCCCGATGACGAGGTCGTTGACGGGGGCGTCGGGGAGGTTGCCGGACAGGTCCTTCCAGCGCTTGCCGCCGTCCGTGCTGCCGTACACATGGGCGAGCGGCGAACCGGCGCGGTAACCGGAGTGGGTGGTGTAGACCCGGTCGGGGTCGGCCGGGTCGACCACGACCCGGGTCACCCAGGGGCGGCCCTCGGCGAGCTTCGTCCACGTGGTGCCCAGGTCCTTGGTGACCCACACCCGGCCGTCGTCGGTGCCCGCGTACACGGTCCGGCCGTCGCCCGCCGGCGCGATGGAGGTGATCGTCCCGTAGTTGGTGTAGATCGGGTCCGGGCCCGGGCCGCCCGACAGATCCGGGCTGATCGCCCGCCAGGTCACACCGCCGTCCGTGGAGCGGTTGAGCACCTCGGAGCCGTAGTACATGACCTTCGGGTCGCGCGGGTCGAAGACCACGGGCGTGAACCAGTTGCGCCGCTTGAACACCGTCTTGTCGGCGAAGTACGTGAGCGTGTCGCCGCCGTCGGTGGAGCGGAAGCAGTTGCCGTACTGGTAGCAGGCGAACACGGTGTTGACGTCGGTCGGGTCGATGAGGTTCTCCTCGCCGTCCCCGCCGAGGTACTCGTTGAAACGCTCACCGCCCCATGAGCGCAGCGAGCCGTTGTCCTGCGCCCCGCCGGAGATCCGCGACGTGTCCTGCGGGCTGATGGCCACGCTGTAGAGCTGGGTGTACGGCTCGTGGCGGGCCTTGACCCAGCCGCCGTCCCCGTTGGCGTCGGACCGGTAGACGCCACCGTCGTTGCCCAGGTAGACGCGGCCGGGCCGGCGCGGGTCCCAGACCATCGCGTGCTGGTCGACGTGGATGGTCGAATCGTCGTACGTCCACGTGGCGCCCGCGTCCTTCGAGGTCATCAGCGGCACGCCCGCCACGTGCACGTGCCTGGCGTCCTTCGGATCGGCCCACACCTTCCCGAACCACCAGCCGAAGCTCGACTGCGAGCCGGTCAGCTTCTCGTCCGCCGGTGTCCGGCTCCAACTGTCGCCCCCGTCGGTGGAGGTGTAGAAGCCCTCGAAGGGACCGCTGGTCTTGTTGACGATGGCGTAGAGCCGCTCGCCCGCGACCGCCAGACCGATCCGTCCCACGTCCGGGCCGCGCGGGGGCAGGCCGCCGCCGAGCCGCTGCCAGGTCCTCCCGCCGTCGCCGCTGCGGAAGACACCGGAGCCGACGCCGCCGTAGGTGCGCAGCTCCGGCGTACGGCGGTGGTCCCACAGCACGGCGTAGAGCTGCCCGCCCTGGACGAACACCTCGGTGGCGCCGGTGAATTCGTTCTCCCCGGCGAGGACGCGCCGCCAGGTGTCACCGCCGTCGTCGGAGCGGTACACGCCGCGGTCGCCGCCGCCGTTGTAGAGGGAGCCCGCCGCGGCCACGTAGATCCGTCGCGGATCGGCCGGGTCCACCGTGATGGCGCTGATCGCACCGGAGTCGCGCAGCCCGATGGGCCGCCAGTGGGCGCCGCCGTCGGTGCTGCGGTAGAGGCCGGTGCCTTCGTACGTGATGCTGCCGCCGCCCGGGTTGGGCTCGCCGGTCCCGGCGTACAGCGTGCCGTCGGGCCCGGTGGCGATCGCCCCCATCGCCTGCGTCCAGTTGTCCGGCCAGGCGGAGGTGAACGTCTGCCCCGCGTCCGTGCTGCGCCAGACTCCGCCACTGGCGGCGGCGGAGTACACGGTGTCGGCGCGCTTGGGGTCCAGCGCCAGCGAGACGATGCGCCCGCCGATGTTGGTCGGGCCGAGCGGCTTCCAGCGCCCGCCCACGGTGGGCAGTTGGCGTGCCTGCGCGGCGGCGTCCTCGTGGGCGTGGCGTGGAATCGACTGCCCGGGCAGCGTCTTTTGCAGGTACCGGTACTCGGCCGGTGCGGCGGGCCCCCGGACCGGCCGGTACACGTCCGGCGGGCCGGGCGGCGCCGCGGTCGCCACCGGGGCCGCCAGCATGGCGACGCCCACGAGCGGCGCGAGGACCAGGTGGAGCAGACGTCTGCGCATGGACACCCTCTCTTCGGCATGAACATGGCCATCCGTGAGCCGTGCCGACGTTACGAGAGGGACCAGGGCAACAGAAGGGCGAGAGCCGGACTTTGTGCGAGGCCGTCCCTGCCTTGGTGACGGCCGTCCCGGCCTTTGCGACGGCCGCCCGCGCCGGCTGCCCCTACGCGGCGACGAAGCGGCCGGACCGCTCTCCGCGCAGCCGCCCCGGGGGGAGCTTCCGGCCGAAGGCGACCAGCAGCAGATCCTGCGCCGTGCCGTACACCGGCGCCCCCGTGCCGAAGGACCAGTCGAGGTCGTCGGAGCGCAGTTCGACACCGTCGAGGTCCGCTCCGAAGAACTTCACGCCCCGGGGAGTGAGACTCTCCAGGAGCGGCCGGACGCGGGCCTCCGGGACGCGACGGTCGAGGCCGAGCGCGACGGTGATGTCCAGGCCGTGCACCACGTCGTGGCCGAGCGCCGATGTGATCCCGCCGACCGGCGGCGTCCAGGGATGCTCCGCGTTGTCCCTCAGGAACGAGGCCAGTTGGCGCTCGGGGAAGGCCGCCGCGTCCCGGCGGGCGCACCGGTCGGTCATCCGGTGGATACTGCCGCGCGCCTTCACCAGCTCGGCAACCGTGCGGGGGAGCGAGTGGCGGAACCCCATCGACATATGGGCCGCGACCTCCCGTACGCGCCATCCGGCGCACAGCGTCGGCGCGTCCCACGCCGCGGCGGGAAGGGCGTCCAACAGGTCGGCCAGCTCACGGCGTTCGGCCGCGATCCCGGTCCGGATGAGACGGCGGGTGGTGATCTCCATGACGTCCAGGGTTGCCCGGGGGCGGGCATAAGTCCAAGAGAGGGTTCTTCTGGGATCTAGAATCGGTGGTTATGGATCTCCGGCAACTGCGGTACTTCGTCACTGTGGTGGAGGAGGCCAACTTCACCCGCGCCGCCGCCCGTCTTCACCTGGCGCAGCCGGGGGTGAGCGCCCAGATCCGCCAACTGGAACGGGAACTGGGCCAGCCGCTGCTGGACCGCTCCGGCCGGGCGGTGACGCTCACGGAGGTGGGCGAGGCCGTGCTGCCCTACGCGCGGGCCGCGCTCGCCGCCGCCGAAGGGGTGCGCAGGACCGTGGACGAGTTCACCGGCCTGCTCCGCGGTCAGGTCAGGGTGGGCCTCGTCTCGGGCGCCGCCACCCACGAGTTCGACGTGGCCGCCGTGCTGGCCGACTTCCACGACGCCCACCCGGACGTCGAGATCTCCCTCACAGAGGACACCTCGCAGCGGATGCTCGCCGCGCTGCACCGGGGCGAACTCGACATCGCCCTGCTCGGCATCGCGGACGACCAGCCCCCACCCGGCACCTCCGCCCAGATCGTGGTCGACGAACCGCTGGTCGCCGCCGTCGCACCCGGCGACCCCCTGCTCGGCCACCCGGACCGCACGAGCGTCCCGCTCACCGCGCTCCGCGACCGCCCGCTGATCAGCCTGCCGCGCGGCACCGGCCTGCGCGGCGTACTCGACGGCGCGTGCGCGGCGGCGGGCTTCCAGCCCCGTATCGCCTTCGAGGCGGCCGCCCCGTACCTCCTGGCCCAACTCGCCGGGCGCGGCCTCGGCGTGGCCGTCCTCCCACGCCTCCCGGCCGACATGGCGTCAGCCCTCGGGCTGCGCACCCTCCCCATCACCGACCCGCCCCTGCGCGGGCGGGTCGCCCTGACCTGGCGCACCCCCGGCCCGGCGAGCCCCGCCGCCAGGGCCCTCCTGGGCCGGCTGCGCGAAGCCCTCGCCTGAGAGGCCGGCGGGTCGGCAGCCATGATCGGCCGACCCGCTGACCCCCGACCCGCCTATGTGCCCTCCGCGTACCGGCCGGCCAGGACGGCGACGGCCTCCGCGACCGCACGGCGCAGCTCCGGCGGACCGAGCACCTCCGCCTCCGTGCCGAGCGCGAGCAGGTCACCGACCGCCACGGCCTCCGCCTCGACGGGCATCTCCACCCGCACCCAGCCCTCCTCGTCCGGCGCGCCCGCGCCGTCGAGCGCCCGTACGCCCACCGCACCGAAGCGCATGGGCAGCAGCCGCTGCGCCCGGGGCGAGATCCGCAGCAGCGCCGTACCCCGGTGGAGCGCGGCCTCCAGTCGCCGGGACGACTCCTCCCAGTAGGCGGCCAGCACGAACCCGTCCGGCCGTTCGAAGGTCTCACCCGTCGCCTCCACGGCCAGGAACCGCGAGATCCGGTACGTCCGCACGGTCTCGTCCGCCGTCGCCACCAGGTACCAGATGCCGCCCTTGAGGACGATGCCGAGCGGGCGCAGCTCCCGGTGCACCTCACCGCCCCAGCGCCGGTAGTGCGCGCGCAGTACCCGCTGCTCCCACACCGCCCGCGCGATCGCCTCCAGATACGGAACCGGGTCCGCGTCCCGGAACCAGGCCGGCGCGTCCAGATGGAACCGGTCCTGAACGCGCCGCGCCTGCTCCGCCAGTTCGGCCGGCAGGGCGGCCTCCAGCTTCAGCCGGGCGGTCGCCAGCACCGCGCCCAGGCCCAGATCGCGCGCCGGACCGGGCACCCCGGTGAGGAACAGCGAGGTCGCCTCGGCGTCCGTGAGCCCGGTCAGCCGGGTCCGGTACCCGTCCATCAGCCGGTACCCGCCGTCGGGCCCCCGCTCGGCGCGGACCGGGACGCCCGCCGCGCCGAGCGCCTCGATGTCCCGGTACACCGTGCGGACCGACACCTCCAGCTCATCGGCGAGCTCCGGAGCGGTCATCCGCCCACGGTTCTGGAGGAGCAGCAACAGGGACAGAAGCCGGTCGGCACGCATGGGCCCCATTGTCGCGCCGTACCTGACAGGAGGTGTCAGGTACGGCGCCCAGACTGATCACACCGCACGGGCGACAGGCCCGCGCGGCACCGACGGGAGGAGACCCATGCCCACGCGCACGACCGGCCGCTTCACCTTCGCCGACTGGCAGGAACGCACGCTCGGGACCGGCGGGACGAGCCCGAAACTGGCCCACGCCTCGGTCACCAACAGCTTCACGGGCGGCATCGAGGCGCCCGGCACCCTCTGCGAGTACACGATCGCCTACCTCACCGACAAGACCGGTACGTTCGCCGGCATGGAACTGCTGGCCGGCCGGCTCGACGGCCGCGAGGGCGCCTTCGTCGTCGAGGAGCGGGGCTCGTTCGAGGCGGACGGCACCGTGCACTGCGCCTTCGAGGTGGTGCCCGGATCGGGCACCGGAGATCTGACCGGACTGCGCGGGACCGGCCGCTTCACGGCCAGGCACGGCGAACCGTCCGTCCCGTACACCTTCGACTACGAGCTGGGATGACGAGCGTTGACCTGATCTTCGGCGCCGCCGTAGGGTGAAGGACCCCATCACGCCAATCGCACCTGGGCGTCCCATGGTCCTTGAACCGCGTGTCCGCCGCCGGGCCGCCGTCTTCGCCGGCTCGGCCCTGCTGTCCACGAGCCTCGCTTTCACGCTGTCGGCGTGCGGCTCCTCCGCCGAGCCTCCGGCGGGCCGACAGGCCGGGCAGCCGGCCCTGGAGCTCACGAGCGCCTCGATCGCCGACGCGGTGGAGGCCCAGGCGACGGCCCTGGTCACGGCAGCCGACAAGGCCGACAAGAGGCCGATCAAGCCGGACACGGCGGACAAGGGTGTGTGCACCACGGACCCGGCCGACCGGGCGGCGTGCCGTAACCCGAGTGGCAAGATCGACCCCAACGGGGGAGACCTGGACGGCGACGGTGTCTTCGAGCCCCACGAGCCCGTCGGCCCCGCCTACAAGGACCCGCGCGCCTACGACGGCGGCAAGACGTCCGGGGAGACGCAGTGCGAGTGGCTGCGCTCCCGGGGCCTCGCCTGCTGAGCACGCCGGGCGCACACCGGTGGCCGGTACGGCACGGAGCCGCCGCGTCCGTGCCGTACCGGCGCACCGCCCCGGTCACCCGGGGTCACCCTGCGGTCAGCGGTCGCCCGGCTTGATGCGGCCGCGCCAGCCGCCGGACTCGCCGCCCTGGCGCTCGATGAAGTTCTTGAACCGCCGCATGTCGCCCTTCACACGCCGGTCGATCGTGCCGGTGACGTCGGCGGCCTTCTCGGCCATGCCGCTGGGCTCGACGTCCATCACCAGCTCCACGCGCGTGTGCGTGTCGTCCAGGCGCTGGAAGCTGACCACGCCCTTCTGCTGCGTGTCGCCGCTGATCGTCCTCCACGCGATCCGCTCGTCGGGAAGCTGATCGACGATCTCGGTGTCGAACTCCCGCTGCACCCCACCGATCTTGGTCTTCCAGTGGTTGTGGCGGTCATCGACCTGGACGACCTCTTCGACGCCCTCCATGAAGTTCGGGAACTCCTCGAACATCGTCCACTGGTTGTACGCGGTGTGGATGGGGACCTCGACCTCGACGGCTTCCTTTACCGTGCTCATCAGCGCCTCCTCGTTCCGGTCTGCGGCGCGGCGGGGACCCGCCGCGCACGTCGGCCGGTGGTGCGGGTACCCGCCCACGTGGATCTATGCGTGCCGGATGCCCTCCTCGACGTAGCCCCTCCCCGACGCAGCCCCTCGGCGCCGGACCGGCGCGTGACGGTGCCCCGCCCTCGTGCCTCTGGAGGGCGGGGCACCGTCATACCCCCGTCGGTGGATCAGCCCAGGACGTTCTTGAGCAGCACCCTCACGTCGTGTCCGTTGTGCCAGCCCGTGTCCACGAGGGGGCCGTGGCTCGCGGTGCCCCGGACGTAGTACATGTGCCAGGTCCGGTACCACCGGCCGCCCAGGTTCGATCCCGTGGCCGTGTACACCTGGGCGACCTCGCCGTCCCGCGCGTCGTCCGGGACGTAGAGCTGGGCCTTGGTCTGGGTGTGCGGCCCGGTGCGGCGGTCGCACTCGCGGAACTTGACCCCCGTGTCGTCCTCGCCCGCCTGGAGCGTCCGCCACGCCGTGCACGCCGTGGCCGTGCCCACGGGGACGCCCGGCACGGGGACGCCCGGCACCGGGACGTCCGACGGGGCGGCGGCCGCCACCGGCGCCAGGACGGCCATGGCCGCCGCGGCGAGCGCCACCGCTCCCGGTGCCACGCGCCCGATCACCTCGCGTACGTTCATGTCCTGCTTCCCCCTTGCGGTGACCACGGGCCCGGTCCCCCCGTTGGGTCCCCCCGAGGGCCCGTGGTCCCGGCGGCCGCGGTGGTGGGCCGCGGCGCCTTCGTGCCGGGCAAGAACCTACGGCCGCCCGCGTGCCCCGTCGTCCCGCACCGGGTTGACGTCTCGGCCCACCCCGGGCGGTACGCCCGGGGCGCCTGCAACCACCGTGGTACGGCGAGGGGTTGACGTACGGCCGTCTCCACGCGGGTTACGCTGCGGCGATGCCGATCCGCCCCCTTGCCGCCGACGTCCTGATCACGGTGGCGCTGACCAGCGTGGCCGTGCTGCTCGGCCAGGAGGCCACGAGCCAGGGGTGGCCCGCCCTCGACCTCACCGGCCACCTGCTGGTGGGGCTGGTCAACGTGCCGGTCGTGGCGCGTGGCAGGGCGCCCGTCGCCGTCTGCCTCTTCGTCCTCGCCATGTGGGCCGGGTACGTCACCGCCGGCTACTGGCCCGTGGTGAACTCCTTCGCCCCCATGCTCGCCCTCTACACGGTCGCCTCCCTCCGCCCCCTGCGCACGGCCGCCGGCTGCGCGGCCCTGATGAGCGCCGTGTGGATCTACGCGGGGTTCATCAGCGAACGCGCCGCCATGGCGTCCGTCGTCGCCCAGGCCCTGGGGTTCTCCCTCGTGCTCGTCCGCTTCGGGCACGTCGCCCGCCGCTCGGCCGAGCTGGCCCGCCAACTGCGCGACGAGCAGGAGGAGCGGGCCCGCCGCGAGGTCGCCGAGGAACGCGGCCGGATCGCGCGCGAGCTCCACGACGTGGTCGCCCACCACATGTCGGTGATATCCGTGCAGGTGGGACTGGCCCGCTTCGTGTTCGACTCCGACCCGGACACCGCCCGTACCGCCCTCGGCACCATCGCCGGCACCAGCACGGAGGCGCTGGAGGAGCTGCGGCGCGTACTCCAGGTGCTGCGCGCCGACGAGGACGGCGGCCCGACCGCGCCCATGCCCGGCCTCGCCCGGCTGGCGGAAATGGCCGAGCGGGTACGGGCCGGGGGAGTGGCCGTCGAGCTGCGCGTCGACGGTACGCCGCGCCCGCTGCCGCCCGGCGTGGACCTGTGCGCGTACCGGGTCGTCCAGGAGGCCCTGACGAACGTCCTGAAGCACGCGCCGGGCTCCCGCGCCCTGGTGGAGGTCCAGTACCGGCCGCACCACGTGGCGGTCTCCGTCACGGACGACGGCGAGGGGGTGATTCAGGACAGAGTGCGGACCGGCGGCGGACACGGCTTGATCGGGATGCGGGAGCGGGCCAAGCTGTACGGCGGGACGATCAGCATCGGCCCGAGGAGCGAGGGGGGATTCGCCGTCGAGCTGACCCTGCCGACCTCCACCCGGACCGCACGGCAGGGAGACGGCACGACGGAATGACCAGGGTGCTCGTCGTCGACGACCAGTTCCTCATCCGGGCCGGCCTGGTGGGGCTGCTGCGTGCCGCGCCCGGGATGGAGGTCGTGGGCGAGGCCGCCGACGGCGAGGAGGCCGTCGAGCTGGTCGCCCGGACCCGGCCGGACGTGGTGCTGATGGACATCAGGATGCCCGGCATGGGCGGCATCGCGGCCACGGAGAAGATCCTCGCCGAGGCGCCGGACCCGGCGCCCAAGGTCCTGGTGCTGACCACCTTCGACCTCGACGAGTACGTGTACGGCGCGCTGCGCGCCGGCGCCTCGGGCTTCCTGCTCAAGGACTCGGGCCCCGAGCGGCTGCTCGCGGCGGTCGCGGCGGTCGGGGGAGGCGACGCGCTCTTCGCGCCCAGCGTCACACGCCGCCTGGTCGAGGCGTTCGCCCGGCAGGCCGGCGGCGACCGGCCGCAACCGCCTCCCGACCTGGACGTGTTGACGGCCCGTGAGACCGAGGTGCTGCGGCTGACCGCGCGCGGCCTCAGCAATCAGGAGATCGCCGGTGAACTGTTCATCAGCGAGGCCACCGTCAAGACGCACCTGAACCGCGCCATGCACAAGCTGGACCTGGACAGCCGGGCGCAGGCCGTCGTGGTGGCGTACGAGACGGGCCTGGTGAAACCCGGCGGTGGCTGAGCCGGTGAACCGAACGGTGCGGCGGCACGTATGGAGGTGCGACCTTCTGTTTCCCACCGTTACGCATTTGGGGGCCACGGATGAAGCACGGGCGGCGCACCCTCCGGCGGGCCATCAGGCTGGCGGCTGTCGGAGGGCTGCTCTGCGGCGGGCTGATGGTGTCGCACGCGGCGGCGGGTGAGCCACCGCCGGGCGGCCGTACGGCCGTCGACGGTGCCGACCCGTCCGCGCCGCCCGCCGGCCTGGCCGCGGACCTCGTCTCGCGGCTCGGCACGTCGCGTACCGCCGGGAGCTGGATCGGAGCGGACGGCCGCCCCGTCGTCGCCGTGACCGATGACGACACGGCCGCCGAGGTCCGGCGGGCGGGGGCGCGGGCTGAGGTGAAGCGGTACAGCATGCGGGACCTCCGCTCGGCCACCGAGACCCTGGAGCGGGCCCCGAGGGTGCCCGGCACCGCCTGGGTGGTGGACTACGCGTCCAACGAGGTCAAGGTGTACGCGGACCGCACGGTCTCCGCCGACGACTGGTCGCGCATGTCCGGCGTCGCGGACAGAGCGGGCGACTTCGTGCGCATGCGGCGCACCGAAGGCGTCTTCACCACCAGGGTCAACGGCGCGGTGCCCATCTTCAACGGGACCGGCCGCTGTTCCGTGGGCTTCAACGTCACCGACGGCCGGGACAACTTCCTGCTGACGGCCGGGCATTGCGGCCCGGTCGGCACGCCCTGGTTCCGCAGCGCCGAGGGCGGTGGCGGGCGGCTCGGCACCACGGTCGCGCGCAGCTTCCCGGGCGACGACTTCTCCCTGGTCCGGTACGACGACCGGGGCGCCTTCGACGGGACCAACGCCGTGGACATCGGGCAGGGCCGCAGTGTGCCGGTCATCGGCGCGGCCGATCCCGTCGTCGGCCAGCAGGTGTTCCGCAGCGGCAGCACCACGGGCCTGCGTTCCGGCCGGGTGACCGCCTTGAACGCCACGGTGAACTACCGCGAGGGCACGGTCACCGGACTGATCCAGACCACGGTCTGCGCCGAACCCGGGGACAGCGGCGGTCCGTTGCTCGCCGAAGGCCTCGCCCTCGGCGTGACCTCGGGCGGCAACGGCGACTGCACCGAGGGAGGCATGACGTTCTTCCAGCCGGTGACCTCGGCGCTGGCGGAGCTGGGCGTACGCGTCATCGACGGCCGCCTCGCCACCGACCGTGACACCGTCGCCGCCCCGTCCGCACAGCCCTCCGGGCAGCCCTCTTCGCAGTCCTCCACGCCGTCGCTGCCCGCCGGTGCCGCGCCGCCCGCCCAGGCCGTGGTACCGCCGGGCGACACGGGACGGCGGCCGGTCACCGCGATCGTCGAAGCGCGCCGGCTCGTGCCCGGCCTCGGGGTCATCGCGGTGAGCCTGCTCGGCCTGCTCGCCGCCCGGTGGCTCCTCGCGGAGCGCGCCGACCGCGACCACCTCCGCGCCCACTACACCCATCACTGGAGCTGACGGCCCATCACTGGGCTTGACGCTGTCTGGATGATCTCTTTCGTGTCGAATAATCCGGTTATCGTCTCGCGTGCTTAAGGTGAGCCCGCTGAAGCCACCCCCCTAGCTTGGGAGACATAGCAATGGGTCAGTTCGCACGTACCTGGGGCGCCGGTATCGCCGCCGCCGCGCTGATCGCCGGCTCCGTCGGGACCGCCGTGGCGGTCACGTCCCCGTCCTCCGCGCCCGGCAAAGCCGCGGCCTCCTCCACCGCGCTCACGACGGCCTCGGCCCACGCCACGATGAAGAGCGTGCGAGCGTGGCAGCAGTTCCGCATCCGCGGCGTCATCAAGAGCCTGCGGCCCGGCAGCAAGGTCACCCTCCAGCAGAAGCAGGGCAAGCGCTGGGTGACACTCCCCGCGTCGATGAACACCACGTCCCGCTCCACCTACAGCATGCGTGTCATGCTCGGGCTCAAGGGGCACAACAAACTGCGCCTGGTCGACAGCCGCAAGCGGGCGGTCACGCCCGTGATCAACGTCTGGGTGCGCTAGCGCCGGCCGCCCCGCCGCGGGCGGCCACCGATTCCCGGGCTCGCCCGCCGGTGCGGCGTCGCGAGCCCGGCCCACCGGGGGAGGACGGTGAGGTCCGTGGCCGGACTCGACGCGTTCAGCGATCTGCTGGACCACCCGATGTACGTCGTGACGGCCGCGGCCGGCGGTGAGCGGGCCGGCTGTCTCGTCGGCTTCGCCTCCCAGTGCTCGATCCATCCGCCCCGCTTCGCCGTCTGGCTGTCCACCGCCAACCGGACCTACCGGGTGGCGCGCCACTCCACCCACCTCGCCGTGCACCTCCTCCACCGTGAACAGGGTGAACTGGCCCGGCTGTTCGGCGGCGAGACCGGCGACGAGACCGACAAGTTCGCACACGTCGCCTGGCAGCCCCGCCATGGCGCCGTACCCGTACTGACCGGCGCCTGCGCCTGGTTCGTCGGCCGTGTGCACGGCCGTACCGGCGGCGGGGACCACGTGGGCTTCCTCCTCGACCCCGTGGAGACGTCGCCGCCGGTGCCGGGACGGCCCCCGCTGATCATGCTCAGCGACGTCGCGGACCTCACGCCCGGCCACCCCGCCTAGCCGCCACCCCGCCCAGCCGCCGCCCCGCGTGCTCTGGCCGGCCTGGTACCTACTAGGTACCATCAGGGGTATGCCGTCCTTGAACATCACCTTCACCGACGAGGAGCTGGAGGAGGTCCGCGCCGCGGCGGCCGCCGAAGGCAAGTCCCTCAAGCAGTACGTCCACGACCTCCCCCTCCGTGAACGTCAACGGCGCCAGTTCGTCCGTTACGCCGTCTCCTGGGGCGAGACCCACCGCGCCGAGTTCGACGAGGCCTTCCCCGACGAGGTCCCCCAGGCCGACGGCCGCCGGGGAGGCGCGGCCGCCTGATGGTGCTCTACATCGACGTCCCGTGGCTCCTGGACGTACAGGAACAGGCCGTCCCCGAAGACGTGTCCGTCGCGGACTACTCCGCGCTCGTCGCCGCCGTCGCCCGCCACAAGACCCGCATCCCGCGCCCCACGACGGCCGAGCCCGACCCCGCCTGGCGCGCGGCGGCCCTCCTGCACACCCTCGTACGCCTCCAGCCGCTGCCGCACCGCAATTCCCTGTACGCCTGCCAGGTCGCCGTCGCCTACATGTACGCCTCCGGCGAGGGCATCGACGCCCCGTACGGGGCGCTGGTGGAACTGGTCCGCGACATCCAGGCGGCCAAGGCCACCGTCTACCAGGCGGCGGACCGCATCCGCGGCTGGCGCATCTGACCGGCCCGGACCCACCCGGACCCACCCGGCCCGGCCCCGCGCCCGCTGCTCCGTGCCTCTTACAGGGGACCTCCAGCAACCTCGCCCCCAGGTGATCGTTTGCAGTCCTGGGCGGAGATCGTTCCGCCCGGGACCGATGACCTGGAGGCCCGATGCGCAGGAAGCTCTCGACCACCGTCGCCGCGCTCGCGTTCGCTAGCACCACTGCTCTCAGCGGCGTTGTCGCCACGGCCGGCACCGGCGTGGCCGCCGACACCGGCCCCGCCGCCGTCGCCGAACCCACCGTGCGCGAGCAGGCGGACCGGATCATGAACCTCACCTACCGCGAGTTCGCCCGGACACCGCGCGTCGAGCCGTTCAACTGGTCGACCGACGGCTGCTCCGTACCCACCGGCTACGCCCCGTACAGCGAAGTGTTCCGCCCCGCCTGCGTCCAGCACGACTTCGGGTACCGCAACTACGGCGCCAACCACGAACTGAGGCTCAGCCCCACCCGGGAGACGAAGAACTGGATCGACCGGCGGTTCAGGACCGAGATGGAGCGCGTCTGCCAGGACACCTATCTCACGCCCCTGCGCCACCTGAACTGTGTGAACGCGGCCCAGGCGTACTACCTGGCCGTCAGCGTGGGGGGAGACCAGGCGTTCTTCTGACCGGGCCGTGAGAGGGGGCGAGGCAGGGGGAAGGGCCGTGCCGGATCCCTCCGGCACGGCCCTGTGGCCCGTACGACCCGCTACGCTCCCCCGAAGGCCGCCCGAGCCCGTTCTCACATCAGCCTGACGTCGGGAACGTTACCGGTCGGCGGACGGGTGTGGTGTCGGTCGTTCGACCCACATGTCGGGTGGGGAGCCGATGGGACCTACGGAGAGGGAATTCACCGGGTTCGTGCGGCGGCACGTGCCCCGGTTCCGTGCGGTGATCGTCGCCTCCTGCGCCCTGCTCGCGGTGCCCGCGCTCCCGGTGGCGGACATGGCCGCGGCGGCTGTCGTCGCGGCGGTGGCCATCGGGTGGAGCCTGCTGTACCCCGCCTGGTTATCCTCGGGCGCCCGGCCCCGGGCGCTCCTGGCGGCGGACCTGGCGGTGATGACGGGCCTGTGCCTGACCCAGGCTCTGACCGTCCCCGCCACACAGCCCTCGCACGGCAGCACCTGGATCCTGGTGGCCGTCAGCTTCGTGGCCGTCGGCTACCAGTTCACCCACCCGCCGCTCACCGGCGCCCTGGTCGCCGGCTACCTGGCCGCCGCCGACCTGGCCGGGGTGGTCGTCGCCGGGGCCGTACAGGACCGGCCGGACGCCTGGCCGGCGGCGTTGCCCAACATCGGCTGGCTGCTGGTCCAGGCGGCCATGTCGCGCGGGCTGTACGCGGTCGTGCACCGGCGCGGCCGGGCGGCGGACGCGGCGGCGGCCGAGGCGGCCGGCGCGCGGCAGGCCCTGCGCGTGGCGGAGGCACGGCGGGGGGCCGAGCGGACGCATCTGGCGACGCTGCACGACACCGCCTGCGCCACGCTGCTGATGGCCTCCCTGCCGGGCGCCTCGATCCGGCCCGAGGTGGTCCGGGCGCAGGCCGGGCGGGACCTGCGCCGCCTGACGGCCGAGGAGCGGCCCGACGGGGACGCGGAGCTCAAGGCGGACCTCAAGGCGGACCTGATGGAGGAACTGTCGCGGGAACTGCTGCGGCATCCCGTCCGGGCCGGCCTGCGGTACGCGCACGACGGCCCGGACCGGGTGTCGTTGTGGCGCCCCGCGGTGGTGGCGCTGCGCGACAGTTGCGGCGAGGCGCTGCGCAACGTCGCCCGCCACGCGGGCGTGGACGAGGCCCGGGTCACGGTGGCGCGCCGGGGGGAGGGGGCCGTCGTGACGGTCGAGGACCGGGGGCGGGGCTTCGACGTGGCGGCCGTTCCCGGGCACAGGCAGGGGCTGTCGCGGTCGGTCGTGGGGCGGATGCGCGCCATCGGCGGCGATGCCGAGGTCGTGTCCCGGCCGGGGGAGGGGACGCGGGTGCGGCTGGAGTGGCCCCGTGCGTGAAGCGCTCACCGAGCAGATCTCCGACCGGCTGCGGGGCGGCGCGCGCCTCGCCGCGCTGGGCATCCTCGCGGCGATCCACGTGGGCCTCGCGCTTCCCGGGCTGCTCAGCCGGCTCTCCGAGTACCCTCGGCCGTGGCTCCAACTGGCCGCGTTCGGCCTGCTGTCGCTGGTCCTGGTGACCATGGTGGCGGCGGCGGTGCTGGACCGGGGTACGGGCGGCCCGGGCGGTGGTCCTCGGCGAGGGGCGTACGTGTGGCCGTCGGTGGGGCTCGCGTGCACGGTCGTCGCGTCGGCGGCCGCGACGAACGACCTCCCGGGTGAGTACTTCCTCGGCACCCTGCACTGGTCGTTCCTGGAGGCCGGCTGGTTCGGCGTCGTCCTGCTGATGGACCGGCCGCTCGCCATGACGTGGGCGTTCCTGGGCGGCCATCTCGCGGTCACGTTCACGCAGTTGCTGCTGAACGGGGTGCCGCCGCGGCAGGAGGCCGCGGGCATGGCGGCCAGCGCGCTGGCCATCTGCGGCTTCCAGGTGGCGATGGCCGTCGGGGCGCGGCTGCTGCGCGACTGCGCGCGGTCGGCGAGCACCGCGCTGCGCGAACAGGAACGGCTCCACACGGAGGCGGCCGTGGCCGAGCACCTGCACCGCGACCAGCGCGACCGGTACCAGGCCCTGAACGCGACGGTGTTCCCCCTGCTCGCCGGGCTGGCCGACGGGTCGCTCGACCCGCGCGACGACGAGGTGCGCCGACGGTGCGCGCTGGAGGCGGCCAAGCTGCGGCGGCTGTTCGCCGAGAACGACTACGCCGCCGATCCGCTCGTCCACGAACTGCGCGCCGGGATCGACGTGGCCGAGCGCAACGGCGTCGGCGTGCAGCTCGCCGTCCGGGGCGCCCCCGCAGAGCTGCCGCGCGGCCTGCGCCGGGCGCTGATCGAACCGGTGCTGGCCGCGCTCGCCTCCGCCGACCGCACCGCCCGGGCCACCGTGGTGCGCGGCGGCGGACGCGTACGCGTCGGGGTGGTCATCGACGAGCCGGCGGCGCGCATTCCGGACACGGCGACGGACCAGGTGCGGGTGCGGACGGTGAGCGACGAGGGGCGGCTGTGGGTGGAGGCGGTGTGCGCGTCGGTGCCGGCGGGCCGCACGGGCGGCGAGAGGACTCAGAGCTCGTCGAGGGAGACCAGCCCGTCCTGAACGGCCCTCGCGACCAGGTTGGCCTTGGTGGTCGCGGGGCGCCCGGCGTTGGCGTACTTGATGCGCACCCGGTCGAGGTAGGTGTTCACGGTGCGCACCGACAGCCCCAGGCTCTGGGCCACCATGGCCTTGGACTCCGACTGGAACCACTCCAGCAGCACGTCCACCTCCCGGGGCGCCAGCACGGGACGGCCCCGCCGGGTGTCGCTGCCGAAGGCGCCCGCGAGGGCGGGCGGGGTGTACGGCACGCCCTCGGCGGCCGCCAGCGTCGCGGCCACGAGGTGGCGTTCCCCCTCGGCCTTGGTGAGGTAGGTGAAGGCGCCCAGGTCGAGGCAGGTGAGGGCCGCCTCCTGACTGTCCTTCATGGTGTAGACGATGACCTGCCGCTGCTGGGCGACCAACTGCTTCAGCTCCGGGTACGCCGGTGCCCCCTCGGAGAGCTGGAGGTCCAGGACCACCACGTCCGCGTCCCTGCCCGGTCCGGTCGTCGCCACGGACACGTCGTGGCCCTTGGCCAGTACCGTGATGGGGTGCCCGGACGTGGTGTACCAGTACTCGATCCCGGCGAGCACCACCGGGTGGTCGTCCACGAGTGCCACCCCCACCGGCCGGTCGCTCCGCATGCGGTCCTCCCCTCCCGCGCCGCCGCCTCTCCCAGGCTATTGCCCGGTGGGCGCCGTCGCCGGGCGTTTCCCCCGATGAGGCTCGGCCTCGCGCCGGTCACAGTCGGTGACTGTCCGGGATGCGGCAGGGGAGCGGCTCTGTTTGTCTGATGTGGCCCGGCCTCACGCCACATCGGAAAGACCGAAAGGGACCATGATGAGCATTGCGGACGAACCCAGCAGCCGGATCCTCCAGATGCGCGCCAAGGCGCAGGAGTTGGAGCAGGCGGCGGAACGCGCCACCGACCCGCAGGACGCCCAGCGGCTGCGGGACAAGGCCCGCCGGCTCAAGGAGCAGAGCGAGCAGGAGCGCGGCACGGCGGGCGGGACCATGGACCCGATGTAGCGGGTCCCGGTCAGGCGGCGGTCATCACACGATGGCTGCCGCCTGCCCGTGCCGGGCGGGAGCCCGGCCGGCCGGGCTCGGCGCCTCACCGTACGCGGGTCTCGGCCACCTCCTCGTCCTCCTCCTCGGGCAGGTGGACGTCGTCGACGGCGATGTTCACCTCGACCACCTCCAGGCCGGTCATGCGCTCCACCGCCTGGATGACGTTCTCCCGGACATCTCCGGCCAGGTCCGCGATCGGTACGCCGTACTCGACGACGAGTTCCAGGTCGATGGCGGTCTGGCGCTCGCCGACCTCCACCTTGACGCCGCGTGTGACGCCCGGGCGCCCGCCGGGGACACGGTCACGCACCGCCCCCATGGTGCGGGCGAGGCCACCACCCAGGGCGTGGACGCCGTCCACTTCCCGGGCCGCCATTCCGGCGACCTTGGCCACCACCCCGTCCGCGATGGTCGTCCTGCCCCTGGGCTCGGACAGGGTCGTCGTCGATCCGCTCGGCTCCGTCATGGGAAAGCCACCTCCTCGATGGACAAAAGCCGTGGGAAGCGCTCCTTCCAGCGTGCCCTCCGGGCACCTGACGCGCCATGCGGGGGCCGGACCGACACACGGCCACCGGTGTGCTCTGCGTAGCGGGACGAGCACTGTTCGGGTACGGTCGGTGGCAGAGAAGTCGTGGTTCCGAAGTGTGCGCCCGTGATCGCGATCACGGGCGTTTGTGCTGTCACACCCCTTGTCGGGCCCGCACTCTCCGGGCCCGCACGGTGCGGGCCGTTCCCCAGACTTAGGAGGCCGGTATGGCTACTGGAACGGTCAAGTGGTTCAACAGCGAGAAGGGCTTCGGCTTCATCGCCCAGGACGGCGGCGGACCTGACGTCTTCGCCCACTACTCCCACATCGCCGGCGCCGGTTACCGCGAACTGGCGGAGGGTCAGAAGGTGACCTTCGACGTCACCGAGGGACGCAAGGGCCCCCAGGCGGAGAACATCGTCTCCGCCTGACGCGCGGCGACACGAGCCCCACCGACGCACGCGCGTGGCACCTCCGACGGCGCAGCCGCCGGAACGACGCGCGTGCGTCACGGGGTTACCCGTACCGCGATCGGCCCCCTCCGCCGCGCCGCCGCTCAACGGGGCCGGCGGGCAGCCGAGCCAACGGGCGTGACGCCGACGTCCCGGCGTACCGCCCCGGTGGCCAGGCGCCCGCGCCGGCCGACACGGGCCGACGCCGGCCAGGCGGCCAAGCGGCCAGGTGGGCCAACGGCACGACCGGGCAGGCGGCAGGCGGCCGCTAGGCGAGTCGTAGCCGTACCTCGGCGGCGCCGCGTGCCGCGGCTACCGTCGCGGCTTCGGCGTCCACCTTCTTGCGGACGCTCGCGGGCAGCGGCCCGAATGGCGTGACCGTCAGGTCGAGCCCGCGAGCGGTCGCCTTGGCGCGCCAGGTGCCGGCGATTTCCGTCCCGACCAGTAGCGCGCCCGGGCCGCCGATGGCCCGCCAGATCTCCTTCTCCCGCGCCTTGTCCGGCACGACCAGGGCCCGGTCGCGTGCCTGGAGGAACGGATCGCCCGGCGGCAGCAGCCGCGCCAGCCGGGGGTTGCGGGCCGACACCAGCGCGTCCAGGCCGGAGGCCGGCAGCCATGCCTTGCGGCCCTCGACCCGCACCTCGGCCAGGTCGTCCGGCCACACCGACCTGACCACGGCCGGCTTGCTGCCGAGGTACTTCGCCACCTCGGCCGGTGTGGCCGGCCCGAGGAACCGCAGATAGGCCCGGACCAGCTCGGTCGTCCCCGACGCCGCGACCGGCACGGGGAACCTGTCGGCCAGCGGGGCCAGTACGGTCCCGCCGCCTTCCGCCGCGACGCCGACCGCGCCGAAGAGCCCGGCCTGCTGGAACAGCAGCCCGGAGATGTGCTGGGCCCCGCACCGCTCGCACCAGTACGTCAGCGACTCCGGCACCGAGGCGCTGACGGCCGTACTGACCTCACCCTTGGGCATGGGCGCGGTCACCACCTCGCGGAACGCCTCGGCGGTGACCCGGAAGGCCTCGACACCCAGCCGTGCCCCCTCCCTGATCACCGCCGTGTCGATCCGCGCCGTCGCGTCCGCGTCGTCCAACGGCCAGAGGGCCGAGGCGAGCGCGGGCAGGTCCTGGCGCCGGTGCAGATGCGGCGCGCCGCGGAAGGACCAGACGAGCTGGAGCCCGTCGAGGGACGCGCCCCGCGCCGCCAGCGCCAGCCGGGCCGACCCGTACGGCGTGTCCTGCGCCCCGATGGTGAGTACGCCGGGATCGGGGGAGGAGCGGTCGAACCCGTGGACCGCCACCCGGTAGGCCAGTACCTGCTCCCGGCTCACGTCGATCCGGTGCGTGCTGCTCACGCTCGCACCCTACCCGTTACATGTCACGCGCCGAGGTCGCGGAGGGCGGCCTTGTGGGCGGTGTCCAGAGCCTCGTCGGCGGGGACGGCGACATCCGGGACGACGCCGACGCCCTCCCAGTTGGTGCCCGTGACGGTATTGATGGTGCGGGCGGCGGGCACGGTCACGAGGACGTGCGCGGCGACCGGGTACCGCACCGTCGGGTGCGCGCCGCCCCGGGTCGTCTCGCCGACCACGGTGGCCCTGCCGTGGGCCTGGAGGGTGTACGCCACGTCCTCCCCGCCCGAGAAGGTGACGGCGCTGGTCAGCACGTAGACCGGCCGGTCCAGGTAGCGGGGAGCGGGCAGGTGCGCGACGGTCCAGAACTGGCGCGTGGAATCGGTGCGGCGCTCGTAGATGTCGTTCAAGTGCACCTGGTCGTCGGGGAAGAAGTAGCTGCACCACATCGCGGCGCCCTCGGGAGCACCGCCCCGGCACTCGCGAAGGTCGAGGACGAGAGCGGAGCTGAGGGCGACCAGCTCCATGGCCGCGCCGATCGCCCGGCCGCCCTCGTCGGCGGACGCGATCCGCCGGAGGTCGATGAGGCCGACGTTGCCGTCCAGGTGCTCGAAGCGGTGGATGCCCTGGTTCTGCGCCCTGAGCAGTTCGAGGAAGGCGGACCGGCCCTCGTCCTCGGCCGCCGGGTTCAGGTCCTGCGGCTCGTCGGTCCACAACAGCCGCAGATGCTTGTCCGGGCAGGCCTCTTGCAGATGGGCGGTCACCGTCTCGCAGAGCTCGCGCTCCTCCAGGCCGTCGTACTCGCCGGCCGCCAACCGCGGCCGTATCAGGGCGTCGATGTGCGCGGCCTTCTCGGGGAAGACGTATTCGGCCGTGATCCGGTCCAGGGCGCGGTGAATTATCTCTGCGTTCGTGGGCATGGCCGGTCATGTTAGGCCGCGAACGCCCGTACTTCGAACGGTTTTCCTCCGCGCTCAGCGCTGGTAGAGGCCGACGAGCGTGCCGCCGGCCAACTGCCGCTCGTCCACCGCGGCGTGCACGTCCCGGGCGGACGCCCCGTCGGGCAGCTCGACCGGCTCCGGCAGCGCGTAGACACGGAAGAAGTACCGGTGCGCCTGGTCACCGACCGGCGGCTGGGGCCCGCCCCAGCCCCGCCCCCCGTAATCATTGCTCCGGTTCGTTCCGCCCCGGGGCGTCTCCCCGGTGTCCACCCCGTCGCTCGCCGGGTCGATGCCCGTGACCAGCCAGTGCAGGAAGGTCCCGGACGGCGCGTCGGGGTCCTCGCACAACAGGAGCAACTCCGACGTGCCGTCCGGCACGCCGGACCAGGACAGCGGGGGCGAGACGTCGTCGCCTTCCTTGGCGTAACGGCGGGGAATGAAGGAACCATCGTTGAACGCGCTACTTTTGAGCTCGATTCCGGCCATACCCCCCTGTTACCGCACCACCGCCCGAACCCGCGCCCCGCACCGTCAGGTGCATCCGACTGGCGCAACGGTCAGAAAATGTTCCGTTCGCGGTGGCGCTGACGGAGTTTGAGGAAGCGGGCCCGCACTTCGTCGGCCGGCAGCCCGCCCTCCGCCTGTACCAAGAGGTCGGCCAGCGCATCGCGGGACTCCATGAAGCCCCGCCACTTCTGTTGTGGTTTGAGCCACGTGTCGACCGCCGTCATGACCGCGACGCTCAGGGAGAGAGCCGGAACCCACACCAGCAGCCAGTTGCCCTTCGCGTTCCCCAGGTTCTGGTCGGCCGCGACAATGGCACTGGCGAGGATCAGCACGATGCGGAGCCCGTAGTACGTACAGCCGTAAGCGTTGGTGCCCACCCGCCAGCGGCGTAATTCCCGGCGCAGTTCGCGTCGCAGGACGGGTGGCAGCTCCTGAAGGCCGTCAGTGGGAGAGCCGGACGGCTGTGGGGCGGTCGTTGTCATGGTGTGCCCTTCTCGTGCGGGCCATCGGATGGCTCCAGCAGTTCCAAGACATGGATGGTCAGGCCGCTGCCCACCGCGAGAAGCACCGTGCCGGAGCCGTGCACGTCACGGACCATGCTCACCGTCGAGATCTTGTGGCGGAAACCTCGGACGGTCGTGAACCGCGTCTTGGCCCGGGCATCCCAGATCTCGACGGCGCGCTCGGGCGTGGAGGCGGCGACCAGTACCCGCCCGTCCGCCGTGGACAGGGCGGCGACGTGTTGGGCGGGCCCGGAACCGAGGTCGCCCCACACCGAGCGGGACGCCAGGTCCCACACGCGCAGCCCGTCTTCGCCGGCACTGATCAGCGTCGGTCCTTCGGATCCGAAGGCGGCGGCGAGGCTGTGCACCGGGCCTTGGTGGGCCTTGCGGTTGCCGCCCGGACCGTGCAGTTCGCCGACGAGCCTCCCGGAGGGCCATTCCCACAGTCTGATCCTGCCGCCGTTGTCCGCACTCACCAGCCTGCTCGTGCCGTCGGCCAATCGTGCGAAGGCCGCGGCCTTGATGCGGCGGCGATGACCTCGCAGTGGCCAGATGCGCGGAATCCGCCGGAGGGCCGGCAAGGAACGATCGCAGGTGTGGATGGTGAATGTGCCGTTCGTGCGGCCGGCCGCGACAAACCTGCCATCGCTCCCCACGCCAGGTCCTCGCGCAGCCATGACCGTTACGGGCGAACTGTTGCTCGATCGGCGCTGTGGCTTTCCCTTTTCGCTCCAGATCTGGACCGATCCGTCGCGACTGCCGGAGAACAGTGTGGCGTGGCGGCCCTGACCGGCCGGCGGCACCCATCGGACTCCCGTGACGCCCAGGTCATGGCCCGACTCGACCTCGCGGATGACAATGTCATTTGCGCCCTCGTCCCCGCTGAAGTTCGGGACGTAGTGCGTTTCCGCTTCGACCTCGCACCGGGCGATGAGCCGGCCGGTTCTCCCGTCCCGGATCCGCACCGTTCCCTCGTCGCTGCCGGTGGCCAGCAGCACCCGGCCGTCCGGGTGGGAGAAGAGGTCGGAGCTGGTGGTGTGGTGCTCGTGATCCCCGTGCTCTTCGGCGCGTTCGGCATCCGAGACGGCCGTGTTCCACAGACGCACGGTTCCGTCCTTGCTTCCACTGACGGCGTAGAAGTCCCCACTCCCGCTCCGTACCCCGGCGACGGACCGCACATCGCCCGAGTGGCCGGTCCATGTGTCCACAACGCCTCCACCTCGTCCGAGGCGGACCCTTCCCTCCCGGTCGCCCGCCACCAGGGCGGCCGGAGCGTCTTTGACCCAGCCGATGGCCTGGGGAGTGAAGCCATCGGACGGGGGCGGGTTTGCCTTGTCATCACCGACCGTCGGTTCCCCGGTCGTCAGATCCACATACTGCAACCCCTCCAGGCTGAACCGCCTGCCACTGCCCACCACCATGGAACGGCCCTCCAGTTCCACCACCGCGATGCCGTGACGGGCTCGGACCGGGCGATGGCGGGTCCGCCACGCGCGCGATGGAACGGGCACGTCGGCAGACCGCCCGAGATCCCACGCACTGACCCGGCCCGAGGTGTGGGCGGCGATGAGCAGGTTTCCGCCGCCTGGCGCGACGGTCAGGGCCAGGGAGCGAGTGCCGAGCCCGCCGCCCGGCCAAGTCTGCAGCGCTTCGTCGCGCTCGACACTCCAGACGTGGATACGGCCGTCCCGGGAGGCCGTTGCGAGGACCCCCTCGCCGTCGGCGGTTGCGGAGAAGGCCATGGCCGTGACCTTCCGCCGGTGCTGGTGCGTGCGCAGCGGCCAGCCGGCGGTGCAGTCCCACAGACGGACCTGCCGGTCCGAGGCCGCGGCGAGCAGCAGGCGCCCCTTGACGCGGGCCAGTTCCACCGAGGTCACCGGAGCCGAGCCGACCGGAAGCGTGCGTAACAGTTCGCCCGTGACGCCGTCCCAGACGTGGACGGAACCGTCATCGGCACCGGCGGCGACGGTCAGTGCTCCATCGGGATCGTGGTCGATCGCGACGGCGCCGACCGCACTCGTCGGGCCGCCGGCGAGCACTCCGTGGAAGTTCGTCCTGCGGCCATGGCCCCACAGGACCCGCCAGCGCAACTGGGCACCGGTCTTGAGGTGGGGGAGCGCGTCGGGCTCTTCGATACCGGCTCGGAGCTGGAGCGTCGCCGCACGGTCCTCGGGCGGGAGGTCACGCAGTTCGTCCCAGACGCGCAGGTACAGCCGGGGCAGGGGAAGGCGTTGCTGCTCGGGGGTGTTGAGGACGCGCATGAGCCGGGCAGGGTCGGCGTACGGCAGGATGCCGGTCTCGTGCACGAGATGGTGGAGCCGGCCCGCGGCCCGGGCGTAGTCGGGCAGATGGCTCAGCACGTAGGGATTGGCACGGGGCCAGTCCCGGCGGCCGTCGGGGTGGCGGGGGACGGTCCCCAGAACGGCCTCGTAGAGGAGGGCGGGCGTGCGCCCGGCCGTGGCGGTCGTACGGCGGAGGTGGTCGACGTACGCCTGGTGATAGAGCCGGTAGAGGCCTTGCCCGTCCTCTCCGGTCTCGATGAGGTGGGCGCCGGCCTCCGTGATCGCCCATGCGACGTCGTCCGCCGTGTAGGTGGTGGCCCCGTCGGCAAGGGCCGTCGCGGCGGCGGCCCAGACCGTACGCTTGGGAAGACCGGGGCCCTGCGCCCAGGCGAGTGGCGCGAGCAGGTCGTGCATCTTCTGCCGCTGGGTGCCGTAGCGGGCCAGGTCGGCGGCGAAGACCTCAGCCACGTCACGGCTGCGGAAGATCTCGTCCGCTTCCGCGCTGTTGAGGTCCAGAAGGTCGTCGCGGCAGGCCAGTGCCCGGGTGAACAGGCGGGCCATCAGGAACACGGACTCGCTTTCACGCGCCACCCGCTGGGCGGCTCGCCTGGTGAGTTCGTCGTCGGCGAGGCAGTAGGGGGAGCCCTCCAGGTCGGTGAGACGCTTGTACGCGTACGTCTCGATGTCCTTGGTGGTGTCGGCGTCCTGGTCGAGACGGACGAGCCGGTGGGGCGCGAGGATCGAGATCAGTGACCGTGGACCGGAGTCCGCTCCGACGGCGCGTTGACGCGTTCCGACCAGCACCTTGACGCCGACCTGGTCCGCGAGCGGACGCAGGAGATGTTCGGCGATCGCGCCGGCCGCGTTCGGGCCCGCTTCGTCCAGCGCGTCGATGAGCACGGTGAACTCGGTGTTCGAGCGACCGATGGCGGCGATGAGCTGGTCGGGGTCGCGCCACCCTCCTCGTGGGCGTTTCAGCCTCAGGGCGCGGGCCAGCTCCGTGACGCAGTCCAGCACGTCCTTGCCGCGTGCGTGGATGCCCACGTCGATGTCGCCCACGTCGGGCAGCGTGCCGGGGTCGGCGGCCCGGACGGCGTGCGGGTCGGCCTCGTCCACGGCCCTGCGGTAGTGGGCATCGGACAGTACGGCCAGCCGTCCGAGCAGTGCCGACTTCCCGCTTCCCGGCGGCCCTGTGACGACGAACATGCCGGAGTCCTCCGTGCGGAGCCACTCCACGATCGCTCGCAGCGGGCCGGTACGTCCTTGGAAGAAGTACCCGCTGTCGTCCGCGGTGTCGATGCCGCGGAACTTGAGCATGAAGTGCTCACGGACATCGGCGGGCAGCAGTGCCGGCCGTCCGCGGCGCCGTTCGAGATCGGTGTCCGGGAGTTCAGGGTTGTAGCGCGGGTTCGGGAAGAAGGCGGTGTCGATCACGCCGGTCGTCACCACGTCCAGGGGCTGCCCAGGGCCGAGTTGGGACTTCAGTGCCTTGGTCAGTTCATCAACGGTGATCCACTGGTCACGGGGACCCCAGCCCCGGTGGACGGGGACCTTCTCGTCCTCGTCCTCCAGGAGGGTCCGTAACGCCTCGCTGAGCGCCCGTTCCTCCGCACGCCGGCCGGAGCGTGCCGCGCCGATGACAACCAGGCTGGGGTCAAGGGCGGTTCTGCGCCCCGCCGCCATTCTGCGGAACGCGGTCACCACATCGTCGGCACCGCCGCCCGCACCGCACGCGTCCAGGACGAGCACGATGTCACGGGCACCGGAGCGCGCGAGCTGCGTACCGAGGAAACCGGGCCGGATCGAGTCCAGCTCGGTGACCGGCCCAGGCTCTGATTCGGTGTCGGAACACAGCAGGAACAGTCCTCGCTCGCCTTCCTCCCGGCCATGTCCTGCCCAGTAGACCAGCAGCCGGTCCATGCCGGTGGGGAACCGCAGTCGCCCGATCAGCTCGTGGAGTTCCCGGAAGCGCAGATCCGGCACCTGTTGCCGGTGGCCGGGCTGCCTTCGGAAGCCACCCCGTTCCAGCAGCCCCGTCACCGCGTCCACTTGGCGCCGTATGTGTTCCAGGTCCAAAGCAGCGCGCTCGTACTTGTCCACGACGATGTCGAGAAGAGTTCCCCAGTCGTCCCGGTCATCACCCGATGCCTTCCGCACTCCTCTATCTTGGTCATCCTTGGTCTTCTTCGTCAGGAGATCCACGGTTTCGCTGGGTTTCCCATGACGGCCGGTTGAGGCGGTGTCGTGTCTGTGCAGCGTCGTACGCGTGACCTCGTAGTGGTCGTGCCGGGCATCCTCGGCAGTGTGCTGCGCACCCCGGACGGGCGGGACGCGTGGAACGCCTCGCTGGCCATGGCGTCGGACGTTCTGCTGAGAACCAGCGAGGCCCTGGAATCCCTCCGGCTTCCGCGCGACCTGGGCGATGCGCCGCCGACCGGGCGGTACGCGCTGCAGTCGACGGCACTCATGCCCGGATGGCAGGTCTGGCCGGGCTTCTGGGCCGGCGCCGGATACCCGGCCCTGGTGAGATCACTGCGAAAGTGTCTGCTGCGGCCGGAACAGCAGTTGCTGCTGTTTCCCTACGACTGGCGGCTGTCGAACAAGACCAACGCGCAACTGCTCCTGCAACGAGCCGAACGGCGCCTGGACCAGTGGCGCCGTGACGGTGGTGGGCCCGACGCCCAACTCCAGCTCGTCTGCCATTCCATGGGCGGCCTCATCGGCCGCTACTTCCTGCACGTGCTCGGCGGAAAGGCGATGACCAGGCGCGCGTACACGCTCGGCACACCGTACAGCGGTTCCCTGAAGGCGGTCCGGGTCCTGACGGGCCGTTTCCTGCCGCCCCCTCTGGAACGTCTGGGCGAGCGGCTGCGCACCGTCGCGGAGACCTTCCCGTCGCTCGCCGAACTCCTCCCCACGTACGCCTGTGTCGCGCAGCACGGCGATGGACGCGGCGGCGGGGCGGTGCCGCTGGTGGATCATCACCTTCCGGGCCTTGATCGCCAGACGCTGCTGCGCTCCGCCGAATTCCACGGCGAGATCACAGCGATGGAGGCGGATACCCGGGACGGGATCGTGCATGTGTTCGGCGGTGATGGGCAGCCGACGGAGCAGGCCATGATGATCGACCCTCCGGGCATCCGCTTCGTACCGTGCCAGCGTGGAGAGGACTTCGGCGGGGACGGTACGGTGCCCCGGTTCAGCAGCGTCCCGCCCCACTGGCAGGACGACTCGGCGGCCCTGTTCTACCCGGCGAGACACGTCGCTCTGACACAGCACAGCGATCTCCTCCGGCACCTGAGCGACAAGATCACCGCAGTGCCTCTCTCCAGGGCCCTGGCTCCCGCGCGCCCGCTCTCCCTGGAACTGCCGCCGGTGGCGGTGGCCGGGCGGAAAGTGCCGCTCCACGTC
Source organism: Streptomyces sp. NPDC049837 (assembly GCF_040674455.1). NCBI lineage: Bacteria > Bacillati > Actinomycetota > Actinomycetes > Kitasatosporales > Streptomycetaceae > Streptomyces > Streptomyces sp. NPDC049837. Next base: position 102,019 of record NZ_JBFAMP010000001.1, on the reverse strand, counting down.
CGGGCGGGCAGGCCGGACCTGGTGCTCCACGCGCATGTGCGGGGTGCCGACGGAACCCCTCACGGCCACCCGGTCGAACTCCGCCCGGACGGGGCAGGGAACTACTCGGCCGATCTCGTCGTGCCTCCCGGCCTGTGGCAGATCACCGTGAAGACCACCCATGAATCACCTGCCGGCCGTGTGGACGACGTCCTCGTCGTCGCAGCGCCTTGACGCACTCCCGCCCGTGACCGGGAGGGATATTGGGATGCGGCGTGATCGGCTCCTCCGTAGGGTCGATGCACGTGGAACCGCTCAGTGAGAAACAGATCCGCTCGTCCTTCGTCAACTGCACGAAGGGTGAGGCAGCACGGCTCAGGCTGCCGTCCGACTTCGCCGAACTCCCTTGGGAGGACCTGGACTTCCTCGGGTGGGTGGATCCCGGGGCCCCGCTGCGGGCCCACCTCGTGGTGCCCCGTGCCGACGGCCCGCTGGGAATCACGCTGCGTGTCCCGGCCGTCAGCCGTACCAGTGCGGTGAAGTCCAGTCTGTGCCAGATATGCCTGACGGGACACGCTTCCTCCGGGGTCACCCTGCTCGCCGCCCCGCTGGCGGGCGCGCGGGGACGTGAGGGGAACACGGTGGGGATCTACGTGTGCTCCGACCTGGCCTGCCCGCTGTACGTGCGCGGCAAGCGGCAGCCGCGACTGCGTTCCGGACGGTACGAGGAGTCGCTGACCCCGGAGGAGCGCATCGCCCGGATGGAGGGCAACCTGGAGGCCTTCGCCGCCAAGGTGACCGCCGGCTGACCGGCCCGCCGCCGTCCCCCCTCCGTGCGGGGCGGCGGCGCTGACACGCCTGGGGCGTGCATACCGGGCGGGGGCGCGCGTACCGGTGATGATGGGGCGCATGGACGTCACCGAGGTACTCCTGCCCGGGGTGGGGATCCGGTACGAGTTCACCAACCACGAGGGGGACCGGGTCGGCGTCGTCGCGGGCCGGACCGGTGACTTCGAACTGGTCGTCTACGGGCGCGGTGACCCCGACGAGGGGCGGCCCCTGGTGCGGCTGAACAGCGAGGAGGCCGACGCGGTCGCCGAGATCCTCGGGGCGCCGCGCATCGCGGAACGCTTCGCCGACCTCACCAGGGAGGTCCCGGGGCTCCGGTCCGGGCAGGTCGAGGTGCGGTCCTCCAGCCCGTTCGCCGGACAGCCGCTGGGGCGGACCAGGGCCAGGACCCGGACGGGCGCCTCCATCGTGGCGATCGTCCGCGGGGAGGACGTGATCGCCTCGCCCACGCCGGGCGAGACGCTCCAGGCCGGTGACGTCCTGGTCGTGATCGGAACCCGTGAGGGCATCGCAGGCGTGGACCGGATCGTCCAGGGCTGAGCGTGCGAACCCCCGTCACGCTGCTGCTGGAGCTCGGCCTCATCCTCACCGCCCTCAGCGTGCTGGGCACCGTGGCCCGCCGCCTCACCTTCTCACCGGTCCCGCTCTACCTGCTCGCGGGTCTGGCCCTCGGAGAGGGCGGCATCGCGCCCGTCCCGGCCGCCGGCGAGTTCGTGGAGACCGGGGCCGCCATGGGCGTCGTCCTGCTGCTGCTCACCCTCGGGTTGCAGTTCACCCCCACCGAGTTCACGGTGAGCCTCCGCCGGCACGTCCCGTCCGCGCTGGTCGACCTGGTCCTCAACGCGGTACCCGGCGCGGTCGCCGGATGGCTCCTCGGCCTCGACGGCGTCGGCGTCCTGGCCCTCGCGGGCGCGACGTACGTCTCCTCCTCGGGCATGGTCGCCCGGCTTCTGGCCGACCTGCGGCGACTGGGCAACCGGGAGACCCCGGCGATCCTCTCCGTACTGGTCATGGAGGACTTCGCCATGGCCGCCTATCTGCCCCTGCTGGCCGTCCTCGCCGCCGGCGGCCCCTGGTGGCAGGCCCTGCTGGGCGTCATGGCGGCGGTCGGTGCCGTAGTGGCGGCCTTCACCGCCTCCTACCGCTGGGGTCATCACCTCGGCCGGCTGCTGTCGCATCCGGACGCCGAGCAGCTCATGCTGCGGGTCCTCGGCCTCACCCTGATCGTCTCGGCGCTCGCCGAGCTGATCCACGCCACCGCGGCGGTGGCGGCGTTCCTCGTCGGGCTCTCCCTCACCGGCGACACGGCGGACCGGGCCCGCGCCGTGCTCAGCCCGCTGCGGGACCTGTTCTCCGCGATCTTCTTCCTCGCCATCGGCCTGTCGGTCCGCCCCGACGAGCTCGTGCCGCTCCTCCCCGCCGCCCTCGCCCTGGCGGCGGTCACGGCCGCGACCAAGGTGCTCACCGGCCGCTACGCCGCCGCCCGCGACCGGGTGGGACGCCGAGGGCAGTGGCGGGCCGGGACGGCGCTCATCGTGCGCGGCGAGTTCTCCATCGTCATCATCGGGCTGGTCGGCACGCTGAACGGCGAGCTCGCCCCCCTCGTCACCGCCTACGTCTTCGTCCTCGCCGTCGCCGGGCCGCTCCTCGCGCGGCTCGCCGGGGCCCTTCCGCGCAGCCTGGAGAAGAGCCGGTACGGATGACCGCGCGATGGGGGAAAATGAGTGGGTACACGACGAGTGGCTCGTCCCGCGCGGGAATCCTTCCCATGAAGCAGGTGGCTGCCATGGAACACGAGTCGGAAGGGCGCATCCTCGAGCAGATAGAGCATGCGCTCACCAGCGACGACCCCGAGCTCGCCGCCCGCATGAGCACGCTCAACGAACGGTTCTCCGAGGAGCCGCCGGCGGACGGGGGAGAGGCGGGCGACCCGCTCCCGGCGCCACGGAGGACGAAGCGGAACTGGCGCCGGACGACCACCCTCGTCCTGGTCGTCATCGCCCTCGTCGGGCTCCTCCTGACGGCCGTCCTCAACGCGTCGTCGAACGAACCCCCGCCGTCGCCCAGCAGCCACACCCCCGCCGTGTCCCAGTGAGCGCCGCGCATCAGAGCGCCTTCATGGCATCAGGGGGCCGTCAAGGCGTCACGGCGCCTTCATGACCGGGGGGACGTAGTCGCCCACCAGCGTGCGGTGCCACCAGGCACCGGTACGGCGCCGTTCGCGCCGGTCCGTGAACCGGTAGCGGTAGAGGCGGGCGCGGAGGTACACGGGCGGGGCGGCGGGGAAGGGGTTGGCGCGCAGGAGCTTGAGGACGACCGGATCGTTGTCCAGGAGCTTGAGTAGCAGCGCCGGGAACCAGGGCGTCGCGTACGCGGGTGAGAGCGCGGCGAACCACATCAGCCAGTCGAGCCGCAAGTGGTACGGGGCCACCTGCGGCGGCAGACCGGCCACGTCACCCGGCTTGCCCCGGAAGTGGTACTCCTTCCACTCCGTGTCGCCGGTGAGCCCGGGCTCGTCGGTGCCCTCGATCACCACCTCGTGCCGTATCCGGCTGATGCTGCCGAAGGCTCCATAGGTGTTGACCAGATGGAGCGGGTTGAAGGAGTAGTTCATCAACTGGTGGCGGGAGAGCAGGTTGCGCACCGGCCAGTAGCTGAGCACGGCCACCAGCGCGGTCACGGCGATCACCAGGCCCGCGTACCAGGCCGGGGTGGCGCCGAACGCGGGCGGCCCGGGCAGCGGCAGCACCTCGGCGGCCCGGGCCCCGTCGATCGCGGTGACCGCGAGGAGGACGGCCAGCCAGTTGAGCCAAGCGAAGTTGCCCGAGGCCACCAGCCAGAGCTGAGTGACGACGATGAAGCCGGCGGCCACGCTCGCGACCGGCTGCGGCGCGAACAGCAACACCGGCGCGCCGAGCTGCGCGACATGGTTGGCGGCGGTCTCCACCCGGTGCAGCGGCCTGGGCAGGTGATGGAAGAACCAGCTCAGCGGACCCGGCATCGGCTGCGTCTCGTGGTGGTAGTACAGGCAGGTCAAATCCCGCCAGCACCGATCGCCGCGCAGTTTGATCAGCCCGGCGCCGAACTCCAGGCGGAACAGCAGCCAGCGCAGCAGGAACAGCACCAGGACCGGCGGCGCGATGCGCTCGTTCCCCAGGAAGATCGCCAGGAACCCGGCTTCGAGCAGCAGCGACTCCCACATGAAGGCGTACCACGTCTGCCCGACGTTGACGATCGACAGGTACAGCACCCACAGCAGCGCCCACATCAGCATCGACGCCCACAGCGGTACGCGGTCGCCGGCCCCCGCCGCGAGTGCGGCGGAGAGGGCCATCCCGGTCCACACCACGCCCGCGAAGAAGCGGTCGGAGTAGTGGAAGTGGAAGACGCCGGGCGAGCGCCGGAAGGGCACCGACGCGACGAAACGCGGCACCGGGAGCAGCCCCCGCTCGCCGATGAGCGCGCGGAACTGCCGGAGGCTGCTCAAGAAGGCGACGAAGTACACGACGGCGAGGCCGCGTTGGAACACCAGCCGGCCCAGCCAGTAGTCGCCGTCCGTGAACCACTCCACAGCGCCTCCCGACCAGGGTCCCTCTCATCCGGGCGCGGCACCGGTCGCGTCCCGCAGCACCCGGGCGACCAGCCCGGGGGCGTCGGCCATCGGCACATGGCCGCAGCCGGGCAGCGGCACCAGCCGCGCGCCGGGGATCGCGGCCTTGACCCGCGCGGCCTGCCGGGGCGGCAGGAGCCGGTCCCGGGTGCCCCAGGCGACGGTGACGGGCACACCGGGGACGTCCCCGCTGAACAGCACCGGCGCCCGCCCGGCCCGGAGGGCCGCCTTGGCCGCCGCACTCTGCCGGGACATGGCCAGCACCGCGTACGCGTACCTCCGCTCGGCGCCGGTCCAGAACCCCGCCGGCGCCAGCGCCGTCACACTGCGCGCCAGCCCCGCCTGCCCCAGGCGCAGCGCGATCAGGCCGCCCAGCGAATGGCCCGCCACATGCGGCCGTTCCACCCCCAGCCCGCCGAACAGCGCGCCCATCCACGCCACCGCCGCCTCCAGGTCCCACGGCACCGCCGGGTCCAGGTCCGGCGACTCCCCGAAGCCCGGCAGATCCAGGGCGATCGTCTCCCGCCCGGTGAGCAGCGGCACCACGGCGCCCCACACCCGGCGGTCGTCGCCGACCCCGTGCAGCAGCACCAGCGGCTCGCCGTCGCCCTGCCGCTCGTACGCCACGGTGACGGCCCCCAGACCGGCGACCCGGCCCTCCACGTACGACGCGGGACGGCGGGCGGTGTGCCGGGTCATCGGGCACCTCCCACGGTCACTGTGTCCACATGGGAAAACGGCCGGAGGGCAGGTCGCCATTCCTGAGGGTGGACAGCGCGGCCGGTTCGGCGTTTTGCTGGTGCTCGGTAGCGGAAGGGGGCGTCCGGCGATGCCCGAGGAGTTCACCACCACCGTGACCGCACAACCCGGCGGCGACACCGTCCTGACCGTGTCGGGCGAGCTCGACATCGCCACCGGGGAGGAACTGCGAAGTCGGCTGCACGCCGCGCTGGCCCAGTCGCACACCGTCCTCCTCGACCTGTCCGGCGTCACCTTCCTGGACTGCGCAGGGATGCGCGTCCTGCTGTGGGCCCGCCGGCAGGCCGCCGCCACGGGCGTGCGGCTCCTGCTGTACGCGCCGTCCCCCGCCGTGGACAAGATCCTCAGAACGACCCACCTGGAGACGGCCTTCACCTTCTCCGCCCCCTCCGCCCTCACCGCCCGGTGAGATCCCTACGCCGACGGCCGGTCGGCGAGCCCGTCCAGGACACGCATCGCCTCGGCGTGGGCGCTCATCCGGCACATCAGGCTGCCACTGGTGAACGCCATCGCCCCGGCGACCGACACCGGCACCGACAGGCCGAGCACGGCGAGGGCCTCCGGCCAGTCCCGCTCGCTCTCGCACAGAGCGCCGCGCCGTACGCCGTCGTTGGCCGTGCCGCGCTCGGTCAGCAGCCGCGACTCGCACTCCCTGGGGTACCGGTCGTCGGGCTCCTCGTCGACCTCGTACGGAGTGAGCAGCAGCACCGCGCACCACGCCCACAGCAGACCTGCCAGGGACAGCAGCCCGATGCCCCAGGCGCGTATCCGCCGGCCCCGGTCGCGGAAGTCCAGGTCGTAGTCATGTGATCGCATGGCGCACGAAGCTAGCAGCCGCCCGATCGGCGGTAAGGGCCGCCCCGATGCCACCCGTTCGGGCCCGGCCGTTGCGCCGACTGCCGCGCCTGCCCGGTGCACGGGTCGCCGCCGGCGCGCAGCGTGGGGGGAGAACGGTGGGGGAGGGCCCTCACCGTCGTACCGCCACAGGACACCACGAGTGAGGCCGGGCCATGCAGGACGCACGCTTGATCGCCGGCTCGCGGGACGTCACGCGGCCAGGGGAGTCCGGAGAAGGGCGCCCGCCCGCCGGGGCCGGGGCGGCCGCGCGCCCGCTGACCTGGACGGCGGCCGTCGCCGCCGCGTTCACACTCGCCCAACTCGCCCTGGTCGTGCCCGGCCTCGGGCTCGGCTGGGACGAGACCGTGTACGTCAGCCAGGTCAGCCCCCAGGCCCCGGCGGCGTTCTTCAGCGCGCCCCGGGCGCGGGGCATCAGCTTCCTGGTGGCGCCCGTTGCGGCGCTGACCACGTCCGTGGAGGCGCTGCGCGTCTGGCTCGCCCTGCTGTCCGGCTGCGGACTGTTCCTGGCGCTGTGGGTGTGGCGGCGGCTCCTGCCGGCCGGGGTACTGGCGACCGCCGGGGCGCTGTTCGCGACCCTGTGGGTCACGCTGTTCTACGGCCCGCAGGCGATGCCGAACCTGTGGGTCGCCTACGGGGCACTCGCCGCGACCGGCTTCTTCCTGCGCGCCGTCCGGGACCCCGGCGACCGGTGGGCGCTGCCCGGTCTGGGCGCCGGAGTGGCGCTCGCCGCCCTCATGCGCCCGACCGACGCGGTGTGGCTCGCCCTGCCCCTCGCGGTGGCCGCGCCGCTCCTGCGACCGGCACGCCGCCGGGCACTCGTGGTGGTGGCCGTGCTCGCCGCCGGTCTGGTGGTGGGCTGCGCCCCGTGGGTCGTGGAGGCGTACGCGCACTACGGCGGCCTGGTCCCCAGGCTGCGGCGGGCCAGTGAGATCCAGGGGCACCTGGGCTGGTACTTCGCCGTCGACGACCATGTGCGCGCGCTGGGCGGCCGGACGCTGTGCCGCCCCTGCGACGTGCCCTGGCGGCACCCCCTGTCCGCCGTCTGGTTCATGGCGCTGCCCCTGCTCGTGGCGGGCGGCGTGTGGTCCGCAGCCCGTACCCGCGACCGCGTCCCCGTCGTCCTGGCGACCGTGACCGGACTCGTGTCTGCCGCGCCCTACCTGTTCACCGTCGGCTACGCCGCGCCACGCTTCCTGCTGCCCGCGTACGCCCTGCTGGCCCTGCCGGTCGCCCAGTGCCTGCACCGCGTGGCCCGTCCCGACCGGGCACGGGGACGGCGCACGGCCGCCGTCCTGCTCGCCCTGGCCGCCACCGCGCACCTCGCGGTGCAGTACCGGGTGCTCGACGGCGTGGCCGAGCGGGTACGCCGCGACAACGTCACCCTCGGCCGCATCGCCGCCGAACTGCGCGCACAGGGCGTCACCCCGCCGTGCGTCGTCAGCGGCGAGGACGCCATCCGGGTGGCGTTCCGCGCCGGCTGCGCCTCGCGCCAGCCCTCGGGCCACGACGGCAGCATCACGCCGCGGGGCCTCGCCGCCATGGGCCTGCGCCTGCCGGTCGCGGTCCTCGTCTCCGACGTGGGCGGCATCCCGTCCTACGCCCGCCCCTGGCGCGTCCACCGGCTCCCGGACCTGGGGCACCGGACCGGGCTGCGCGGCTACCTGTCACCGGCGGCGACGCGGGCGGCCGACTGAAACGGCGGTTTATGCCGGGCGCTGCGGGAAACGCGGACGGGGACGCCGCCTCTGGAGGCCGCGATGGAGTACGTCGAAGAGCGTCCCTACCGCTTCCGCATCGGCCGCCGGGGGGACATGCGGGTGCCCGGAGTGGTGTTCGCGTCCCCCGCGCTGCTGCGGGACGCGGAGAAGTCACTGGAGCAGGTCGTCAACGTGGCGACACTGCCGGGCATCGTCAGCGCCTCGTACGCCATGCCCGACATCCACTGGGGCTACGGCTTCCCCATCGGCGGAGTCGCCGCCACCGACATCGGCGAGGGCGGCGTGGTGTCGCCCGGCGGCGTCGGCTTCGACATCTCCTGCGGGGTGCGGCTGCTGGCCGCCGACTGCGACCGGCGGGCGCTGGAACCGGTCCTGCACCCGCTCATGGACGGCCTCGGCCAGGTGATCCCGCGCGGCGCCGGACCGGGCGGCGTCTGGCGGCTGAGCGGCCGCGAGCTGGAACGCGTCCTCCAGGGCGGTTCCCGGTACGCGGTCGAGGAGGGCCACGGCGAGGAACGCGACCTGTGGCGCTGCGAGGACGGCGGGGCCGTCGCCGACGCGGACGCGGACCAGGTCAACGAGCGGGCGCGCGAGCGCGGGCTCGGCCAGGTCGGCAGCCTCGGCTCGGGCAACCACTTCCTGGAGGTCCAGCAGGTCGCCGAGGTCTACGACGAGCCGGTGGCCGCCGGGTTCGGGCTCGCCGCCGACCAGGTGTGCGTGATGATCCACTGCGGGTCGCGCGGCCTCGGGCACCAGATCTGCTCGGACCACGTCCGGGTGATGGACCGGGCCATGGCCCGGTACGGGATCGGCGTGCCGGACCGGCAACTGGCGTGCACCCCGGTCGCCTCGCCGGAGGGCCGCGCCTACCTGGGCGCGATGGCCGCGGCGGCGAACTACGGCCGCGCCAACCGCCAGTTGCTCGCCCAGGCGGCCCGCCGGGTCTTCCGCCGTGAGGCGGGCGCCCGCCTCACGCTGGTGTACGACGTGTCCCACAACCTCGCCAAGGTCGAGACCCACCAGGTGGACGGCGAGCAGCGCCGGCTGTGCGTGCACCGCAAGGGAGCCACCCGGGCCTTCCCGCCCGGCCACCCCGAGCTGCCCGAGGACCTGCGACCGGTCGGCCAGCCGGTGCTCATCCCCGGCACCATGGGAACCGCCTCCTACGTCCTCACCGGCGTCCCCGGCGGCGACGCCTTCCACTCCACGTGCCACGGGGCGGGGCGCGTGATGAGCCGCCACCAGGCCGCCCGCACCATCGGCGGCAAGCAGCTCCGGGCGCGGCTGGAGGCGGACGGCATCGCGGTGCGCCCGGTGTCGTGGCGGGGCCTGGCGGAGGAGACCCCGGAGGCGTACAAGGACGTCGACGCGGTGGTGGAGGCCAGCGAGGGCGCGGGGCTGTGCCGCAAGGTGGCCCGCCTGGTCCCGCTCGGCGTGGTCAAGGGGTAGGGCCTCGCACGGGGCCCGCACGGGGCTTCGCACGGGTCCGGAGCTGCGGTGTCACACGTCGACCGTGACCGCGCACGACCAGCCGTACGGATCGGGGGCCAGGTGCAGCTCCTGCCAGGACACGGCCTTCGGCACGGCACCGGTGATCGGCACCGAGCGTACGTCGGTCACCGCCATCCGCACGTCCAGCCCGCCGTCCACCGTCTCCACCTCGACGTCCACCGGCACGTCGCCGTGCACCTCCAGCCGGAAGACGACCTCGTCCAGCAGCGTGGCCAGCAGGTCGTCGTCACTGGCCTCGTCGACCTGCACCTGCCGCACCGCGGTCGCCCGTGCCCCCGAGACGTCCGCGAAGCACTCGACCATGCCGAGCACCGCCTCCACCAGGCACTGCTCGCGGCTCGCGCCCCACGCCTCGACGCGCACGTCAGCCGTGTGCGGCACCGCCCGGTGGCCGCTCGCCCCGGGGTGCCGGACCCGCCCGTCGTCGTCCGTGTCACCGGCCATGCCGATCGCGTGCCCCCTCACCCCCACCCGCATGCGTCCCGAGCCCCACCGGTTGCCGCGAAGTGTCCGCACCGTCGCTCGTGTCGCTCGTGTCGCTCGTGTCGGTCGTGTCGGTCGCGTCGGTCGCGCCCGCGCCGTGTGTGCCGTCCGGTGGGTCCGCCGCGAGCAGCAGGGTGGCCAGCAGGCTCGCCGAGCGGTTGCTCAGGGCATCGGCCGCTTCGAGGAGCCGGTGCTGCCGCGCCACGGGCAGCGACAGCGCCACGGCCCCCGCCCGGCCCGCGAGGGTGAGGGGGAAGGCGACGCACACCTCGTCGTTGGAGTACTCCAGCAGGTCGAATTGGGCCGCTTGGGGGCCGTGGTGGTCCAGCGCGTGGAACAGGTGCCGGTGGTCGGTGATGGTGCGGGGCGTGAGCGGGACGGGACGGCGCCGGTGCAGGTGGTCCATACGGCCCTCGAAGTCGAGCTGCGCCAGCAGGCTCTTGCCGACGGCGCTGGCGTGCGCCGCCTCGCGGAAGTCGACCCACTCGTACACGGCGGGCGTGCTGGGCCCGTCCGCGTACTGGGTGATCCGCACCTCCCCGTCCGTGTAGGTGCTCACGTACACCGCCGCCCCGACCGTGTCCCGGAGGTCGGAGAGGACCTCCCGCAGGGCGTTCTCGCGCTCGGCGCCCCGGTGCCCGGACAGGACGCGCATGAGCGGACCGGCGGTGTACGCACCGGCGCCGGCGGCGGCCACCAGGCCCTGCTGGGACAGCCAGGCCAGCAGGTGTTCCAGCGCCGGTGCGTCCATGCCGGTGCCGTGTGCGATCCGCGCGGCGCTCACCGGCCCGTCCGCGCTCCCGATGGCGTCGAGCACGTCCAGGACGCGCATGGCCTCCTTCCACCGCTGGGCCGACTCGCGCGCGGCCGGGACCTGCTGGGCGAGGCTGGTGAGGGACGCCGACCGCAGCGGGGCGGGCGTCCACAGGCGGCTTCGCCCGTCGGTGCGGCCGGGTACCCACAGCCCACCGGCCGGGGCGGCCGACGGCGTCGGGGTGACCGGTGCGACCGGGGCCGGGGGCGTCGGGGCCCGCACGTTGTCGGCCGCCGGGGCGCCCGCCGCCGGGGGGTCCATCGGGACGGGGGGCGAGGGGGTGCGCGACAGGCCGAGGGCGGCGCGGACGTCGTCGATGAACTCCGGGTCCTGCGCCTGAACTTCGTTCAGGCGCCTCCCCGCCCCGGCCGTGGCTTCGCACAGCAGCGCGCCGGCGTCGCCGTGTCCGTGCCGTGCCGCCTCGGCGACGAGGAACCGGGCATCGTCACGCCCCTCCGCACCGAACCGGCGGTGGACGACGACGGCCAGACGGAACAGCGCTCCGGGATGGTCCCGCTCCGCCGCCCGCCCCAGCCAGTCCGCCGCCGTGCCCAGCTCGTCACGGCGCAGGGCCTTGGTGCCCAGCCGGTAGAAGGAATTCGCCCGGGCGCGTTCCTCCTCCGCGTCACCGCCCGCGTCCGGGTCGCACGTGCCATAGGGCCGGTCCCAGAAGTCCCGCGTGCCTTCCAGCTCCCGCAGCAGGTCGGTGAGTCCGGCCGGAACCGTCGGCTCCGAGTACTCGCCCCGGGGACCGTCGTACCCGCTCACATCACTCACCTGATTCCCTTTCGGCTGATTCCCTTGATTCCCTTTCCGTGCACCGCTGTGTCCTTCCGCCGCTGTGGGCGGCAATGGCGCTTGAGCTTGTGCCGCAGCTCGACGACCGCGTTGTGACGCTGGACCCGGAGGTTCTCCAGGGATATCCCGAGCGTCTCGGCGATCTCCCGGTCCTCCAGCCCCCGGGCCTGGAGTTCGACGATCCGCTTCCGTGCCCCGGGCGCCATCCTCTCGATGGCCGGCACGACCACCTCGTGCAGCACCCGCAGGTCCACGGCCGGTGGCGGCAACTGCCGCTCCTGGAGCCGCGCCAGCACGGTGTCCGCGGCCACCACCACCCGCTCCTGGCGGAAGGTGCTCACGGTCAGGTTGTAGGCGGCGCGCAGCAGGTAGCCCATCAGGTCCTGGCCGGGCGCGGCCCGCCCCGTCAGGACGGCCCGCGCCACCCGGAGGAACGCCTCCTGCGCGACGTCCTCGCCCTGGACCAGTGACAGGCCGTATCTGCGGCGCAGGGCGTACGGCGCCCGCTCGATGTACGCCGGGTAGATCTCCAGCAACCGCTGCCCGACGTTTCCCCGCAGCCGCAGTGTCTCGCCGGACGGTACGTCGTTCACCACAGGCCGCTCTCCTCGCGGCGCCCTCCGGCGCCCGGCCGCACCGTCCATACGGTCAGTACGCTGCCGTCGGCCGCCTCGAACCGGACCACCCGGGCCACCGGGCACCCGCACAGCTCCCGCTTCACCCCGTGGTCCACGCCCGCGCCCGGCGCCCGCCGGTCCAGCCGCCTCCAGGGACGGCGCCGCACGACGCCCAGCGCGTGCACCGCGCTCAACGCGGCCGTGACCAATCCGACCCACTCCAGGGACGACGTCATGCAAGGGCTCCCGATCTTCCGTGAGAGAGCGCGGCGCGGTTTGCGCCGTCACCCTTGGACGCGCCGGCGAGCGGGGACATTAACGCCTGATCACAGAAGGCGGGAGACGATCGATGAGCAGCCAGGTTTGACGCATGACGTCCGGTTGAACGGCGGAAAGGGACCGCCCGCCCTCGGTCGGCCGGGTCGCGGAACCGGGGACGTCGTCGTAGACAGGGGGCATGAGCGAGGAGAAGACCTGGTGGCATCCCGGCGAGATCGTGCCCTCCAGCGGAATCTACGAGTGCGACTGCGGCGCCGGTCACCACTGGAGCACGGACGTGAAGGGCCATCGTTTCCCGCCCCTGCCGGCCGGGTGCCCGGGCAGCTCGTGGAGGCTGCAGACCGAGGCGCACCCGGACGACTGAGGGCGTCCCTCCGGATGCTCAGGCGTAGTGGCGGTAGACCGCGTGCGCCACACAGGCGGGCTTGTCGCTGCCCTCGACCTCCACCGTGAAGGTCAGCGGCATCTGCACGCCGTTGCCCTTGACGTCCTCCACCGAGCCGACCGCGCCGTGCAGGCGGACCTTGGAGCCGACCGGCACGGGGCTCGGGAAACGGACCTTCTCCGAGCCGTAGTTGACGCTCATGGAGATGCCGGTGATGGTCAGCAGCTCGGTGAAGAGCGGGATGACCAGGGAGAGGGTCAGGTATCCGTGGGCGATGGGGGCGCCGAAGGGGCCCTCCTTGGCCTTCTCCGGGTCGGTGTGGATCCACTGGTGGTCGTCGGTGGCGTCGGCGAAGGTGTTCACCCGGTCCTGGGTGATCTCCCGCCACGCGGTGCGGCCGAGGTCGGCTCCGCTCAGGGACTTCAGCTCGTCGAGGCCATGGGCAGTCGTGGGCACGGGGTTCCTCACTGGGGGTGCGTCGGGTGGTCGCCGTCGGTCCAGGCGTGGGCGTTGGCGTGGGCGTAGGCGTCGCGGAGGGCGGGTTTGACGATCTTTCCGGACGCTGTACGGGGGAGGGCGTCGGCGAAGACGACGGACTTCGGGATCTTGTACTTGGCCAGCCTGCCCCGCAGGTGGTCCAGGATGGCCGGGGCGTCGGCGGCGGCACCGGGCCTCAGGACGACGACGGCGCGGCCGACCTCGCCCCAGACCTCGTCGGCCACGCCGATGACGGCGCATTCGCCGACGGCTGGGTGGCTCAGGATCGCGTCCTCGACCTCGGCCGGGTACACGTTCTCGCCGCCCGAGACGAACATGTCCTTGACCCGGTCGACGATGTAGGCGTATCCTTCGGCGTCCGTCCGGGCGATGTCGCCGGTGCGCAGCCAGCCGTCGCCGGTGAGGGCGGCCGCGGTGTCCTCCGGCCGGCCCCAGTAGCCGGACATGACGTTGGGACCGCTGACGAGGATCTCGCCACGCTCGCCCGGCGCGGCGTCACGGCCGTCGGGCAGCACCACGCGCGTGTCGGTGAAGAAGTGCGGTACGCCCGCAGAGCCCGCCTTGGCCGAGGTCTGCTCCCGGTCCAGGTAGAGCACGCCGGGGGAGGCCTCCGTCATCCCGTAGCCCTGGCTGAAGGCAAGGCCACGGGCCAGGTAGGTGGCTATGGTGCGGGCCGGGACGGGCGCGCCGCCACAGTTGAGGGTGCGCAGGCTGGACAGGTCGGTCCCCGCCCAGCGGGGGCTCGCGGCCATGGCGTCGTACATGGTGGGAACGCCGAACATGTACGTCACGCGGTGGCGCTCGATGAGCTCCAGGACGTGCCCGGGGTCGAACGCGCCGAGCAGCACCACGCGCCCGCCCTTGAGGAGGGTCGGAAGGCACGTCATGTTGAGCCCGGCGGTGTGGAACAGCGGGGCGATGACCAGGGTGACCTCGTCACCGGCCAGATCGGTGTCGACGAGGACGTTGACGCTGTTCCAGATGGTGTTGGCATGGGAGAGGACGGCGCCCTTGGGCCGGCCCGTGGTCCCGGAGGTGTACATGATCATGCACGGGTCGTCCGGGGCGACGGCCTCGTCCAGCGGATCGGTCCCGCCGCCGGCGAGCAGCTCCTCGTAACCGAGGACACCGTCACCGAGGACACGCTCCTCCGGCTCGCCAAGGGTGACCCGGTGGCGCACCCCCGCATCCCCGGCGGCCGCGCCGGCGGCCTCGGCGTGCTCCGGGGCATGGATGAGCACGGTGCTGCCCGAGTCGGCGAGGCTGTACGCCAGCTCCGGAGCCGCCAGCCGGGTGTTGAGCGGCACGAAGACCGCGCCGAGCGCACCGGCCGCGAACAGGGTCTCCAGGAAGGCCGGGCGGTTGGGGCCCAGGTACGCCACCCGGTCGCCCCGCCCCGTACCCAGCCCGCGCAGGGCGTGGGCCAGCCGGAGTACCCGCTGGTGCAGCTCGCGGTAGGTCCAGGTGCGGTCCTCGTGGACGACGGCGATCCGGTCGGGTGTCTTGCGGGCCCGGCGCGCCGGCCAGGAGCCGATGCCTTGGTTCAGCACGGCGCCCCCTTCAGTCCTTGACCAGACCGAGCAGGCGGGCGGCGTTGTCCTTGAGGATCCTGGGCCGGACCTCCGGCTTGATGTCGAGCCCGTCGAAGTCGGCGAGCCACCGGTCGGGCGTGATGACGGGGTAGTCGGAGCCGAACAGCACCTTGTCCTTCAGCAGGGTGTTGGCGTACCGCACGAGCTGCGGCGGGAAGTACTTCGGCGACCAGCCAGACAGGTCGATGTACACGAACGGCTTGTGCGTGGCCACCGCCAGGGCCTCGTCCTGCCAGGGGAAGGACGGGTGGGCGAGGATGATCCGCAACTGGGGGAAGTCCACGGCGACGTCGTCGACCAGCATGGGGTCGGAGTACTTCAGCCGGATACCGCCACCGCCGGGGACGCCCGCGCCGATGCCGGTCTGCCCGGTGTGGAACAGCGCGGGGACGCCCAGTTCCTCGATGGCTTCGTACAGCGGATAGGCCAGCGGGTCGTTGGGGGAGAAGCCCTGGACGCTCGGGTGGAACTTGAAGCCGCGTACGCCGTACTCCTCGACAAGCCGGCGCGCCTCCCGCACACCCGCCCGGCCCTTGTGGGGGTCGACGCTCGCGAAGGGGATGAGGACGTCGGGGTGGGCGGCGCAGCCTTCGGCGATCTCCTCGTTGGCGATCCGCGGGTGCCCGGTGGCGTGCTCGGCGTCCACGGTGAACACCACGGCGGCCATGCGGCGTTCCCGGTAGTGGGCGGCCATCTCGTCGATGGTGGGCTGCCGGTGGCCGTGGGCCCCGAAGTACCGCTCGGAGGCGCCGAAAAGCTCCGGGCTCAAGGACCCGTGCCCGTCCTTGGAGACCTCGGCGTGGGTGTGCATGTCGATGGCGGTCAGCCGGGAGACGTCGAGCGCGAGGTCGCTCATCTCACGCCCCCGGTGCGTGCGGAGCAGGTATGCCGTACGTCTCGGGCTCGGCGCCCACGCCGCCGTGCCACCGCTCGGCGATCGCGTCGGCGCTCCAGCCGCCGTCGGCGAAGGCGACCGCCTTCTCCTTGGGGTGCGCCCACAGGGCCAGCCGGTCGCCACCGATGCCGATGGCCTGCCCGGTGACGCCCTGGGAGGCGTCGGAGGCCAGGAAGGTGATCAGGCCGGTTACGTCGTCGACCGTGCCCAGCCCCTCGTGCTTGCGCAGCCAGTCCGGCAACGGTTCGCCGGTGCGCTCGGACTCCGCGATGGCCGGCGCGAAGGCCGGGATGGTCTTCGTCATCTCGGTGGCCGCGACCGGAACCACGGCGTTGACGGTGATGTCCGCCTTGGCCAGCTCCATGGCCCAGGTGCGCGCCATCGCGACCACGCCCGCCTTGGCGGCGGCGTAGTTGGTCTGGCCGAAGTTGCCCCGCTGCCCGGCGGGCGAGGAGATCAGGACGAGACGGCCACCGGTGCCCTGCTCCCGCATCCGGATCGCGGCCGCCCGGGCGCAGGTGAAGGTGGCGCGCAGGTGGACCCTGACGACGGCGTCGAAGTCCTCGTCCGTCATCTTCCACAGCACGCGGTCGCGGAGGATGCCCGCGTTGGTGACGAGCACGTCCAGTCGGCCGAATTCCCGTACGGCCGTGTCCACCAGCCGCTGGGCCGCCTCGCTGTCGCCGACCGCCGCCACGACGCCGGCCGCCCTGACGCCGGCGGAGGCGATGTCGGCGACCGCGGCGTCGACCGCGTCGGCGTCGATGTCGTTGACGACGACCGAGGCCCCGGCGGCGGCGAGGGCACGGGCGTAACCGAGCCCGAGTCCGCGTCCGCTTCCGGTCACGACGGCGGTTCTGCCGTGCAGATCCATGGTGTTGCACCTCTTCATGGGATTGACAGGAATCCTGATGATTGGAGCGATGGTGGGAGTGTGTCGATTCTCAGGA
Organism: Streptomyces sp. NPDC049837; assembly: GCF_040674455.1. Lineage (NCBI taxonomy): Bacteria > Bacillati > Actinomycetota > Actinomycetes > Kitasatosporales > Streptomycetaceae > Streptomyces > Streptomyces sp. NPDC049837. The sequence goes on along the minus strand of NZ_JBFAMP010000001.1, from coordinate 85,423 downwards.
TTCCTGTCAATGGCCTAGGGTGAGCGGGCATCGAAGACGGCCGGTAAGGCGTGGAGGCGTGACGTGGAAGCACTCGGAGCACCTGCGGAATCCGAGGCGGGGGGCGGGGCGGGTGGAGGCGTGGGTACGGGCCCCTCGCTGCTCTATCTGGTCAAGCGGACCGAGCTGGTGGTCCGCGCCCGCCTCGAAGAGCTGCTCAAGCCCGCCGGGATCACGGCGCTCCAGTACACGGCCCTCACGGTCCTGGAGCGGCACGACGGACTGTCCGCCGCCCAGCTCGCCCGGGACTCCTTCGTCACGGCCCAGTCCATGGCCGACATGGTCCGCACCCTGGAAAGCCGCGGCCTGATCCGCCGTGAGCCCAACCCCCGCAACCGGCGCGAGAAAGTCGTCCTGCTCGCCGATGCCGGCCGCCGGCTGCTGGCCCAGTACGCCGAGCCGGCGCGGCGGCTGGAGGAGCGCATGGTCCAGGACCTCGGGGCGGAGGACACCGTCCGGTTCCGCGACTGCCTGAACCGGGCGTACCGGGCGCTGTCCTGACGGTGCGACGGGCGACGGCGGGGCCCGCCGGTGAGACGCCCGACGGTGTGCGCTAGCGGACCGCGTACATCCGGATGGCGACGACCTTCTCCCCCTCGGGGTGGGCGAGTCCCACGAAGACCGTCTCGGCGAGCCATCGGTGAGCGGGTGCGTCCGTCCTGAGGCCGGGGGAGGTCCGGTGGTAGTGACCGGCCTCCGAGACCCGCAGGTCGCCGTCGTCCTGGTCCGGGCGGTCGGGAGCCCAGGACGACGCCGCGTGCGTCGCCCCCCTGCGCGGGGTGGGCGCGAACCTCATGGCCGTAGCAACGACCACACCTTCGCCGTGGGGTGGTTCACCGGCAATGACTTGCACGATCCGACGCTCAAACCGTGGAGCGGCGCCCACACCCCGCTGCCCCATCAGGTTTCCCGCCTACTGCTGCCGGAGCGGTCGGGCTCGGCCCATGGTCGGCTCCCGGTTCCGGGCGCGCTGACCCGGTCATCGGCCCCGCCGCACTTCGCGCACACTGGCCGCACGCATTCCGAAACGATCAGTCAGACGTGCGGCCAGTTTTCCTCAGTTTCCTCCGCTGCCACACCAGCGGACCGCTTTTGTCTCTTGCAATCTCAGTCAGGGCGATGTGTGCCATGCTGTCGTTCGGCACGGCGGCCTCCTCTGGGGCTTCCACAAGAGGCCGTGCCTCAACGTCATGGGGGGCTCTGATGATCCCGTTTGTCGCACACATGATCGTTTCCCTGGGTGTACATCTCCTCCTCAATGCCAGGGGAAAACGCCAGGTCGGCTGGGAGTTCGCCGGCGCCTCGAACGGTGAAACAGAAGTGGAACTCGCTGCCGTGGAACGCATCGGCGTCTTCGCGAACAGCAGCCGCGCTCGTATCAAGGTCGAGCGAACCCTCTCCCGGCAATGGAGGCGCTCCGTCGCATGGGACGTCAAGGCGGCGGTGGAAAAGGCGGCAAAGGCCAAACTTCCCGTCGCCGAAGCAGAGGTGAAGGCGTCCCTGGAGTTGCACAGGGGCACAGAGACGACAGAACAGTTCACGGCGTCCCAGCGGTTCGAAGTCGAGATCGAGCCCCGGTCGGAGGTCGAAATCCTCGTGCACTGGTACAGGCAGATCCAGACGGGCACCCTGTCGCTCACCAAGTCGGTCACCCCGGACAGTTCCCACCCCGCCCTGCTGATGGTCCCGTTCCGCGAAGTGACCGGCCTGACGGCAGACGTGTGCTCGAGGGACGTCCAGCGGCTGCGTTGACGGACGCGCATCAGGAACTCTCCCGGCACAGTAGGCGACGGAGGGAACTCCATGGCAGTAGCCCGACGGCTGAGCCGCTTCGTGGAATGGCCGGACCTGTGTGACAGTGGCACGGTCGGCGGCGACAGAACCTTCTTCACGGGCACGAACGTTGCCACGCGCATGGCCCAGTTGCGCCGAGCCATCCATGAGATCCGTACGAACTGGGACCGGTACCCGGTATATATGGCCGAATTGGGAAAGCATATGGAACGGGACCTCTCCCGTGCCGCGGAGCCCCTCCCTGACCAGGACCGGGAATTGATCCACGCGCTTCTTTCCAGCGTGAAGGAATGGGCTGACCGCCGGCCCTCACCGGGCGAGAACGTGGACGAGTACAGCGCGATCCGGCTCTACACCTCCGAGCCGGGCTACCGTCGGATCTTCAGCACGATCAATACGGCGTTCCGCCGGGACGGCCTGGTCGATGACCCGAAGGGCCTGCGGAGCGCCGCATTTCTGGTCGAGCTGTTGAGCATCGACCTGTTCAACTACCGATATCACCACCCGCATGTGGATAACTTCGAGGGTGTGGTCCACCGCGGGATGTGCGTCACCGAGCGGCAACTCGCCGAGCTCGCTCGGATCGCCGCGGGACCGGTGAGCTCGCGATACCTCTCCATCCCTCTCGGGATGGCATCCGCCAGCGTCGACCGCGACCGTGCCATGGCCTTCGCGCGGGAGCAGGCGAGGAGGAATCCGGATCTCATTCCGCTGATCTGGAAAATCCAGGTGTGCGGCCTTACGGGCGATCAGCTCGAAATGTACCGGTCGCATTTCCCCCTCAGCACCGTCACCTCGGTGTGTGCGGTCCCGATCGACGAGCTGTCCGAGTACGCCTACGAGCGGGAGGTCCTGCTACGCGGTCCCTTCTTCCAGCTCTTGCGGCTCACGGAGGACATGGACGGCGTCGGGACGGGAAACGGGCGGGCCCACACCATCGAGGCGATCATGCTGAACAGCAACCGGGACCACGTCAGCACCGTCGCATCCGACGAAGGAGAAGACCGGCGGGCCAGGGACATGTTCCGTTCCCTGGTCACCGTACGCCGCGCCACATGGTGCGAACGGTACGCGCACGACCACGGCATGAGCGAAGACGCCGCCGCGTACCGGAGGCTCCTCGTCGAGGCCATGACCGCGCTCGAAGCGCAGCTCGGCCACGCCTGACTCCCCGCGAGCACCGCACCCCCATCTCACCTCACTGACGAGCGCCATGGCCCTGTGGCCGAGGAGGAAGTGTGTCGACGCCCGAACCCCCGACCGCGACGCACCGCAGGTACGGGCTCTACTACCCGTACTTCAACGTCCGGGACGAGCGGTGGCTCAAGGTGGCAGCCCTGTACTGGCCTCGTATCGTACGGATCGTTCCGGAGGACTACGCGACAAGGGACTCCGAGACCGTGAGGGTCCTGACCGGTGAACTCGGCTTCGTCGAGCGTGCCGCGCCGGGAAGGTCGGTGGCGTCGGTGGCTCCGCGTCTGCTGGAGCTTCTCGCGGGGCACGCGCCCGAACTGCGACGCCGCTTCGGCGTCCGGCCGCAGGACGTGCACGGCGCCCTCCAGTGCACCTGGCTGACAACGGACCCGGTGGGGGAGCGACGGCCTCTGGGCGCCCTCCACACCGAGCAGATACTGCCGGCGGTGGCCGATGCGCTGGTCGAGGCGGGGCTGGCAGTCAAGGGGCGTATCGACCTCTCGCACGAGGCCGACCTGCGCTGGCTCGTCATGGACGAGAGCCTGGTTTCTCTATACTCGACCTTGCTGTCGCAGGACTTCGCCGCCGCGAACCAGCTACGCCTGACGACGGACAAGCCCGATGCCTACGCACTCACCCACGAGTGGACGGCGCCGGCCATGGCCGCCGCGCTGCTGGACCGGCCGGCGCCGGGTACGGACGGTTCCGATCCGGAACTGGCCGAGCAGCTCGCCGTCCTCGCGCTGCGCCTCGTCGTCCCCGCGGACATGGATCGCGTACCGGTGCGGAGGATCGTGGAGCTGCGCCGACGGCACGGTGCGGCATTCCTCGATTTCGGCCGGACCATCGATGAGACAGCGGCCGAGCTGTGCACCCTCGCGGAGATCGCGGACCCGCACACCCGGCAGCAGTACCTGGAGGACGAGATCCACGCCAGGTTCGCGCTGCCCCTCGAAGAACTTAGGCGCTGCCTGCGGGACCTGAGCCTGGACGCGGCGACAATGGCGATCAACGTCAAAACGCAGATCCCGGCTGCCCTCGCGGTGGCCGGCGGTGCCTGGCTGGCGGGCCAGCAGGCGGCAGCGGGCACGGCCGCCGTCGCCCTCGGCCTGGTGACCGTCCGCCGCAACGTACGACAAGAACGGGAAGCAGCCGTGCGGGCGGCGAGACCCGTGAGTTTCCTCCTGCACACCCAGGGCGCGCTCAGCGAAAGGCGATTGCTGTCGCAGACGCTCCACCGCATCGGTCGCATCGCCGGCACCCACCCGTGACCGGGGGTGCCGGGCCAGCGACCAGCGGCGGATCATGGCGTCGCACGAAAGGACAGCCCCGAGTGAGGGCGCTTGTCCGGCCCCCTGTGTCCGGACAAGCGCCCTCGCCGGCTCAGGCCGTGGCCTCCCGCCTGCTCCTGCGCGGCTTCCAGCCCGGCTTGGGGACGACTCGATGAGGCGGCGCGTGTACGCGTCCGCCGGGTGGTCCCGGATATCCGCGACCGGGCCGTGTTCGACGACCTTGCCCACCCGCATGACCAGGACGTCGTCACTGACGTGCTGGACGGCGCCGAGGTCGTGGGTGATGAACAGCAGCGCCGTTCCCGTGCCCGCCCGGATGTGGGCGAGGAGGCCCGGGATCTGGGTCTGGATCGACACGTCCAGCGCCGCGATGGCCTCGTCGAGGGTCAGGACGTGTGGTTCGGCGGCCAGCGCGCGGGCGATGGCGACGCGTTGGCGCTGACCGCCCGACAACGCCTTGGGCGGGACCGGGTCTGCCGGTCATCCAGGCCCACCATGGCGAACAGTTCCGCGACCCGGTCCCGCAAAGCGTTCCCCCGCAGCGGCCGGTGCAGCAGCACGGCCTCGGTGACGGTGTCGCGCACCCGCTGTCGCCGGTCGAGGGAGGAGTAGGGGTCCTGGAACACCATCTGGATCCGCCGGCCCCGAGCCCGCCGCTCACCCGGCCGTACGCGCCCCGGCCGGCGTTCGTCGCCCGCCATGACGATCCGCCCTCCGCCGGGCGTCTCCAGCCCCGCGACCATGCGCGCGGTGGTCGTATTGCCGGACCCCGACTCGCCGACGACCGCAAGCGATCCTTGCTCGGGAAGGGTGAACGTGACGTCGTCGACGGCGACGAAGGCACCGTCGACCTTGCGCAGGTTGGCCACCTCAAGCATGCCTGCCGGCCTCCCCGGGCGAGCGCGTGTGGGGGAAGTGGCAGGCCACCGTGGAACCGCCGGTGCCGACGGAACGCGGCCGCTCCACGGTGGAGGACCCCGCCTTCCGGACGGCCGAGCGGGCGGCCCGGGCCGCCCGCGCCGGCGTCGACGCGCTCGTGGACGACTGACCGCCGCCGGGAGGCCGGTTCGGTCACGGCTATGCTCGAACCCCCCGCACTCCGAGGAGCCATGACCACCCCCGCACGGAACCTTCCCCAGTTGCTGATCGAGGCCAAGCGCTGGTTCGACGACGCGTTGCAGGCCGGCATGCTGGCCGCGGGCGAGCGGCCGGTGACCGCCGCACAGGGCATGGTGTTCGCCACCCTGGACGACGAGGGCACCAGCATCTCCGAGCTCGCCCGCCGCATCGGGGTCACCCGGCAGACCGTCCACCAGGCCGTCCACGGCCTGATCGACATGGGCCTGCTGGAACAGGTCCCCGACCCTTCCTCCGCCCGAAGCCGCCTGATCCGTACCACCGCCGAAGGTGTCCGCGTTCACCGCCGCGCCCTGGCCACGCTCGCCGTCCTCGAAGACCACCTCGCGCGGCGCATCGGCGAGGACGCCGTCACCGCGCTGCGCGACGCCCTGACCGCCCCCTGGGGAGAACCGCCCCAGGTGCGGGCGCCCTGAACGGCGGCTACCCGAGGCCGGACACCCGGAAGACCGCCTGCGCCGTCTCACTGTCGATACGCTCCGACAGTTGGCGCATGGAGTTCCCTCCGCACAGCAGCAGACCGGCGGCGAGGCACGCGCGGGCGTCCTCGTCGACCACCCGCCACAGCGGCGGATTGGCGACCAGCACCCGCGGGTCCAGCTCGACACGGCCGCCTTCCGCGTCCCGCAGGATCAGCCGCTGCGCCACGCCGCCGGACCGGCGCACCGACACCAGGCGGTCGGTGCGCACGCTCCGCTCGCACAGCACGCCCCGCGAGACCAGGCGGCCCGCCTGGGCGGACACCCTCGGCGGTGTGAGCACCACGAGCAGCAGCACGGCGAGTGCGGCCCACAGCGCGGCACGCCACCACGTCAGGCTTCCCGCACCCGCGTCGATCACCAGCAACAGCCCCAGCAGCGTCGCCGCGCAGACGCACGCGAAACGAGCGTCGGCGCCCCAACCGTCGTCCCGCACCACCGGTGCGTGGTACTGGCCGGGCCCGACGTCACCGATACGTCCCATGGCAGTGACCGTAGGGCCGGGCGCACCCGCCGTCGTCGTGCTTGACGCACCACTGACGTGTTCTGTGCGGTCCGTTGACGGCCGTGGGCCCCGGGCCCTGTGTCGCACACCGCGCGGGCCCCGCGGGCCGGGGGCACTGTCAGTGGCCCGTGCGAGGATGCTTGACATGATCGTCGAGCTGCCCCGGAAGCCCATCTGCTCCTCCCTGTACGTCGATTGGGTCCTGGCCCGTGACCCCGGGGCCGAGCCCGCGGCGCGGGAGCTGCTGCGCGCGGCGGGGGGTGAGCTGCCCCGGGCGTACGAGAAGCCGGGGCGGTTCCTGGACGGGATGGCGATACGGGCCCGGCAGTTGCCGCCCGCGCACCGGCCGTGGTTCTGGGACACCGTGGGCCACTGGCTGTCCGCCGCCGTGCGCTCACCGCGCCACGCCGGGCGTGCCTACGCGGAGGCCCGCGAGGCCGAGCGGGACCACGCCCTCACGGTCGACGCCGAATTCCACCGGGCCAACACCCTGCTGTTCGCCCGCGCCGGCGCGCTGCCCGCCAAGGAGCTGACGATGTATCAGCGATGGCTCACGGACAGCCTCCCGCCCAAGGAGGCGCACGAGGAGTACGTACGGCTGCTGACCACGTGGGCGGCGTCCCCCGGCGATCTCCCGGCCGACCTGGCGCGGCGCGTGCGGGCGTCGGCGCGGGCGGCGGGGCTGGGCACCGACGAGGAGGCCCGCGTCCTCGGCGCGGTCCTCGCCCGGGCGCACGGCAAGGCCGTCCCCGACTCGCTGCTGGACGCGGCGGCGGCCGTCCTGACCGAGCACCCGCAGGGCGACGAGGTGAACGCCGCCCTGCTCGGTCTCTTCCCCGCCTCGAAGAGCGACGCGGCCGCCTGGCTGCGCCTGCTGACGGGCTCCGGCGCCGCCGAGGCGCTCGGCGCCGGCCGGATCGTCCCCGAAGGCGGACACGCCGCCTGGCTGGGCCGGTTCGCCGGCGACTACGCCTTCCGTCCGTCGGGCGGCGGCATCGTGCGCCAGCCGATGCCACCGGAGCTGTTCGCGTTCGTGACGCTGCTCGCCCCCCGGCTGCGCGCGGCGGGCGAACCGGTCACCCTGCACAAGAGCAAGTGGCGGTGGACCGGCCTGGACGCCGACCTGCTCGACGCCTGCCTCGCCGAGGGCATCCCCGTCGAGGACCCGGGCGGCCGCGTCGGGCTGGAGTTCTGGGGCGACCGGTCCCGCCGCGACCTCAAGGCCCTCGCCAAGGACCCCGTCTTCGGGCAACGCCTGGAAGGCACCGTCCACGAGGAGCTGCTCCACGGCCGCTTCTCCGGCTCCCGCACGCCCGGCACGGCGATCACCCGCCTGCCCGAGAACTCGGGCATTGCCGCCGAGGTGCACCGCCGGGTCAACGGGCTGCTCGACGCCCTGCGCGGCGGCGGACTGGGCGCCGCCGACGAGGCCGTCGACGAACTGGCCACCCTGCTCGACCGGCCCACCACGACCGCGCTGGACGGCATCGAGGAGGCCCTGGCCGCGCTCGACCTGGTGGGGCCGCTGACCCGCTCCCTCCGCGCCGGGCTCCCGGAGGAGCTGGGCTGGCCGGCCCTCGACGACGTCCTGGCCGAATTCGACCGGTCGGGCGACGAGGTCGCGGGCGTGACCTGCACCTGGCCGGTGCTGACCGTGTACGGCCGCACCCGGGCCGTCGCCGTCGACCACGCCGGGCGACGGGGCTCCTGCGCCTTCCCCGTTCCGGACGACGCCACCACGCACTCCGTGCACTTCGCCGGCGGGCGGTTCCTCGTCGGCTGGAACAGCACGAAGGCCGGATACGCCGAGCACGCCTTCTGGGCCGACCGTCCCGAGGACGTCTTCGCACCCGACGACGTCCTCGGTCTCATCCCCTATGGAGGGTCGATCAAGGGCGGTCTGGGCTTCCAGTTCGAGAGCGCCGACGGCGGCGGCCGCCACGACGGGGAGCGCGTCCTGCGCCCCGGCGGCCGGGAGGGCATCGGCAAGTTCGAACTCCAGATGTCCGACGGACACCGGACGTGGAGCGCCCGGACGTTCACCGACGGCTGGGCCCGCCTCGACCCGGCGACCGGCGCCCGTACGGACGACACCGCCCTGCCCGGGTTCCACACCTCAGGTGAAATCCCCGGCGGACACGCCTTGTTCGACCGGGCCTGCACCCTGGCGCCGCTGCCACCGGGCGCCCCCGCCTCCCCGCTCGGCCAAGCGGGGAACCTGGTGGGCTGCCGGGTGCTCCACCGCACGGACCACCGTACCCATGCCCCCGCCGACTTCCTCCTGCAAGGCATCGACGGCCGGAGCGCCACCTACCGCGTCTCACGGCAGGGCCAGGAGCCCTGGGGCATCATCCGCATGCCCGAGGGCGGCGAGGACGGCGTACTCGCCGAGGAGGCGAGCATCCGCTGCCACGCCTCCGAGGACGGCTCCCTGCTCTGGGAGGTGGACGGCTTCCCCGCCCCCGACGTCCCCCGGTACAAGACAGCCCGCCGCTCCCACGCCGGCACCCCCTTCCCGCCGCCCGCCTTCTGGCACTTCCTCACCCCGCGCGACCCCGCCTCCTCCACCGCCCTGCGGGCACTGACCGACACGGAGGCGCAAGCGCTCCTCGCCGACCCCGAACGGGTCCCGGCGGGGGTGACCGACCCGCGGATCGCGGCCGGCGTGCGGCGGGCCGCCCGACTGGCGGCGGACGTGCTGCGCCGCCGCCAGGAGCTGTCCCGGCGCGTCGGCATCATGCGGTCCGGGCCCGCCGTGCGGCTGCCCGCACCCGTTCCCGACACCGAGCTGGTACCGGCGCTCTGGGGCCTCCTGCCGGCGTTCCGCGCCCACAGCGACCAGCGCGACCCGCAGCCCTACCCGGCCACCCTCACCGCGGTCGCCGCCGACGGCGCCTTCCTGCGCGGTGAACTGGACGACGAGATCCGGCGACTGGCCCCGGACTCGCCGCCGTTCGACTGGAGCGTGCTGCTCGGCCACATCGACGCGGCGGCCTGGCGCGCGGCCGTGGCCCTCACGGACGACGCCGAGCGGGCCGCGCTCAAGGCGCTGCTGAGGACCTGGGCCGACCAGCCCTTCGCCGTACGGGGCAGCGCCTGGCGCACCGGCCGGGCGCCCCTGGCCTCCCTGGGCGCCGACGGCCTGCGGGCCGCCGTCTCCGGCCCGCCCAACTGGCAGCGCACGGTGCGTTTCGTCCAGCCGGCGGACGCCCCCGTCCCCGAGGGGGCCACCGAGGGAGAGCCCAGGCGCGCGGGCGAGGAGCCCGGGGCGGCGATACGGGTCACCATCGACCGCGACGACGCCGGCCGCCTGATCCGGTTCCTCGGCCTGCTCGACGCCCACGGCCCCGTACCGGTGCCCCCGGAGGCGGTCCTCGCCTTCAGCCGCCGCACCGGAGCCCGGCGGTCCCTCGCGACGCTCGTCCTGGCCGGGCTTCCGCGCCGCATGGGCTACGACGACCACAAGAAGCTGCTGCGCTCGGCGCCCTACAAGGCGGACAAGGACGTCACCTCGCAGTACGACGGGCTGCCCTACACCATCGGACCGTCCGGCGGTGGAGCGATCCTGGCGGCCGGAATCCCCGACGACCCGGCCGAACTGTGGGCGGACGGCGGCATGGTGCGGGCCGCCGAGCGGATGGCCGACGTGTGGAACCGCCTGGTCGGCCGGCGCCCGTACGCCGACGAGGACCTGGCGCTCGGCCTGGAGGGCGACCTGGGGCTCGGCACCGATTGGGCCCAGCGGCTCTCCGCCCCCGGCGGGGGAGAGGAGACCGACGGCGTCCCGCCGGAGCCGGACGGGCGGGAGCCTGGCGCCCCGAGGACCGACGGGCCGCAGCCGGACGCCCCGAGGACCGACGGGCCGCAGCCGGACGGGACCGGGCCGCGCTACGTCCTCGCAGGCGGCAGCACCGGCGGCCTGAACCTCCACCGGGCCGCGTACGACGGCAGCGCCCGGGACGTCATCCGGCCCTCGGACCTGCCCCACACCCAGCCCGCCACCGTCCTGGCCTGGCTCCTGACCGAGCGCCCGGTCGGCGACCCGGCACAGGCGCATGCCCGCGCACTCCATGCTGAGGTGCTGCGCGCGCTGAACGCCCCGGGCATGCGCGTCCCGGTCGGCTGGAACGCCGAACTGGCCCGCACGGCACCCACCGACCCCGCGTTCCGGCGGTACGAAGGCCCGGTGCTGCCGTGCCCGTGGTCCGACTACGGCCGGAACAATGCCTCGCTGGCGTACGACGACGGCTGCCTCGTCGTCGCCGTACCGGGCAAGGACACGTTCATCCGCCCGTCCGGGCTGGCCACGCGCCGCAAGGACACCCCGGCGGAAGAGGCGGCGCGCCGCATCGAGGTGCTGTACGGGGAGGACGGCGGCCTGGCCCGGATGCTGCGGCGGGCCGCGCACACCCCGGTGCCGCCAGGCGCGTACGAGGCGAACCCGAGGCTCAGCGTCCCCGCACTGGTGGCCGAGGTCTCGGGCGTCCTCTCCGTGGGGCCGGACGCCGCAGCGCTGTACCTCCAGTTGCTGGCCCTCGCGCGGCCGACGGACCAGAACGTACGCCGCTGGAACGGCTGGACGGCGGCCCGCCACAAGAAGGCCCAGGCCGAGCTGGCAGCCGCCGGCGCGATCGAGACGGGCAAGCGCTCCCGCGCGGGCCGGACGGCGTTCATACCGGGGCCGTGGACCGAACTCAAGGCGCCGCACCTGCCCCTGGAGACGGCGAAGCTCCCCCTCCACCTGGCCACCACGTCCGACGGCACCACCGTCCAAGGCCCGTTCACCCGCCTCCTGCCACCCCTGCCGGTGCCCGGACTCTTCGCCCAGGCCTGGGCGGAGGCCCACGGATAGGGGCCGGTGCGGTATGGGCCGGTGCGGGCAGTGGTCACCGTGGCAGCGTCTGGGTGACGCGCCAGAGGCGGCGGGGCAGTTCGCCCTCCTCGAAGGCGTGGACGTCGTCCAGCGACCAGCCCTCCGCGAGGGCGTCGACCAGGTCGCGGGGGAAGAAGTGCACGGCGAAGCCGCCGTGCTCGTAGATGTCGTCACCGTGGGCGGTGCCGGTTCCGTAGTGGGCGTCGCCGGTGTGCCGCACGGTGTAGAGGAAGGTGCCGCCCGGCCGCAGGACGCGCCGCACCTCGGCCACCAGGTCCTGGATCTCCCGGGTGGACAGCGCCATGCACAGCAGCATGTGGGCGAAGACCGCGTCCACGGAGCCGTCCGCCATCGGCAACGGATCGCGCACGTCGTGCACGGTGGTGGTCACCCGCTCGTGGAGGTGCCGGGCGCGGGCGGCGTCCCGCAACTGTTCGAGCCCGGTGGCGGAGAAATCGGTGGCGTGGACGGTGAACCCCTCGCGGGCGAAGTACAGGGCATCCCGGCCGTGCCCGGCGCCCAGCTCCAGCACGTCCGCCGCGCCGGCCGCACGGAATACCCGGGCGGCGTGGACGGCCGGGGCGGAGGGCTGTTCGCCGTACATGGCGGGGTGTGACGCGTACGTGCCCTGCCAGTGCTGCTGCTGCGCCCGCGCCAGGTCCTGCTCGCTGTCCGACATGTCGCCGGCCTTTCTCCTCCTGGCCGCTGCCGCGCGGCCGTGGCACCAGTGTGCCTCGGTGCCACCACCGCTCACGCCCTGGCCAGGACGGCAGGTCAGCAGCAGGCGCAACCGGCCGCGCAGCCGCACGCGTCCCCGGCCGTCCCGGGGACGGCCTTCCCGGGCGCGGCCGCCGTCGGGGCCGCCGTCGTCGGGGCGGCGGGCACGGCGCAGCAGCCGTCGCCGCGCCACGCGTCCCGCCCTTCCTTGACCGCCACGGCGGCGATGACGAGCGCGGCGACCGGGTCGGCCCATGACCAGCCGAGGGCGGCGTTGGCGACGAGGCCGGTCAGCAGCACGGCGGACAGGTAGGTGCACAGCAGGGTCTGCTTGGAGTCGGCCACCGCGGATGCCGACCCGAGCTTCCGCCCGGCCCGGCGCTGCGCGGCGGACAGGAACGGCATCACCGCCAGCGACAGCGCGGCCAGCACGATGCCCGGGACCGAGCTGTCGGCCTCTCCGCTGTGCGCCAGCGCGCGGACGGAGTCCACGGCCACATAGGCGGCCAGGGCGAAGAACGAGACCGCGATGATCCGCAGGGTCCTCTGCTCGCGGGCCTCACGGACGGCGTGATCGCGGGCGGAGAACTGCCACGCGACGGCGGCGGCCGAGGACACCTCGATGACGGAGTCGAGTCCGAAGCCGACCAGCGCCGTCGATGAGGCGATGGTGCCCGCGGTGATCGCGACGACGGCCTCGATGACGTTGTAGGCGATCGTGGCGGCGACGAGCAGGCGTATCCGGCGGGTGAGCGCGTCGCGCTGCGCCGGCGAGGGACCGAGGGATATCGCGGCCATGCTCAGCAGCAGCCCTTCTCGGTGGCGTCCGGGCAGGTGCGGTCCGCTTCGACGGCGACGACGGCGGTGCGCAGCTCGTCCAGCACGCGTCCGAGCCGCTCGTCGGCCAGTTCGTAGCGGGCGCGGCGGCCCACGGGCACGGCCACGACGAGGCCGCAGTCCCGCAGGCAGGCCAGGTGGTTCGACAGCCGGGTGCGGGAGATCCCAAGCCGGTCGGCGAGGTCGGACGGGTGCGCCGGCGCCTCGCGCAACGCCAGGAGCAGACGGCAACGGATCGGGTCGGCGAGCGCGCGGCCGAACCGCGCCATCACCTCGACCTCGGTGGCAAGTGTCAGCACGCCGCAATAGTACACGGATTCCTGAATTCAGGGACTACTGAACCAACCTCCAAGCCGGCCGCCGGTGCGAGGCCGCCTGCAACGACCTCCTTGTCTCCCTCGGCTGACGACCCGTACACCCGCTCCCGACCCGCGTCGGCCGGCGAGCCTTTCACGCCATGTTCGGCGTCCTGGCGGCGGAACCGGCCGGTCGTGCCATTAGGATCACGGCATGGTCACGGCCTGGTCGTCTCCCCGTATGTCGCGGGCCCGCTCCTCGGCGGGTCCGTTGCGCATGCTGTGGGTGGCGCTCACGCTGTTCGCCTTCGTCTACGCGCACGGTGTGAGCGCCGAAGGCACCACGGCGCACCTCGACCCGACCGCTGTCACCACCACCACGACGGTGACACCGGCCGAGTCCCTGCACGACCACACGGCCCAGGACCCGCCCGCCGGTCACCACGAGGGCGATCACGGCCCCTCCCACGCGGCGCAGGAGTGCGTGCCCGGCCAGCCGCAGCAGCCACCGGCCCTCGACGCGCCGACTGCCTGTGTCCTCTCCGGCGAAGGCGCGCCCACGGCGCTGAGCCCCGCTCCCGTTCCGTTCGGTGACGTGGCGTCGGCCAGGCAGTCGCCGGGCGCGTCCATAAGAGCCACCGTTCTCCAGATCTAGGATCCGGCGACACTTCGCCGGCCATCGACTCCCGGGCAGCCCCGCGCGGCTGCGGGCTCGATGCGACCGGCTGTCGCCGCGACCGCCCTGCCCGGGCGTGTGCGTCCACACGCCTTACGGAGGCGGTTTCCCGCGGCGTTGCTCCGACACTGCCCGCCCCGCCCGCCGTTGCGCCGCGCCCACCCCGTGGTGCGCCCGCGGTATGTGACGGCCGCCCCGCGGAGGAACCGTGCCCTCGCCTTCCCGTACTCACCCGCCCTCAGCCCTGCCCGCGCGGTACCGCCCGCTCGCCCTGCCCGCGCGGCACTGGCTGCTCGTCCTGCCCGCGTCGTACCGGCTGCTCGCCCTGCTCCTCTGCGGACTGCTCCTGATGGCGCTCGGCTGCGGACACCTGCCGCACCCGCCCGCTCAGGACCACGGTCCGTCCTCCACGACTCTTACGGCCCCCACCGCCCTTGTGGCCCACGGCAGCCGGCCCGCCACCGCGCGGGTGCCGCGCGCCGAGACGCCCCCGCACTCCTGCTCGCCGGCCGACGCGCACGTGGAGCCGGTCGTGTTGCGTCCGCCGGGGCGCATCCCCGTGTGCGCCGACGCCGTACCCGCAACCACGGCGACGCCCACGGCAGTTGCCGCCGGGCGTGAGAAGCCCGCTTCACCGGAGCCCCGAGGCCCGGCGTCCGGACGCCTCAAACTGTGCTCCCTCTGCCGGTGGCGGACGTAGGGGCGGCGTACGGAACAGCACCCGAACGCCCCCTCACCGACAACGAGAGCGAATCCGATGCAATCTCCGCACACCGCGCCCCGCACCACCTCCCACCCCGGGCCCGGCCAGGCCGCCCTGTCCGTCCTGGTCGGCAAGACCCCTGTCCTGTACGTCAGCGAGCCGTTCGCCCCCGAAGGGCGTGGCTTCTGGGCGAAGCTCGAAGGCTTCAACCCCGGCGGCATCAAGGACCGCCCCGGCCTGTACATGGTCGAACGCGCCCGCGCCCGCGGCGACCTGGAGCCCGGCGCCCGGATCATCGAGTCCACCAGCGGCACCCTCGGCCTCGGGCTCGCCCTGGCCGGCATGGTCCACGGCCACCCGGTCACCCTGGTCACCGACCCGGGCCTGGAGACCTCCATGACCCGGCTGCTCACCGCATACGGTGCCCAGGTCAACGTCGTCTCCGAACCCCACCCCACCGGTGGCTGGCAGCAGGCCCGCCGTGACCGCGTCGCCCAGCTCATGCGCCAGCACCCCGGCTCCTGGTGCCCGGACCAGTACAACAACCCCGACAACACCACCGCGTACACCCCGCTCGCCCTGGAACTCGCCACCGAACTGGCCCACATCGACGTCCTGGTGTGCAGCGTCGGCACCGGAGGCCATTCGGCCGGTGTCTCGCGAGTACTGAAGCAGCTCTACCCCGGTCTGACGCTCGTGGGCGTGGACACCGTCGGCTCCACCATCTTCGGCCAGCCCGCCCGGCCCCGGCTCATGCGGGGGCTCGGGTCCAGCATCTACCCCCGCAACGTCGCCTACGACAGCTTCTCCGAGGTCCACTGGGTCGCCCCGGCCGAAGCGGTGTGGGCCTGCCGGCAGCTCGCCGCCTCCCACTACGCCACCGGCGGCTGGAGCGTCGGCGCGGTAGCCCTGGTGGCCGGCTGGCTCGCCCGCACCCTGCCCGAGGACACCCGCATCGCGGCCATCTTCCCCGACGGGCCACAACGCTATCTCGGCACGGTGTACGACGACGACTACTGCACCGCCCACGGCCTGCTCGACGGCCCGCCCCCGTCCGAACCGGAGGTGATCGGCCGCCTCGACGAGAAGGAGGTCACCCGCTGGACCCGCTGCACGCGTGTCGTCGACCCGCTCACCCTCGGCCGCGACGCGGGGGAGGACGACCGGTGAAGCACCGCACTCTCGCACAGCTCCGCGCCCACGAACGCGGCGTCCAACTGCTGATGGTCAATCAGTTCACCATCAACCTCGGCTTCTACATGCTGATGCCGTACCTCGCCACGCACCTGGCCGGCCCGCTCGGCCTGGCCGGATGGCTGGTCGGGCTGATCCTCGGCGTGCGCAACTTCAGCCAGCAGGGCATGTTCCTGGTCGGCGGCACGCTCGCCGACAGGCTCGGTTACAAGCCGATGATCATCGCCGGGCTGGTGCTGCGCACGGTGGGATTCGCGACCCTCGGACTCGTCGACTCCGTGCCCGCGCTGCTCGCCGCCTCGGCCGCGACCGGCCTGGCCGGCGCGCTGTTCAACCCGGCCAGCCGCGCCTACCTCGCCGCTGCGGCGGGGGAGCGCCGAGTGGAGGCGTTCGCGCTGTTCAACGTCTTCTACCAGGCCGGCGTCCTGCTCGGCCCGCTCGTCGGCATGGTGCTGACGGGCATCGGCTTCCGCGTCACCTGCCTGAGCGCGGCCGGGATCTTCGCGGTGCTGAGCGTCGTGCAGATCCGGGCGCTGCCCCCGCGCCCGGGCAGAGGGCGGCAGGAGAGCGTGCTGTCCCAATGGCGGAGCGTCCTGTCCAACCGGCCGTTCCTGCTGTTCTCCCTCGCCATGATCGGCTCCTACGTGATGTCGTTCCAGGTCTACCTCGCGCTCCCGCTGGAGGTCAGGCGCCTGGGCGGCGAGGGGGACTTCGGCACGGCGGCCGTGGCGGTGCTGTTCGCCGTGTCCGGTCTGAGCACCATCCTCGGCCAGACCCGGGTGACCGCCTGGTGCAAGGCCCGCATGGCACCGGGCCGTGCGCTCGGCTGGGGCCTGCTGGTGATGGGGCTCGCCTTCGTGCCCCTGTTGCCGGCGGCGGCCGTGCCCGTGCCCGACGGCGGGATCGGGCTGTGGCTGCTCGCCGCCGTACCGCCCGCGCTGTCCGCCCTGTTGCTGGCCCTGGGCACGATGATCGCCTACCCGTTCGAGATGGACACCATCGTCCGCCTCTCCGGTGACCGCCTCGTCGCCACCCACTACGGCCTGTACAACACCATCTGCGGCATCGGCATCACCCTCGGCAATCTCCTCACCGGTGCCGCACTCGACGCCGCCCGCGCGGCCGGCCTGTCCGCGCTCCCGTGGACCGCCCTGGCGCTGCTGGGCCTCGCCTGCGCCGGTGCCCTGCACGCCCTCGACCGCACCGGCCGCCTCACCCCATCCCCGCCGACCGCCGAACCCGCCCGGACGTAACGACGCCCCGCGGCCGCCCACCTGCGACGGCCGCCCACCTGCGACGGCCGCCCGGCACCCGACGGTGCCGGACGGCCACGGGCTTCGCACCTTGGCGGGGCGGCCACGCAGTGGGGCACTCCGGACGCGGACGCCGACGCGGACGCGGATCGGTGAGGATCCGTGGTGAGTTGGGCGCGACGGATAGAGTGCCGCACATGGGGGCGACGTTCATCCACTGCGCGGACCCGCTCCGGCCACGGCAGACCGACGGGCACTTCGCGGCCGAGGCGCGCGCTGCTCGCGACCTGGGCCACCCGGTCGCGCTCATCGACCACGACGCCCTGACGGCCGGAGACGTGACCGCCGCCGTGGCGCGGGTCCCGAAGGGACGCCGCACGGCCTGGTACCGCGGCTGGATGCTCACAGCCGGGCAGTACGGCGCCCTGTCCGATGCCTTGGCCGAGCGCGGGGTGACCCTGCTGACCTCACCCCAGGACTACCAGCGGGCCCACGAGCTTCCCGGCTGGTACGAGACGTTCGAACCGGTCACCCCACGCAGCGTGCTGCTCCCCGCCGCGCCCGGCACACCCCCGGCCAGGAACGAACTCACCGCCGCGGCCACCGAACTCGGCGGCGGCCCCGCCGTCGTCAAGGACCATGTGAAGTCCCGCAAGCACGAGTGGCACGAGGCGTGCTTCGTCCCCGACGTGACGGACACGGACCACCTCGCCTCCGTCGTCAGCCGTTTCGTGGGGCTTCAGGGCGACACGCTCACCGGAGGCGTGGTGCTGCGCGCCTTCGAGGACTTCCGCACCACCGCCGGCGAGGCGCGCCTGTGGTGGGTCGACGGCGACCCCGCCCTCCTCACGGCCCACCCCGACTCCCCGGCGCTACGGCCCCAACCCGCCCCCGCCTTCGTGCGCCCACTGGTCGCCGCCCTGGGCTGCCGCTTCGTCACAACGGACCTGGCCCTGCGCGAGGACGGTGCCTGGCGCGTGGTCGAGGTGGGCGACGGCCAGGTCAGCGACCTGCCGGAGGGCACCGACCCCGGACCGCTCCTCAACCGGCTGGCGGGCGCGGCGGGCGTTCCCCGCCGGGGAGGCCGATGACGTCGCTCGCCGGTCGAGGGCCGAGCGCCGCCGCGACTCGCCACGCATACGGCGTCCTCGCCCGGGCCGACGGCGAGCCGCCGGCCGTCGGCGCTCACGCGCCGCTCCCCGCGCCCGGCCGCAGCTCCGGATGTTCCTCGGCCAGCCTGTCCGGCGCCGCCTGTCTCCAGGAGTCGACGAGGATGTCCCGCAGCTCGTCCAGGTCCTCCAGCGCGGCGAGGCGCACCCGGACCCACGCCGAACTCGCCTCGTGCGGCGGCACCCAGAACTTCTCCGGCTCCGCCGCGATCAGCTCCGCCCGCTCGTGCTTCGGGCAGCGCACGGCGAACGATGTCTGGTCGTCGGGGATCGTGACATACATCTTCCCGGCCACCCGGAAGGTGGGGATGCTCCATGCTTCCTTCTCCACCGTCTCGGGGAAGGACATCGCGGTCCGGCGGACGTCATCGGCGTTGATCATGGCCCTTACGGTAGTCACCCCCACTGACACACCGGCGCGACCAGGTTGCCCGCAAAACGTTTGACGCCCGTCGGCGTCGGACGGTCGGATGGAGCCCCATGAGCACAGGGCAGATGCACCCCGGCACGCACCCCATCGACGACGACCTCGTACGGCGGCTGATCGCCGGGCAGTTCCCGCAGTGGGCGGGGCCGGCGGTGGAGCGGTTCGCGTCCGGCGGCACGGTCAACGCCATGTACCGGCTCGGCGAGGACATGGTCGTACGGCTGCCGCTGGTGGAGGGCGGGGCCAACGACGTGGTGATGGAGCGGGAGTGGCTGCCCCGCCTCGCGTCCCGGCTGCCCATGACCGTTCCCGAGGTGCTGGGGGCGGGGGAGCCCGCCGAGGGGTATCCGTGGCCGTGGTCGGTGTACGGGTGGCTGGCGGGGGAGAACCCGAGGCCGGGGGCGCTGAGCGAACCGGTGACGCTGGCCAGGGACTTGGCCGCGTTCGTCGAGGCGATGCGGGGCATCACCCTGCCGGACGCGCCGGCGGCCTACCGCGGCGGTCCGCTCGCCTCGTTCGACGCCTCCACCCGGGCGGCGATCGAGGAGCTGCGCGCGATTGCGGAGGAGGGCGTCGACTGCGACGCCGTGACCGCCGTGTGGGAGGACGCGCTGCGCACCCCTGGCTGGGACGGGCCACCGGTGTGGCTGCACGCCGATCTGATGCCGGGCAACCTGCTGGTGGACCGTGACGGCAGGCTCACCTCGGTGATCGACTTCGGCTGCATGGGCGTGGGCGACCCGGCCTGCGACCTGTTCCCGGCATGGAACCTGCTGCCGGCCGGCGCGCGGGGCGTCTTCCGCGAGGCGCTCGGGGTGGACGACGCGACCTGGAACCGCGGCCGCGGCCGGACGCTCTCCCAGGCGCTGACGGCACTGCCGTACTACCGGAGGACGAACCCCGCGATGGCGAACAACGCCCGGCACGTGATCCGGGCCGTCCTGGCGGAAGCCGAAGCCCGCTAGGAGTACTATTCAATTTTGACTAGACTGGCGGGCATGGGTGAGAAGACCATTCCAATGCTGCCGTGCCGGACCATCCAGCCCGTTCTCGACTTCTACACCGTCCTCGGGTTCGAGGTGACCTTCCAGCAGCGAAGCCCCAATCCGTACGCCGTCGTGGAGCGCGGAGGCATTCAGCTCCACTTCTTCGGGATGAAGCAGTACGAACCGACGGAGTCATACAGCACGTGCTACATCCGCACCGACGACGTCGACGGCCTGCACGAGGTCTTCCGGTCGCGGCTCAAGGCGGCGTACGGAAGAATCCCCACCCGCGGCCTGCCCCGCATTGGGCCGCTGAAGGACACGTCGCACGGCGTACGGCAGTTCCTGGTAACCGATCCGGGCGGCAACTGCCTGCGCATCGGGCAGCCGACGAGTCAGGACCACCACCACCGGCCCGCACCCAAGGAAACCTTTTCCCGAGCCCTGCATCACGCGTCCCTCCTGGCGGACTCGAGGGACGACCCGGCGGGCGCCGCGAAGATCATCGACCGAGTGTTGCGCATGGACGACGAGCAGCCCACGCCCGTGCGGTTGCTTCGCCTCCTCGCGCTCCGTGCGGATGTCGCCAGGCGCCTCGGTGACGAAGAGACCGCGACGTCCATGCTCGCCAGGGCCGCCGCAGTCCACCTCACCGAGCAGGAGCGGGAGTCGGTGCACGACGACCTCAAGCGCCTGGAGGAGCTGCGGAGTTAGGCCCCTATGCCCAGGAGGGCGATCTCCAGGGGGAGCGCGGGGCGTGCCGGGAGGGCGGGTGGCTCCTCTCCCCGGCCCGTGTGCGTGGCCGGGACGGGGCACAGAGCCTTGATGCCGTCAGCGGCCCACTGCGCGTCCGTCGGCGGGAGCGACAGCGTCATACGCCGGCCGTCGGCCAGGGTGCTCTCGATGGTGGTCGGGTCGTTCGCCTGCATGACAGCTCACTTCCGTCGTTCATCCTTGCCATGAAAGACGGTTGTGCGAGGTGAGGAGTTCCCGCCGGGGACGAGCGGTAGTTCCAGGAGTTCCTCGGGGGATTCGAAACCGGACCGCCTCCACAGGGGGCTGCTGCGTTCGGACGGCCAGACGACGAGGGTGTCGAATCCGGCGCCGCGCGCATGCCGTTGCAGCGCTTCAAGGAGCGCCGAGCCGATGCCTCTGTTGCGTTGCGACGGCGTGACGAAGAAGTTCGTCACGTAACCGACCGGGGTGGTGTCGCCGTACGGCTCCGGAATCCGCTCCACCGGACAAAGGAAGACGTGGCCGCAGATGTCCTGTTCCGCCTCCGCGACCCAGGCCAGCCACCGTCCATCCCTGAGCCGGTCGCCGATCCAGCGCTCGGCCTCCTCAAGGGGCCGGGCGGGAGCCGGTGGGCGCCCTTCGTGGTCCTCCTGCTTGAAGGTCCAGCGCAGCTCGGCCAGGAGCCGCGCGTCAGCGGGCCGGGCCCGGCGTACGGTGAAGTCCGCGCTCATGGGCCCGAGTTTGCCAGCCGTACCCCGCCGCCGTAGTGGTCCTGCTCGCCCTGTGCGCCGCGTCCCTGTCCGGCTGCGCGTCCGGTGGGGACGCCGAAGGGCCGCGGCCCCAGGGCGCCGGGAAGCCGTCGGCGTCCCTGCCGTCCCAGGAGGGGCTCGGCAACATCCGGTCGGGGGCCGGGCGGTCACCGGCTCGGAGGCGTCGGGGAACGCGAAGGTCCCGTACCGGCGTACGTACGAGGATGGCGACCTGTACGCGGCCGTCACCGGACACCGGTCCATGGCGTTCGGGAGCGCGGGGCCGGAGAGCATTTACGACGACGTGCTGGGCGCGGGGCCGCTGCACCAGGGGAAGTTGCGCGGCGACGTGGTGACGACCATCGACCCGGCCGTCCAGCGGGCCGCCGCCGAGGGGCTCGGGGGCAACACCGGCGCCGCCGTGGCGGTGGACGTGCGAAGCGACCGCATCGTGGCCCTGATGAGCACTCCCTCGTACGATCCGTCACTCTTCAGCGGCTACAGCACGGATGACGCGGAGGCGTGGAAGGAACTGCACGACGACCAGGACCAGCCGATGCGCAACCGCGCGCTGAGGGAGGCCGTGACACCGGGCCGGGTCTTCCACGTCGTCGTGGCGGCGGCGGCCCTGGAGAAGGGCCTCCAGTCCTCGGTGTCCGCCCCGACCCGCAGCCCGCTCCGCTACACCCCGCCCGGGAGCTCGACCGTCTGGTCGGGCGACGCCGCCCACTGCGAGAACGCCTCCATCAGCACCGCCCTGCGGTACGCGTGCGACAACGTGTTCGCCCGCATGGCGGTCGACCTGGGGCAGGACGCCCTCGCGGATACGGCCCGGGCGTTCGGCTTCGGCGAGGACGCGCCGTTGGACGTGCCGCTGCGCGCGGTGCCGAGCGAGTGGCCCGAGGGCCGGCTGGGTGGGGAACGGCTGGCCGCGGCCGGCAACGGCACCGGTGGTGTCACCGCCACGCCTCTCGTCATGGCCGGCGTGCTCGCGGCCGTGGCCAACGGCGGCGAGCGGATCACCCCCGGGATGGTGAGCCACGTGGTCCGTTCGGACGGCCGCGTGGAGAAGCCGCGGAACGCCGCCGCCCGAGGAGCCCGGGTCCTCGCCCCGGACACGGCGGCACAGTTGCGGGCGGCCCTCGAAGCGGCGCCTCCCCGCGGTACGACGGGCCGTACGGCGGCCCTGGCGGGCCGCGCGGAGGCCGGTGCTGCCTCCTCCGTCGACGCGGCGCCCGCCGCCTGGTCCGTCGCGTTCACCCGAACGACGGAGGGGCGTACCGTCACGCTCGCCGCGCGCGTCGCTGTCCCGGCGGCCGGTGGCGGGAGCTCCGCTGACGCGGAAACGGCCATCCGCGTCACCGAGCGCATGAGCCGCGCGATCACCGGGCTGCCGGCCTCCTGAGCCGAGGGGGCCTTCGGGTCCTTCCCCACAACGGCCGGAGGTCACCAGACCCATCGTAAGGCTCATGTGATAAGAACGGACAAAAGCCCTGGCAGATTCAAACCCTCCCCAAACGGAGCCCTCAGAGAGAACGAGCCCGCGCAGCTTCCTGGTCGCCCCCTCCTCGCCGGAGCCCTCGCCACCCTCCCCCCGGCGCCCGCCGCCTCCGCGGCCGCGGACGACCCCCTCGAGTACGTCGCCCTCGGTGACTCCTTCGCCGCCGCCACCCACGTGCCGCCGCCCGACGTGTCCAACCTGCTCTGCCTGCGCTCACGTGCCAACTAACCGCACGCCGCCGCCAAGGCGCTGGGCGCCAGGCTGACCGACGTCAGTTGCTCCGCCGCCACCCTCGCAGACCTGCGTACCTCCCAACACCCGGGCACCGCCGCCCAGAACAGCGCCCTTTCACCGGACACGGACGTCGTCAGCGTCACCATCGGCGGAGTGGACGTCGGACTGGTCACCACCGCCATTGAGTGCGTCAACCTGGACCCCAAGCCCGCCGGGGCGAGCTGCGCCGCCGAGAACACCGCAGGCGGCTCCGACAAGGTCAAGACCGCCATCGACGCCTGGAGCCCGAAGTTCGCGGCGGCCCTGGACGACATTCACCGCAGGGCCACGCACGCGAAGGTGTTCGTCATCGGGTACGGCAACATCATCCGCCCCGGCGGCTGCTTCCCCAGCCAGCCCATCTGGGACACCGATGCCGACTACCTCCAGGGTACGGTCAACCACCTCGACAAGCGGCTGAAGCAGACCGCGCGGAAACACGGCGCGGTGTTCGTCGACACCTACACCCTCGGAATCGGCCACGACATCTGCGCCGCACCCACCGACCGCTTCACCGAAGGATGGCTGCGCACACGCGCCGCCATGCCCCTCCACCTCGATGCGGCCGGCTCCGAAGCCATCGGTGCGGCCCTGGCCTCCGCCGTCCGCCGCGCGGTTCCCGGCTCCTGACGGCGCGGGGCTTGGATCGCGCGGTTGTGGCCCAGGGGTGGCTCAGGGGTATCCCGCATCGCCACACCGCACCATTCGGACCATAGGCCCCTTTTGCGTGGTACTCATGCCGGCATGAGCGAACACGAGGCTGAACGTGGCCGGGTTTCCACCCTCGAGCTGTTCTTCGACCTCGTCTTCGTCTTCACCGTCAGCCAGTTGACCACCGTCCTTGTCGAGGACCCGCACGCCGGTGGCGTGGTGCACGCCGCTCTGCTGTTCGGCCTCATCTGGTGGATGTTCAACGGCTATGTGTGGCTGACCAACGAGCTGCCACCGACGACGGACCGGCGCCGCGTCCTGCTCTTCGCCGCCATGGCCGGATTCCTGACGATGGCACTCGCCCTCCCCGAAGCGTTCAACGAAGGGGACGGGGCGAAGGTCTTCGCCGCCGGCTACATGCTGGTGACGGTGGTCCACGCCGGGCTCTTCTCCCGCACCAGCAGCGCGGAGGCCAGCCGGGCGATCACCCGACTGGCGCCCTTCAACCTCGCCGGAGCGGCGCTCGTCATGGTCGGCGCCTTCACCCACGGCAGGACACAGTCCGCCCTGTGGCTGGGCGCCCTGGTCATCGAGGCGGCGGCCCCTCGGCTGGGTGGCCGGCTCGCCGGCTTCACCATCCGTCCGGCGCACTTCGTCGAACGCCACGGATTGATCATCATCATCGCCCTGGGCGAGTCACTGATCGCGATCGCACTGGGCGCGGCCGGCCTTCCCATCGACGCTTCCCTGATCGCCGTCGCCGTGGTGACCCTGGGCGTCGCCGCCTGCCTGTGGTGGGTGTACTTCCGGGTGGACATCGAACGGGCCGAACAGGCGCTGTTCCACGAATGCGCCACCCAGCGGGCCGTCGTCGCCCTCAACGCCTACAACTACGCCCACATCCCGCTCCTGCTGGGCGTCGTCACCTTCGCGGCGGGCGTGAAGAAGGCGGCCGCCCACCCCCTGGACCACGCCACGACGGCCGGCGCCCTGTACGTCGCCGCCGGCATCGCCCTGTACCTGTGCGGCCATGCCGTCTTCCGCCGCACCCTCCACCTCGGCGGCCCCTGGCTCCGCCTCGCCACCTCGGCCGCCGTCCTCGCCACCGTACCCATCGGTGTGTACGGCGCGGCCCTGGCGCAACTGGCCGTCGTGCTCCTCCTGCTGTGCCTCTGCGCCACCCTCGACCCACGAGTAGCCACGCGCAGAGTCCGGCGGGCCGAGCCCGCGGGCCCTTCCCGGACATGAACCGGGCGGGGTTCGCCCGCTGCTTCCTCCCGTACGGAGTGTCCCCGGACCGCGGGCGGCAGCGACCGTCTGCGCTCAGGTGGAGCTCTCCTGGTGATCCCGGCCAGCGGCACGGTCACGCCGCGAGGTCCGCACCGCCAGCAGGCCGATGGCGATCAGCGACCAGCCGCCGGAAACCGGCTCCAGCAGCGACACCGGTATCCCGAGCGCCAGCAGAATCCACCCGAGTTCGGCGGGCAGCGTCCCGGTGGTCGTCACAGACCGCCGGGCGAGGAGGCCGAGACCGATGAAGGCCATGCCGCTGACCATGAACCAGAGGGCCATCATGCGGCCCTCGTCGTCGTTGCGGACGGTATTCCACAGTCCTTCGGAGACGATGCCGCTCCAGTGGGGGTGGGCGGCGATGACGCCGACGAGCATGTGCGCCGCCGCGGCGGCGTATACGAATCGGGGGATCCAGAGGCGGAGACCGCGGGCGTGGGACTCCCGGGTCCGCCCGCGTGCAGCGGTGTCCATGAACTCATGTTCCTTTCCAGGGATCGGGCGATGGACATGTGCGTCAGGCGGTCAGTCTCCGTACGACGGCTGCCAGCACGGCCGCGCCGACAAGGACGGCAGGCATGGGCAGTCTGCACCAGCGGAGCAGCGGGACCGCCGTCAGGGCCGCCAGGAGGGCGGGGTCCACCGTCCGCCATCCGTCGCCGGCGACGTCGACCACGACGAGCCCGGCCAGCAGGGCGGGGGCCATGAGCGCGACCACCGCCCGGGCGCGTGGGGGCAGTTCGCGTTCACCGAGCGCGGTCGGGCCGGCGGCCTTGAGGGCGAAGCTGAGGATGGCGACGGCTACGACGGCCGACCAGGGGGTCACTGCGTGGGCTCCGTTCCGGGCTGATCGCTCGTGTGCCGCCGGCGTGGACCGCCGCGGTGCTCACTCTGCGGCAGGGGACGTGTCAGGGCCGCAAGGGAGGCGCAGGCGGCGCCGATCAGCGCCGGCCCCGCGGGGAGGAAGAAGGACAGCCCCGCGGCCATGGCTCCGCCCAGCAGCGCTGTCGTCCAGTACAGGCGCCCGGCGCCCGGCGCGTCGAGCAGGAGGAACATGAACATGGCGGGTGCCACCACGTCCAGGCCGAGAGACGTCAGAAGGTGCGGACTGGGCGCCAGGACCGCGCCGAGTGCGGTGCCCGCGACCCACAGGACCCATTGGACCGCACTGGCGGCGAAGAGCACCCGCCGATCGAAGCGGCCACCCCCGAGGTGCGCCGCGGCCCAGGAGCCGTCCACCACCGCCTGGGCTTCCGCGGCGCGGCGCAACCTACCTCCGCGCAGGGCGCCGGAGACTGCCACTCCCATGGGCAGGAAGCGCGCGTTGACGAGGGCGGCGGCGACGACGGCCGAGGCCACGCCACCTCCCGTACCGAGTGCCGACACGAGGGCGAACTGCGCCGAAGCGGAGAAGACGGCCATCGAGCAGAGGACGGCGCCGGCCACGGCCCATCCCTGGGACTGCGTAATCGCCCCGAAGCTCACAGCCAGCAGGAACGAGGCCGACCCAAGTGCGAACCCGACGCGCAGTCCTGCGCGCAGGCGTTGTCGGGGTAATGCGTCCTCGTGCAGGGGCAGTTCATCGGGCATGACCACAACCTAACAGGCATAAGCGCGTAAGCCTGTTAGGGGGTCTTGGTTAGGGTGGTGGAGGTGAAGAGAACCCCGGACACGACCGGCACGGGACCGACAGCGCGCCCAACCCACGCGGGCGTGGCCCTCGTCGGCGGACACACCGTCCTCGACTTCACCAACACGGTCGCGTGGCGCACGGACCCCGCTCGTCGCGTCGCTCGCGTGGAGGGCGTCGAGGCGTGGATCCGCTGGGCAGGCCGCGTTGGGTTGTTCACCGCCCAGGAGGCCACGGCGCTACTGGACCTCGCCTCGCGGAACGAACGGCACGACGGGAACGCACGGAACGATGGGACCGAACGGAATGACGGGGACGCACGGAACGACGGGAGCGAGCGGGAGGCTTCGCCCCGCACCTCGTACGAGCTCACCGCCCTGGAGACGCTGAGGAGCGCCCTCTGGGACGTGCTGGACGCGTTGATCGACAACGGTCCCCTGCCGTCCGCCCCGTGGGAGATCCTGCGCCGGTCGATCGTGACGGCTCGCCGGGAAGCCGCACTGCCGCCGGAGTTGCCGCTGCGCTGGCGCGTCCGGGCGACCGGGTTCGCGGACCTCGCCCACGCCTTGGCCTTGCAGGCCGACGAACTCCTCGCGAGTCCGCTCGTCAAGCGGATCAGGCGCTGCGAGGGCCCGGGCTGCGGATGGTTCTTCCTGGACCGCAGCCGCAGCGGCACGCGCCGCTGGTGCAGCTCCAGCGACTGCGGCAACCGGGATCGCGCCCGCCGCCACTACCACCGTTCCCGCCCCTGAGCGGCGTCGCCCGAGTCGAGGACCACTAGCGGGACGCCGTGCACGAAGGGGTGTCCACCGGGCAGCCCGCGCGGCGACTCCCCTGGCAGGGCGGGGGAAGGCAGGCGCTAAGCATCGCGGGTGACGAGGCCGGCCTCGTGCGCCGCGATGGCGGCCTCTACGCGGTTGCGTGCGCCGAGCTTCGCCAGGACGGCGCTGACATGGGCTTTCACGGTGCCCTCGACGAGGTGCAGCTCTGCCGCGATCTCCGCGTTGGACAGGCCCGCGCCGAGGCCGGCGAGCACGTCGCGTTCCCGGCCTGTCAGGTGCTTGAGCGGGCGTCGGGGCCGGGCGGCCCGGTGCGCGCGCAGACCGGCGATGACGCGGGCGGCGACCCTCGGCGACAGGTAGGCCCCGCCCGAGGCCACGGCCTGCACGCCGTTCAGCAGTTCCCGGGGGTCGTCCGCCTTGAGCAGGAAGCCGCTGGCGCCTTCCTCCAGAGCCCGCTGGATGAAGTGGTCCTCCCCGAACGTCGTCAGCATCACCACGCCGGTTGCCGGCACTGCCTGGTGGATGCGGGCCGCCGCCGCGATTCCGTCGAGGCCCGGCATCTGGATGTCCATGAGGACCACGTCGGGTTGGTGGCGGCGCGCCAGGGAAACCGCCTCGGCCCCGTCGGCCGCCTCGGCGACCACGTCCGTGCGCGGGTCCCTGGCCAGGATGGCCCGGATGCCGGCCCGGACCATCGTCTCGTCGTCCGCCACGAGGACGCGGACCGGCCGTTGGCCTGGTGTCGTCTCTTCCACACGGCGAGCGTACGGCCCCGGCCGGGCCGCGCGGCCGGACTCCCGGCCGAATACGCCCGGGGGCGCAGCGGCACCCCTGACGAAGGGAAGGAAGGACCTGACGATCGGCCCATGTGCCGCCCCGAGACGGCCCTCTTAGCGTCGTTGCCGCACCACGGAAGCACCACGGAAGCACCACCGAACAGTCCGGCAGCACACAGGCAGAAGGAACAGAGGGAACCGGTGTGATCACCCTGAGAGGGCTCAGCAAGCGCTACGGCGAGACCGTCGCCGTGAACGACCTGACACTGGACGTCAAGGAAGGAAAGGTGACCGGCTTCCTCGGCCCCAACGGGGCCGGGAAATCCACCACGATGAGGATGATCCTCGGCCTGGATCACCCCTCGCGGGGCAGGGCACTCATCAACGGCAGGCCCTACACCGCCCTGCGGCACCCGGTCCGCGAGGTCGGGGCACTGCTGGACGCGAAGGCGCTGCACCCGGCACGCTCGGCCCGCAGTCACCTGATCGCACAGGCCCGCAGCAACGGCATCCCCACACGCCGCGTGGACGAGGTGCTGGAGACCGTGGGCCTCGCCAAGGCGGCACGGCGCCGTGCCGGGACGTACTCGCTCGGCATGTCCCAGCGGCTGGGCGTGGCCGGGGCGCTCCTCGGCGACCCGTCCACTCTGATCCTGGACGAGCCGGTCAACGGCCTCGACCCCGACGGCGTGCGCTGGATGCGAGACCTCGTCCGGACCCAGGCCGCACAGGGCCGCACGGTGTTCCTCTCCAGCCATCTGATGAGCGAGATGCAGTTGACGGCCGACCACCTCGTGATCATCGGCCGGGGAAGGCTGCTCGCCGACACGTCCATGGCGGACTTCCTCACGGGCAGCTCCCGCGCGGTCGTACGGGTTGGCGTACCGGATCCTGAGGAGCGGGCCGTCCTGGTACGCCGCCTGGCGGCGGACAGCGCGAACGTCACCGTGACCGTCGACACGGCGGACCGGGACGAGATCGTCGTCACGGGGCGGACCGCCAGGCAGGTCGGCGACCTCGCCCACCACTGCGGCGTCCGGCTGCATCAGCTCAGCGACGTCCATGTGTCCCTGGAGCAGGCGTACATGGACCTCACGGCTCGCAGCGTCGAGTACGCGACGGGCGCACGGAACGACGACCCCCACGGGACGGGGCAACGGCCCGGAGCCGGTTCGGCGCCGAACAGCGAACGCGAAGGCGAACGCGAACGCGGGCAGGGACCCGGCCGCTTGGCCGGACAGACGGGCGGGGAGACGCGATGACGGCCGACAAGACGACCGACACCTCAGCCCATGGAGCTGCGGTCGCTTCCGATCACGCCGCCGCTGGCCGGCCGTCCGGCGGTGCGCCGTCCGGCGGTCCGCAGTCCGGCCGTCCGCCGTACGGCGGTCCGTTCCGCGGTGCTGTCGCCGCCGAGTGGGCCAAACTGTGGTCGGTGCGCGCCCCGTACGTCTGTCTCGTGGCGGGTCTTGTCGCGACCGGCGTGTTCACCTTCTACTACGGCTCGATCGCGCGGATCAACGACCATCCCGTCCAGCCGGTCGGCCACGCGGCGATCTCCTCCACGGTCCTCGTCCAGTTCGCCGTGGTCGTCCTGGCCATGCTTACCGTCACCAGTGAGTACACGACCACCAGCATGAGCTCGTCACTGCTGTGGGTACCGGTACGGCACCGCGTCCAGCTCGCCAAGGCACTGGTCACCGCGCTGGTCTTCTTCACCGCCGGCACGGTCTTCACCGCACTGGGAACGGCCGTCGCGTGGGGCCCGTTCTCCGGCCACGCCTCGTTCGACGCCGGCGAGACGGCGGGCCAGGTGGTGGCCGTCGGCGTCTACTACGCCCTCATCGCCGTCATGACGGTGGGCGTCTCCTTCGCCACCCGGCACGCGGCCGGGGCGCTGACCGTGCTCCTCGCACTGCTGTGGGCCCTGCCGAGCATGCTCGTCGGCCTCGGCGGCCCGGTCCTGCTCGCGATCAACGACTGGTTGCCGCACAGTGCCGGCGACATCTTGATGCGTGGTGGCGCCGGCACCCCGTACAGCCCCGCCACAGCGCTCCTCGTGCTGCTCGCATGGACACTTGCCGCCCACCTGACCGGTCTGTATCTGCTGCGCCGCCGAGACGCCTGACCAGTTCCCGGGCCGGAAGCCGCCGGCTCCCGGCCCGGGAACGGCCCCCTGGCGCCGGCGCCGTACGTCTGACGTAGCGTCGGCCCGGTGACAGCACGCACCGCGCCCCCAGGAGAGGAACCCCGAACGACCATGCGGCGCCTTCGCACACCACTGAGGCCGGCAGTCGCCGACATCGCCCTGTGGGCGGTCTTCGCGACCGCGGGCGCCCTCTGGTTGGGCGACACCCGGACCGCCTCGGCCACCCGGGACCTGGTCCTTCCCCTGCTCGTGCTGGGCGTGGCCGTGGCTCTGGCCCGGCGCCGCCCCGGGACGGCCGTCCTCCTGGCCAACGTCCCGTGCGCGCTGGGGCTCGCCGGCTCCGGAAGCCCGGCGAACGTCTACGCGCTGACGCTGGCCTGCATGAGCTTCCTCCTGGGCGTCCGCAGGGCCGGGGCGCGTACCCCGCTGCTGGTACTCGCCGGCTGTCTGGCGGTCGACCTGGCCCTGTGCGCCGTCCTGCGGGTCCCCGCGGTGTGGTGGTTCTACGCGATGACCATGCTGCCCGCGGCGCTCCTGCTGCCCTGGCTCGCCGGCCGCTACTGGCGCGGGCGCCGGGAACTCGTCGAAGGAGGCTGGCAGTTGGCCCGCAGCCTTGAGGAACGGCAGCACCTCGCCGCGGAACGGGCACGCCTGACGGAACGCGCGGCCATCGCCGCCGACATGCACGACTCGCTGGGGCACGTCCTGAGCCTGGTCGCCCTGCGCGCCGGCGCGCTGGAGCTGTCGCCGACCCTCGCCCCGCAGGACCGCGACGACGTCGCCGAACTCCGGCGGACGATATCCGACGCCGTCGACCACCTCCGGGAGACCGTCACCGTGCTGCGGGCCGACCCCCACGCCGGGGCGAACCCGGCCACGGCCGACACCGTGGAGGAACTCCTGGGGCGTGCGGTCGCCTCCGGCGTCCCCGTGCGGTGGGAACGCAGCGGACCGCCGCCGGCACGATCGCCCCTGGTCGAACGGGCCGTGTACCGGGTGGTCCAGGAGGCCCTCACCAATGCCACCAAGCACGCCCCGGGCGGCACCGTCCGCGTCAGCATCGCGCACGCCGACGACGTCACCCGCGTACGGGTCGTCAACTCGGCGCCGCTGCCGGGGCGTACGCCCGGGCCGGCGCCCGTCACGGTGGGCGGGAACCACGGCCTGGCAGGGCTGCGCGAGCGGGTGACGGTCCTGGGCGGCGCCTTGCGAGCCGGCCCGTACGAGGGCGGATTCGAGGTCACCGCGACCCTTCCGCACTACGCGTCCGCCCAGTCGGCGCCACGCGGCTCGGACGGGCTCACCGACCAGCCGGACCCGGCCGGCGGTACGTCGTCGTCCGCCGGCACCGTACCCGAATCGGTGCGGCGACGCGCTCGTATCCGCCGCATCGCCCGTTGGCGCTTCGCGGCCTTCTTCGCCGTTCCCGCGGCGGTGGCGGCGGTCTTCCTGCCGAGCGCCGCCTACCTGGCCTACCAGCTCACCAGCAGCGTTCTCCCGCCCTCCCGCTACGAGCAGCTACGCGTCGGCGCGCCCCGCGCGGAGCTGACGCACCTCCTGCCGGCACGGCCCTTCCCCTACGCCCCCGACGCAGTACGCTCCGCGCTCCGCCCGCCCGGGACCACCTGCGACTTCTACCGCTCGAACGGCAACCTCCTGGACGAGGTCGACCTCTACCGCCTGTGCTACTCCGGCGGGAGACTCGTCGCCAAGGACCCCCTGGACGCGGGCCTCGACGCCGTCGTCCCGTAACCGATTTCAGCGGCCAGGCGACACGTGGACGGACCACACGTCGCCGGCCTGGTGCTCCTCGGGGTCGTCCGGGTCATGGTCACCGTTGCCGTACGGATCGGGGTCCGCGATGACGTGGATGTCCGCGCCCGATTCCCGTACCCCGTAGCGGTGTACGTCACCCGACTGATCGGCAGGTTCGATTGAGCGGCCCAGCGACAGGACGACGGCCCGCAGCTCCGCGTACCTGACCCTCGGCTCGAAGCGCCCGTACTCCCGCGACAGAGGCGTCGGTACGGTGCTCGGAGAGAGGTCGTGGATCAGCCGGTGCGTCTGGAGACCGAACCCGCTACAGGACAACAGCCCCTCGGGTGTTGGCGAGAACGTCACTTCGACGAGCCCGTAATCCCGCCGTACGAGACCGCCACTCGGAATGTCGAGGTAATCCGGGCCCAGAACGGCCTCCCAGTGGTCAGGAGAAGAGCCGACTCCTGCTCCGAGCACGTCGCAGCGGGTGGCGACGCGAGCATAGAAGTCCAGATCGGACACTCGTGGATCCCCTCGGGCCTGGCCATTGTGTGCGAAACGAGACTACTGGTGGGACTGCTGCCGGTGACGTTCATCCGCTGGCGGGATTCTTCGTCGCGCAGATCGTACGCCGCCGGCTGCCGACGCGCTCTGCGCTCAACCTCCGTGTAGCGCAGGACACTCTGGGGGAACGGGAGGTTCCCCCCGTTCTGGGCACCGGCCCCGCCGTCGATGCGCCGAGACGATTGCAGGTCCGTGCAGGTCAACGAGCTCGGCCGGACTGCCTTCATTGTCAACGGACAGTTCGTGTTCGCCGTCATTCAATCGAGGCGTTCGACAGCGAATCCAGTCGTTCAGGCTTCGTTGTCAGCGAACCTGGTCGCGCTTCAGCCCGATGCCTTTGATCCTGGCCGGAGTTCCGTCCGGGGCGAACGAGTCGTGGAAGGTGAAGGCGTGCGGCGCGGGGCCGTGGTCGTGGAGGTGCTCCAGCCTCCAAACCCCGTCCCGCCAGGTGGGTATCACGCTCTCGGAGACCCACCAGAACACGTAATTCGGGTGCCCTGTCCTCTCGAACCAGTCGTAACGCCTGTTCAGCGCCTCGCGGTGCAGACCGGTGTAGACGGCTTCGAAGGCGGGGCGCAGGCCGGTCCAGAGCGAGAGGGTCGTGGCCAGGGCGGTGGTGTCCACCGTACGGCCCTTGTCGTACCAAGTCGGTACGGCGAACTCTCCCCATGCACCCCAGTCCGCCTCGAAGAGCACGCCCCGGTCACCGTCTGCCGCTTCAGCACGCGCGAGATATCCGGGGTGCTGACTGATCTGCTGGTAGACGGCCTCACCAATGTCGTAGAACTCGCGCGTGAGAGGTGCGGGATCGGCGAGGGGTGACTTCAGGGCGCCGAATGTGTACAGAGCAAGATGGGGCATGCGTCTCTCCCTGGTTGGGGCTGCCTGGCGTGGACCCGGTTCGGTGGCTTTCGCATGGGGGCGAGGGTTCGCGGGGCGTGACGACTCATCCCGTCGCGGCCGGCCCAGCCTGAAGGAACCCCCGTGCGACCGTGGGCGACCACCGAAGACCAGATGAAGGTAGCGGCCTCTGCGAGCCCTGTCGAAGTTGCAATTTCCCTGTCCAAGTGGCCTCTCGCACAGGGCATTGCGGGAACTGGGGCGGTGGTGCTGCCTGCCTCCGTGGAAGTCCGCATCGGCCCATCAAATGCCGAGAAGCAGCATCGACAACCCCACTCAAACCGGTGCGCCGGGGCGACGCCAGCGGCGTTGTCGGCGTCCACTGGGTTGGATGACGGAGCGACTGGGTTCACTGTCAAAGGACAGTTCGCCGGGGGCAGACAGGAAAGAGCCGGCCGCTTCTACCTCGGCTGGGTCCCGCTCGGCCGCCCCGGCTCTCGGTCGAGCCGGGGCGGCGGCACGCGGCTGCCGTCGGTTACGGCCTGGCCTGGATGTCCTTGATCCGGTGCGCGTAGATCACGCGCCCGCACGGTGAGGGCTGACCGCACTTCGTGGGGTGGTCGGCCGGGCGGTGCTCGGAGACGGACCAGAGCAGGGCCGGGTTACCGGTCCGCCGGCCGTGCTCGACGTACAGGTCCTCGGGGCCGACCGCCGTGGGCACGTCGCTCCCGTACGCGAGCAGTCCTCGTTTGGGGAAGGGCTTGGCGCGGACGATGCTTCCGTTGTCGTACTTCTTGCTCTGGTTCAGGTAGTACCGGCCGTCGTAACGCGCGGCGCCCTGCATTCCCTCCTTGGGGAGGTAGAAGCCCCAGGCCGGCGTCCTGGTGACCCCGCCGCGGGAGGCGAGCTTGCCGGTCCCGGGATCGAGCGCGTAACCGGTGAGGCGGCCCGTGGACGGGTGGCTCGGGGTGGAGCGGCAGTACTCGCCCATGATCAGCTCGTGCGGGGAGACGGACCGGTCGATGGACAGGTAGGAGGCCTTGGGAGCGCCGGACGTGGCACAGTAGGTGATCTTCTTCTTGTTCTTCTTCCCGGCCGTGGCCTTGTTGTGCTGCTTGGCCTGGAAGGTCCAGGTGGCGACCTGCGGCATCACATAGCGGTAGCCGAAGCCGTACCAGGTCTTGCCATGCCGGCCGATCTTCTTCTTGTTCTTGACGTCGGTCCTGTAGCCGCCGGACAAGGTGTCGTTGGTGCTCGGCTTGTTGTCCGGATCGAGGTCCATGATCTTGCGCATGTCGAAGACCCGGATGCCGTTGTAGGTGTCCGCGACGTACAGGTAGTTCTTGTACCAGGCCATCCCGCCGATGTGGATGCCCGTCTGGCCCTTCCTGTCGTTCGCGTGGATGGCGTCGAAGGTGATCTTCTTCGACTTCTTGCTCACGTAGGGCCAGACCAGCAGCGCATGGCGGTACTTGTTGGTGGCCGGGTCCACGAAGGTGATCCGGACGCCCTTCTCATTGCACTTGTCCGACGCCTTCTTCTTGCACCCCTTCTTGGTGCGGCCGGTGTTGTCGTCGTCGTACGAGCCGATCAGGATCGGGCGCTTGGCGCCCCACTTCTCGTCCTTCGCGGCATCCGACGCGCCGGTGACGGCCTGGGGTATCCACTCGACGCTGTTGGCGTCATCGTCCTTGAAACAGTACTTCTTGGCCGGCTCCAGCGGGTCCTTGCCCTTGTCGCCCTTGCCGAACGGGTCCGTTCGGCAGTCGCCGCCGGTCAGCAGCGGACGGTTGGCGTACCTGAGAATCTTCTGGACGCCCTGCTTGGGCAGCATGGCGTCCAGCTTGGCGACCTTCCTGGCAAGGTCGGCACCCGACTTGAGCCTGAAGTCGGCGGGCCTGGTCACCACCGACCCGGGGCCGGCCCAGGCCGCCTGGGTGACGACGCCCGGTGATGGCTCGGGCGCGAAGGAAGCTGTGGGCTGCTCGGCCCCCGTGGCCGCTTCGGTCATGAGCGCCGGGTCGGCCCCGGCACCCTCGTTGCCCATGGCGGGGGCGACGAGGGCACCCAGGACGCCCGCTGCTACGGCACCGACGGCGACCATCCGTCCACGGCGCATGACCGGTATTCGACGTTTCGACAAAGTTGTCTCCGAGACTGATATTTGCCAATGAGGCGCGAGGATGATTGCAGAGCAAACATTGGGAACGCAAACTTTGAGAGGATGGGCGGGGCTGCTGCGTTGGTTGCGACTGCGGGAGCGTGCTGCATCAATGCCGGTTTGACAGGCATAATTTGACTCTTCATCAGTGATCCTGTGAAGAAATGGCGACGGCTTGCGTTCTCTCCGCCTTCGAAGCGGCTGACGATGGCAATATTCGCGCCTGCATAGTTTGACGTTTCGCATTGCCATGGCCGTCCAGACGCGCGGAGTGTTCAGGCGATCATGTGCACTGGTGTGCAAGGACTTGGTGTGAGGGGGCAGAGACGTGGCCTTGGAAATGTGGGCATCGGTCTTTTCGCTCGCGGGCGTCGCGCTCGGTGGTGGTCTGGCGGCGCTCTCCCAGCGCGCCACCCAGCGGTCCGCCGAACGGTCGGAGCAACGACGGGAGGCGGTGGCCAGCTCCGAGGCCCGGCGGGCCGAACAGTTGCAGGCGATCAAGGACTTCATCGCGTGTGCCCAGGATGCCGAACGAGCGGCGTACAGCCGTCCTGAGTCGTGGGGCGATGACGACGACTGGAGCGGCTCGGCCGCGGCCACCATGACCAGGCTCTGGGTCGCCGAACGGCATCTTGTGCTGCTCTGCGACACGATCCTGCACGGCCCTGCTCATGCCTACGGCCGCGCGCTCAACCAGGCGGTGTGGCGCGAGATCGGCGACACCGAGGTCAATGAGCACCTGGAGGAGCACAAGACCGCCTTCATGACGGCAGCCCGGGAAAGCCTCGCCTCCCACTGAGGTCACGTGCCTCGACCTGCCCTTCCCTGCTCCTTGCGCCTGCCTTGTCCTGCCACGGAGTGTCGGTCGGCGGTCGTAGACCTGGGGGTGTACGGGCGGCCATGGGTTGTCGTTCATGGGCTGACGGCGCGTGAGGCAACCGTGGATAGCGTGGCGTTGACGACGTCGGCACACGGGTGCCGGACGAGGTATCGATCAGAGGACGTCCATGAGAGCAACTTTCCTGGCCGGTGCGACCGCCCTCGCCGTGGCGATCGCCGGTCTGCTGCCCGCCGCTTCCGCGGGGGCGGACGCCCGCTCCACCGGGCCGGTTCCGGCGGGAGTCGTGTTACCGGCCGCCGGGCTGACGCTGCCCGTGCCAACGGGGAAGCTGCCCATTGGCGTGACGACCGTTCACCTCGAGGAAAAGGGCCGGGCCGATCCGTGGGTGGCCGGTGAGGACCGGGAGCTCATGGTGTCCCTTTGGTACCCGGCCGTGAAGCCCTCCGGAACCCCGGCGAGGTACATGACGCCCGAGGAGTCCGCGACGTACCTCAAGAGCAGCGGTGTGGAACTGCCGCCCGAGCTGCTGAGCACCGTGACCACGCACGCGACCGTCGACGCCACGCCGGTGCCCTCCCGGGCCGGGCTGCCCCTGGTCGTGCTGTCACCGGGCTTCGGCATGCCGCGCGCCACGCTGACGGGGCTGGCCGAGGACCTGGCCTCTCGTGGATACGTCGTCGCGGGCATCGGACACAACTACGAGGCCCACGGCACCACCTTCCCCGACGGCCGGACGACGGACTGCGTGGCGTGCGAGAACCCCGACTTCCCCAAGGCCGGAGCCGTACGCGCACAGGACGTGTCCTACGTGCTCGACGCACTCGCGGGCGGCCGCCCGGTGGGGAAGGGCGTCCGCGTCGACCCCGGCCGCGTCGCCATGGTGGGCCACTCGGCGGGCGGCTTCAGCACCGTCCCGGCCATGCTGACCGACACCAGGATCAAGGCCGGGGTCAACATGGACGGCAACTTCCGGTACCCCAACGACACTTCGATGGACCGCCCGCTGCTCATGCTCGGCAAGCCCAGTCACGTCCCCGGCGGCCCGGACGCGACGTGGGACGAGACCTGGGGCGAATTCACCGGCTGGAAGCGCTGGCTGACCATCGACGGCACCCAGCACCTCTCCTTCACCGACCTCGCACCCCTCGGCACGCAGCTCGGCGTCCCGCAGCAGGACCTCGACGGCGCCCGCTGCATTGCCGCGGTACGGGCGTACGTGCGGGCGTTCCTCGACACGCACCTGCGCGGACGGCACGCGCCCCTCCTCGACGGGCCGAGCGCCCGCTATCCCGAGGTGAGGTTCCACCGGCCGTAGCCAAGCGGCTTCATCGGCCGGGAACCGGTGGCGGGGAGCCGGTGGCCGGGCGGGTTCGATCGTGCCCCGGCAGCGCCCCCGGCACCGGCCACCGCGTCCGCACCTCCGCCCGCGGAGCCGTTGTCAGACCCCTCCGCTAGCGTGCGGCCATGGTGAATTTCGTATTGGTCGCCGGCTCCTGGCTCGGGTCGTGGGCCTGGGACGAGGTGGTGCCGGAGCTGCGGGCCGCCGGCCACGGCGCGTACCCATTGACCCTCTCCGGCGTCGGGGAAAAGCGCGGCGTCCCTGCTGGGCAGCAGACCCATGTCCAAGACATCGTCGGCGAAGTGGAGCGCCTCGATCTGCGCGATGTCGTGCTGGTCGGGCACAGCTATTCGGGCATCCCCGTCGGTCAGGCCGCCGAGCGCATCGGCGGGCGGCTGGCGCGGGTGGTCTTCGTAGACGCCTGTGTTCCGACCGACGGTGAGTCGTTTGTCTCCCGCTGGTGGGAGGGGCCGGCGGAACTGGAAGCGTCGATTGCCGGGAACAACGGCTTCTGGGCCCTGCCGACCGCGGCCGACTTCGTCGGTCAGGGACTCACGGACGATCAGATCGCACGGTTCATCGGCGGCGCGACGCCGCACCCGGGTGCCTCTCTGGCCGAACCGGCGGTGCTGGCCCGGCCGCTCGGTGAGCTTCCGGCCACGTACATCAAGTGTCTGCTGGACGGCGCCGAGCCGAGCGATGACGTCGCGGCGCTGCTGACCAGCGACTCCTGGCGGTTGGTCGAGATGAACACCGGCCACTGGCCGATGTTCTCGCAACCGCACGAGCTGGCACGGATCCTGGTCGACACGGCCGGGAAGTGACCTGGGTGGAATCGGGGGCGGTATCCGGGTCGGTGCGAGCAGCACTTCGATCGTGCGGCCCATGCCGGCCCAGAGGGTGATCCGTGCGCCGGGGTCCTCCTTCCGTGCCGTCGTCGAGGCCGCAGCACGGTGGACAAACGGCCGGCTTCCAGTGGGTCGACGGGCCCGGAGGCGAAATGCCCGGCTGACGCTCGTCGCCCCCGTGCGCACGGGCGCGGCGCTGCGACGAAGCAGGGAAGCAGGATGGAGCCGCCCACGGCACGCCTGTCGGTCACGGGTATTCCCGTCGCGGTCACGGGCGGCGCCGTGTTGGATGGGCGTATGAGTCAGACGCCTGCCCTGCGACTGCGAGAGGCCATTGCCCGGACCGAACACCTCACCCGCGACCGTGCCGCCACAGGGCGGCGCCCGGACGAGGCGGACGACCTCGTGGGCACCTTCGCCACCGACGGGGCGCTCGGATTCGACCCGTTCCCCTTCCTCCGGGCGCTGCACGAGGCCGGTTCACAAGCCGTGGTCGTCGGCCAGGTCGCCGGAATCATGCACGGTTCGACCGAGCTGACCGGCGACCTCGACCTCCTGTGGGACGGCACCCCGGACCAGGCGCGCGCCCTGCGCGACGCCCTCCTCATCGCGGGCTGCACCGAGCCGCCCGACCTCGACCGCCCACAGGCCGGCTACCAAGTGACGGGCGTTGGCGGGGACTTGTGCACGCCTGCCCTGTCCTGGGGCGGCATGGACGTCACCGCGTGCCTTACCCGGGCCGTGACGGCCCACGACCCCTCGGGGTTCACGATCCGGTACGTCGCACTCGACGACCTGATCGGGATGCGGCGGGCCATCGGGCGGCCGAAGGACCACCGCCGCGCGGACGAACTGGAACGCTTGGGATAGAGAACCGGACCGGCTCACAAAAGCGCCCCAGATCCGGTGCGTTGTCCATCCGGTCGGCGCGCCGACCCTGGGCCGACCGGCGTCGCCGGCTCACCCGGAGGCGTCGCAGCGCTGGACGAGGCCGTCCTGGACGACGTCAGCCGGTTCGATGGCCACCGCGACGGCTCGTGCGCGGAGGTGGAGGGCCAGGAACTCCATCTCCACCAGCGTTCCGACGAGACCGGTCTCGGTGAGCCGCGCGGCCTGCTTCCGCGCTTCGCCCAGGGACCATGGCTTTGCGTCCCGCAGAGCCTTCAGCACCGGAACGAGATTCGGCACGTCTCCGGCCAGGCCGAGCCGCATCGGCCCGTGTGCGCGCAGCAGGGCTTGTCGTATGTTCTCGGGCGTCACACAACCGGTGTCCTGCTCGCACCACCCGCTCCCGCAGTCCTCGCATCGGCCTTCGGTCGACCAGCGGAGCGCGCCACGGTGGACGAACTGGCCCACATCGCGGACCGCGGTGCCTCCGCAGACACTGCACCGGCCCATGACCTGAACTCCTTGTGTGATCACAGACTCTCCTCGGCGTGATGGGTCGATGCGATGGGGGCCCAGAAGATCCGCGTCAGCAGCGAAGACCGATGACACCCCATCCGCGCCCGTCCGCCTCGCCGACGACCTCGCCCCAGCCGCGCAGCAGCGACGCGAAGGCCGCGTAGTCCGGGATCCAGCTCCCCGGGCCGCGCGCCGCGTGGGTGTCGAAGGGGGCCCTCAGCCCATCCAGGCGTGGCTCGGCCCGGGACCAGAGGCCGGCCAGGGTGGAGGCGTCCTCCGGAGAACAGTGGAGCAGCAGGTGCGACCGCCAGGAGCCGGGTTCGGGGTTATCGTCCTCCTCGTCGTCCTCGTCAGGATCCCAGCGGATTCCCAAACCGATGAGGAAGCCGTCAAGAGCGCTGCGCAGTTGAGGCTCGGCATGGTCCCGTGCGTCGTCCCAGGCTTCACCCGCCCAGAAATGGGGCTTGTACGAACCGAGTGTGTTCCGGAACTCGTACACACCCCACCAGGGCGCGCCGTCACCGAGAGGCCAGAACCAGCCGGCGTCGAGGTCCTCCGCCTGATCCGACTCCTCGAAGAGCCGGTTCGCCCGCTCGCCGACCGGGATCGCCTCCAGGCGCTGCCAGTCGACCACCATGACCGTTATCCCCAACCCCATGGGATCACGTTATCCAACTGGCCGTACCCGGGTCAGGAGCGGGCCGGCCGGGGCCGTCGTTCCTCTCGCCAGTTGACGAAGGACAAGCATTGCTCAGCCGGCTCCTGGGATGGGGGTGGTGGTCGGCACCGCGGAATGGGTCGTGGGCGGGCTGACGCTGGGTTGGTGGTTCGGCGGCGTGCTGGGGGACGGGTGCGGGGGCGTGCTTGGGGACGGGGTCGGGTGAATGCTGGGTGTCGGGGAGGTGGTCCCGGGCTGGACGGCCGGCGGGACGGGGCGTGGGGTGGGCGGCTCCGGGGACAGGGCAAGGTAGGCGGCGCTCGCCAGGGCCGCGGTGGCGAGGCCGGTCAGACCGGCGAGGACGGCCCGGTACGCCGGGGTACGCCTCCGCCACAGGGGCCGGGCGGCCGGGCGGGGCGGTGCGGCCGGGCGCAGGTGGCGCACGGTCACCGACTCCGCCCGGGCGTCGAGCGCTTGCCGGAGCCGGCGCTCCACGGGACGTTGGCGTTCGCCGTCGGCCGTCATATCCGTCCCTCCAGGATCCGTTCCAGCGCGTCCAGGGCACGGCTGGCGTTCGACTTGACCGCCCCGCGGCTGATCCCCAGGGTCTCGGCGATCTCGGCCTCGCTGAGGTCGGCCCAGTACCGCAGTACCAGGACCTGGCGACGGCGCGGGGTGAGCCGGCCCAGCGCGGCGAGCACCTCGCGGTGTGCTTCGTCCAGCACGACGTGCTCCTCGGCGGAGGGCACGTCCGCCGGGGCGGGCGGCGTCCAGGCGCGGACGGTCCGCCGGCGCCGCAGCACCGAACGGGACGTGTTGACGACCGCCGTGCGCAGGTAGCCCAGCGCGTTGTCGACCTCGCTGATGTGCTCGCCGTGGCGCCGGTACAGGGCGGTGAAGGCGTCCTGGACGACGTCCTCGGCGGTGGCGAGGTCATCGACGAGGAGCACCGCCAGGCGGACCATGCCGAGGCGGTGCGCGTGGTAGAGGTCGGTGACGGTGGGCGGCGGGGGAGCCCCGGTTCCGTACGGGCGCGAGGGCAGCGGGCGGCCGGCCGAGGGGTGATCGGCCCGCGCGTGATCGACCGGCGGGTGGTCGCCCAGCGGGTGCTCGACCGGCACGGCCGACCGGTCACGGCGCAGCAGCAGTGTGCGGAGGGCCGCACGCACGCCCCGCCCGCCGCCGCGCCGCACCGGGGAGAAACCGGGCACGGCGGGGCGGAGGGGCAGGGCGTGGTGCAGCACAGGGTTCCTTGGATCGAGCACGTCAGCGCAGAGCACGCCGCCGCACGACGAACACGGTCCCGGCGCCGAGCCCGATGAGCCCGACGGCGCCGGCCCCTATGGCGGCGTTGGTGGCGTTGGAGCCACCAGTATGCGCGAGCTCGGGCGCGGTGCTGGGCCGGGGTGCGTCGCCGGGGGTGCCGCCGTTCGCCGGGGCCGGCGCGGCGGACGGGACGGCGCTCGGCAGGGCGGGCGGAGCGCTGATGGAGGGTGTCGGCGCGGCGGAGGGGCCGGAGCTCGGCGGGACGCTGGGGGAGGGGGTCGGCGCGACGGAGGGCGTGGCGGTCGGCGCGCTGCTGGTGACGGGTGTCGGCGCGGCCGACGGCGTCGCGCTCGTCCCGGCCGCCGCCCAGGCGGGTACGGCGGGCACGGCGACGGCGGCGAGCGCGCCGGTGGCGGCGGCGGTGATGACTGCGTGCTTCAGATTGTTCAAGGTGGTTCTCCCGACTCGGGCGCGGGGCGCGGAATCACGCCCTTCACCCCCGCACGACGTCCGAGGGGCCAGGAGGTTGCCGCCCTCCGCGAAAAATCTTCGGAGGCCGGAGGCGCGGGACGTGGGACGCGGGACGCGAGCTCCGAGCTCGCACCGGACCACGCGGCCTTGCGCCGCCCACGGCCGCCCGGTCACGCTGTGCTGCCGAGGTACGTGTCGTCGCTGCGCCGTACCGTCTCTCCGCGACGCGCGCGCGGCGGCGGAGCGGCCAGGGGTGGGAGGGCGCCGTGGTGCACGTGCTCGGGCGGGTGGTGGGGGTCGTGGCGGGGGCACTCCTCGCCTGGGCAGGGCTGACGCTGGCTCACACTCCCTACGAGGAACGCGTCCACTACCCGCAGGCCCGCCCGTGCGCCGACCGGGAAGCGGCGGCATCACCACACGGCTGCCTGGGCCGTACGAGCGGACGGGTCATCGAAAAGGGCCGGGGAACCGGCACGTTCTGGCTGCGTGTCCGCTGGGCCTCGGGTGCCGAGAAGCAGTACAACGTGGAGGGCCGCTACCCGCCCTGTTACGACGCGGCCCGGCGCGGTTCGCACGCCGGCATGGTGACCTGGCGCGGCAAGCTCATGCGGCTCACCGTACGCGGCGAGACATGCGAAGTGAGCCCCCATGCCGGCGCCGCCCTGCTGATGGCCGTTCTCCTGGCCTGGGCAGGAGTCGGCCTGGCGCTCGTCTCCCTGGCGTGGCCCGGCCGTGACCCGCACCTGGTATCACTTCGGTGCGCCGCCTGGATGGGCATCTGCTTCTTCGGCTACTTCCCGGGCATTCGACTGGCCGCGGGCGGGGAGCGGTGGTGGATATGGGCGCTCTGCCTGCCTCTCGCCGCAGCGTGCGCCATCGTCGCCTTCCTCCCTCTGCGGCCGCGCAGTTCGCCCCCGGCCAACGGCTCCACAAGACGGTGAGGCGCCACGGGCGGCCTGGCAACCGGC
Organism: Streptomyces sp. NPDC049837; assembly: GCF_040674455.1. Classification (NCBI taxonomy): domain Bacteria; kingdom Bacillati; phylum Actinomycetota; class Actinomycetes; order Kitasatosporales; family Streptomycetaceae; genus Streptomyces; species Streptomyces sp. NPDC049837. Next base: position 42,198 of record NZ_JBFAMP010000001.1, on the reverse strand, counting down.
CGACCGACCGACCCGCTCACCGGCCGACCGGCCAACCGGCCGACCGAGGGCCAACCGGCCAACCGGCCAACCGGTAGTGAAGCCGGCGCAGCCGCCGGACACCGGATTGATCAGCGGCACGAACAGGGCTGCTTATCAACGCCCGGGCCGCTGGACTGCATGACCAGCGGCCCCCACCGGGAGGCCCGCCGGAGCAGCGCGCCGTACGCCACACCGTGCGCAGCTCCCCCGGTCCCGATCCCCATGAACGAGGAGTAACCCGCATGCGTCTCACCAGCCGCCATCTGAGGCACGCGATCGCGCCGGTCGCCGCGGCCACCGCACTGACGTTCCTCCCGAGCACCGCCCAGGCAGCGGAGGGGGCCCGCGTCGCGGCCACCGACCGCGGGGACGCCTGCTTCCCGGGTGCGTGCGGCAGCGCGACCTTCACCTGGCAGGACCGCGACGACGTCGGCAACATCTCCATGTCCGTCAAGGACAACAAGTGCGACTCGCACGCCGTGTACATCCGCTTCGACGTGGACGAGGGCGGGCGCGTCTGGAAGACGCGGGAGCGCCGTAACACCTCCGGCTGCCAGGCCGAGTACGCGACCTGGCACAACCTCCACATCGACAACGGCGGAACGACCATCCGCAGGCTTCGCGTTGTCGTCTGTGTCGACGACGCCGGCAGCGACACCTGCCGCACCTCGCGGTACTTCGGCAACCCGTACGCGTAGCGGCTGCCGACGCCCCGGCGGGCGCTCCGCCGGGGCAACGCGAATCCAGCCGCCGCCCGGCGAGCCACGGCCCCTGGGTAGCAGGTGGCATGGAACTGAGTACGCGTGCTCAGGCCCACCGCCTCCCGGCCGCCGACGATGAGGATCATCTCGTCGCCGGAACCGGGAGAACCACATGCTCAGCCGCCTCAGCCACGCCCTCGTGCCCGCCTTCGGGCGCCTCACGGTGACCGCTGACGCCGGCGCCGACATCGCGCCGGGCAGCATCGTCGCCGCGAACCACACCTCGCTCGCCGACCCGGCCATCGTGCTCGCCGCGCTGCGCCGGCTCGGCGTCCAGCCGGTCATCCTGGCGGCCGCCGGGCTGTGGCGCATACCCCTGCTCGGCCGCGCGCTGGGCCGCGAGGGCCACGTCCCCGTGTACCGCGGGGACCGGCGCGCCGCGCAGGCGCTCGACCTCGCCGCGGAGGCCCTGGACGCGGGCAGGCTGATCCTCATCTACGCGGAAGGCGGCCTCCCGCTCAGAAAGGACGCCGCCGAGGCCGCTCCGGAGAGCTTCCGCAGCGGGCTGGCCCGGCTCGCCGCGCGCACCGGCGCGCCCGTCGTGCCGGTCGGACAGGCCGGGGCGCGCCGGGTCACCTCGGGCAACGCGGTCAAGCAGCTCGCCGGCCTGGTGACGGCACCGGTCCGCCGCCCCGGCCTGCACGTCCACGTGGGAACGCCGCTCACGCTGACCGGCGACAGCGCCGCGCGTACGGCGCAGGCGTACGGGGCGGTGACGGAGGCCTGGCGGACGGCGGCCGCCCGCCTCGGCGAACCCGCCGCCCTGGCCGCGTAGCGGCTCGCGCGGCGCGGCACGGGGCTGCGCGTACCGGCCCCCGGACGGTGGTCAGGCGGGAGGCCCCCCGGACGGTCGTCAGGGGGGAGGGAGGATGCCTTCTTCCTGGGCCACGTGCGAGCACGCCATGGCCGCGGAGGTCATGCCGAGCCGGTCGAGCACCTCGATCGACTCCAGCAGGAGCCGGGTGTCGGCCTCGGCCATGGCCTCGCCGCACCGGTCCCGCTCGGCCACGTCCTCGGCGGACGTGGCGGTACGCAGCGCCGTGACGCGCGCGGCCAGTGCCTCACGTGAGGCTTCCAGTGCCACGATGTCGCGCACGGCGCGAACGATGGCCTCATCAGTCATGTCGTTCATGCCTTCTGAGACGGAGGCCGGCCGCGTGTCGTCACGTCGCTGCCCGCTGCTGTGAGCGGAAACACCATCCGGACGGCGTCCGAAGCGCCTCACTCGTCGGGGATGAGGTGTGCTCAGACGGAGCCTGCGATCGGTGCGGATCACAGGCGGCTGCTGTGACACCCCTGGAACACATTCCGCACACGTTTCGCACACAACTCAGGTGTATCGGCGTATGGTTGACCGAGTTCACAGTGCAACCCGCAATGTCATCGGTTAACAAGAGGGGGGTCAGGTGTCCCATCACCTGCGCAGAACCAGCCGAATCCGGCGTAACCGCTGTACCGCCATCGCCGCCGTCCTCGCCGCGGGACTGACAACCGTGCTGCCGGCCACCGCTCACGCGGCCGAAGCGAGCGAGATCCTCATACCCGCGCCGGACGCCTACGGCGAGGGGACCGAGACCGTCCTGGCGACCGGCAGCCAGGGCGTACTGCACCGCGAGGGCGGCGGCTACCTCTGGACGACGACGTACAACCGCACCACCAAGCCCGTCCCGGCCCTCGACGGCGTACCGCAGGACGCCATCGTCCGCACCCACGACGAGTTCAACCGCGTCATCCACACCAGGCCGCGCGCGGACGGCGGCACGGACGTCGTGCGGGTCGGCATCGAGGACCCCGGCTTCACCAGCACCCTCAGCGTGCCCGCCGGGTACCTCAACCCGCGCGTCGCGGGCGGCTGGGTGCTGGCCACCGTCGACCAGGGCGACGGCACCTACCAGTTGCGCGTGGCGCGCGGCGGCGCCCCGGCGAACGACCCCGTCGTGCGGCTGCCCGCCGGAGCCACCACCGGCGCCGAGCCCGTGCTGCTCGGCGCGTACAGCAACCAGCTCCTCATCGGCTACCGCACCGCCGACGGCACCCCGGGGTACGGCATCCTCACCGCCTACAACGGCCAGGTCGTCCCGCTGCCCGTGACCGGCGAGGCGAGCAGCTTCCGCATCACGCAGAACACCGTGAGCTGGTTCTCCCGCAGCGGTGAACCGGGCGTGCGGGTCATGCCGCGGGGAAGCACGGCCGCCCCGCGCGTCGTGCCGCTCGCCACGCGGTCCCCCGACAGCGAGGTCACCTCCTACGTCGTGGGTGACAACGTGCTCTGGTACGAGGGTGACGGCGGCCCGCTCCGCCTCACCCCCTTCGCCGGGGCGGAGACCGAGCGGACGCTGCTGGACGCCGTCGAGCAGACGTTCCTGCGCGCCGAGGGCTCCGGTTCGCTGGTCGCACTCGGCAAGGGCGCGGACGGCAAGCGCGCCGTGCACCACTTCAGCGTGGACGGCTCGGGGCTCGTTTTCGACCTGCCACTGCGTCAGGTCCCGCGGGTCAAGACGGCGGACGGCTCGATCAAGGCGCTGAGCCTCGACCGGGGGAGACTGCGGTACGTCAACTCCCTCGCCGGCACGGAGACGTTGCACGGCAAGAACACCGGCACAGGGCTCGACCCGGCGGACGGCGCGGCGCTCGCCGACTTCCCGGGCCTGGAGGCGGGCCGCTTCGCCGACGGCACCGACGAGGGGCTGGCCCGCCTGGTCGCCGACCCGGCCACGGGCACCGACGTGCTGGTGACCGGCGACGACCCCGAGCACCCGGCGGACACCTTCCCGCTGCCGGGCACGGGCGGCCGGATCCTCGACGCGGCACCGCAGTTCGTACTGTACGAGGCGGGCGGCCGGCAGTACGTCGTGGACACCGCTCGCGACCTCGTCGTCCGTGAGCAGCCGGCGCAGGCCGCCGCACTGGACCAGGACAAGCTGTTCAAGCCCGCTCTCAAAGAGCCCGGCAAGGTGAAGGTGATCAACCTGCGCTCCGGCAAGGTCGGCGGGACCACCGACATCGGCGCCGCCTGTGTCCCCGACGAACTCCAGCACAGCGGCACCCTGCTGTACTGGAGCTGCGCCTCGAAGGCCGCGGCGGGCGTACGCGACCTGGCCACCGGCCGTACCTACCCCGCCCCGGCGTCCGGGGTCCTGCTGGGCGACCGCTTCCTGGCCCACCGCGACGCGGCCGGCGACCTGCGCCTCACCGCCCTGCACGCGGACGGCGATACGGCCGACCTCGGCACCGTCACCGGCCTGAAGCAGCCCGCCGACGGCGATGGGCGCGGCACCACCTGGACCCTCGACGCGGGTGCCGGCAAGCTCGTGTGGGTCGGCGCGGACGACACCGTCCACGTCACCGCGCCGCAGCACGCGGTCTCTCCGCTGCGCGTCGCCCGCACCGCCGCACCCCGGACGACGGCCGGCGAGTGGGCCGCCGCGTGGTGGCTCTCCAAGCCCGCGGCGTCCTGGCGGGTGACGCTCACCCACCGCGCGACGGGCGAGGCCGTCCGCACCTGGACGGGCGAGGGCGCCCTCAGCGCGATACGGGTCACCTGGGACGGCACGTCCGAGTCGGGCACCCAGGTGGCGGCCGGCCGGTACACCTGGAAGCTGACCGCCACCCCGGCGGACGGCACGGGCGCGGACGCGACGGCCTCGGGCGTCGTGAAGGTCACCGACTGAGCACGGCCCCACGCCCGTGAGTCGGCCCCCTTCCCCGAGGCATCCGGGGGAGGGGGCCGGCCCCCTCCGGCGAGGCCGTCCGGGGAGGGAGCCGCGCGCCCCACGGCCGAGCGCCCCCCAGCCACGCGCCCCTAGGCCATGCCGCGACCACGCGCCCCCCAGCCATGCGCCCCGGCGATCACCCGCCTGCCCGGGCGGCCAGGCGAGCCAGCTCCCACGGGTCGTGCGCGCTGAAGACGGTGACCCCTTCCGCGCGGTCGCGGCGGAGCCCCCGCAGTCGGTCGCGGGTGGCGAGCCGAGCGGTGGCGTGGGTCTGCGCTCCCTGCTGGACCGGCTCCAGGGCTGGGTGGGCCAGGGGCGGGGTGTGCTCGATCTCGCCGTGGTAGAAGTACGCGTCGCCCGCGTGAAGCAGCCACCCTCCACCCTCCTCACGCACCGCGACGCCCGCGTGTCCGGCCGAGTGACCGGGCAGCGGCACCAGGAGCAGTTCGCACGCGAGCCCTTGCGGGCGGGCCACGCCGGGGAGCCCGAACCACTGCGTACCGTCCACGCGCGCGGGTGTCAGCAGCGGGCCGTGCGCCCGGTGCGCGGGCATGAAGCGGTCGAGGCTGTGCCGGTGGTGCGGTGCCGCGGGGTCGGTGACGGCCCGGTACTCGTCCGGGTGGACGTGCACGCGCGCGTGAGGGAAGTCGGGAAGCCCTCCCGTGTGGTCGCGATGCAGGTGGGTGAGGACGATGTGCCGCACGTCCTCCGGCGCGTACCCGAGGCGGACGACCTGGCGCAGCGCGCTCTCCCGCGGGTCCAGCGCGGGCTGGGCGTAAGAGACCCATTCGGCGCCCAGTCTTCCGTCGGGGTGCCGCCGGTCGGCGGTGCCCAGGCCGGTGTCGACCAGGACCAGCCCGTCCGAAGCCGTTTCGATGAGCAGGCAATGGCATACGACGGCCAGTTCGCGGCCGGTGGCGCCTGCCGCGGACTCTTCACCGAGCGGTGAAATCTTCCGGAGCGAACCGCAGTTGAGGTGATGGATGCGCACGAGGCCCCCTGGAGGAGAATGGTCGGGGAGAAAGTCAATCGGCTGTTCGCGACGGGACGTTAGGAGAGGCTTTCGTGACTCACCAAACGGTTGGCCACACGCGCCCGGGCGACCAGGACGGCCCCCTGGCGGACTGTCCGGACAGCGCCCTCGTACCGCCGGCCCCCGAACCGCGCTGTCCCGTCGACATCACCCTCGCCACGCTGGGCGGCCGATGGACGCCACTGGTACTGCGCGAACTCCTGCGCCGTGGCGAGGCCACCTACTCCCAACTGTCCGCTGCCCTGCCCGCCCTCTCGGACAAAGTCCTCTCCGACCGGCTGGCCCAACTGACCCATGCGGGCGTCATCGAGCGCCACCGCACCCCGAGCTGGCCTCCACGGGTCCGTTACGTCCTCACCGCGGAGGGCCGCGCACTGGAGCCGGTGCTGCACAGCATGTGGGAGTGGGGTGCGGCGCGACGGCAGGCCGGCGCCGACCACGCCTGAGGCCCCGCCGGGGACGGCCGCAGCACGTGGAGCACTGACACGCCGTTCAGCCCTTGTCCGCGCAAGTGCCGTTGAAGACCACGACGGTGAGCCGATCGGGTCCGGGCGAGCCGGCCGGACAGGAGCCGGACACGGCCGGACAAGCCCCTGACCACTCCGGACAGCGTTCCCCCGTCCGGGACAGCCCCCTGCCGTTGACCCGCCCCGCCCCGTGGGCGAACCATTCACCGGGGCCGGCCGACCGAGGCCCCGGCCGGTCGGCCTCCTGCGCCGTGGACCGCCCGCCGCACGGTCGATCCGCGCCGCCGCCACTGACAGAAGGAGCCCCTGATGATCGGCATGAGGAAGTTCACCACCCTCGCCGCGGCCACCGCGATGAGTCTCGGCCTGCTGACCGTCCCCACGGCGTCCGCCCGGACCACAACGGGGACAGCGGCCTACGACTGCCCCGACGGCTGGATGTGCCTCTACAGCCAGACGGGCGGTTACGGGGAGCGGCTTCAGTACCAGAACCCCGGGTACTGGCAGAACCTCCGGTTCACGGCACGGTCCTTCTACAACAACCGCGGCAACAACGCCGCAGTCGCGGTCGGTTCGAGTGGTTCCGGTGGCCAGTTCTGTGTGCCGTCCGAACACAAGAACGGCAACACCACAGCCAAGTCGGTGTATCTGGCGTACACCGATGACAACTGCTGAGCAGACAGGCTGCTGACGCAGAGCGAGGGGGTCAGGGCACGGTCTCGATCAAGAACACCTGGCCCCCTCTGCCCACGCACCGCTCCATCACCGCCTCGGTCCCTTCGGACGTGTCCGAGTTCTTGATCCCCACACACCCCTGGCCGTCAACCCGGAGGACGTACCGACCGCCTCCGTACGGTCCCGAGGGTTCGAGATGAAACCGGCTGCCCTGCGCGCAGTCGTCGTACGGTTCCAGCAGCCCTTCACCCGGGCCCTCCGAGAGCGCCTTGAGACAACCCTTGCCGTAGTCGGGGTGGTGCCACTGGATCCTGTACGCGTCACCGCCCATCGGTTCCAGCCGAGTGGCTTGCGGCATCGCCTCGTCACAAGGCCGCTGCACCGCCACCAGTGGGGTGTGCCGCCGGTCCCGGACCCGTCCGTCCGTCAGGCACAGACTCGGAGCCGTGACCGGACGGATGCGTACCCACCCGCTGCCCAGCGCCGGCCCAGCGCCGGACAGCGCCGCCACCGGACTCCGGTCTTCTCCCGGAGTGGCTCCCGGCTCGTCGGGCGCTGCGAGCATCCAGGCACCGACGGCCACCAGGACCGCTGCCACCGACACAGCGGCCGCTGCACCCTTACGCGGAAGACGCGGACGGCGCGGAAGGCGCGGAAGGCGCGGCAGGCCGAACAGCGGGCGCGGTCGGGCCGGTTCCGCCTTGCCTGCCTCGCCAGCCTCACCCGCCCCGCCCGCTTCGGCCGTCTGCCCGTCGGCGACCCTCGCGCGGGCCTGAAGCCACATGGTGACCCGGACGCCGTCCCCGCATGTACGCACGAACGTCGCCAGCAGCTCCGGACGCGGCAGCGCGCCGCCGCTCAGCACACCGGCCAGGGTGCTCCGTGGCAGGACCTCCCCCTGCGCGGCCGCCCGCTCCTCCAACTGCCTGTAGGTCAGCCCCGAGCGCTCCTTGAGCTCCCGTAGCAGAGCGACGAACTCGGCAGCATCCCGTGCCCGGTGCGGTGCCAACTCCCCCTGACGCCCCATGCCCACATGCTTGCCGGGCAGTACGTCACCCCACAACATCGCTTCCGGCCGTTGTCCCGCACGCCACGCGGCCGGCCGGAGGACGACCGCCCCCCGAACCGGCCGGGGGAGCGGGCCCTCCGGCCGGTGCCCTACCCCCGCGTGTCCACCACGCGGCGCAGCTTGCCGCTCGTCGGACTGCGGTCCAGGGACGAGCCGTCCACCGCCTCGACCGACAGGTCGAGCAGCCGCTCCTCCACGGCTGCCCGCAGCTCGGGATAGCCGCCCAGGAAGACCTCGCGCAGGCGCTCCGGGTCCGGCGCGCCCGACCGTTCCACCCGGACGGTGAGCCGCTCGCGGGCGTCCTGACCGGCGAGCAGGATCTGGAGTTCGCCGCGGTAGCCGCCCCTTTCCTCCGCGAGGGCGACGAAGCGGCGGTGGTTCAGGAAGTACGTGGCGACCCGCATGACGTCGCCCAGCCTGCCGCGCAGCTCGAACCTCGGGGCGTGACTGCCGCACGGGCAGCGCCCCGGAACGGCCCGGCCGAGGTCACCGATGACGTAACGGCCGAGGTCCTGGCCGCGCCGCGCATGGGTGCTGAAGACCAGGCGGCCCGTCTCGCCGGGCGGCACAGGCCGGTCGGAGTCGAGTGCGAGGATCTCCATCGTGTGCAGGTCGGCGTGGAGGTGGTGCACCCCGCCGGTGCTCTCGGCGCACTGGTAGCCGAGCGGGCCGAGATCGGTGCTGCCGTACGTGAGGGAACGGACGACCTCGACGCCGAAGGTCTCCTTCAGCGCGCGGCGCTGCTCGTCCGTGAAGTGTTCGCCGCCGTAGAAGATCTTGCGGATGCCGCCGTAGGCGCGCAGCGCGTCCGCCTGGTCGTGCAGGAGCTGCCACAGGTACGACGGCATCCCGAAGAGGGTGTCCGCCTCGTGGGCGATCAGCGCCTCTGCTGTGGCCCGGTGGTCGGGGCCTGCCGCCAGGGGCAGTTGCACGCCGCCGAGCCGCTCCAGGATGGAGAAGAAGCTGATGAAACTGCCGTACATGCCGCCGCAGTAGAAGAGGTTGGCCGTACGGTCGCGCACCGGGTCGTAGCCCGCGGCGAGCAGGCCCCGGGCGGCGGCGTGCATCTGCGTGTCGTAGTCGTCATAGCTGAACAGCGACAGGGCGGGCGCCCCCGTGGTGCCGCCGCTGCGGAAGTACAACTCGGCGTCGGCCCGCGCGACATGACGGCCGCGTTCCTGGACCTCCTCCTTGCCGAGCAGAGGACCGGCGGGCGGCGGCAGGGCCACCGGCCGGGCCAGGTCGTCCAGGCAGGCGACGGTGGCGAGCCGTTCGTCGGCCCGCACCGCCACGCGGCGGCTGTAGCGCTGGAGCGCGTACACGCCGTCGTGCGGTTCACCGGAGTAGCTGGTGTGCATGGAGCCGACAGGTGTGACGCGCGTGACGCCCGCGGCCAGTGCGATACGCGCGAGCTCGGCGATGTCGGTACGGCCGGCCCCGAGCCCCACGGTCTGGAGATAGCGCCGCATGGGGCGCAGCGTGCCGATCAGCCGCTTGCGCGGCAGCGGCTTGATCCACACGCTCCGGTGCAGCGGAGAGGCGGTGAGGGCCGGCCGGGTGTCGGCCATGACCCGCCACGAGCCGTCGGGGGCGGCGAACACCCGGGTCAGGCCGAGGTGTTCCTCCAGCCGTGCGATCAGCTCGGTCGTCGTCACCTCCGCCTCCTCGGCGGGGTCGAGGTCATGAGCGCCGGGGTTACCGTCCCGCGCCGCCAGGACGCCCGCGAAACGCTCCGCGAACGCGAACACCTCCCCCTCGTCCTCCGTGTCGAGGTACACCACCTGCGGGCTGGCGCACGCCTCCTGCTCGTAGAGGCAGACGTCACCCGCCAGGGCGTCGAGCGTCGCCGCGTCGTCCCAGGCGTCGCGCGTGAGGTAGGCGAAGGAGATGCGGTGCCCCCACTCCACCAGGCGGCAGCCGGCCGGCACATGGGCCGCGACCCCTTCCACGGCGCTCTCGCCGCCCCAGACGGCGACGGCGTCGGCCGGCGCGCACATCATGCGCAGCCACTCCTGCCGCGCGGACGGGAAGCGGAGCACGATGACGCGCGAGGCGATGCCGCCGCTCGGGTCCAGGGCGGCGAGCTCGGCCAGCAGGTGCTGGGTGAGCAGCGTGTCGCCGCTGCTGGTCTTGAGGACGTTGACGTTGCCGGCGAGCAGTCCCTCGATGACGCTCAGCGGCGCGACGGTGGCGGCGTTGCCGGGCGCGATGTGCGCGACCAGGCCGACGGGCGCCCAGGCCTCGTACACGGTCTCGCGGGCGTCGGGACGGTTCAGGCGCTGCGGGGCGGCATCGCCGAGTTCGCGGCGCAGCTTGCGCGTGAGCTCCCGGCGGCCGAGCATGCCCCCGAGCTCGGTGAGTACGGCCGGGTCCTCGTCGTCGGGCAGATGGCGGGCGAGCCGGGCGCGCACCGGGTGCCCGGGGTCGGCCAGGGCGGTCGCCAGGGCGTCGCACGCGGCCAGCAGGGTCTCGGTCTCCAGCGGCGTACCGAGCGCGTCCTCGACCGCCTCGGGGAGCGCGGCCAGGCGCCGCCCGGCCTCCTCGTCGCCGATGAAGGCGCCCTGCCAATAGTGGTGTTCGGTCATGACATGCCCTTCATCAGCTCGGCGGCGGCCACCGCGCAGTTGCGGTTGTGGCTCACCCCGGCGCGGCCGTGGACGGTGAACCAGTCGGTGGTCAGGTCGCACCCGCACGCGTCCCCCGGGTGTACGGATGCGAGGTCGCCCATGACGACGCTCTGCGCCGGTACGGAGGTGATGTACGGCGACACCAGGTGCAGGAAGCCGGTCTCGCCGTACGGCAGGGGCTCCAGCGTTCGCGCGCCAAGGGCGGTGACGCGTGACCAGACGGGCGCGTGCAGCCGGTGGTGGTCGCACTCGACGTACGGGACGCAGTGCTCGACCGAACCGAACGTGTCGCGGATGCGCTCACCTGGGATACCCAACTGCTCGGTGACGCGGGCGTACAGCTCCTCCTTGCCGATCCGCCGGTCGGCGTGGCCCTTCCAGCCGCCGCCCAGCACGACGAGCGAGCCCTCGGGCAGGCGCAGCGGGGGCAGCTCCATGGCCCGCATCCGCTCCAGGGTGATGAAGAGGAAGGCCGGAAAGCCCAGGATGCGGACCGGGGCGTCGTCCCGTTCGAAACGGCGCAGCGCCGCGACACACCCGAAGGGGTCGAACTCGTGTCCGTCGCCGCCCGTGTTGCGCAGCGCGTACTCGACGCTGCGGGCCGGCGCGAAGTCGCACAGGTAGTTGTCGGTGAAGGCGGTGCCGAGGTTGAGGGCGGGCGCCGGCTCATAGCTGTAGAGGAGGTAGTTGACCTCCTGCTCCGGGGTGATCCAGCCGTTGCGCTCGAAGATCCGGGCCACCATGCGCTGCGCGGAGCGGATGGTCCACCGGTCGAAGAACATCTGCGACTTCTGGCCGGTGGTGCCCGAGGACGTCAGGTGCAGATCGACCTCGTCGCGTGGGATCGACAGCACCTCGTGGCGCTTGAAGAAGTTGGCGTGCACGAGCGGCGCGCGGTACGGACGCGCCGGCGGCGTCGCCTCGTACAGCGACCGGAAGAACGGGGACCGTTCGGCGTGCCAGGCGTTGATCTCCGCCATGGCCGCGGCGAACAGCTCGTCCTCGGCCGGCCCGCGGGTGTACGGGTCGGCCAGGTCGCACAGCCGCTGCACATGCGGCAGCAGAGTGGGGTCGGGGACGCCGACCGGGGCGAGATGAGGGTTCATGAGGCAACCTCGAATGTGGGCAGGTACGTCGACGTCCAGGCCGACACATAGCAGTCCAGATAGGGCTGGAGGGACGGTTCGACGACGACGTCACGGAAGTCGATCCGCTCCGTGGAACGGGACAGCACGACGTAGTCGTGGAACCCGTCCCCGTCCCTCCGCATCGCCGGGTAGAGCGCGCCGGCCACGAACCCCTCGGCCAGGAACGCCGAGAGCGCCCCATGGTGCGCGAGCGGCACCAGCGCCTCCACGTAGCCCGCGCCGGCCCGGGTCAGGGCCCGGGTGACGGGCCCCAGGTACGCGGCCGCGGCGGCCGGATCGGGATGGGCGGCGACGAGCGAGCAGTAACCTCCGCTGCGGTTGAGGTAGGCGTACACCTCGAACCGCCCGTCCTCCGGCGTGAGCAGCACGTTGGGCGTGTGCAGCGGATAGAACCACCGGCCCGCGTCCGGAAACCGGTCCCGGAAGCGCCTGCGCACGAAGGCGGGAGCCTCGATCATCTCCAGGTGCCCGGCTGTGTCGGACTCGGCGGTGGGGGCCGGTGCAACGGCCCGTGTTCCCTCGTATCGCACGTCCAGGGCGCGCTCGACGGTTCGCAGGAGGGGGAGCAGCGGGGCGGGCACCTCCGGCACGGGGAAGCGGCGCTCCAGCACACCCGGGCGGTGACGCGCGTAGAGCGCGAGGCTCTCACGGCTGCTCAGATCGACCGCGTTGGGCAGGACGCCCAGCGGGCGGAAGCCGTTGCGCGCCACGACGCGTTGCGGACCGGCGCTGACGGTACGGACCGTGGCGTACACCGAGTCCAGCCGCCCGGCGTCCAGCGTGCCCGCGCACAGCGCCTCGGTCAGGCGGGCGGCCAGGCCCCCGGACCGGTGGTCGGGGTGCACGGCGAGCCCTTCCAGGCGGCCGATACGGCTGCCCGGGTCGCCGTGGACGGCGGCCGACCCGGCGAGGGCGCCGGTGTCCGGGCAGCGGGCGACGAGCCACAGCGTGTGGGGGTCCTCGACGAAGCGGGCCATGGTGGCCGGGTCGGTGCCGAGGGCGACGGGGTAGTGGGGCCCGTAGACGGCGTAATAGAGCTGGCGCAGCTCGGCGATGTCCGCGACGCGGGCCGGGGCGATCGTGGCGCTCACCGTCCGCCTCCCACGGTCTCGGGCGCCGGAGCGTCGCCGGCCACGGGCGCCGGCTCGCGCTCGTGCCCGCGCTCGTGTCCGCGATCACGGCCGTGCCCGCGTTCGTGATCGTGCCCATGCCCGCGCTCGTGCCCACCCAGCAGGGCCAGCGCGCAGGCGGCGGGCACCAGACCGGCGGCCTGCACCAGGCACAGCGTCTGCGCCGACAGGTGGTCCCCGGCGAACCCGAACAGCAGCGAGCCCACCGGGAACGTGGCTCCCAGCACGGCCTGCATCACGGCGAAGAACCCGGCCTTGTCGGCGGCGGGCACCAGCCGCTGGAAGAGCGCCACGAACCGGACACCGATGACGCCCACGCACCACCCGGCCACGGCCAGGCAACCGGCGAACACCAGCCGCCCGGCGACCAGCCCCGGCAGAGCCAGCGCCAGCGCCATGAGGGCCAGGCAGTACGCGCCGGTGACAGTGGGCCTGCCCGGCACCCGCGCGCCGGTGAAGGAACCGACGAGCGTGCCCACCCCCAGGGACGCCTCCAGCAGCGCCACCGTGCCACCGCCGCCGGCCAGCACGGACCGGGTGTAGAGCGGGATGACGACGAAGACGGCCGTGGTGAAGAGGTTGGCCACGGTGAAGCAGACCAGGATCCGGCGCACGTAGGGCAGTTCGCCCAGGATGCGGCGGAGTGTCCGCCCACCCGGGGGTGCCCCCGCGTCACCGGACGCGACGGCGTCGTGGAAACGTACGCCCGTGATGAGCAGCGCGGCGGTGACGTAGGCGGCCGCGCAGCCGGCGGCGAGGGCGCCCACACCGGCCCGGTCGACGACCAGGGCGCCGAGCAGCGCCCCGCCGAGACCGGCCAGCGACTGGGTGGACAGCTCGAAACCGGTGGCCGTCTCGATGTCCTCGTCATCGACGAGTTCGGGCACCGAGGTCGTCAGGCAGGGGTCGAAGAAGGCCTGGCAGGTGGCCATGACGAGGGCGGCGGCGTAGGCGGCCGGCACGGGCAGGTCGCTCGTCCAGGCCCAGGCCGCCAGTGCGGCGGCGACGACGCCCGCCAGCGCTGCGGCTGCCCGCAGGACGGAACGGTGGGCGACCCGGGCCACGGCACGGGCCACGACCGGCGCGAGCGCGACGGCGGGCAGCGTGCTGACGGCCATGAGCAGCCCGGAGGCCAGGCCCTGCCCGTCCTCGACGGCGTAGGCGACGAGCCACCAGGAGACGCCCACCTGGAACATGCGCACGGCGGCCTGGGTCAGGACCTGCCCGAGCCACACGGCGCCGAAGGCACGATTCCGCAGGATCAGTGGCGACTGCCTGGGCGAGGGTGCGGTGGAGCTCATTCGGTCGGCCTCTCGTCGAGTACGCGGACGAGCTTGCCCGTGCGCGGGTTGACGGCGAGGTCGCGGTGGCGCGCCCACTGCACGGTGAGCGGGTGCACGAAGCCGGCGCGAACGCTGTCCGGGTACAGCGGCCTGGCGTTCTCCAGCTCCGTGACCACCGCCTTGGCGAGCGGCTCCAGACCGGCCGGGTCGTCGTCGCCCGGGGCGGTGGCCAGCCGCAGCACCAGTCCGTCGCGGCCGTCCCAACGGCGTACGACCAACTGCGTCCCGACGATCCGGCCGGCGGTGTCGGCCGCGGCCACGGCGTCCTGCGCGTCCTGCGCGTACAGGGACACGGGCCCCACCCGTACGCCTTCCTCGGCGCGCCCGAGGATGCGGAAGTGGCCGGCCCCGGTGTCGGTCCACTCGGCGCGGTCACCCGCCGGGTAGCGGATGATGGGCATGAGGCGGCGGAAGAGGCTGGTGACGACGACCCGTCCGGCCCGCCCCGGTGCGGTGATGGGCTCGCCCGTCGCGTCGTCCAGGATCTCGACGACCGAGTACGGCGTGAACGCGCGGTGCACACGCGGGTCGGCGCCGGGCACGGGACGACCGAGCAGGCCCGCGTCGACACTGGCGTAACCCACCGACCGCGCCTCGGCGTTCGGGAACGCGAGGGCCAACAGGCGCCGCTGGTCGGCGAAGAGCGCCTCGCCGCCGAAGAGCACCAGCTCCACGGCCTCCAGCGGCAGTCCGGCCGCGATCAGGTGCTCCGACAGCCGGCACAGCGTGGTCGGCGTACCGGCCACCACCTGGGCGGAGAAGTCGCGCAGCGTGTCGACGGTCGACTCCAGCGGCGCGGCCCCGCCGATCGGCAGCCGGACGTTGTCGACGGGGCAGTGGGCGAGCGAATCGAGGATGAAGAGGAAGCTGGCGTAGAGCTCACCCGCGTAGAACAGGTCGGCCACCCGGTGCCCCGGCCGCAGCCCCGTGTCCACCAACCCATGGCCGAAGGCGGTCACGAAGGTGCGCCACTCGTCACGGGTGTAAACAGAGAACTTGGGCGCCCCGGTGGTGCCACCGGTCTTGTACACCGTCGCCTCGCTCAGGGGCCCGGTCAGGACACGGTTGTCGCGGAGGCCGTTGGCCGACCAGAACTCCTGCTGGTCGACGACCGGCAGGTCGGTGAGGCGGCCGGCGTCCGGCGGCAGGGACGCGTAAAGGTCCCGGTAGAAGGGCGAGTTGTGACGCGCGAACCGTATGAGGTCCGGTAGCTGATGGGCGGACATGCGGCCTTTGCCTAGGTGAACGGAACAGGGTGGGAGTCACCGCGGCATGGCGAGACCACGAACTCGCCGCCTGCGGGATCGAACGGTACGCGGGGGAGACCCCCGAGCCCCCCGCTCCTGAAGCGCGCCGGAAACTGACGCGCGGTCACGATGATGGATCATTCGTGCGTCCATCGCAAAATTGACCGCATTTATTTCGCTATGCCTGGCCGAAAACAGCACGTCTTGCGGTGCCCCTCTGACGCCGCGGCCCTAGCCTGAGCTGCCGTTGACGGTCAGGACACCGGTCCTGTCCGGTCCCGCAACCCTTCGGCGAACGCCCGCGCGGCGGCCAGGTCCCCGGCGTTCGGCCGTTGCTTGTTGATACCGCCAACCAGCTTGAAGGGTGCCCAGGTGTCGAAAGCCCGGCATGAAAAGCTCCCCTCCACCTGGAGACCCTTGCCTTCCAGGAGCCGGACCAGGGGACGCGTGAAGGGCGCCAGCGGAATCTCCGGCAGTCCGCTGGTGGCGAACACGAAAGTCCGGCCGTGCCCGGGGGGCAGTGCCTTGACGAAGTCGGTCAGGTGAGGATGCAGCCTGCTGTAGAAAACGCCCGAGCCGAACCCCACGAGGTCCGCGTCGGCCAGCTCCCTCAGGTCGGCCTCCTCAGGGGTGACAACCTTCGCGTCCAGTACGTCGGCCATGGTCTCGGCGACACGACGCGTATTGCCGTGTGACACGGACGCGCACACGATGACGACCTTCATTCTGACGATCCCTTCTCTCGCTTCCGCAGTAGGGACCGCCCGGCGGCGCCGGATGTGACAGGGCATGGGCCTCGGTGCGCCGGCGCGGGTCTGCTCCACCGCGGCGGTGGTGTCCCGAATATCGGCCGGCCGCTGACCATATTGACTGGTGCCCAAAGAAGCCGGGTTGCTACAACCAGGCGCATGGGAATCTGGACCGACGCCTTCGTCGCACCCGAACAGCCGACCCTGCTGCCCCGGGACCGGTTCGGCCGTCTCGTGGTCGACCTGGCGCGCGAACGTGTGGTCCGTACACCGTGGGCCCTGATCGCGGGCCGGCTCTGCGTCAACGCCAGCCTGAACTGGGGGAGCGTCAGCGGTCAGGCACGCTGGGACCGGCCCTCCCCGGGCACCGAGCTGCGCACGGAGGAGGTGCCTGGGGGCTTCCGGGACGATGATCCGCCGCCGTGGGGAGACTCGCATGAGCGAGCCCGTGTGCTGGCTCGCGGCGAGGCGATACTCGACGTGCTGCCCGCCCTGGAGCGGGCGCCGTACGGGGATGAGGACGTCGCTGTGGTCTTCGATCACCTGGATTTCGGCAACCGAGCCATCAGGGACTTCTTCCAGTTTGAGGACCAGCGCACAATGCTGGTCTGCTTCGCGCAGGCCCGACCGCAGATCCGGCCCATTGCCACCCGTGACGACGCGGAAACCAGTGGGCCGGTCCACCCGGTGCGTACGTGCATCGTCCACACCTTCAAGCTGGCAATGGAGGACGGGGCCGTGCCGGTGATCGTCTCTGTCGCCGGCCGTTACTTCGGCTCCGCGCTGGTCAGCGGCGAAACCAGAGGCTGAGTGCGCCTCACTCTCGGGCGTTGAGTACCGCTACTCATGCGGTCGGCGCCACTGCCTTCGTACCGTCGGCCCCATGAGGAAAAACCGCCGCGCCCCTGGTCCTGCTGCTGGCCGCCCTGACGACCACGGGCTGCTCCGTACTGGAGCCGGATTACCCCTCCGGCGACCCGGCGAAGCTCACCCAGCGCCTGACGGACCGCGCGCAATGGGCGTACGACGGCATGGCCCTGCCGCCCACAAGGCAGTGAACCCGTCTATGTGACCCCGGAGCATAGCTGCTACGCGGGCGGCTTCAAGATCGACGAGACCCTGCCCGACGTCGTTGACTTCCGCCTCAGATGGACGATCGAAGACATCCCGGCCGACGTCGCCCGCACCACGGAAGCACGCCTCCGCCGCCATTTCACCTCCGTCGGCTGGACCCTCACCCACGACGGCAATCGTCAGGTCAAGGACCACGACAAGCTCGGCTTCCGCTTTGAGGACCCCGCGACGGGCGACAAGTTCGACCTGGGGTGAAACAACTCGACCACCTCCCTCTTCCTGACGGGCCACACCCCCTGCGCGAAGGTCCCCCGGCCCGCGGCCGACACCCATTCGCCGCAGACCTGGACCCCGCAAGCCACCTGAGCCGGCCGGCAGCCAGAGGCCGGTGACACGGGCACGGGGCACGGCGAGCGGCGGTCAGTCCTTCAGCGCTGCCAGCAGGGTACGGGCGTCGTCGATCATGGCTGGGCGGGCGGTGGACAGGTCCAGGGGGCCCTGGACCGCCCGCCCGGTCACCTCGATGATCACCACCGCGTTGCGGTCGAGGACCACCAGCCCCTAGTAGCCGTCGTCTTCCGCGCTGACCGCGTAGGCCTTCTCACCCACGCCGCTCACCGGGACACGCCGGCCCAGGCTTTCAGGCGGTGCCATCAGCTCTCCGGGATCCTCGGCAACACCGTCCTCACGTACGTGGATCTTCACGAACGCCGAGACGTACTTGGCCGAATCGCCCGTTCCGCTCCCGCCCATGAAGGAGCAGGCGAGTCGTTCCGTACCCGAACCGAGCTGGTCCGTCGGCCCGCTGTCGGAGCGCAGCTCGCCGAACATACGGGTCACCGCCACTAGGCCCCGCTTCCGGCACACAGACTCATGGTCCGGTGAGCGTACGGCACACCAACGGCCGGTCTCGGTCTGACCGAGGGCTGCGGTGATGGCACCTTTACCAAAGGTGGGAACTAGCCGTTATCGTCGCCAGATGCCTGAGCCTTCCGAGAAGTTCGACACATCCATGGCCGCGTGGAAGGAGTGGCAAGACGCTCCGTGGGGACGTCTCCGTTACGCCGTTGCCGAGGCGAACCTGGTCCGTCACCTCGATGAGGTTACGGAGGGGTCGCTGCGGGTCCTTGACCTGGCCGGCGGGGACGGCGGCGACGCCGTGCGTCTGGCTGCCCGTGGGCATCACGTCACGATCGTCGACCACGCTCCCGCGATGCTCGCCGCGGCGGCCGAGCGAGCGGATCAAGGCGGTCTGACGGAGCGGATCACTTGCGTCCAGGCGGATGTGAACGCTCTGCCCGCCGACCTCGCTGCCGTTGAGTTCGACGTGGTGCTGTGCCACAACCTGCTGGCGTACGTGGACGAGCCCCGTCAAACGCTCGCCACGGCGCTCACCCCGCTGCGGCAGGGCGGGCTGTTCTCCGTGATGGCGCTCAACCGGCATTCAGCGCCGTTGACCGTCGCCGTGCGCCAGACGGACTTGGCCGCCGCGATTGCCGCGCTTGACTCCGACGATGGCTGGACCGAGATGTTCCACTCGGCGCTTACGCTGCACGCGGCCGAGGACATCATCCCCATCCTGGAGGGTCTCGGGTGCCGAGACGTGCGGCACTACGGCATCCGCAGCGTCTGCGACTACATCACCGACGACGCCCGCAAGTACGACCCGGCGTTCTACGACCACCTGGAACGCCTCGAACTCGCGATGACGGCGCGCCACCCATACATGCATACGGCTCGCCTTTTTCAGTTGACCGCGAGGAAAGGTGAAGTTCCCGACCGGAACGAGTAGACGAACCCCGGGACCGAGGTACCCTCGGCGCCGCCGCGCAGACGGTGTCCGAGCCTTCGTGGACGAGTAGCCCTTGTCGGCAACGACCTGCCCGCACCGGCTGAGGTCGGCCCTGCCGGTCACAGAGCGGACGGATCTTCGTGGCCGGCCCGTCCCGGTAGGTCCCTGAGACGCCCGGTCACCAGCAGGTTGCCATCCGGGGTGCGCTGCGCGAGGTGGCCGGTGTGGAGGTAGCCGTCGGTGGTGAAGGAGCGTGCGTTGTGGTCGGGCGCCCGGTAGTAGCCACGCAGGGTGTACGGGCCGCGGGTGAGGAGTTCGCCGGGCTGCCCGTCGGGCACGTCCTGGCCGTCGACGTCGACGATGCGGATCTCGTCGTCGGGCGAGAGCGGGCGGCCCTGTGTGGTGAGCGCGGTCTCGTCCGGATCGGCGGGCCGGGTGAGAGTGAGCAGCCCCTCAGGCATGCCGAAGACCTGCTGTAGGCGGCAGCCCAATTCGGGGCCTATCCGTTCGGCGGTCGCCCGGTGCAAGGGCGCGCCGCAGATCTGTACGAGACGGAGACTGCTCATGTCGGCTTGGGCCGTGGGAAGTGCGTCGAGCCAGAGCTGGGCGACGGTGGGCACCACCGACGTGATGGTGACCCGCTCTCGTTCGATGACCGAAAGGCATTCGGCGGGGCCCGGCTTCTCGACCAGGACGACGGTGCCGCCGACGGAGAGGACGCCGATGATGCCGGGGCAGCCGAAGGTGAGGTTGAACTCGGCGGGCAGCGCGGCGAGATACACGTCGTTCTCGGTGAGCGACACGAGCTCGGCGGCGGCCCGCGCCTGGTACGCGTAGTCGTTGTGGGTGCGCGGAACGAGCCTGGGCACCGCGGTGGCACCGCCGGAGAGCAGGAGGAACGCCACCTGCTCGGCGCTCTGCGCAAGCGCCGGCTCGGGTGGGGCGTCGATGGAGCCCAGCGGGAAGTACTGGCAGCCCGACGGGTCGGTCGTATAGCCGCCGTACGGGGACGAGGCGCCCGGCGCCTCAAGGGTGAACACGCGCCGCAGGAACGGCCCATGAGCCGCGATGTCCGCGGCCATCGCCGTGTGGTCGAAGCCCTCGTACGCCGAAGGGCCGACGTAGCCGACGGCCTCGGTGACCCGCACGAGGTGGGAGACCTCGGTCGCGCGGTGCGAGACCGGGCAGAACACGGGCACAGCGCCGACGCGCATCAGTGCGAACACGGTGATGACGAACTCGGGGACATTCGGTAGCTGCACGACGACTCGTTGCCCGGCCCGGAGGCCGCGCAGCCGGAATCCGGCGGCCATACGGTCCACGCGCCGGTTCAGTTTCGCGTACGTGAGGCGAGTGTCGCCGTGCACGAGGGCGGTGCGCGGTCCGTACTGCAGGGCCCAGCCACGCAGCAGGTTGTCCAGCGTATTGCCACGCCAGTGCCCGGCCGCCCAGTAGCGGTCGACGAACTCCTCGGGCCAGGGCGTGAAGCCGTCGAGCATGGATGCCATTCGCCTTCTTCTGTGCCAGTTTCTGAACCGGAAGCGGCGGGGCGTGCCTCGCCACGGCCGCGACGCCCATGGCCCCGGCCTCCGGTCGCAGAGGCCACCCCATTGCCGGGAGCAAGGCCGCCGTCTCGACCTTGGCAATCCAAACTGTCAAGACCCCTGCACGCAATGTGCTTTCCCGACCATGGACGCTGGATTGCATCGGCAGAATGTCCAATGAGCGCCGCTGACCAGGAGAAACGATGGGGCTGAAAGCGACGGGCCCGGCCGGCCCGCCGCTACGACATCCGCGGCCCCGATGAGCAACCCCCGCCCCCACCCGCACGACCAAGCGGCTCGGAGTCAGCACGTACGTGGTCAGAGGGGCTGGAGCCGGGTGTGCAGGAGGCAGAATTCGTTGCCTTCCGGGTCGGCCAGGACGTGCCAGCTCTCGGTGCCGGTCTGGCCGACGTCTGCGGGCCTGGCACCGAGGGCGAGCAGCCGCTCCAGCTCGGCGTCCTGGTCGCGGTCGGTGGCGTTGACGTCGATGTGCAGTGGAAGCTTCCCGGTGCGCGGGTCGCTGGTGGGGCTGAGGACGAGGGTGGGCTGCGGGCCGCCGAAGCCGGTGTCGGGCGGCCCGATCGCGATGCTTCCGTCGTCCTCCCGGCCGAGTTCGACGTAGCCGAGGACCTTGCTCCAGAATGCGGCGAGCCGTTCGGGGTCGGCGCAGTCGAGGACCAGCTCACTGATGCGGCATGCCATGCCCGACAGTGTACGTACGCCCGAGAGCCGGCCCTCGGCCACCAACTGACCAGGCGCTCCCGTCGGCGGTTCACGCCGGCCGGTTACCTGCGGATGTACTCGCGAGACAGCCCCGCTGGGCGTGGGGAACGGCCACGATGGTGACCAGGTGCGTCTCGCGTCGAGGAGCCGTCACCGGACTCAGCCGCGGATACGGGCCGGTCGGCTGCGGGCGGTCACGAGATGGTGCAGCAAGCGCGGGCAGAGCGCCTTGATCGTGTCGACGAGCCGGTAGTGGCGGGGTACGCAGACTTCGAGCCGTGGGCGGTCGATCAGGCGGACCACTGTCTGAGCAACCCTCTCCGGGGAGATCAGATGGCGCCGAAGACGCCGGCGAAGAGGCTGCAGGTCGGGGGAGTCGAAGAAGGGGGTGTCCACGATGCCGGGGTGGACCACACTGAAACGGACGCCGCTGGAGCTGTACTCGGCGGCCAGCGTCTGGGTCAGTGCGGTGATGGCGGCCTTCGCTGCGGAGTACCCGCTGTGCCCCCATGGTCCCGTCTTCGTGGACATCGAGCCGATGTTGATGACGTGTCCAGCCCTCTGCTCGATCATGCCGGGTAGTACGGACCGGATGGCGGTGACTGCCGCGAAGTAGTGCACCTGCATCATCTGGCGGTTCTCCTCCAGCGCTTGGGACAGGAAGGGCTGGTAATGGCCCGAGCCCGCGCAGTTGACGAGGATGCGCACGGGACCGCTGTCCCGGCTCAGCCGGGCAAACGCGGCCCTTGCGGCCCGGTCGTCGGAGACGTCCAGGGCGACAGGCACACTCGGCGCCCACGCGCCGAGCTCCCGCGCCAGGCTGTACAGAGCGTCGTGCCTGCGGGCGATCAGAACGGTGGGATGACCTCGCTGGGCAAGAAGCCGTGCCGTCGCCTGTCCGATGCCGCTGGAACTGCCAGTCACCACGGCCAGGCCGGCGTTCCCCAGCGACCGCCTCGTCGAACGCTGCCAGGGCAGAGCTGACCGTGATGACCGGCTGTTCAACCCAGTGTCCAGAGGACCTTCGGAACCGTCACGCTCGGTCCGTACCAGCCCGGGCGGGTTCACGTCCTGTGTGTCGTCCACGCGGTGCATAACGCGAGGAGGTGACGCCGGGTTGCGCACCGGCGGACACCGGGCCGCGATGGGCCGGCAGCCAGTCAGGCCCGGCGACCGCCAATGACGATCGTTACGACGACCGGCACTGACGACGCCAGGCCTCCGGCAGCGGCCGGTCGGAGGCCGTGCGTCACGTCTCCGCGACGGCTTCCAGCGGACTCAGGGCGGCGGCCCGGCGGGCCGGGACCGTGGCAGCGACCGCGCCGATCGCGGGGGAGGCCAGGCATACGAGGAGCAGCGTGCCCCAGGGCAGCGCCAGGGAGTACTCCTCCATCGCGCCGTTGGCCAGCGAGCCGACCGCCCAGGCGCCGAACACCCCGCCCACCAGGCCGAGGAGGGTGCCGAAGGTGGCGACCGTCACCGCCTCCAGGCGGATCATGCGCCGGATGCCGGCGCGGTCCATGCCTATGGCGCGCAGGGCGCCGATCTCGCGGGTGCGTTCGGCGACCGACATGGCCAGGGTGTTGACGATGCCCAGCGCGCCGATCACGGCGCCGATGGCGAGCAGCCCGTACATCACGTTCAGCAGGTCGGCCATGGTGCCGGCGGCCTCGGCGACGAGTTGCTCGCGGTCCTGGACCTTCAGCAGCGGGCTGTTGCCCACGGCGGAGCGCAGGCGTCCCTCGACCGTCTTCGAGACCGTGCCGCCGTCGGTGCGGACGAGGATCCGCTGGACGGAGCCGGGCAGGAAGCTGTTCTTCGCCACCTCCGTACGGGCGCCCAGCGCGTCCCGGGCGATGGGGGTGTCCTTGTAGACGCCGACGACGGTGTACTGCCTGAACTCCTGGTTTCGGCCTATGCGGGCGTTGAGCCGGCCGCCCGTGGTCACGCCCTGTTCTCGTGCGACGGTGCTGGAGACGGCTATCCGGCCCGGCCCGAGCGCTGTGAGGGAGCCGCTGACGAAGTCGAGCTTCATGACGGCGTTCACGGTGCCGGGATCGACGCCGGAGATCTCCCGGACCCCACCGCCGGTGAACAGGGTGGAGTCCGTGACGGCGCTGGTCGTCCGTACCTCCGGAGTGTCGGCCACCCGCTGCACGGCGGCCGGGTCGATGCCGGTCGTGGGGGTGCGGGAGCCGATCACGTAGTCGGCGGCGAGACCGGCCGCGGCCTGGCGGTCGAGCGCCTGCCCGGTGGAGTTTCCGATGACGGCGAGCCCGGCGACCAGCGCGGTGCTGATCAGCAGGGTGGCGGCGGTGGCCGCGGTGCGCCGCGGGTCGCGCAGCGCGTTCCGGCGGGCGAGATGGCCGGTGATGCCGAAGCGGCCGGTCAGCCGTCCGGTCAGCCGGATCACCGGGATGGCGAGCAGCGGCGCCAGCACGATCAGGGCGGCGACGAGGAGGGCGCAGCCGAGCATCGCGTCCCGCAGGTTCTCCTCCGAGGCGTCCTTCGCCCCCGTGAGCGAGATCAGCCGGCCGGCGCCGAGGACGAGGAGGGCAAGGCCCATCACACCGCGGGTCCGGGACCGGGTGGGGGAGAGCGGCTGTTCGGCCGTGCGCATCGCCTCGATGGGCGCGACCTTCGCCGCCCTGCGGGACGGCAGCCACGCGGCGAGCACGGTGACACCAACGCCCACGCCGAGCGCTGCCATGACCGAGCGCGGACCGATCACCAGAGGGCCTTGGGGTAGCGTGTTCCCGCCGGTGCCCAGGACGTCGGGCAGCACCGAGGCGATGCCGAGGCCGAGCAGGAAACCGGCCGCCGATGCGACGAGGCCGACCAGGAGAGCCTCCAGGAGGATCGACCGGGACACCTGGCGGCGCGAGGCGCCGATCGCCCGCAGCAGCGCGATCTCACGGGTGCGACGCGCCACGAGCATGGTGAAGGTGTTGACGATGAGGAACGAGCCGATGAACAGCGTGACCCCGGCGAAGACCAGCGGCAGCTTCTCGTAGCCCCTGGTCAGGGTGTCGACGAGGATGGCCTGCTGGCCGGCCTGGGCGGCGCCGGTGGTGGCCTCGGCACGGTCGGCCGGGAGCACGGCGGTGACCCGGCGGGCGAGTTCGGACGGGGTGGTGCCGGGCGCGGCGGACAGGTCGATGCCGGTGTAGTGGCCCGGAGTCGCGAACAGTCGCTGGGCGGTCGCCCTGTCGAACAGGGCGAGGGTGCCGCCGGCGGTCACCCGGGTGTCCGTGGTGGTGACGATGCCGACGAGCCGCTTGGTCATGACCGGGCCGTCGGTGGCCAGTGTGATCGTGTCGCCGATTCGGAAGCGGCCGGCGGCGGCGGTGCCGGTGTCCACGGCGAGTTCACCGCTGTTCGCCGGGGCGCGGCCCTCGGCCAGCGGATAGCGGCTGTCCTCGCCGTCCTTGCCCGGTACGTAGGCGGCGGCCAGGTTCGACCATGCCTTGCCGGCCCGCAGCGGGGTGCCGTCCGCCGCGTTCAGGGTGGCCGAGCCGTCGGCCGACGGTCGTACGGCGGCGACACCGGGTACGTCGGCCAGTTGCCGCGCGAGCGCGTCGTCGAGCACGCCGGCCTGCCGGTCCGCGGGCGCCCCGGGCGGGGGTTCCTTCGCGGTCACGGTGACCGCGATGTCGGCGAAGTTCTTCGATGCGGCCGCACGGTGGGCCGCGGCGGTGGAGTCGGCGAAGACGAGGGTGCCGCAGACGAACGCGACCCCCAGGCAGACCGCGAGGACGGTCATGACCTGACGGGCCTTGTGCGCCAGGACGTTGCGCAGGGCTGTTCTCAGCATGGGTGGCTTTCGGAGATACGGGCTCGACGGATGCGAGCGGGGGAGCGGGCGAGCGCGCGGGCGGGCGGGCTGGTTCCGTCCGGGGGCGAAGGGGAAAGGCGAAAGTCGAGGGCGATGGCGAGGGCGGTCAGCGGATGCGTGAGTGGGTGTCGAAGCCGGGGGTCTGCGGGCCTTCCCCGGACAGACGCAGCATCCGGTCGAGGACCCGGTCCGGGGTGGGGTGTGCCATCTCGTCGACCAGGCGGCCGTCGGAGAAGAAGACGACCCGGTCGGCGTAGCCGGCGGCGACGGGATCGTGGGTGACCATGACAACGGTCTGGCCGAGCTCGCGTACCGAGTCGCGAAGGAAGCCGAGGACCTCGGTGCCGGCGCGGGAGTCGAGGTTGCCGGTGGGCTCGTCGCCGAAGACGATCGCGGGGCGGGAGGCCAGGGCACGGGCCACCGCGACGCGCTGCTGCTGCCCGCCGGAAAGCTCTGCGGGCCGGTGACCCAGGCGCTGGGAGAGGCCGACCATGGAGACCACGCGGTCCAGCCACTCCGGGTCGGGGCGGCGTCCGGCGATGGTCAGGGGCAGCGTGATGTTCTCCAGCGCGGTCAGTGTGGGCAGCAGGTTGAACGCCTGGAAGACGAAGCCGACCCGGTCGCGGCGCAACTGCGTGAGCCGGCGGTCGTCGAGGGTGCTCAGTTCGGTGGTGCCGATGCGTACCGAGCCGGAGCTGGGCGAATCGAGCCCGGCGGCGCAGTGCATCAGGGTGGACTTGCCGCAGCCGGAAGGACCCATGATCGCGGTGAACTCGCCCTCCCGGAAGGCGATGCTGACCCGGTCCAGGGCCACGACACGGGTGTCGCCACTCCCGTAGACCTTCGTCAGATCGGCGGTGGCGGCCGCGACCCCGGGCGTGGGGAGCAGCGCGTGGGGGGCAAGGCTGTTGGCGGTCACGGGGGACTCCTCTTCGAGTGCGGAAAGGCGCACTTCGAAGGGTGCCCGGAGAACGTATCGGGGCCTGAGCCGGTGTGTATCGGCGCCCGCGCCGATTCGTATCGGTTCTGTAGGGACGGGTGGTCAGGCCGGCAGACGCAGGGTGGCGACGGCGCCGCCGTCCGGAGCGTTGTCCAGGCGCAGCTCGGCGCCGAGGAGCCGGGCCTGTCCCAGGGCGATGGTCAGCCCCAGGCCGTGCCCCGAACCGCGCTCCGTCGCGCCCGTGTGGAAGCGGCGCGGTCCGTGGAGCAGCAGGTCCGGAGGGAAGCCGGGGCCGTGGTCGCGCACGACGACCGTACGGCCCTCGACGGTGACCCGCACCGGCATGGCTCCGTGCCGGTGGGCGTTGACGACGAGGTTGCCGACGATCCGCTCCAGGCGGCGCGGGTCGGTCTCCACGGTTTCCGTGGTCTGGGCGCCCCCGGCGCCATCCTGTGCCCCGGAGGCCTTGGAGGCTCCGGCGGCGGCCCCGGCTGCCGATGCGGCCCCGGCGGCCCTGACAGCCTCCGCAGTCCCGCCGGCCTCCGCGGCCCCGTCGGCCTCCGCGACCTCCGTGGCCCGGGTGCCTTCCGCGCCCTCGGCAGCCGCGGCGACGGTGACTTCGGTGCCGAGGCCGGTGCGCGCCACGGCCTCGGAGACGACGGCGCCGAGCGGCACCCGGGCGCGGACGGGCTGCTCGGCCCCGGCGTCCAGGCGGGAGATCTCCAGCAGGTCCTCGACCAGGCCGCGCAGATCGCGCACTCGGGCCCGCAGCAGGTCCTCCGTCTCTCCTGGCGGCAGCAGGTCGGCGGCTGCCAGCAGTCCACCGACGGGGGTGCGCAGCTCGTGCGCCACGTCCGCGGTGAACTGGCGCTCGGTGCGCAGCCGTCGGCCGAGACTGTCAGCCATCAGGTCGACGGTGGCGGCGATCTCGGCCACCTCGTCGCGGCCCTTGGTGGGCCCGGTCCGGGCGTCCAGGTCCCCGGCGCAGATCCGGCCCGCGGTCTCGGAGACCCGCCGCAGCCTGCGGGCGACCAGTCCGGCCCCGTAGACCGCCACTGGCGCGGCCGCCGCGAGCGCGACCAGCGAGGCCACCGTCATGGTCGCGTCGAGCCGGCGCAGGGTGTGCAGCTCCGAGCTCATGTTGACCTGCACGGCAAGCACCGGGCTGCCCGGCCCACCGGTCCGCTGCCCGGCCCAGAAACTCGGCCCCGTATTTCCCTCGACGCGCCCGTCGTAGACCGCATGCCGGTTACCGTCGGCCGGGTCGCGCAGTGTGGCGGGCAGCGCGGCAGGGTCGAGTTCGGCACCGTCCGCGAGCGTTCCGGTACGCCGGTAGACGTCCATGGCCGAGTAGAGCGTGTTGAGCGCCTGTGCCCGGGCCCGGTCACGGATGTCGTGCGCGGTCCATACGTGCACCAGCACGCCCACCGCCGCCACGACCAGGCAGGCCGTGACCGCGGCGAGCGCGGCGATCTTCCAGCGCAAGGACGCACCGGCCTGCCGCAGGAGGTGGAACGGACGCACCGGCCTCATCGCCTGAACTTGTAGCCGAAGCCACGGACCGTCTCGATCCGGTCCCGCCCCAGCTTCCGCCGCAGCCGCTGCACACACAGGTCCACAACCCGGCTGTCACCGTCCCAGCCGTACTCCCACACGTCGCGCAGCAGGGTGTGCCGCTCCAGTACGACGCCCGGATGGGCGGCGAACTCCAGGAGCAGCTTCAGCTCGGTCGGCGTCAGCGCCACCGGGCTTCCCGAGACGAACACCTCCATGCCGGCGGTGTCGATGCTCAGGTCCCCGAACACCAGCACCTCTCCCTCGGGCGGCGGCCCCTCACCCGCGGCCTGCCCGGGTCCGGGGAGGGGCGCGTAGGTCGCCCGGCGCAGCAGCGAGCGGATGCGAGCGACCAGCACGTACGTGTCCACGGGCTTGACCACGTAGTCGTCCGCGCCCGCCTCCAGACCGGCGACGACATCGAGTCCGTCGCCGCGAGCCGACATCATCAGAACGGGCACCAAGCTGGTCTCGCGGACCCTGCGGCACAGGCCGATCCCGTCCAGACCGGGCAGCATCACGTCCAGGATCAGCAGGTCGAAGCTCTCCTCGCGGAAGAGCTCCAGTCCCGTGAGTCCGTCGGCCGCGGCCTTCATCTCGTAGCCGTAGCGCTCCAGGGCCACGGTGAAGGACCGGCGCATCAGGTCGTCGTCCTCCACCAGCAACACGCGAACAGGGCGCAAAGAGGCCCCTGCCGGGGCGGACGAGGACACGGGCGGATGGCTCCTGTTCGACGGTCCGGGCGACACAGCGGTCCCGGCTGCGCTCACGACCCACGACTCACGCACGGCCGGCGACCCGAAAGGAACGATACGGCAGACACCGGGCGCATCGATCGCGTCACCCAGCGGACACGCACCACACTCGCCGCGGCCTCATCCCTCTGCGAACCCCCAGGTCAGGCCGGGTGGCACCGGTACGGCCACCTTCCGGGCCCCGGGCGCTCCAACACCTGTCAGCCTCGCCTCGCTGTGGCCGACGCGACGATTCGATGGCCAACCAAGCGCCACCTGATACGCACCGGATACAAAACGCGTCCCTCACTAGGACGCCGCACGTCAGTCGGGGCCACGAGAGCTCCGCCCAGGCGAAGACATCTGCCGCCGCCCATCGACAGGGCCCCTCACATTGCAGCCATGGCGCTACCCGCCCGCGCCGCGAGCCTGCCGGCCTCAGCGACAACGTCGGCGTCGATCTGCGCGCGCGTCCTCTCGCCGTACTCCAAGGTGTCGTACTCGTCGTCGAGTTCGGCGAGAGTCTCCGCCGGCGGAAGTTCGTGACCGAAGTGTTGGTGAACCTGAAACGCCAGCTCGCGCGGTGTCAGCTCACCGCCGAGAAGCCGACGTGCCAGCGCTCGCACAGCGGCTTCCTGGCCTGCAAGGCTCCCCGGCGGACAGAACCCGAGCCCAAGTTCCTCAAGCGCTGCCGGGAGGAGATCGGGGACGTCATAGTCGGCCTCTCCACGCGTACAGGCTGCCAAGACGCGCAAGGCAGGAGTGTCGAGTCCCGCGACGAGCGCATCACATGCAGCCATGACGACATCATGGGCGCACGCCTCCCCAATGCTCCAGAGAGCAGCACGGTCCTGCAGGTCAGCGGCAGCACGTTCGGTCAGCATCGAAGCAGCATGCCGTGCGGCGTCATCCACGTCGAACGGATGGACGCCTGTCGGTGCGTCACAGCCGACTCGCGGCTCGACCGTGGCACCCCCACACGGCAGGCCCCGGGGGAGGCCGGCGTCGCGTTGGCGCCTTGGTCCCGGCGGTGCTTCGCCATGCGCGTGCAGGCCACCGAGAGCACGCGCCGACGATGGAGCGGAGGGTGCCGTTTACGCCGGAGGACCGCGCCACCCGCAGGGGGTGACGCGGTCCTTGGTGTGTGGTGGGGGTATCAGGCCAGTCCGTCGCCCCAGCCGCTCTGGATCATTGTTTGGAACGCCCAGGTCCCCTTGCGCCGTACGAGGATGTCCGCGTACCGCAGTTGATGCTTCTCCCCGCCGGTGGTCATGGTCGAATCGGTGAATACCACCGCCATCGACGGGCTGAGGAAGACCGGGGCCCGGGTGGACTCGAAGGACATCTCACCGTCTCCTCCGTCGCCCATGAGCTGGCTCATGGTCTCGACGAACCGGGCGCGGTCCCACTGGGCGGTGCGCCCGTCGCCCGCCAAGTCGTCGCTGACCAGGTTCAGCGGGAAGACCGCCATGTCGGCCATGCGTTCGATGTCGCGGCGCGCGCTGGCGGCGTCGTACTCGGCGAACCAGGCTTCCAGGCTCGAGCGGTCCTCGGCGGAAGGGGTGAAACCGGTGTCGGGCAGGATGGTCAAGCGAGCTCCTCGTCAAGTTTGACTAGCTGACGTTTACGATAGTCCCGCCGGCCCAGCTAGTCAAACTTGAATAGAGGGATTTTGTTGCGGAGACGGAAGCCTGTGTGCTGATCCCCTGCACTCGCGGGCGTGTGTGTACGCGGCGGTAGGCCGGTGGGCGTGACCTGCTCACCGAGCCCTACGAGCGCCTCCACTTCGTCGGCGAGCCAATCGACATCCAAACCCGCGGCCGGTCGATCGCGAACGGCGGGCTGTCGAGGCTCTGGTCGGTGTGCGCCGGAGGCCACCGTGGCCCCCGTGGCCCCGAGTCAGGGAACCCCCGCCGGTCGGACCGGCGGGCGTTCCGAGGCGTCAGCGCATCAGCAGGAGCCGGGTGTGCGGTACCAGCTTCCGGTTCACGCTGGTGCTCTGCACGAAGATCGTGAAGTCGTCGTTGTGGTCCGGCTTGACGCGAACTTCGCTGTCCGGCAGGCCGAGCAGGGCTCGGGCCTCCGGCCCCGAGTACACCCGGTCCGTCTTCTTCTCCAGCACCGCGATCTGCTTCCGCGCCTGTATCTTCTCCGACTTACTCAACTGATAGAACGCACAACCGGTACGGAAGGTGTGCCCGGATTCGACGACCCAGTCCCGGATTCCCGCCGCGCGCTCCACCGGAAGCAGTTGGTACTCCGACGGATCCACCGGTGTGAGGCCGGCTGCCTTGATGGTGTCCTTGTTGACCGTCTCCGCACCCGTGGAGAACACCGCCCGCGAGCCCCGGATGCCCTGGGTGCGGCCCACCATGAACTTCTCGGTCGCCTGCTGGATGACCTGCCCGGCCTCCTCCAGACCCTGGGTGCTCGTGGCGTCCCAGATGGCGATGTTGTCCTTCGGGAACCCGCACTGCATGGCCTCGCGCTTGCCCATCTGGTCCGGCACAAGCACGGCCAGCGTCCAGTTGTCCTCCTGCGTCTCGATCATCCTGGCCACGGCCTGTACCAGTTCACGCTGATTCCTGGAAGGGGCATCCGGGCAGCGATGACTCGCGTTCTCCTGGCCATCGGTCAGTACGAACGTCAGGAAGCTGTGGTCTCCGTACAGTTGAGCCGTCTGTGCCAGCTCCCGCTGCGACTTGAGCGTGGCCGCCAGCAGCGCCGTCATTCCACCGACCTGGTACAGATGCTTCAGGGACGGCATCCGAAGCACGTCCTTGTCGTAAATGACGCACTCCACCTTCTCCGCGAAGACGTAGACGGTGACGCGGGTTTCCTGGTCCAGTTCCTCCGACCGGCGGGCCAGATAGGCGATCTGCTGGTCGGCGACTTCGACGACCTTGCGGCTCAGATGCGACATGGACGAACTGGCGTCCAACACAAGGGCAACGTGATTGATGTAGTTCTGGTTTCCGGACAAGACTGCTCCCCCTCTTCCGACTCGATGCTCCGATCCTCGCACCCACCACTGACAATCGATCTTGGATCCAGGCAGGGTGCGCCCCCCCCGGTGACGGAGCGGCGACGGACGGGCGGGGGCACGCGGTGTACGGGCACGGCGCGGGGCGGGGGCCGGGTGTCGGTCTGTCAGTGGGGCGTTTGGAGATGTGCTGTGAAGCGGGCGAGTTTTTTTCTGTGCTGCCGTGGGGCATCTCCGTGAGTGCTGCCTGCGGAAGGGTGGTGATGAGTGTGCGGAGCAGGTCGGCGAGGTCCGGCAGCATGGTCCAGGCGGTGGCTGGGGCGTCGACCGTGGCGAGGAGCAGGTCGCCTGCGTAGAAGTAGGCGTCCAGCAGTGGCTCCTCGAGTAGCAGGTGCACTGCGAGTGGCAGGACGTAAGGCAGGCCCACCCGCTGTGAGATGAGGGTGTGCAGGTCGGCGGGACGGAGTTCGCCCAACGGCTTCGCCCTCAGCGTGTGCACCTTGCGGACCAGGGGAGTCGCGTCAGCGGCTGGAGCGCTCCAGCGGGGCCGGTCCAGTTCGTCGAGGCTGCGGTCGAGATGTAGCAGGCGGTCCATAGGGCTTATTCTGCGCGGCACCGGACCGGCCGGATCGTCTGCGCCGCGCCCCTCCGTGGCTGAGACGGATATGACTGCCGTTCCGGCTGCGACTGGCCCCCAGCAGCATGAAGCGGCCCTCGGCATCACCCCGACCGGCAGGCGTCGAGCTCGTGCTGCCACGCGGGGGCGGGGAACGCCTGGGGGTAGAGCCGGGCGCAGGTGGTGAGGTGGTCGCGGAACGCGGTGCGCAGGCGGGCCGTGTAGTGGGCGCACAGACGGTCCGCCGGGGTGCCCGCGGCAGCGGAGTCGATCACGGCGGCGGCCAGGACGGCCGTACGCAGGGCCTGGGCCGTACCGGTGCCGCTGAGGGGGTCGTAGCGGATGGCGCCCGCGCCGACGAGGAGCAGGCCGGGGGTCCGGCCGGCCGGCGGGGCCGCCGGGGCGTGGTGGAGGCGGGGCGCGGCGGGCAGGGCGACGGCGGTGCGGGGCGGCTGCGCAAGTCGCGTCGCCAGGGGGCTGCGCGCGAGGAGGCGGCCGAGGTGTCGCGCCGGGTGCTCGACCGGGCCGGGGACCATCGCCTGGAGCAGGGCGTTGCCGTCGCCGAGCGGAGTGAGGTGGAGCCAGGCGTCGTCGGTGCGCTCCAGGCGGGCCGTGGTGTCGTCCTGCCCGGCCGCGCAGGGCGCCTCCCCGGCCAGCAGGTGCCGTCGCCCGGCCGTCCAGTACGCGCCGTCCCGGTCGGGCGGGGTGGCGGTGACGGTCCACTGCGGGACGGTCGCGTCAGGCGGAACGGGCGGGACCGGCGCGTCGCGCCGTACCGGGCGGTCGGGCGGTCCCGCCGGGTCCGGCTCCTCCGACACGGCGTCCGGGTAGAGGTCCGCGAGGCGCCCCAGCAGCCGCCGGGCGAGCCGCGCGCCGTCCACAACCGCCGCCGGCTGCGGCAGGGGCGGGTCGGCGTAGCGGTCGGGGGTCCAGCGAGCGTGCCGGTGGGTGAGGCGGTGGCAGTCGGCGGTCGGTCCGTCCGCCGTCTTGGTGCCCCACAGGGCGTGGAGGAGGGCGAGAGTGTCGTCGCCCAGGAGCAGTGGGCGGGGTCCGCCGGGCGGGCGGGGCCGGAGCCGGACCCGGTGGCCCCGCGCCGCGAGCAGCCAGGCGCAGGTCAGTTCGGCGAGTCCGGATCCGGCGATCGCGACGGTGGTCGGCCTCACGGCATCCTCACAGGATGAGGTCGGCGATCAGGGCCTCGGTGGTGGCCCGGTGGCGGGCCATCATGCCGCGCAGGTCGGCGCCGTCGAGCGAGCCGATGGTCTCCTGCAGTTGCCGGGCGGCCCGTGCGGCGGCGAGGGTGACCTGACCGTCGGCGAGCGGCGTGACGACGCCAGGTGGTGGGATCTGGAAGCGGGGGGCGACCTCGCGGGAGGCGAGGAGGTGGTTGACCTCGTGGAGGTTGGTCATGGCCCGCCGGGCGTGTTCGATCAGTACGCCGCCGGCGCGGTCGCCCAGGGCCAGGGTCTCCTTCATCGTGCCGAGCAGCACGGCGTAGTTGAGCTCCGCGAGTTGCAGGAGCTGCTGGTCCACCGGATCCGGGGTTTTGTCGAGCCTGCGCAGGTATTCTTCCTCGGCGAACTCCGCGAGGTGTCCCTTGACCGCTTGGAACCGCTCGAAGTGGTTCACGCCCTCGTCGATGATGAGTTTGATCAGGTGGGAGAGCCGGTCGGACTGCGGGAACAGGTCGGGGCGCTTGACGATGGTGTGGTGGAGGCGGATGTACATGCCGTCGATGCCGTCCGGGTTGAGCTCGTCGCTGGCTTTCTCCACCTGGATGAACCAGTCCAGTTGGGCGGCCGTGAGCGGCTTCAGCTCGAATACCTGCCCGGTCTGGCGCTGGATGACCATGCCCGGGGGTGGCGGGTCGAGCTTGTGTGGCCTGCCGAGCACGCCGAGCACCTCGTTGACCCATCTCAGGTGGCGCATCTCGTCCAGCGCGATGGAGAACACCTCAGTCGCGGCTGCGTGGAACTGCGCGATGGGCGACTGGGGGTTCGTGCCGGGCGCGAGTGTGGTGGGGGCATCGAGCGAGTAGTGCGCGTACAGGTATTCCAGGCACAGGGCGTGCTCGACGTCGGCGAGCCGCTCCAGTTCGTCGATCACCTTCTCGCGGGTCATCTCGTCGACGTCGAACGGGGTGCCTGGGCCCAGGGAGTCGTCCTCGCGGCCGTTGAGGACGACGGGCAGCACGTTCCAGTTGGTGATCAGGGCAGGGTGGTCGAGTTCGTCGTCCTCCCGATCGGCGATGTTCGGCGTGTCCAGCGTGGGCGGGGGCAGGGTGCGGTCCGAGCGCTGGAAGTTGAGGGGGTGGAAGCGGCCGTCGGGGCTGGCGGAGATGTCGGGTTTGGAAGCGGCCCAGTAGTAGCAGCCGCATTCGCGGAAGTCGTACTGCCAGGGAGCGCACAGGCTCCGGGTGAGGTCTCCGGGCAGGTAGACGTCGGGGTCGATGACTCCGTCGGGGTCCAGGTAGGCGGCCCGGTCGGCGATCAGGACGGCCGCCTCCACCCTCCCGTCGTCGTCGCGCTGCACCGTGGTGTCGTTGTTCATGCGCCAGGCGTTGAGGCCGCCGGGCACGATGTTCGCACCCGGGGACTGGCTGCCCGGGGTGGGTCCGAGCAGGATGGCGATCCGGCCCGGCAGCAGGTCGTGGACGCGGCGCCAGAGCGCGAGACCGCTGCGGGAGGAGGCGTGGAACACGGGAGCCTGGGACTCCGGCTGGTCCACGGCAGTCCGCCCGCACACCGCCCACAGGTGGAGCCGCCACGGGTCGCCCGCGACGCCCGAGCCCAGGTCGGCGGTGGTCAGGTCCAGTACGGACGGGGCCCCCTCGGTGACGCCGATCAGCCGCGAGCCCAGGCCGTGGTGGAAGTCGAACAGCAGGCCCGGGAAAAAGGCCTTGTCCAAGTTGCGCTGGTCGAATTCGAGACCGGGGAAACAGTTGTCCACGCCGCTTTCCGGGCGGGAGCCGGAAGGGTTTCCCGGGACCGCGTAGTCGGCTCGTGCGGTGAGGTTGCGGGCAAAGATCTTCCCTTCGGGTACGGGGAGGTCCACGCTGCCGGGGATGGGGTTGTTCACGGTCGGCTCCTTCGTCCGGATGGGGTCACAGGCACGGTCAGCGGGCCAGTCCGGCAGGGTCGCCGGGCAGGTCGGACGGAGTCGTCCGGCGGAAGAACTCCGGTGCGCTTTCAGCGAGTTCGACGTACGCGCGCAGGCAGAAGGCCAGCCAGCCGCGGATGTAGTCGCAGCCGGGGCGGCCTCGCCGGGCGACCTCGTGGTAGCAGCCGCCGCCGCACAGGTAGCGCGCCCAGCAGGACCGGCAGGGTTCCGCCCGGTCCACGTGGCGGGCCGCGAGGTGCTCGGCCCGCGCGGCCCGGTCGGGTCCGCCGACGACGGAGCCCATCCGGAATGCCGGATCGTCCACGAGCCGGTGGCAGGCGTACAAGCCGCCCTCCGCGGAGGCGCTGAGATAGCCGGCGCCGGCGCCACATGGGTAGGGGCGGTGACCACCGGTGTGGAGTTCGTACATCGCGGTCTGGAAGTTGCCGAAGGGGTACGGCCGGCCCGCGGCCAGCGCGGCCAGCGCCGCCTCGCCGCATTCGGTCATCTGCTCCAGGAACCCGGCGAAGGCGCTCGCGCCGATCTCGTAGGCCGGGTCGGGAGCACTGACCACCGCGGCGAAGCCGACCTCGTCGAAGCCGAGACCGATCCCGTGCTCCAGGACGTCCTTGAGCCGCCCGGTGTACGGGGTCACGCTGACCCGGGCCGACAGGTGGCGCGGCCGCCCGTGCCCGTTCAGCACCTCCAGCCCGGCGCGCAGCCGGTCGTACGCGCTGCCCCCGCCGGGCGCCGTGCGCAGCGCGTCGTGGCCGGCGCGGTCGCCGTCGAGGCTGACGGCCACGGTGAACGGGTGCGCGGCGAACAGTTCGGCGTCCTCGGGCCGGACGGTGGTGAGGTTGGTGGTGAGGGCGAAGCGGACCGCGTGCCCGGTGTCGGCGCCGGCCCGGGTCGCGTAGTCGACCACGTCGTGGACCAGTGCGCGGGCCAGGAGCGGTTCGCCCCCCATGAAACCGACGACCACTCCGGCTCCGGGTGCGGCTTCGGCGAGGAGCCGGTCGACGGCGGCGAAGGCGGTCTCGCGGGGCATGGCGCGGGCGTTGCCGCCGAACCGGCCCTCGTCCGCGTAGCAGTGGCCGCAGCTGAGGTTGCAGGCCTGCATCACGTTGAGGGAGAGGGAGGCGAGCGGGGGCACTGCGGCGGGGCTGCCGTCGATGCGGGGTGTGGGGATTCCCGCCGCGCCCCACAGGGGCAGTCCCAGTTCGGCGGCAAGGGCGGCGTCCGCCGCCGGATCGTGAGCCGCCGCGCCCGCGGCTGCCGTCCAGGCCTCCAGCCGGGCGGCGGTGGCCTCGGGCACGTCGTAGATACGGCTTCCGTCGGCCACGAAC
This sequence comes from Streptomyces sp. NPDC049837, assembly GCF_040674455.1. Taxonomy (NCBI): domain Bacteria; kingdom Bacillati; phylum Actinomycetota; class Actinomycetes; order Kitasatosporales; family Streptomycetaceae; genus Streptomyces; species Streptomyces sp. NPDC049837. Next base: position 5,975 of record NZ_JBFAMP010000001.1, on the reverse strand, counting down.
AGGTGGGCTCCATGGGCGCTGCGGAAGACCCTGGTCTCGGCGGGGAGTCCGGGGCGGGTACTCTCCGGGCCCGGCTCCCGCTGCGGTTCCGGGGGGCGGCGGCCGATCTGGAGCAGGACGCTCACGATCCCTCCTGCACGTTGGCGCGCACGGAGCGGGCCCAGGCCACCAGGAGGTCGTACTGGCGGCGCGTCAGGTGCATGGGGAAGGCGTCGGATCCGCGGACGGCCACGGGCATGCGGCGGTCGTACCAGCGGTCCTCGGTGGCGGGCGGTCTGACGAACTGCTGGATGAAGTTGGGCTGTTCGCGGATGAGGTCCTCCAGGACCTCCAGGGCGGGGAAGCGGCGGTGCTTGCGCCGGCCGCGTTCCGTGAGCGCGAGGGTGATCCCGGCCAGGGGCACCGGTGTGGGGAAGGTACGGGCGCGCGCCTCGGCGATCGGACTTCCCTCGTCCTGAGCGTTGTCGATGTTTTCGCCGGTGGCGCGCTGGTTCTGGGCGTCCACGTTGACGGAGTCCATGGCCTCCAGGGCCCGTTCGAACAGGTCGCGCACCTCCAGTGCGGTGAGCTGCTGGTTTTCGGAAATGTACGTGGGCTCGCGGACCTCGGCGCGCTTGACCCGGTCGGTCAGGCCGTCGGCCAGGGAGGTGAAGGGCCTGCGGTCGGGGGCGAAGTCGGGCGGGGTGACGACGATGCGGGCCCGGGCGGTGAGCTCGCCGACGGTGACGGTGACCAGGCCGTCGCACACATCGTCCACGAGCCCGAAGCTGACTCCGCCGTCCTGGGCGGACGCGCCCGCGAAGAGGCCGCTCGGCGCGGTCCGCGGGTCAGGGTTGCCGGCCGCTCTGAACTCGCACCAGCGGGAGTTCGGGGAGAGGAACAACTGCTCGGCGGGGAGCGGATACCGGTCGGTGCGCTCGAGCAGGTTCGTGGGGCCGTAGACCAGTCCGGCGGCGGGGGTGAAGCGCAGCCGCAGTTCGGGAAAGGCGGCGCTCGGCCGCGGGATCTGAACCGAGCCGAGCGGGACGTGCCGTCCAGGGGGTACCAGGGGCCGGGCCGCCGTCTGCGGGGAGCGTCCTTCCAAGGGCCTCCTCTCGTGCTGGTTCCCGGCGACCTCCACGGTCGCGTCGATCCGGTCGTCCTCGGCCCGGGTGCACTGGTGCGCCTTGAGATTGGCGACCTCCACCTTCCACCGCACGTCGGCGAGGGTGAGGCCGAAGGCGTCCAGCACCTCGGTGGTGATCCGGCCGTCGTCGCGCACCCCGTCGATGACCCACGAGCCGTGCACTTCGAAGAACGGGCAGATGGGCCGCCATCCGCGCTCGTCCTTGAATCGGACCCGGTTGCCCTGGGGTGCGCGTTCCGTCACGGTGCCGTCGTCGGCGACGACGAGCGAGGGCGCGGGCAGGACCACGGTCTTGCCGGTGCCCCGGGGGGTCAGGTCGTTGGGCCCGTAGCGGTAGTTCTCGCAGGGCTCGGGGGACGGACCCAGCCGGGCGAAGGCCAGCGGCGGGTAGAGCCACATCTTGTCGATCACTGTGTGTCTCCGTTTCCATCGAGGAGAGGGGATGTGTTCACCCGAAGACCTCGGCCCCCGCATAGGGAGCGGCGTCCCGCACCGGCGGGACGAGGTAGGTGCCGCCGGCCCGTACGGTCAGCAGCCGGCCTGCCGGACCGGCCGCGCCGGGCTGTCCACCGAAGTTGACACCGCCCAGCCAGCCGCGCTGGGTGAGAACGCGCAGCACCCGGTCGGGGCTGTCCTGGAAACTGATGAAGTTCAGGCCGACGCGGAAGCCGGGCGTGGCCGCGACGGGTTCGAAGAACTCATAGCCCTGGCGGAACATCCGCAGCGAGCCGGCGAGATCGGGGGCGTCGCCGCCGCTCAGGTTGGCCCGGCGAACGTGGGCGGCGAGCAGCACGGGGTCGTCGGTGGGGCCCGGCTCGATGAAATCCTCGTTGCCGGGCTGGGTGACTTCGGTGGTACCGGCCACCGGGCAGCCGGCGGCCGGTACGGGCAGCCCCTCGGGGTCCGTTCCGGTGAGCGGGGCACCGGTGAGCTTGTCCCGGCCGACCAGCAACTCCTGCTGAGTACGCGGCAGATGGTGCCACTGGTCCAGATCGACGGCGAGCCTGAGGAAGACGAGGTAGGTGCCGCCGATGGTCCAGGTGTCGGAGCCGGCCTCGGCATCCCCGATGGAGATGACCCCTTCCCGCTCACTGCTCTCCAGGTTGGACACGCCGTCGTGGAAGCCGATCCAGCTACGCAGATCGTCGCGCTGGAAGCCGGTATGGATCCCCGCGATCTCCAGCGGCGCCATCCCGGTGCGGCTGTCCCGTCTGCCGCCGAGCAGCTTCCACACCTCCAAGACCGCGCGGGACACCGCGAGCTGCGTCGCGGCGGTGAACTGGAGGCAGAACTCCTCGGTGGCGTCGTTGCGGACGATGTCCGAGGCGTACGGAAGGCCCGCGCCGACCAGCACAGGGCCGCCCCCGGTGGGCAGCGGGGAGCGGAAGCGAAAGCGTCGGCCGAGCGCGGCGGGACAGGCGACGCGGGCACCGGGAATGTCGAAGGCCTTGGGCCCGAAGCCGAGGAGGAACTCAAGGTCCCCCGTCGGCACCGGGTGACCGGGCAGCTCACCGACGCGCCCTTCGGCGAGGTCGCCCAGCATCCCGGCCACCTCGCGCAGCGCGCCGTCCACCGCGGCGGAGTCCGCCGCGGGGTCGGCGCGCAGGAACACCAGCGCGAGATGCCCGGGCGGGCGGCGGCCGGGGGCGTGGTAGATCCCGTCCTGGAGGGTGCTCATCGGCGTCCACGCGGGCCGGCGGGCGGGGCGGGCTGTCCGGCGGCCTCGAACGCCTCCTTCAGCGGACGTACGACGTCACTGCACACGTCCGCGTCGCGGCACCGGATCGGGCCGGGCGGATCCGGCAGGACCACGAAGTCCTCCGGCGGGACCTCCGAGGTGGCGCCGAGCGCGGCGAAAGGACCCACCTGGACGTGGCGTACGACCTGGTAGCCACCGGTGAGCGGGTCTTCCGACTCGCCCTCGACCACGGTGATGTCGTCGAGGAAGTGCGGGTCCGCGTCCCCGGGGCCGAACTCCAGCCGCTGGTGGAGCCCTTGGCGGCCGCGGCTGAACCGGATCCACGGATCGGGGACCGGCCCGCCCTCGAACTGGAACACCTCGGTGGTGAACGCGTGGATGTACATGCCGATGGGGTCGGCGAAGGACACGGTCCGCCCCTCGAAGGCGGCGCCCGCCGCGGCCATCGCGGCCGCCGGGTCGGCGTTGCGGCAGGCCAGTGCGGCGAGAGGAGGGTCCTGGCGGAAAATCTGGTCGCGTCCGGCCGCTTCCAGCGCACCGGTGGCGGTGCGGCGCGCGTAGGGCTTGGCGCCGAACATCACGATGTAGAGGAGGTCGTCGAGCCCGTTGATGGGGTGCGCCATGAAAAGGGCGTTGACGGCGTTGAGGGAGCCCAGGGGATCGGCCGGGACACCGGCATTCCGGAGGTCGGGGTGTCCTCCGTGACCGGTCATCTGCCGGGCGAACGCCACCCGGCGCTGTGCGGGGCTGAGCGGCTTCGGATTGGCGACCGCAGGACCGTAGAGCTCCTCCCAACGGGGTGGTTCGCCGCCGAGCGTGTCGGTGAGGATGTCCCGCAGCAGGTCCGGGGCGTCCTCGGCGAGCACCTGGTAGTACTCGGGCAGCTCGGTGGTGACCTGGACCCGCTTGGGGCGCAGGTTGCCCTGCCGGTCGGGGGCGGTGACCACCGCGTACTCGCAGTACTCGTTGTGGAGCGCGCGCCGTCCACGGACGCCCCAGTCGGACAGCTTGCGGGCGGTCGTCTCGTCGAAGCAGAACTCCGGCTCCGCCGGGTTCCCGAACCAGGTGACGGCCACCCGCTGGGCGTCCGGATCACCGGGTTCGAGCGTGAAGTACGGGCTTCCGTGGAGAGGTTCGAGGCGTTTGAACTCATCCTCGACCACCTGGTTCCAGCGGTCGAGGACACCGGGAGTCAGTTCGTCGGCGAATCCGGGAGCGGAGAACGATGAGGGCATGTCGGCACCTCCCGGCGGGTCGCGGGACCCGCAGGCGACGTAGGGCACGAGCGTGATCGTTACGCACCGTATCGAACGGAATGCGCAGCGCCATCATTGGCGCGCCCGGGATCACCTGCCGCGCGTCCGGCACACTCCCGCCCCTCCTCCCGAACCGGCGGATGCGCCGGCGGCGGGGCCGGTGGCCTGGATTGAGGCTTCACCCCATCGGCATAGCAGGGGATTGAGCCGGTCCAGTGAGTGGGGAGCGACGGCCGTTGGCAACGCCGCCCCCACGCGCACCGGCCGACCGGCCGGTCCGGCGCACAGCGGGTGCGTCCAGGTCGCCCTGACCGGTGCCCCTGGGGTCTGTCACCCGGCGACCGGAGCGGGGAGCAGCCGGTCAGTCAGGGTGCGGGTGACTTCGGCGTGGTGGGCGGTCAGGTAGAAGTGGCCGCCCGAGAAGACGTCCAGGGTGAACGGGCCCTCCGTGCACGCGGCCCAGTGGTGGAGTTCCCCCACCGGGACGCGGGGATCGGAGAAGCCGGTCATGGCATGGATGGGGCAATCCAGCAGGGGGCCGGGGGTGTACCGGTACGTCTCGGCCGCCCGGTAGTCGGCGCGGATCGAGGGCAGGACCAGGCTGAGCACCTCGGGGTCCCCGAACACCGGGGTGTCCGTACCGTCGAGCGCCATGATGTCGGCGACGATGTCCTCGTCGGACAGTTGGTGCAGCCCGTCGTCCACAACCCGCTGCGGCGCCCTGCGCCCGGAGGCGAAGAGCGCGGCCGCGCGGTGCCCGGATGCCTGGAGGCGGCGGGCGACCTCGTACGCGAGCGTGGAGCCCATGCTGTGACCGAAGAGCGCGAACGGCGTGCCGCTGTCCGGTGCCGCGGGGGCGGTCAGGACCGGGAGCAGGGCCTCGGCGGCGCGGTCCGCCAGCTCGGCCATGTCCGTGATGTTCGGCTCGCCGCGCCGGTCCTGGCGTCCCGGGTACTGCACCGAGAGCACTTCGACGCCGGGCGCCAAATCGCGGGACAGGGCGTGGAAGAAGCTGGCCGACCCCCCGGCGTGGGGGAAGCAGACGAGGCGTACGTCCGCGTCGGGTGACGGGTGGAAGCGCCGTATCCAGGCACCGCCGTCGGCATGACTCTCGGACATCGCCACCTCGTGGGATCTGTGGGGAGAAACGTCGGGCAGTGACGATGGCAGCGCGGGAAGCGTCACCACAACCCCTAACCGCAGGTCAGCGAGGTCGTTAGGGGGTGCCGGGAGATGAGGGGGGAGCCATGACTGGGGTTCTCCCGGCGGACGGGGTGTGCCTAGCCTGCCCGAAGATCCGGGCGATTCCGCCGACTTCCGTCTTGCTCCGCGAGGGACCCACCGTGAAAGAGATCACCAGCGCCATTGTCTCCGGTACCGCGGGGGCCGAGGACTTCGCGGCCCTCCCGCTCCCGGAGAGCTACCGCGGAGTCGTCGTCCGCAAAGGCGACGTGGGCATGTTCGAGGGCATGGCCTCGGCGGACAAGGACCCCCGCAAGTCCCTTCACGTCCAGGACGTACCGACACCGGAACCGGGTCCGGGTGAGGCCCTCGTCGCCGTCATGGCCAGCTCGGTGAACTACAACACCGTGTGGAGTTCCATCTTCGAACCGCTGCCGACGTTCGGTTTCCTGGAGCGGTACGGCAGGCTGTCCGAGCTGACCAAGCGCCACGACCTGCCGTACCACGTCCTCGGCTCGGACCTGGCGGGCGTGGTGCTGTGCACCGGCCCGGGTGTCAACGCGTGGAGGCCCGGGGATGAGGTCGTCGCGCACTGTCTGTCGGTCGAGCTGGAGTCGAGTGACGGCCACAACGACACGATGCTCGACCCCGAGCAGCGGATCTGGGGCTTCGAGACCAACTTCGGCGGCCTCGCGGAGATCGCGCTCGTCAA